>NC_006270.3:1657500-2387500 GCF_000011645.1 Bacillus licheniformis DSM 13 = ATCC 14580
TGTATTCCTGCTGTGCGGGTTCGGGCTCGTCATGGTGTACAGTTCAAGCATGATCACGGCCGTGACAAGGTACGGACAAAACAGCAGCTACTTTTTTGACAGGCAGCTGATGTTTTTGGCGCTCGGAACCGTCATATTTTTATGCGCGGCGCTTTTTCCGTATAAGGCTTTTGCCAATCAAAAATTCCAAAAGTTTTTGCTGCTCATTTCCGTCGTCGCTTTGTTCGGGCTGTTTGTTGTCGGACATGTGGCCGGGAATGCCCAAAGCTGGTTCAGGGTTTCGAATTACGGCATCCAGCCGGGGGAGTTTGTCAAGCTGACCGTCATCTTGTATCTTTCTTCCGTCTACGCCAAAAAGCAAAGCTATATTGACAACTTGGGAGCCGGAATCGCCCCTCCTGCGATCATCACGCTCTTCATTTGCGCCTTGGTCGCTGCTCAGCCGGATGTGGGAACGGCCTTTATCATCGCTTTAATCGCATTGTGCATCATTTTGTGCTCGGGATTCAGCGGCAAAACGCTGTTAAAGCTCGTGCTTTTGGCCGGGATTGTCCTTGTGCTCGTCAGCCCGCTCATTTATTTCAACTGGGACAGCATTTTAACAGAAGGACGGATGAAGCGGTTTGAAAGCTATCAAAACCCGTTTAAAGATGCGGGAGATTCGGGCTTTCAAGTCGTCAACTCCTACTTGGCGATCGGTTCCGGGGGACTGTTCGGCCTGGGCCTCGGCGAGAGCGTCCAGAAGTATGGGTATCTGCCTGAAACGCACACCGATTTTATTATGGCGATCATCGCCGAGGAGCTCGGTATTTTCGGTGTCCTTTTTGTCGTGCTGCTGCTTTCTTTCATCGTTTTAAAAGGGTTTTATATAGCGAGGAAATGCGATGATCCGTTTGGAAGCCTGCTCGCGATCGGCATATCGAGCATGATCGCCATCCAGTCTTTCGTGAACCTGGGCGGCATATCCGGCTTGATTCCTTTGACAGGGGTGACGCTTCCGTTTATCAGCTACGGAGGGTCATCGCTCATTCTGCTGATGGCAAGCGCGGGGATATTGGTGAACATCAGCATGTTTAATGAATATTTTGATCGGTTCAAACGAAAACAGCCTGTCAATACTACAAAAACGAAAGAAAATCAATATAAAAAAAGTATAAATTTTTAAAAAACTAAGCGTGTACAATGACCATCCGATTCATTTAGAATAGATACATACTTATAACAGCGGATGAGGGGGAACGACATGTCACAACAGTCTATTCAAAAAGTTCTTGTTGCAAACAGAGGGGAAATCGCTATCCGCGTATTTCGGGCCTGCACAGAACTGAATATCCGTACGGTAGCGATCTATTCTAAAGAAGACAGCGGATCTTACCACAGATACAAAGCCGATGAAGCATACCTGGTCGGCGAAGGGAAAAAGCCGATTGACGCTTATCTTGATATTGAAGGCATCATCGAGATTGCAAAACGCAACCATGTGGATGCCATCCATCCAGGCTACGGCTTCCTGTCGGAAAACATTCAGTTTGCTAAGCGGTGTGAAGAGGAAGGCATCATCTTTATCGGACCGACCTCCGAGCACCTCGATATGTTTGGAGACAAAGTAAAAGCCCGCGAACAAGCTGAAAAAGCTGGAATTCCGGTCATACCGGGGAGCGACGGACCAGTGGCGGATATAGCGGAAGTGAAACAATTTGCGGAAAAGTTCGGATATCCGTTTATCATTAAAGCGTCGCTTGGCGGCGGCGGGCGCGGCATGCGGATCGTCAGGGACGAATCGGAGCTGGTGGAGTCCTATAATAGGGCGAAATCAGAGGCGAAAGCGGCCTTTGGCAATGATGAAGTTTATGTCGAAAAGCTGATTGAAAAGCCGAAGCACATTGAAGTTCAAGTCATCGGAGATAAAGAAGGGAACGTGGTTCACCTTTACGACCGCGACTGCTCTGTGCAAAGGCGTCATCAAAAGGTCATCGAAGTGGCGCCGAGCGTTTCGCTTTCTGAATCCCTCCGGGAAAAGATTTGCGATGCTGCCGTTAAGCTTGCGAAGAATGTTGAATATGTCAATGCCGGTACAGTCGAATTTTTAGTTGCGAACGATGAGTTTTTCTTTATTGAAGTGAACCCGCGTGTTCAGGTGGAGCATACCATTACGGAAATGGTAACGGGCGTCGATATCGTTCAGACGCAAATCCTGATCGCTGCCGGTCTCAGTCTGGACAGCAGCGAAATCAGCATTCCGAACCAGGATGCGATCACGCTGCACGGATATGCGATCCAGTCAAGGGTTACGACTGAAGATCCGTCAAACAATTTCATGCCTGACACAGGCAAAATCATGGCATATCGCTCAGGCGGCGGTTTCGGGGTGAGGCTTGATACCGGAAACAGTTTTCAGGGCGCTGTCATTACGCCTTATTACGATTCGCTGCTTGTTAAGCTTTCAACTTGGGCGCTGACGTTTGAACAGGCGGCAGCCAAAATGGTCCGCAACCTTCAGGAATTCAGGATCAGGGGAATCAAAACGAACATTCCTTTCCTTGAAAATGTGGCGAAACACGAAAAGTTTCTTACAGGGCAATACGACACGTCTTTTATCGATACAACGCCAGAACTTTTTGTCTTTCCTAAGCAGAGAGACCGCGGAACGAAAATGCTGACATATATCGGGAACGTAACGGTCAACGGCTTCCCGGGCATCGATAAAAAGAAGAAGCCCGAGTTTGATAAGCCGCAGATCGTCAAAACAGATGTCGATCAGCCAATCGCAAGCGGAACAAAACAGATTCTTGATGAACGCGGAGCCGAAGGGCTCGTCAAATGGGTGAAAGATCAAGAGGAAGTGCTCCTCACTGATACGACGTTCCGCGACGCCCATCAGTCATTGCTTGCGACAAGAGTCAGAACGCATGACCTGAAAAAAATCGCCAATCCGACGGCTGCGCTCTGGCCAGAGCTTTTCAGTCTTGAAATGTGGGGCGGCGCCACATTTGATGTCGCTTACCGTTTCTTGAAAGAAGATCCGTGGAAAAGGCTCGAGGAGCTGCGGAAGGAAATTCCGAATACGATGTTTCAAATGCTTTTGAGATCTTCGAATGCCGTCGGGTATACAAACTACCCTGACAACCTGATTAAAAAGTTCGTCAGCGAATCGGCTGCGGCCGGAATCGATGTATTCCGCATTTTTGACAGCTTGAACTGGGTTAAAGGGATGACGCTCGCCATTGATGCAGTGCGCGAGTCAGGCAAGCTTGCCGAAGCGGCGATCTGCTATACAGGGGACATTCTCGATCCGAACAGAAGCAAGTATAATCTTGAATATTATACGTCAATGGCAAAAGAGCTTGAAGCTGCGGGGGCGCATATTCTCGGCATTAAAGATATGGCCGGCCTGCTGAGACCTCAAGCGGCATACGAACTGGTGTCGGCTTTGAAAGAGACGATCGACATTCCGATCCACTTGCATACACACGACACGAGCGGCAACGGTATTTTTATGTATGCGAAGGCGATAGAAGCAGGCGTCGACATCGTCGACGTAGCGGTCAGCTCGATGGCGGGTCTGACATCACAGCCAAGCGCAAGCTCGCTTTACCATGCGCTTGAAGGAGATAAACGCCGTCCGCAGTTCAATGTCGATGCGGTAGAGTCGTTGTCTCAATATTGGGAGTCTGTCAGAAAATATTACAGCGAGTTTGAGAGCGGCATGATTGCGCCTCATACCGAAATTTACAAGCATGAAATGCCTGGCGGCCAATACAGCAACCTTCAGCAGCAGGCTAAGGGAGTCGGCCTCGGCGACCGCTGGAATGAAGTGAAAGAAATGTACAGCCGGGTCAACCACCTGTTCGGGGACATCGTAAAGGTTACGCCGTCATCTAAAGTCGTCGGGGATATGGCGCTTTACATGGTGCAAAATAACCTGACGGAAGATGATATTTACGAAAGGGGAGAATCTCTCGATTTTCCTGACTCGGTTGTCGAGCTTTTTAAAGGGTATATCGGTCAGCCTCACGGCGGATTCCCTGAGAAATTGCAAAAGCTGATTTTAAAAGGGCAGGAGCCGATTACAGTACGCCCTGGAGAACTGCTTGAACCGGTTTCATTTGACGCTATAAAAGCGGAATTCTTGGAAAAGCATGGTATGGAGCTTTCCGACCAGGATGCTGTTGCATATGCGCTTTATCCGAAAGTGTTTACCGAGTATGTCAAGACAGCGGAACTGTACGGGGATATCTCTGTGCTTGATACACCAACCTTCCTCTACGGCATGACCCTCGGCGAAGAAATCGAGGTCGAGATTGAAAGAGGGAAAACGCTGATCGTCAAACTTGTCTCTATCGGGGAACCGCGTCCGGATGCGACGAGAGTCGTTTATTTTGAACTGAACGGCCAGCCTCGCGAAGTGGTCATTAAAGACGAAAGCATTAAATCGTCCGTTCATCAAAAGGTGAAAGCCGACCGTTCAAACCCGAATCATATCGCGGCATCTATGCCGGGAACGGTAATCAAGCTTCTTGTAAGCAAAGGGGACCAAGTGAAGAAGGGCGATCATTTGATGATCAATGAAGCGATGAAAATGGAAACGACCGTTCAGGCTCCGTTTTCAGGAACTGTTGAAAACATTCACGTTACAAACGGAGAAGCCATTCAAACCGGCGACCTTCTCATTGAACTGAAAAAATAAAAGCACGGCCGCTGACTTTTGTCGGCGGCCTCTTTTTATGAAAAAATCCCCCGCAAAAGGCGGAGGATCAACCGTTTATTTTTATTTTTGCACCTGCCTGCGATAGCGCGCAACAAGCAGCAGGAAGTAGCAAAGGATTCCGAACAGGCAGGAAATAAAGAATGCGTGGGCGAGTGCAAAACCCAAATCCAGTCTGCTGTAGACAACCGCAATTCCTGAGGCAGCCTGAAGGATGATCAGGATCAGGGAAATCATCCAGCCCCAATAAATGCGTTTTTGATTTTTATACTGTCTTGCTGCATGTACCGCTGCCGCGATGATCCAGGCGAACAGAAGAAGCGCCGCAGCTCTGTGTCCCATCTGCACCCATTCGTGAAACTTCCCGGGAAGCCAGCCGTTTTCCGTGCTGCACATCGGAAAGTCAAGGCACGCGAGGCTTGAACTCGTATGCCGGACATATGCGCCTGTATAAACGACGACATATGTGTATATAATGATTCCTATCATATGAAACTGCATGGTTTTTCCTATATAAAACGATTCGGATTTCTGTTTGCTGTCAGCTTCAAACACCAGGAGCGTCAAAAGCAGCACAGAAGCAAAGGAAATAAGCGAGATTCCGAAGTGCAAAGCCATGATCAGGGCCGATGACCCGAAGACGACCGCTGCAGCGCCCAAAAGCGCCTGAAGAATGAGAAAGACGACCGACATCACCGCGAGAAATTTCGTTTCTCTGATATGGCCGATTTTTTTCCATGTCCAAATGGCGAGAGCCAGCACAAGGACGCCGGATGTGCCGCTGACAAACCTGTGGCTCCATTCGATAATCGATTCAAGGGTTAAAGCCGGGAATATGCTTCCGTTGCAAAGCGGCCAAGATCTGCCGCAGCCCATTCCTGAACCCGTCTTTGTGACGAGGGCGCCGCCGATCAGCACGAAAAGCATGGCGATAGTTGTGATAATTCCCAAGCCTTTTAATGCTTTATTCATAAATTCAATTCTCCTTTTTAATGCAAACTGACTAATAAAAAGATATTTACCACCTTCAAGTGTAAGCGAATTGATGTTCTGCTGCAATTCATAATGATTATTGTTCACAAAAATGCAATAGAAGGCGTTCACATTTTTATTGGTTTTGAAGACTTGATAATTGTGGCTTCGTTTGATAGAACTATATTAGAATGACAGTGGTTTTCCGCTCTTGTTCACAACTTTTCCTTCATCTGTAAAGAAAGTCATAAAAAGTTCACAAATATAAACCGGTTTGTCGATTAATATTTAATAGGCTGTTTTTTTCCATCCGGTAATCTTGTATGATAGAGTTGTAGGTTTTTTATGAATATACCGCTTCTCTTGACGTGATGAAGGTTTGAGTAAGGGGGGTTAGTATTATGGCTGAAACAAGAATTACAGCTGATACAGCAATGAATGGACAAATAGAAGAGACGACAGCATGGAAAGATTTCCTCGCCCTTATCAAAGTCGGGATTGTTTACTCGAACCTGATAACAACTTTTACGGGCATGTGGCTCGCTTTTTACTTTTCAAATCTGAGCTTTCTAGGAAACCTTGATATCGTGCTGTTCACTTTAGCGGGGTCCTCGCTTATTATTGCAGGCTCATGCGTCATCAACAACTTTTATGACCGTGATATTGACCAGCTCATGCAGCGGACGAGAACAAGGCCGACGGTGACTGGAAAAATCCAGCCTTCACAGGCATTGTGGTTCGGCATTCTGCTGACTGCGCTCGGTTTTATCATGCTGCTGATGACCAATCTGACAGCTGCCGGAGTAGGATTTGTCGGCGTCTTTACGTACGTGTTTCTATACACGATGTGGTCAAAGCGCCGCTATACCGTTAATACGATCATCGGAAGTGTGTCAGGGGCTGTTCCACCTTTGATCGGATGGACCGCTGTCCAAGGTTCCATCGGAGTCGAGGCGTGGGTGCTGTTTTTAATTATGTTTATTTGGCAGATTCCCCACTTTCTGGCGCTTGCGATTAAGAAAACGGAGGAATACAGAGCCGCAAATATACCGATGCTGCCTGTTGTACACGGTTTTGAAGTGACGAAAAGGCAGATCATCATTTGGATTGCCTGCTTAATGCCGCTGCCGTTTTTCCTGGGCGGACTCGGACTGCCGATCGTCATTTTGGGGACGGTGCTTAATATCGGCTGGCTCGTTTGCGGTCTGGTCGGTTACAGAAGCAAAAATATCATGAAGTGGGCAACGCTCATGTTTGTATATTCATTAAATTACTTGACCATTTTCTTCGTTGCCATGGTCGTATTTACACTTTTTAAAATTGGATAGAACTCTATAATTCATCACATTGAAGGCTGTCAATTAACACTTCAAGCAGACAACAATCATGTAAAAGCCGCCTTATCGATTTTTTCGATTATGTTTAACAAGGCGGCTTTACGTTCATACATAGATGGTATTTTGAGTAAAAAACCTCATTATTTATGAAATGAGGAAATGTAAGTGCTTTAATTGGAGTGGGGAGTCAGATGAATGAATAGGTGTCCTATAAACGTTTGAACAGTGAAAGTTTCAAAAGGATTGATTGAAAAGGGGTTGGGAAGAAATGTTAAAGAAATGGCGTCTGATGTCGCTGTTCACTATTTTGGCGCTTGTTTTAGCAGGGTGCGGAGAACCGTTTATATCAACGCTGCAGCCGGCGGGCGAGGTGGCTGATCAGCAGTATTTCCTAATGATTCTCAGCACGCTGATCATGGTTGTTGTTGTAGTAGTGGTAAGTTTCATTTTCGTATTTGTCATCGTCAAGTACAGAAGATCTAAGCTCGGTGATGACCACATCCCGAAACAGGTTGAAGGAAACCGCAATTTAGAAATTTTATGGACTGTTATTCCGATTATCCTCCTTCTTATCCTGGTTGTTCCTGTTGTCGCACAGACCTTTGATCTTGCTGATACGAAACCGATGGATAAGAAAAACAGGGATCCGGAGAAGACGCTCGTCGTCAACGTGCGGGCGAACCTTTACTGGTGGGAATTCGAATATCCTGACTACGGCGTGATTACGAGCCAGGAGCTGGTCGTGCCGACCGATGAACGCATTTACTTCAAGCTGAAAGCTTCCGATGTCAAACATTCATTCTGGATTCCTTCTGTCGGGGGCAAGGTTGATACGAACACAGACAATGAAAACAAGTTCTACTTAACGATTGATTCAAAACGGGCGGAAAAAGCCGGAGACTATTTCTACGGGAAATGCGCCGAGCTCTGCGGACCTTCCCACGCTTTAATGGACTTTAAAGTTAAAGCGGTTTCGAAGGATGAGTTCAAGAAATGGATGAGCGATATGGAAAACAATAAAGCGGAAGCGAAAACCGATCTCGCTGTTGAAGGAGAAAAGGTGTTCAAAGAGAAAAACTGCCTGAGCTGTCATGCGACCGATTCAAAAGACCAAAGGGCGGAAGCGGCCAGAACGGCTCCGAACCTCGCGACTTTTGGAGACAGGTCGACGATCGCCGGCGTGAAGGAATTCAACGATGAAAACTTGAAAGCGTGGCTCAAGGATCCTGAAAGCATAAAACCGGGCAACAAAATGACCGGCACATACCCTGATTTGAGCGACAAGGAACTTGATGCACTGACTGAATATTTAAAGGGGTTAAAAACCGAAGACTAACGCTTCAAAGGGAGAATGAGGGAGGTTACATTGTGAGTACGCTTAAGAAAAAGCAAGGTTTTGGGGCTGTATTATGGGACTATTTAACGACTGTCGATCATAAAAAGATTGCCATCCTTTATTTGCTGGGCGGCGGGTTCTTCTTTGTGCTCGGCGGAATCGAAGCGATGCTGATCAGGGTTCAGCTGATGATACCGAACAATGACATCATGAGCGGCGGGGTCTACAATGAAATCATGACGATGCACGGCACAACGATGATTTTCCTGGCGGCGATGCCGCTGTTGTTCGCATTGATGAACGCCGTCGTTCCGCTGCAGATAGGCGCGCGGGATGTCGCGTTTCCATTCTTGAACTCGCTCGGCTTCTGGCTGTTTCTTTTCGGCGGCATCTTTCTGAATTTAAGCTGGTTTTTGGGAGGGGCACCCGATGCCGGCTGGACGTCTTATGCGTCGCTTTCCCTTCATTCCGAAGGGCACGGGATCGATTTCTATGTTCTCGGTCTGCAAATTGCCGGGATCGGTACGCTGATTGCCGGGATTAACTTTCTCGCGACGATCATCAACATGAGGGCGCCGGGCATGACATACATGAGGCTGCCGCTTTTCACATGGACGACATTCGTCGCTTCGGCTTTGATTTTGTTCGCGTTTCCGCCGCTGACCGTAGGCATTGCGCTCTTGATGCTGGACCGGTTGTTCGGAACGAGCTTTTTCAATCCGGAATTAGGCGGAAATACGATCATTTGGGAGCATCTGTTCTGGATTTTCGGACACCCTGAAGTTTATATTCTCGTACTCCCGGCGTTCGGCATTTTTTCGGAAATCATTCCGGTTTTTGCGAGAAAAAGGCTGTTCGGCTATTCTTCAATGGTATTTGCAACCGTATTGATCGGCTTTTTAGGCTTCATGGTTTGGGCTCACCATATGTTTACAACGGGACTCGGGCCTGTGGCAAACGCCATTTTTGCGGTGGCGACGATGGCCATTGCCGTCCCGACTGGTATTAAAATCTTCAACTGGCTGCTCACGGCGTGGGGCGGGAGCATCAAGTTTACAACGCCGATGCTTTACGCGATATCCTTTATCCCGACGTTTGTTATGGGCGGGGTGACAGGCGTCATGCTTGCTGCCGCACCGGCTGACTATCAGTTCCATGACACGTACTTTGTCGTGGCCCACTTCCATTACGTCATCATCGGCGGAGTGGTGTTCGCCATCCTCGCCGGAGCTCATTACTGGTGGCCGAAAATGTTCGGGAAAATGCTGAGCGAAGCGTTGGGCAAAATAACGTTTGTACTCTTTTTCATCGGGTTCCACCTGACGTTCTTCATCCAGCATTGGCTCGGATTGTGGGGAATGCCGAGACGCGTGTTCACATACTTGCCGAATCAGGGATTTGACATGGCGAACCTGATCAGTTCAATCGGAGCTGTGTTTATGGCGGCTGCGGTCATCATACTCGTGATCAATATTATCGTGACGACTGCCAAAGGGGAAAAAGTCGGCAGCGATCCTTGGCATGACGGAAGAACGCTTGAGTGGGCCGTTTCTTCGCCGCCTCCTGAATACAACTTCAAACAGCTGCCTTTGGTCAGAGGCCTTGATGCTTTATGGATCGAAAAAAGAGCCGGCAAGCAGTCAATGACCGCCGCGGAGCCGCTTCAGGACATCCATATGCCAAACGGATCGATTCTTCCGTTCATCATGTCACTCGGGCTGTTTATATCCGCCTTCGGCTTTATGTACCGGACGGAATTTGCCTGGGGGCTGCCTGTCATTCTGATCGGGTTAGGGATCACGTTATTTATGATGCTTCTCCGGTCTGTAATTGATGACCACGGGTACCATATTCATAAAGAAGATCTGATGGATGATGACGACAAAGGGGTGAAGGCATAATGCATACAGAAGAGAAATTGACGGCTGAAACCTTCCCGGCTTCTCCTGAAAAAGCTACGTTAGAAGGAAAAAATAAATTTATCGGCTTTTGGCTATTTCTCGGGGGAGAGACGGTTCTTTTCGCGTCTCTCTTCGCAACATACCTTGCGCTGAAGAATTCGAATGCAGGGGGGCCGAAAACGACCGAGATGTTCGACATGGGGCTGGTCTTTCTTGCGACAATGCTCCTTTTGACGAGCAGTTTGACGAGCGTGTATGCGATGTATCATATGAAAAACTTCGCTTTTAAAAAGATGCAGGTTTGGCTCGGAATCACCGTTCTGCTCGGTGCAGGCTTTCTGGCGCTTGAAATATATGAGTTCACGCATTACATTCACGAATATGGGTTCACCATTCAAAGCTCGGCTCTCGGCTCCGCTTTTTATACGCTTGTCGGCACACACGGAGCACACGTTACCTTCGGGCTTCTCTGGATTCTTTCTTTGATGATCAGAAATGCGGGCCGCGGATTAAGCCTTTACAACGCGCCGAAGTTTTTTGTCGCAAGCCTCTACTGGCATTTTATCGACGTTGTCTGGGTGTTTATCTTTACCGTTGTATACTTGATGGGGATGGTGGGATAAAAATGGTGAATAACGAAAACAGAGGGAATCCCAAAACAGATCTTGCCTACCGCAAAAAGAAAAACGCGGAGGACATGAGATATCAGGTTATTTCATTCGGTTTGATGATCGGCCTGACCATTGTCGCTTTTTTAACGGTCGCCTCAGATGCCGGCGTATGGTTTACGGTGCCGTTTATTCTGCTGCTCGCCGTCATTCAGGTTGCGTTTCAGCTGTATTACTTTATGCATATGAGTCAGCGGGGGCATGAAGCGCCGACTTTGTTCCTTTATTCGGGCGTTTTGGTCGCTTTTGTTACCGTGTTGGCTTTTGTAACGCTAATCTGGTGGTAATCGAACCGACATACAGAAAGGAGGATGCTCATGTTGGGCAGCCTTGAAATATTCGGTTTTCGCGCCCTTTGGAGCCCCTATTTCCTAGGGGCTGTCGTTTTCATAACCGCCCTTTACTTTTTTCTGATGAAACGCTTAGGATCAGAAGGAGAGCGGGCGTCCAGGAAAGAAATCGGTTTATTCCTGACGGCGATGATTCTTTTATACGCGTCTAAGGGCAGTCCGGTTGATTTGCTGGGACATATTATGTTCAGCGCGCATATGGCGCAAATGGCGGTTCTGTATTTGATCGTGCCGCCTCTGATCATCCTTGGCATACCGCCTTGGTTTTGGAAAAAGGTCATTTTTCTGCCGATCGTCAAGCCGCTGTTCCGGTTTTTTTCCAAACCATTGATCGCGATAATCGTGTTTAACGGTCTATTTTCGATGTATCACATTCCATTGGTGTTTGATTTTATAAAGACGGATGCCGTTTATCATGCCGCCATTACCGTGCTGATCTTTATTGCAGCGTTTTTCATGTGGTGGCCGCTCGTTCACAAGGTCGAGGAGCTTCCGCAGATGAGCGGACTTTTGAAACTCGGCTACATTATGGCTGACGGCATTTTGCTGACACCGGCGTGCGCGTTAATCATGTTCAGCGATACGGCTCTGTATTCGACATATTCGGATCCGTCAGCATGGGCGGAGGCAATGAAGCTGTGCGTTCCTCTCGATACGCTGAGCGGAATGACGCTTACAGGTCCGGAAATGTTCAGCAGCATGCCTGTTCTCGAAGATCAGCAGCTTGGCGCGATTGTCATGAAAATCCTACAGGAAATCGTGTACGGGACATTTTTGGCGATTATCTTTTTCGGCTGGGCGAGGAAGGAAAGAGCCAAAGACGAAAAGGACCTGGAAGAAGAATCATATTCTCCGTCTACGGTTCATTAAGGTCAAAAAAGGGTACAGCCTCACCGAGGGGCTGCACCCTTTTTTATGTACGCCTGCTACACTTCAAGCGCTGAAACCTTTTCTTTGATCGAATTCAGCACCGTCTTGCTTGTTTTGAGGAGCTGCGGCGGAAAATGTTCGTCTTCGCCGTATTCCACTCCATGCGGATAATAATATTTGCCCAAAAGCGGCGTCATCAGTTTGATTACCGCGCGCCGGGCGCCCACGTCACCTTCGATGGCATATCCGAACACGCGAAGGTAGAATCTTCCTTCGACCATATCGAATTTGCGGTCATATGTGACGCGTTCATAATCCCATTGTCCAGCTCTTACGAACCCTTCGTTTTCCATGATGTCGTCTAACCGGTTAAGGTCGGCAGTCAATCCTTCAATTCCGGATTCTTCAAATTTCATCCCGTAAAACCCCCTTAAAAAAATTACCTTTACTGACAATCATAGTATGAAAGCGTTAAACTTTCAATCCTGCCTGAGCCGATATATAAATATTTTTGTGGACAGTATGAATCGCGCGCGGCTTGACGACAATATGAACAAACGAACGACAAGAGGAGGTCTTCTGATTGACACGTGTGAAAGATATCATGACAAAGGAAACATTATATTGTACGGTTCTTGATAATGTATACGAGGCTGCCGTGAAAATGAAAGACGGGGATGTGGGAGCGATTCCGGTTGTGCTTGATGACGGCTTGGAACTGGTTGGGATCGTCACTGACCGGGATTTAGTGCTGCGGGGAATCGCAGCTAAAAAACCGAATTCGCAAAAAATTACAAATGTCATGACGACTGATCTCATTACGGTAAGTGAAGACGATTCAATTGAAAAAGCGGTCGATCTCATGGGAGATTATCAGATCAGAAGGGTCCCGGTTACACGGGGAAAAACGCTTGCCGGCATCATTACGCTCGGCGATGTTTCAACTCACAATAAATCGAACCGCCAGGCTGGCGACGCGCTGACATTTATATCTGAAAACGAAGAGCGGCCTGGAGATTTTCTTCATTAAAACATATTTTGTCTCACATCTTAATAGGCTGTATTAACATTGAAAATTCATGTCAGTTCTGTTTAAATGACACTAAAGGCAAGTTTTTGATGCGTGCGCAGCTTAATGGATAGATTGATCCGTCAGTCGGAGGTGAAAGTTTGAAAAATATATTAAGAGCGGTCGTGATCCTTCTCATCGTTGCGGCTTCATACACGCTGTTTATTCAATACGGCTCAACGCCTGAGAAAATTGCGAAGGAAGACAAGCCGCAAGTCTCAAACGAAGATGCAAAAAAAGAGAAGCCCTTGAACATTCCCGATTCCGGCCTGCTTTCCTTTATCGGGGAATCGGCCGAGACGATCGAAAAGAAACTGGGGAAACCGGACAGAGTCGATCCTTCAGCGTATGATTATGAATGGTGGGTCTATAACCAAGGGAAAAAACAGTACGTTCAAATCGGCTTGCTGGGCGGCAAGGCTGTGACATTGTTTGCGACAGGCGACGGGGTGAACACCGCTCCGTTTAAAATCGGACGGCCGTCAAGGGAAGTTTTCAAAACGACCCAGATCGCCCCGTATGTCAATGTTCAATATAAAGGCAGTTCATACCGTTTTGAGTTTTCCGAGGAAGATATGAATACAAGGCCGACGGTTAAAGTCGGAGACATCTATGTTCAGCTGTACATGGATAAATTCGAGGGGACGCTTTCAAGCATCAGGGCATTTGATGCGCCGACTTTAATCAAGCAAAGGCCGTATGAAGTTGTCTACAGAGGCACCCTGATCGAGCCTAAAGCATTGACAGAATCGGATTGGAAGAAAATCGAGAAAGCAAATGAGAAGCAGATTTTTGATATAACAAACGTTATCCGCGCAAGGCACGGCCTGTCTGAGCTCACTTGGGATGAAGGCGTATCAAAAGTGGCTTACGGCCACAGCAGCGACATGAAAGAGCACCATTACTTCTCCCATGTGTCAGAAACGGAAGGCACCCTCAAAGACAGGCTTGAAAAAGGAAAAGTCAATTTTGAGCAGGCGGGGGAAAATATCGCGCTCAACTATGTCGACGGGCCTGCGGCGGTTGAAGGCTGGTTAAACAGCGAAGGGCACAGAAAAGCGCTCTTAAATGCCGACTATACCCATCTCGGCGTCGGGGTGGATGAGAAATATTATACGCAAAACTTTATTAAAGAATGGCAATAGAGCCCGGGACAATACCCGGGCTTTTCGTTTTTTGAGAAATCCTGAAATGTCGGCTGCTCACCGTTCCTGTAAAAAGAGGAATTTTAGGCGAACATTTTTTGCCGGGGCGGATTACACTATAGTAGGCATATGTTTTCGGAGGGGGTGTAGACGTTGGCAAATCAAAACGCGCAATCATCCATCAATGAATTTAAGCAATTTATAAAACGGCATCCTAAGTTGATTTCCGAAGTCCGGAAACAAGAAAAAAGCTGGCAGGAAGTCTATGAAAACTGGGTTTTGCTCGGGGAAGACGATTCGATATGGGATCCGTACAGGGAAGAAGCTTCAGCGGAAAAGGAGCCGGACGCTGGCGGCAAAAACGATTTCATTTCGAAAATGGTGACGGCCGTTCGAAAGATGGATGCCAATCAAATGAATGAGCAGATCAATAAAATGAGCCAGTCTATTTCTTCGCTGCAAAGCTTGCTCAGCCAGTTTTCGGGCGGAAGCCAAAAACAGCAGAAACAAAGCGGCGGCGAGCATCCGTTTTCTTTCCGAAAAGATTAGGGAAGGAGAAAGACATGCGTAAAGAAGTGCAGGAGTATGTGTTCGCCGACGAAGAGCGCCGCCGGTTCATCCGTGAGCAGCCGGTCTGGTACCGCAAGCTTTCGCGGAATCCGAATGATCTGTCAGCCTTTCATCTCGATATGATGAATTTTTATGAAAAAACGATTCCTCACAGGGTCAACCAGTTATCGGGCAGCATTCAGATGGCCCAGATGATGCTGCAAATGTTTCATGCGATGCGCACTCAGGATTAATTTAAGCCTGAGTCTTTTTTTGTGATGATAAATCGCGCCATTCTGGTAAAGCTAGGTGTGAAGGAGTTGATCTGTGATGAAGAAGTGCTGGCTTGTAATCTTTCTGTGCCTCTTGCTGGCCGGCTGCGCCACCCATAAACCAAAGCCCAAAGGCTTATCTGATTGGCGCGATTCCGCTTGTGAAAGCGAAGTTTTTGGAAAATTATAGTTCGGAGGCGGCATAGACATTTTTGAAAACGGCTGTTTTGTGATACACTATAGCTGGAGGTGCATGTCTATGTTTGCCACAATGGAATCGTTGCGGCTTCAAAATGAAGCATATGATTTGGCCAACATGATTCTTCAATCAGAGGCGGCTGAACATTACAGAAAATGCTACAAGCGTCTCCGCGAAGATGAAGAGGCCGGACGTATTATCGCTTCGTTTACGAAAATAAAAGAACAGTACGAGGATGTGCAGCGCTTTGGCAAGTATCATCCTGATTATAAAGAGATATCCAAGAAAATGAGGGAAATCAAACGGGAGCTTGACCTTCACGATACAGTAGCCGAATTTAAAAAGGCGGAAACCGAGCTGCAATCCATTCTTGATGAAGTCAGCGTGGAAATCGGTCATGCTGTGTCAAAACATATCAAAGTACCGACTGGAAACCCTTATTTTGATAATCTTTCATCTTGCGGCGGCGGCTGCGGGTCAGGCGGAAGCTGCGGCTGTAAAGTTTCCTGATGAGGCTCGGTCGCCCCGAGTCTCGTTTTTTTATAGAACTTCATGCACAGAGCGACAGGCAGGTGAACAATTTGGAAATCAGGCGTCAAGGTTTAATCGTTTGGCTGCACTCCTTGAAGCAGGCGAAAATGCTCAGGAAATTCGGAAATGTTCATTACGTTTCAAAGCGGCTGAAATATGTAGTGGTGTATTGCAATATGGAAGATGCCGAAAGAATCATCGCAAAAATACGTTCGTACTCTTTTGTCAAACAGGTGGATCTTTCATACAAACCGTTTTTGAAAATGGAGTTTGAATCCAAGCAGGATAAAGCGAAAGAATACGACTATAAAGCCGGGCTCTAACTTGGTTTATGTTAAAAAAATCCCCGCAGAAGTACCTCTGCGGGGTCCTTCTATTCCTTAAAAAATTAAGGAGAAGGCAAAGGGAGAGGAGAAACCGGAGGAAGAACTTATGGGGAAACGTAAGTCTTCTCCGCGGTTGGCAACAACATCAATCGATGCTGTTGCTATTATTATCACCACCGAGCCTTTTTGCTATACATATGAATTTGCACTTTGGGTGTTTGTGCCAGAAAACACTTTATGATAAGATAGGAATGATTTTTTTCGAGTTTTAAGAAAAAGTGGTGGAAGTATGAGAGTGATTTCTGGGACGTATAAGGGACGTGCCTTAAAGGCGGTTCCCGGCACGTCGACAAGGCCGACGACCGATAAAGTAAAGGAATCCATCTTTAATATGGTCGGCCCGTATTTTGAAGGCGGCACCGGCCTTGATCTGTACGCGGGAAGCGGCGGATTGGGCATTGAAGCGCTGTCGCGGGGATTTGACCGCTTCATTTTTGTCGACCGGGATTTTAAAGCGATTCAAACCGTGAAAGGAAATTTGAAAACGCTGGGCTTAGAAAAGTGCGCCGAAGTGTACAGAAATGACGCAGAACGGGCTCTGCATGCACTGGTGAAAAGGGGCGCAAGCTTTGATGCCGTCTTTTTGGACCCGCCATATCGAGAGCAAAAGCTGGAAGCGCTTTTATCGATCATTGATGAAGCGGATATGCTGACTGAAAGAGGGTTTATTGTGGCTGAGCATGCGAAGGAAGTCATGCTGCCGGATGCGGCGGGCGGACTTCAGCTTGCCCGGCAGGAAATATACGGCTTAACAGGCGTGACCATATACAGAAAGAGAGGGAATGGGGATGGCTAGCATTGCCGTTTGTCCCGGAAGTTTTGATCCGGTGACTTTTGGACATTTGGATATCATCAGGCGCGGGGCGAAAGTGTTTGATAAAGTTTATGTATGCGTTTTGAACAATTCTTCGAAGAAGCCGCTGTTTACAGTGGAAGAACGCTGTGGGCTGCTTCGCGAAGTGACGCAGGATATCCCGAATGTGCAAGTGGAATCTTTTCAGGGGCTTTTGATTGATTATGCAAAGAGCAAGCAGGCAAACGTCATCCTGCGGGGGCTTAGAGCGGTATCTGACTTTGAATACGAGATGCAGGGAACCTCGATGAACAAAGTGCTCGATGAAAATATTGAAACGTTTTTTATGATGACGAATAACCAATACTCGTTCCTCAGTTCAAGCATTGTCAAAGAAGTGGCAAAATATAAAGGTTCAGTCGCAGAACTCGTGCCGGAAGCGGTCGAGGCTGCACTTGAAAAAAAGTTTGCAAAAAATGAGCGGCCGTAACCGGCTGCTCATTTTTTAACAGGGGCGTAAGATTTGGCATAAAGAATGATATAGATGAGAAGGGTGCCGATTGTTAGGAGCGGACCGATCTCTGCTAAAGTGTTCCACATCTCCAGAAAGAAAGGTTCCGTCTTCCCGGCCGTCAGAAAGGAGAAGACCGGCTCCGTCGGAGAATAGAACGATGTGTAAAGAGGCTTCCAAAGAATAAGAACAAAGATCGCTGCATAAATTCCCTGGAGGATGCGAGCGATAAAAAACGGCTTAAAGCGGATATCCGTTTCAGCAAGAATGCCTGCAACCTGCGCTTGGACGCAGAAGCCGCTGAAACCCAAAATAAAGCTGACGATCACCGCTTGCTGGAGAAGCGCCGCATCCGTTGCGCTGACCAGTTTGCTGCCGAGCGTAATCTCAAACAATCCCGATAATAAAGGCTTATCAAAATCACCGGGCAATTGAAGAGCCGTCAAAATCATTCTTGTCGCGTGCGAAAGAATGTCGGTGATGTGCATCACAGAAAGAATGTTATTAAAAACCGAAAAAAGAATGATGAAGCCGCCCACCATTAGCAGCGTTTGAACGGAGGAGATGACAGCATCGCTCAAAAGTTTGCCGAGCGGCCGCTTTTCTTCAAGTCTTGCCTGATGGAGCGCTTTTAAGGCTTCTTTAATTGAAGGCACAGGAAGCTTCTTTCGCACGGCGGTGCGGTTTTCTTCTTTTCTTCCGTAAGTGCGCATCGTCAGTCCAACTGCGAAATTGCCCAAATAATGGGCCGCCGCAAGCACAACGCCAAGAGAAGGATTATGGAAAAAGCCGACCGCAACGGCTCCGAAAATAAACAGCGGGTTAGATGAGTTGGTGAATGAAGCGAGCCGCTCTGCTTCGACCCGGGAAATCTGCCGTTCCTGTCTCAGCCTTGAAGTCAGTTTTGCGCCGGCCGGGTTTCCCGATGCCATTCCCATTGCGAGCACGAACCCTCCGACGCCGGGTACGCGGAACACCGGTCTCATGAAAGGCTCGAGCAACAGCCCGACAAACCTGACGACACCAAACCCGATCAAGAGCTCTGATAAAATAAAAAAAGGCAAAAGGGAAGGGAATACGACCTCCCACCACATGGCAAGTCCACTTTTAGAAGCGTCAAATGATTCTTGCGGGTGGGTAATGACGGCGGCTGTAAATGAAAGCAGCAAAACGGCAATCATGAGTGTCTTTACCTTTGACATGTCCATTTCTAACCCCCTTTGCGGCTGTGAATACACATTGGAAACAGGATCATGATAAAATAAACGAAAAGCTTGCCCGATTTGTGCGGTAGCCTTCTCCGTGAAACTTCTTTATCATTATACGAAGGCTGGTCCTTATTTTAGACCACCAGATTGCAGATCGGCGATGAAACAAATGAACCGGAAGCTCTTTAAACGCGCGGAAACCCTTCTCCTTGATGAGCATCAAAAGAAGGCATTTCATACATCTGTGAATTCATGCAGGCTGAAAATTCGAAGCCGGATCAAGATGTGAGCCGGTGAAAATAAAGATGGAGGGTTACATTTTCATGCTGAAAAAAAGAATTATACGCATCGCACTATTGCTCGTTATCATCGTGGCCGCGCTGTCATTTGTGAAGCTGCCATATTACATCACCGAACCTGGCGAAGCGACCGAGCTGAACCCTTTAATTAAAGTCGATAACGGCTATCCTGAAAAAGGGAGCTTTTCTTTAATGACAGTTAAAGTCGGTCCTGCCAATCCGCTTACATATATATGGGCAAAAATGCGCCCTTACCACGAAATTCTTCCGGAAGAAAATTTTAAACAAGAAGGCGAATCTGATCAGGAATATATGAAGCGCCAACTGCAAATGATGAGAGATTCCCAGGAAAATGCGATGATCGCCGCTTATAAGCGGGCCGGAAAAGAAGTCAGCTACACGTTTAACGGCGTATATGCCATGTCGGTCGTCAGCGGCATGCCTGCAGAAGGGAAAATACAAGTCGGGGACAAAATTAAAAAAGCGGACGGAAAATCGTTCCGGTCAGCGGAGAGCTTCGTCCGCTACATCGAGTCAAAAAAAGCCGGGGACCGCGTGAAAATCGTAGTTGAACGGGATAAAGAAGAAAAAACATATGAGATGAAGCTGAAAACATTCAAAGAAGATCCAAAGAGAGCGGGGCTCGGCGTCTCCCTCATCACAGACCGCAATGTCAAGGTGAAGCCGGAGGTCGATATGGATATTGAAAACATCGGCGGCCCTTCGGCAGGGCTGATGATGTCAATGGAGATCTATAACCAGCTGACAAAAGAAGACGAGACGAAAGGACACCATATTGCTGGAACCGGAACGATCGACGACGAAGGCAAAGTCGGTCCGATCGGCGGCATCAGCCAGAAAGTCGTTGCGGCAGACAAGGCGGGAGCCGACATCTTTTTTGCCCCGAACGAAGGCGGAAAAAAAGGATCAAACTATGAAGAAGCTGTAAAAACGGCAAAAGATATTAAAACCGATATGAAAATCGTCCCTGTCGACACGATGGATGATGCGATTCATTATTTGGAAGATAAAGTGAAAAACACCTGATGTCCATCAGGTGTTTTTATTTGCGCAAAAATATCCGGCTGTCTTCGTCATACCTGATCGGCGAAAGGGAATATTCCTGCTCTGTCAGCATCGTCCGCACCGGCTCTTTGAGCGGGGCGCTGTATACTTGGCCCGCTTTTATGTCAAGCTGGAGGGAAGGATGGGAAAACGATCCCGTCTTTGTAATAAGGGGTGCGCTCAAGCTTTTTTTCTTTTCAGCCAAATAGGCCTGCCCTTTTTTTGTCATTCCGAGAAGTCTGATATATGCCGGATGTGTTTCGTTTAACATGCGCTTAACGTCGGCTTTCTTCGTTTTTGTGAGGATATGGGTGTTCATGCGCTGCAGTCTTGTCCACGTATAGCGCTTCGTTTTCAAAAGCTCCATGTATTCCTTAAAAGAGCCTGCTTTCCGGATCGCTTTTTTGACGCGGTGCTCAAGGCCTTCTTCCACTTCGTATATCCCTTTCAGCTCTTCTGTATCCATTGTATGCAGGCTGTATTTCAAAAAGGGGAAATAATCTTCAGGCGAGTGCCACATGCCGAAAGTCCGGGCGTATTCATCGAGCTCATCGACCGTTGTCTTTGGAAGGTAGAAGCGGCTGTCCGCAAGGCTTCCCGTTTCAAAAATCGACTTGCGTATGCTCGTAGCGCTTGCGATTCGGTCCGCTTCAGGGAATGTTGAATCGTGATAGCCTGAGGACCGGCGCTTGACGGTTTCGGGCTTCATGCTTAATTGCTTTTGCATGATGGCTTTCACATAATGGAATCCGAGAATGTTGTTCGGCTTTGAAAGGTCAACGATGTTACCGCCTTCTCTTGTTACAGACCGGAACGCTTTTGCCATCGCTTGCGGGTAGCTCAGCCCAAACGCTATCTGCTTTCTGGCTTCTTCGTTGAGCCTGTCTTCGTGCTCTATCGTGTGTGCGGCTGTATTGAGAAATGCCTCAATATCGCCGTGCTCGCTTCCGAAAAACAAAGAAGAACACCCTAATTCATTTAAAATCGAGACGGCGCCTTCAGCAAACGTTTCCGCTTTTTGGACGGCGAATATGTAAGGGAGTTCAACGACGACATCGGCAAAAGATGCGAGCGCCATCTTCGTACGCGCCCACTTTGATACGATGGCGGGTTCGCCGCGCTGCAAAAAGGAGCCGCTCATAACGGCAACCGCCACCTCGCTCCGCGTTTCTGATTTTGCTTCCTTTATATGATATAAATGTCCGTTATGAAAAGGATTGTATTCCACAACAAGGCCGACCGCTTTCATTTTTTCACCTCTCTTGCATCTCTTGAAATAGTTATGATACATTTACACATGGAATGTCCAGACGCCTCGCGAAAACAGCGTTTTTCCTAAGTGTATGAATTGTTGTTCACGATGTCAACGAATGAAAGGCGCAGGCGCATATCTGTAAAGAAAAAATATTGACAAAAAACATGATGAAAGCTATAATCATGTTTGTTGCTCACTTAGAGGTGATACAATGAAATGGACGATACATCAGCTGAATCAAATGCCGAAGAAGGACTTTGAATTTGATGAAACAGTTGATTTAAGCGAACTCTCTCAAAGCTCGGAAATCCGCAGCATTTCACCGGTGCGGGTGAAAGGGCGCGCGGAAATCCGCTCAAAGCAGGCTGCATTTGATTTTACCATTTCAGGCGAGATGATCTTGCCTTGCTCAAGAACGCTTGTTGATGTTCGTTATCCATTCAGCATTTCTACAAAAGAACTGTTTATATTTCATAAGACCGAGGAAATGGAAGATGAAGACATCCATATTGTTGAAGATGACCTCATCGACTTGACTCCGGTCGTGAAAGAAGAAATCCTTCTTGAGATCCCTATGCAAATCTTTTGTGAGTCTGTTCAAAAAGAAGAAGGTGCTCCGCAGGAGGGCAAGGATTGGCAGGTCATTACAGAAGATGACCGGAAAGACCGGATCGATCCGAGACTTGCCGGACTCGGGAAGCTCTTAAAACAAGAAGATGAATCTTAACGCTCTTTAAGGAGGTGGGAATAATGGCTGTACCTTTTAGAAGAACTTCTAAAACGAAAAAAAGACTTCGTCGTACACACTTTAAATTGCAAGTGCCTGGTATGGTAGAATGCCCAAACTGCGGTGAGATGAAACTTTCACACCGCGTCTGCAAAGCATGTGGATCATACAAAGGAAAAGACGTAAAAAGCAACTAATCGTCAACAATGAAAACACAAGACTTCATGTCTTGTGTTTTTTTATACCCGTTTTCCCTTCATCCTTTTATTTCCTGTAAAGAAAATAGTCTATCTACTCTATCAGCCGCATATGTATGAGGTAAATTCATAAAGTCATGGAGGGGGATAACATTTGACGATTACAAGACAGGATGCATGGACACAGGATGAAGATATATTGCTGGCTGAGGTCGTATTAAGGCACATTCGGGAAGGCGGGACACAGCTTTCAGCCTTTGAAGAAGTGGGCAAGGCTTTAAGCAGAACCGCGGCCGCCTGCGGATTCCGCTGGAATTCATTTGTCAGAAAGCAATACCAATCAGGCATTGAACTGGCAAAGAAGCAGCGCAAAGAGCTGCGCAAAAAAATCGGCATCCATTCCGCAAACCTTCCTGGATCTGTCAAAACGGTTTCTGAGAGCAAGGCGGAAAACCTGACGCTCGATGATGTCATAGAGTACTTGGAAAAGCTGAAAGAAGCCCCGGTTCAAAAGGACTTTATCGACGAGAAGAAAAAGCTTGCTGAAGAAATCAATGAGCTGAAACAAGAAGTTGAAAAGCTGCGAAGCGAAAATCAATCGCTGAAAAAAAAGCTTGAATTGACAGAAGAGGATTATAAAGCGCTGATTGAAATCATGGAGAGAGCCAGAAAAATGGTCGTTCTTCAGGGAGACGAACGAAACAAAAAGGCGATGCTCCAGCCGGAGCCGAATGAAAATCTGGGGGAAGCTTGAAAATAGAAAACCGGCCATCCGCTATCGGCCGGCTTTTTTCGTTTATGCTGATTCAGAACTTTGACTAGGTTCGCTCGCAGGATGCCAAACGAGCGGATTTTCCCCTTTATCCCGGGCCATATCGTATTTAACCGGTGTAAAGCCCATCTTGTTCCAAAAATCGGATGATTTGACGCGCGGACTTGTGCGAATCGGGAGTCCGAAAGATTTGGCGAACTCCACAAGCATCGTTCCGTAGCCGTTTCGCTGATACCCCGGCAAAACTTCAAGCTTCCAGAGCTCGAGGTAATCTTGGCCTTCTTCAAAATATTGGTTTGATTTACCATCCACTTTATACAGGCTCATTCTTGCGACGAGCCGATTTCCGTAATAGATGCCGTAAAACGGTGAGTTGCTGTCGTTTTCAATCATGTTGCTTTCAAGGTCCTCCAGCATGGAAAGCTCTTGAATCCCGTACTCCCTGAACTTTTTAAATTCTTCAAGCGTTTTGTAGTTGATCAGCAAACGTTCGACTTTGACCATTATGTTACCCCCTTGTTTGTGGTCTACTTCTATTGTAAACGCTTTTTTCAAAAAATCCAAATGATAAAAATTTTCTAATATAATGAAGCGAAACGGTTCTGAATATTTGAAACAACTGACAAGTCAACGGCGAAAATTTCTGCTATGATATACAGTATATGAAAAAATCAGGGTGTGAGAATGTGAAAATCGGAGTCATCGGAGGAGGCTCGGTCGGCCTCCTTTTTGCATACTATTTTTCGTTCGGCCACGAAGTGACTGTGATTGCGCGGAGAAAGGAACAGGCGGAAGCGATTGAAGAAAAGGGAATCCGCCTTCTTGAAGACGGGAAAGAGATGACCGTGAACGCCAGGGGCGTGACTGAACTTGATCCGGACTGCGACCTTCTTTTTGTTGCCGTAAAGGAGCATCAGCTCGGAGCCGTTCTGTCTGAGCTGGAGCAGGCGGCTCCTCTTGACATCATGTTCCTGCAAAATGGAATGGCGCATATTCCCGTGCTTGAAAAATGGCAGACGGGCCACCGCATCTATACGGGATCTGTGGAACACGGAGCTGTCAGGGTGGATGACCGCACATTCCGGCACACGGGAAAAGGGGCCGTAAAATGGAGCGCGTTCCGAAGCCAATCCGCCGCCCGGCTGAAAAAAGAGCTCGCTTCGGTGCATGAAGCGTTCCCTTTTATTTGGTCCGAAGACTGGTATAAGCCCCTCGCCGAAAAATTGATTGTCAATGCGTGCATCAATCCGCTGACGGCTCTTTTGCGGGTGAAAAACGGCGCGCTGCTTGAGGAGCCGATGTATGGGGCCTATATGAAGTTCGTCTTTGAAGAAGCGAGCCGGATTTTGGAACTTGAAGATCGCCAGGCAGCGTGGGACCATGTTCTTTCCGTCTGCCGCCGGACGAAAAGCAACACGTCCTCAATGCTTGCCGATGTGCTGGCAGAAAGAAAAACGGAAGCGGATGCGATCATCGGCTATCTGCTGAAGCGGGCAAAAGAGTCAGGAGAGCCCGCCCCGCACCTTACCTTTTTATATCGCAGCATCAAGGCGCTTGAAAACGAATGAAGCTAAATCTTTTGACCGAATCGCGTAACGTGCTATACTCGTTTCGGATAGCTAACTATTTACTGGAGAAAGGAAGTTCTAGAGATGCAGCTTACTGAACTTTCCATACAAAGTCAAAACCCTTTTGTACGAGACTATATAAATGGAAAAAAGGAGATAGAGCCGTTTTTTGATTACGGCCTGAGCAATGAAAGTTGGAGTGTCCGTTTGGATGACCTTTCCTCCCGGACGTATGACCGCGATGCGTTAGCAGACTATTTGCTCGACTATCACCGCAAATTTCAATCGGCAACCATGAATGAAACAATCGAACGCCTTCGCGATCCGAAAAGCGTCGTCGTTGTCGGAGGGCAGCAGGCCGGCCTTTTAACGGGTCCTCTTTACACTATACATAAAATCGTATCGATCCTTTTATTAGCAAAGCAAAAAGAACAAGAGCTGAACGTTCCGGTCATTCCGGTATTCTGGGTTGCGGGGGAAGACCATGATCTGGAAGAAATCAATCACGTCTACATTTCTGACGGCGGCAAGGTGAAAAAGCACAAGCTCCCGCAGTCCCACTGGAAAAAAAGCCAGGCGGCAAAAACGGCGCTCGATGCCGAGAAAGCTGAAAAGTGGCTGGACGGGATTTTTGCTTCATTTGAAGAAACGGAGTATACGAATGATCTTCTCGGCCATTTGCGCCGATGTTTAAGGCAGTCTCTTTCTTTTACCGATTTTTTCGAATTTCTTGTTGCCGACATGTTTGAACAAGACGGCTTGATCCTTTTGAATTCCGGAGACCCGGGCATCAGAAACCTTGAAGCGCGCTTTTTCCGGCAGCTGCTGGACAAAAACGATGAGCTGACCGACTCTGTCAAACGGCAGCAGGAATTGATGAAACAACTGGGTTACACACCGATTATCGAAGGGGCCGCACAACATGCGAACATTTTTTATGAGCGCGACGGCGAGCGGTTTTTAATTGAAAAAGAAAACGGCGCGTTTTTTATAAAAGAGCTTCATCTTCAGTGGTCTGAAGCAGAGCTTTGCGATTTGATCTGCCAGAACCCGGAAGCGTTCAGCAATAATGTCGTAACCCGGCCGCTCATGCAGGAATATCTTCTTCCGACATTGGCGTTCATCGCCGGTCCCGGAGAGATCAATTATTGGGGCGAGCTGAAAGGCGCTTTTCAGGTCATGGGCTATAAAATGCCGCCTGTCGTACCGAGGCTTCAGGTTACATTCCTTGAACGGCACATCGAAAAAAAGCTGGACGAACGGGGAATCGAACTCCGCGAATCGATTGAAAAGGGAGCGCGGGCCAAAAAAGAGCAGTATTTTCAAGATAAGGTTCCGAGCGGATTTACCGATTCGGTCAAACAGGCGAAAGAAAAAATCGAAAACATTCATTCCGCAGTGCGCGCCGAAGCCCTCGAAATCGACGGCAGCCTCGGCCCCCTTTTAGAAAAAAACGCGGGCTTCATTCAAGATCAGCTCCAATTTTTGGAGAAAACAGTCATCAGAAGGATTGAAGAAAAAGAAAACTATATTTTGCGTGATTTTGACAAAATTCAAACAAGCATCAAACCTTTAGACGCTCCCCAGGAGAGAATTTGGAACATCGTGTATTATTTGAACAAATACGGTCCGGATTTCTTGGAAAAATACAAGGATTTGCCATATTCATTTCAAAACATGCATCAAGTTGTCAAACTTTGAAATAATTTTTTAAAAAACCCTGAGTAGTTCAGGGTTTTTTTTTGTTCTAAAACAGTGTAAAATAAATTTGTGGAGAGAAGTGGTGGATAGTGGTGAGTTGGGGAACGAAAGTGGGGGCCGAGATCATGTTTATGGGTGAATACCAGCATACGATTGATTCAAAAGGCCGCATGATCGTTCCGGCGAAATTCAGAGAAGGCCTCGGCGAGCAGTTCGTTCTGACGCGCGGGCTTGATCAGTGCCTGTTTGGCTACCCGATGTCCGAATGGAAACTCATCGAAGAAAAACTGAAGGCCCTTCCTCTTACGAAGAAAGATGCACGCGCTTTTACCCGCTTTTTTTTCTCCGGAGCCACCGAATGCGAATTGGACAAGCAGGGCCGGATCAACATTGCATCGCCGCTGTTAAATTATGCAAAGCTTGAGAAGGAATGCGTGGTCATCGGAGTTTCAAATCGAATTGAATTGTGGAGCAAAGAGATTTGGGAACAATACGTAGAAGAGCAGGAAGATTCATTTGCCGAAATAGCTGAAAACATGATCGGATTTGATATATAATGAATCTTTGCGCATGCGGCGCTTCTGCAATCAGTTCATTTGAAAAAGGTGGGACTAGTAAAGAAATGTTTGAGCATACAACAGTATTATTAAAAGAAACAGTTGATGGTTTAAATGTAAAAGAAGACGGTACATATGTAGACTGCACATTAGGCGGTGCCGGTCACAGCGAGTATTTGCTTTCACAGCTGTCTGAAAAAGGCAAATTGGTCGCTTTTGACCAGGATGAAACCGCACTCCGCCATGCGAAGGAAAAACTGGCGGATTATGAAGGACAAGTCGTTTTCATAAAAAGCAATTTTCGGTATTTAAAAGACCGTCTAAACGAAATCGGCATCACGAAAGTGGACGGTGTTTTATTTGATTTAGGCGTCTCATCTCCTCAGCTGGATACACCCGAAAGGGGCTTCAGCTATCATCATGATGCACCTCTTGATATGCGAATGGACCAGTCGGCGGGCCTTTCGGCAAAGGAAGTCGTCAATGAATGGCCTTATGAGGATCTCGTGAAAATCTTCTTTAAATACGGAGAAGAGAAGTTCAGCAAGCAAATTGCCAGGAAAATCGAAAAAGCAAGAGAACAATCGCCTATTGAAACAACAGGCCAGCTTGTCGATATCATCAAAGAGGCGATTCCCGCACCGGCAAGAAGAAGCGGCGGGCATCCGGCTAAACGGATCTTCCAGGCGATTCGAATTGCGGTAAACGATGAGTTGAGGGTATTTGAAGAAGCGCTTTTGCAGGCGATTGAGGTGCTGAAGCCGGGCGGAAGAGTATCGGTCATCACATTCCACTCGCTGGAAGACCGGATCTGCAAATCGACATTTAAAGACATGTCGTCGCCTCCTGAACTGCCTCACGGACTGCCCGTGATCCCCAAGGAGTTTGAACCGAAATTAAAATTAGTCAACAGAAAGCCGATCACAGCTTCCGAAGAGGAGCTTGAACACAATAACCGTGCGCGCTCAGCGAAGCTGCGCATCGCGGAAAAAGCACGAGAGTGAGCTGTACGAATTAAAAGGAGGTCATCAGTCTATGAGCAATTTGGCTTATAAAGTAGAAAAACAGCAAAGACAGACAGACAGTGCAGAACAATCCGTTATCATCCGGAGAAGAGCATCGATTACGCTGGGGGAAAAGGTATTGATTGTGCTTTTCGCCCTGGCTGTGCTCAGCGCTTCACTTTTTATGATTTCAAAGGCTTTTGCCGCGTATCAGACCAATATTGAAATTCAAAAGCTCGAAAAGAAGGTTGAAACGGAAAGCAGCAGAGTTGATGACCTCGAAAAAGAAGCCGATATGCTGAAAGAGCCGGACCGTATCATGGACATCGCCCGGAAAAAAGGCCTTAAATTGGGTGATAAAAAAGTGAAAGACATACAGGAATGATGCAAAATGCCGAAAAAAAATAAATTCATGAACAGAGGAGCGGCAATACTCAGCATTTGTTTTGCCCTCTTTTTCTTTGTCATCGTAGGACGGTTTGCGTTTATTCAAGCGACGGGAAAAGTGAACGGCGAAGTGCTTGCGCAGAAGGCGAACGAACAGTATGAGAAAAAGCGGACGATCGAAGCCCACCGAGGATCGATCCTTGACCGGAACGGAAAAGTGCTTGCCGAAGATGCTACGACATATAAGCTTGTCGCGATTATGAGCGAAAAGATGAAGCCTCAATACGTTAAGGACAAGCAGCTGACAGCTGAGAAGCTCGCGCCGATCCTCGGCATGGATGAGGGGAAAGTGCTCGATATTCTAAATAAAAAAGGAGCGTTTCAGGTCGAATTCGGATCGGCGGGACGGGATTTGACATACGCCCAAAAAGAGAAAATCGAAAAGCTGAAGCTGCCGGGCATCGTGTTCACCCGCGATACGAAGCGCTACTATCCAAACGGAATCTTCGCCTCCAACCTCATCGGCTATTCGCAGATCAACGAAAAAACGGGTGAAATGCAAGGCATGATGGGCCTTGAAAAAACGCTGAACGATTATTTGAAAGAAACGGACGGATACATGACGTACGATACCGACAGAACGGGCTGGCGCCTGCCGAACAGCAATGAAAAGATTAAAGCGCCAAACAACGGAGACAACGTGTATTTGACGATCGATCAAAAAATCCAGGCGTTTTTGGAAGACAGCATGACGACCGTTCAAAAAGAGTACAAGCCGAAAAAGATTATGGCGGCGGTTGTTGATCCGAAAACGGGCAAAGTGCTTGCGATGGGGCAAAGGCCGAGCTTCAACCCGAACGTGCGCGATGTCACGAACTATTACAACGACCTTGTCTCCTACAGCTTTGAGCCGGGCTCGACGATGAAGATTTTCACATTGGCGGCGGCCATCCAAGAAGGCGTATATAATGGAGGAGAACAATACAAGTCTGGATCATATTCGGTTTCTAAAAAAGATAAGCCGATCAAAGACCATAACGGTGGAAACGGCTGGGGCCCGATCACTTTTAATGAAGGTGTTGAACGCTCCTCAAACGTCGCGTTTGCGATCCTTGCCAACGATAAACTCGGCACGGACCGGTTCAATCAATATTTGCGGAAATTCCATTTTTACGACAAAACGGGGATTGACCTGCCTGGGGAAGCGAACAGCAAAATCAACTTTGAATATTTGCGGGATAAAGTGTCGACGGCTTTTGGACAGAGCTCTGCTGTCACGCCGATCCAGCAGCTTCAGGCCGCGACGGCGATCGCCAATAACGGAAAAATGATGAAGCCTTATGTGATCGATCATGTCGTTGATTCTGACAAAAACAAAACGATTTATCAAAATAAACCGGAACAAGTCGGCCAGCCGATCTCTGCCAAAACGGCAAAAGAAGTGCGCGAGCTGTTGGGAAAAGTCGTCACATCTGAAAAAGGAACGGGGCAGCCGTACAAGATCGAAGGATTTGATGTCGCCGGAAAAACCGGTACGGCGCAAATTGCCGGAGAAGACGGCAGATATTTGACCGGCCGCGAAAACTACGTGTTCTCCTTCATGGGCATGGCCCCGAAGGACGATCCGCAGCTTCTCGTTTATGTGGCCGTGCAGCAGCCGCAATTAAAAGCTACGGAAACAGGCTCTGCTCCGGTGTCAAAAATTTTCAATCCGGTGATGAAAAACAGTCTTCACTACTTAAATATCACACCGAAAGAGACTGAAAAAGAAGAAAAGCAGGAAGAAAAACAGCTGAAAATGCCTGATTTCTCCGGCAAACGAGCCGAATCCGCCGCAAAAGAGGCGCAAGGCAGCAGCCTTGTTCCCGTTACGATCGGCGATGGCTTGGCTGTGAAAGAACAGTACCCGAAAGCGGGCGAAGCCGTCCTGCCGAACCAACGGGTCTTCCTGAAAACCGACGGGAAAATCACACTCCCAGATATGACAGGCTGGTCAAAACGGGACGCCCTCCGCTTCGGCGCCATGGCAGGCATTCATATCGAAACGAGCGGCCAGGGCTATGTGAAGAGTCAAAATGTAAAAGCAGGCAAAGAATTAAAAGCAAATTCAGTCGTGAAAGTCAGATTGAAAAACGAATAGATCCCGTCAAAGGCTATCGGCTCAAAGTCGATAGCCTTCCGTTTGGACGCGGCCGCCTTGAATAGATGAAAAATCGGGCCGTTCTATCAAAACGCTCCGAGGCATAAAATGAAACAAGCCTAAATAAGGAGTGAACGGTCTCTTGCGCGTTTCCAATGTAACGGTCAGAAAACGTTTAATATTCGTTCTGCTTTTTGGTGTGATCATCTTTTTGATTATTGATACAAGGCTCGGATACGTTCAGTTCGTTCTCGGGGATAAACTGACGACTTTAGCAAAAGATTCTTGGAGCCGGAACCTTCCTTTTGAGCCGGAAAGGGGCGAAATATTGGACAGGAACGGCGTCAAGCTGGCAACAAACCAAAGCGCGCCATCGGTTTTGGTTGTTCCGAAGCAAGTTGAAAATCCGATCAAAACGAGCAGACTGCTGGCCAGCGTTTTGAATATGTCGGAAGAAAAAGCGTATAAACATGTCACGAAAAAAACGTCGATTGAAAGGATCAATCCCGAGGGCCGGAAGATTTCCCACGAGAAAGCAAAAGAAGTCAGAGATCTCAATTTGAAAGGCGTATACATCGCAGAAGACTCGATCCGCCATTATCCGTTCGGCAGCTATCTGTCCCATGTGCTCGGATTTGCGGGCATTGACAACCAGGGTCTGCTCGGCCTTGAAGCCTTTTATGACAAAGAGCTGAAGGGCGAAAAGGGCTATGTGAAATTTTATTCCGATGCAAAAGGCAAGAGAATGCCTGGGGAGGCGGATGACTATACCCCGCCGAAAGACGGGCTTGATATGAAGCTGACGATCGATTCAAAGGTGCAGACGATCATGGAGCGGGAATTTGATATCGCAGAAGCGAAGTATAATCCGGACGGTATGGTCGGTGTTGCGATGAATCCGAAAAACGGGGAGATATTGGCGATGGTCAGCCGGCCGGACTTTGATCCCGCAAACTACCAATCAATCGATCCCAAAGTCTATAACCGGAACCTGCCTGTATGGAGCACATATGAGCCGGGTTCTACTTTTAAAATCATCACGCTTGCCGCAGCTTTGGAGGAAAACAAAGTCAACCTCCAAAAAGATCAATTCTATGATAAAGGTTCCGTTGAAGTGGACGGCGCGAGGCTGAAGTGCTGGAAGCGCGGCGGACACGGCGCACAATCGTTTCTTGAAGTCGTCCAAAATTCGTGCAACCCGGGATTTGTTGAGCTTGGTCAGCGGCTCGGCAAAGAAAAACTGTTCACCTACATTAAAAGTTTCGGCTTCGGACAAAAAACCGGGATCGATCTGCAAGGCGAAGGAACAGGCATCCTATTCCCTCTTGACCGCGTCGGCCCCGTAGAGCAGGCGACAACAGCTTTCGGGCAGGGGGTATCGGTGACGCCGATCCAGCAGGTCACGGCCGTTTCTGCGGCTGTTAACGGCGGAACGCTGTATACGCCGTATATTGCCAAAGAGTGGATTGATCCCGTGACAAAACAAACAGTGAAAAAACAGACGCCGATCGCCAAAAGAAAAGTGATTTCTGAAGAGACATCCAAACAGATCCGCTACGCGCTGGAGAGCGTTGTCGCCCAGGGGACGGGGCGGAACGCTTTTGTCGACGGCTACCGGGTCGGCGGCAAAACCGGTACGGCGCAAAAAGTAAAAGACGGGAAATATTTGAAAAACAACCACATCGTCTCATTTATCGGAACGGCTCCTTCAGATGATCCGAGCATTGTCGTCTACGTCGCCGTCGACAACCCGAAAGGAACGATTCAATTCGGGGGTACGGTTGCAGCGCCGATCGTCGGAAACATCATGAGAGACAGTCTTCCGCAGCTCGGCGTTAAGAAGCGGAAAGATCAGATCGAACGCGAATATCAATGGCTGGACAAAAAGCTGATCGAGGTCCCGAACCTTATAGGGCTTTCCGTGACAGAGCTTGAACCATTGCTGATCAACCTCAGGCTGAAGGCTTCCGGAGAAGGCGATGTCGTCGTTCAGCAGTCCCCTAAGCCGGGCGAAAAAGTAAAAGAAGGATCGACGATTCGCATTTATCTTGACAGCGATGACGGAGCCTCTGATTAATTCGTTTCAATATAGGAGCGGCTGCCTGCTGATGTCCGGGGCCGTTCCTCCTAAAAAATATATCGATTTTAAAGGATTAGCTGGATGTATCCTCTTTTTTACGCTAAAATATGAACTGTATGTCTGCACGAAGCTCGTGCGGCGAATCAATATGACAACGAATGAAGAATGATGAGACTTGAGAGGTTTGATACGATGAAATTGACAAAGCTTCTTACATATTTAAAAAATGTACCTTCCTATGCCGGCCAAGAAGACCCTGATATAACTTCAATTGAGATGGACTCCAGGGAAGTCAAGACAGGGAGTCTTTTTGTTTGTATAAAAGGCTATACAGTCGACGGGCATGACTACGCCCGCCAAGCCGCTGAAAAAGGGGCCGCCGCCATTGTGGCGGAAAGGGAAGTGGACGCCGATGTGCCGGTGATTATCATCCGTCATACGAAGAGAGCGCTTGCCGTGCTGTCGGACGCTTTTTACGGCCAGCCGACAAAGCAGCTGAGGCTGATCGGAATTACAGGCACGAACGGCAAGACATCGACTTCTCACATGGTGGAGGAGATCTTTAGAAAAGCCGGGAGCCGTACAGGACTGATCGGCACGATGTACACGAAAATCCACGACGAAACGTTCGAGGCGAAAAATACGACGCCGGAAAGCGTCACACTTCAAAAAACGTTTAGAAAAATGGTTGATCAGGGTGTGGATACAGCCGTCATGGAAGTATCTTCACACGCTCTCCACATGGGCCGGGTGCACGGGTGTGATTACGATATCGCCGCATTTACAAACCTGACCCAGGACCACCTCGACTACCACGAGACAATGGAAGAATATAAACATGCGAAAAGTCTGCTTTTCTCGCAGCTCGGCGGATCCTTTAACCACGAAACACCGAAGTGGGCCGTGCTGAATGCGGATGACCCTGCTTCAGCCTATTTCGCCCAAGTGACGTCAGCACATCTTTTGACATACGGAATTCAAAACGATGCCGATGTCATGGCTGAAAATATCAAAATGGCTCCGAAAGGGACAACCTTTGACCTGGTGACGCCAAAAGGTTCTGCACAAGTGACGATTCCGCTTGTCGGCCTGTTTAACGTCTACAATGTTTTAACGGCTGCCGCGATCGCGATTGCAGCGGATATCCCGTTTGCCACGATTACAGAAGGAATTGAAGGGCTGAAAGGGGTCAGAGGAAGATTTGAGCTTGTGGACGCAGGCCAGGACTTCCCGGTGATCGTCGATTATGCCCATACCCCTGACAGCCTCGAAAATGTCTTGAATACGTGCAGAGGCTTAACGGAAGGAAAGCTGTTTGTCGTCGTCGGCTGCGGTGGAGACCGCGATAAGACGAAGCGTCCGAAAATGGCGAAGATCGCCGTTGACCTTGCTGATGAACCCGTCTTTACAGCCGATAACCCGAGAAGCGAAAACCCGCTCGCCATTTTAAACGATATGGAGGAAGGCGTAAAAGGAGCTTACTATCACAGCATCGTCAACCGCGAGCAAGCGATCTTTTTTGCAATTGCAAACGCCAAAAAAGGCGATGTCGTCCTGATTGCAGGCAAAGGCCATGAAACTTACCAGCAGATCGGCGGTCAAACCTTTGATTTTGATGACGCTGAGGTGGCCAAAAGAGCCATTCTTGAGCTGAAATAATCGAAAAAGAACTACAGGAAAGAGTTGTTGAAATGATGGATGAAATAAATCAACATATGAAAAAAAACAGTGAATATGATAAATGCGTATGCTGCTTCTTATATCATGCGGAAAGGAGAGAAGAACGATGCTCGAACAAGTAATTTTATTTACCATTATCATGGGCTTTTTAATCAGCGTTCTTTTATCTCCGATTTTCATTCCGTTTTTAAGAAGGCTGAAATTCGGGCAGAGCATCCGTGAGGAAGGTCCGAAATCCCATCAGAAAAAATCGGGAACGCCGACGATGGGCGGCGTCATGATCATATTGTCGATTATCGCGACGACCATTGTTATGACGATGAAATTTTCCGAAGTCAGCATGAACATGATCCTCCTCTTGTTTGTTACGGTTGGATACGGTCTGCTCGGCTTTCTGGATGATTATATTAAAGTCGTGATGAAGCGCAACCTTGGACTCACATCCAAACAAAAACTGATCGGTCAGATCGTGATTGCTCTCGTATTCTATGCCGTCTACCACTTCCAAGGAATGCCGACTGACATCCGCATTCCGGGAACAGAGCTGTCGTTTGACTTCGGCTGGATTTATCCAGTGCTCGTCATCTTTATGCTTGTCGGCGGTTCAAATGCCGTCAACCTGACTGACGGGCTTGACGGTCTGTTGTCGGGTACAGCTGCCATCGCGTTCGGTGCGTTTGCGATTTTGGCGTGGAACCAGTCGCAATACGATGTCGCAATTTTCGCGGTTGCCGTTGTCGGAGCGGTGTTAGGATTTCTTGTGTTTAACGCGCACCCCGCGAAAGTCTTTATGGGAGATACAGGGTCGCTTGCCCTCGGCGGCGCGATTGTGACGATCGCGATTTTAACGAAACTGGAAATCCTGCTTGTTATCATCGGCGGTGTATTCGTCATTGAAACGCTGTCCGTCATTTTGCAGGTCATTTCATTTAAAACGACCGGCAAACGAATTTTCAAAATGAGCCCTCTTCACCATCACTACGAGCTTGTCGGATGGTCTGAGTGGAGAGTTGTCGTCACTTTTTGGACAGCGGGGCTTCTGCTTGCCGTCTTAGGAATTTACATCGAGGTGTGGTTATAAGTGGATACTCAAGATTTATTGCAAAATCAAAATGTGCTCGTACTGGGGCTGGCGAAAAGCGGATATGCTGCCGCTTCGATCCTTCATGAGAAAGGCGTAAAGGTTGTCGTGAATGACCAGCTGCCTTTTGAGGAAAATGAACCTGCGCGGATTCTCGCGGAAAAAGGGGTGGAAGTCGTCTGCGGCTCTCATCCGACGGAACTGTTTGATCTTCATTCGATCGACATTCTGATTAAAAATCCGGGCATCCGCTATGAAAACGTGATGGTCGAAGAAGCGCTGAAGCGGGGTATCCCGGTCTGGACGGAGGTTGAACTCGCCTATCATCTGACAGATGCTCCGTTCATCGGCATTACCGGTTCAAACGGAAAGACGACAACGACAACGCTTGTTTATGAAATGCTGAAGGCCGATTCGAAAAAAGCGCTCGTTGCTGGGAATATCGGTACGGCGGCAAGCGAAGTGGCCAATCAGGCCAGCGGAGACGAATGGATCGTGACAGAGCTGTCGAGTTTTCAGCTCATGGGGACTTATCAATTCAGACCGAAGATTGGATTATTATTAAACGTATTTGATGCCCATCTCGATTATCACCATTCGCGCAAAAATTATGAGCTTGCCAAACAGCAGGTCTATCGAAATCAATCGGAAACAGACGTTGCCGTTGTCAATTTGGACGATGAGACAGTCGTCCGGCTCGCGGAGTGTTCAAAAGCGGAGAAGGTGTATTTTTCGGTCCGCCGGACACTTGAGCGCGGAGCGTGCGTGAAAGACGGCGCAATCATGTTTAACGGCGAACCGGTCATGCCGCTGGAAGACGTCGTTTTGCCGGGAGAGCACAATTTGGAGAACATTTTGGCCGCCCTTTGCATCGTTAAAACAGCAGGCGTTTCCGACGCGGCCGTCCGTAAGGTGCTGACGAGCTTTACAGGTGTTAAGCACAGGATGCAATACGTCGCGACGATCAAAAACAGACTGTTTTACAATGACAGCAAAGCGACAAACATTCTTGCGACGAAAAAAGCGCTGTCCGCCTTTCAAAAGCCGGTCATTTTGCTGGCAGGGGGGCTTGACCGCGGAAATGAATTTGATGAACTAAAGCCGCATATGTCTTTTGTAAAAGCGGTGATCACTTTCGGCGAGACCGCGCCGAAGTTTGAGAAGCTGGCCGAAGAAATGGGAATACAACAGGTTAAACGTGTCGATAATGTTGAACAAGCAGCAACTGCGGCGTTCAGCCTGTCAGACGAAGGAGATGTCATTCTTCTGTCCCCGGCCTGCGCAAGCTGGGATCAGTACAAAACATTTGAAGAACGTGGTGACATGTTTGTAAACGCCGTGCATATGCTTAAATAAGGGCTTGTCTCGTAAAGATAGCCCTAAGAATTAGAGCTTGGGGTGTTCGGCTTTGCAAACAAAAAAAACGTCACCGGATTTTTTGCTGGTTATCATTACGCTATTGCTTTTAACAATCGGACTGATTATGGTATACAGCGCCAGTGCAGTATGGGCGACTTACAAATACGACGACTCCTTTTTCTTTGCGAAACGGCAGCTTTTGTTTGCCGGCATCGGGGTCATCGCCATGTTTTTCATCATGAACGTCGACTACTGGACGTGGAGGACTTATGCGAAAATACTGATCATTGTATGTTTCTTTCTGCTCATCATCGTCCTGGTTCCCGGGATCGGCATGGAACGGAACGGGTCGAGGAGCTGGATCGGAGTCGGCGCTTTCAGCATTCAGCCGTCCGAGTTTATGAAACTCGCGATGATCGCATTTTTGGCCAAGTTTTTATCTGAAAAGCAAAAGAATATTACGTCGTTTAGAAAAGGCTTTGTGCCGGCGCTGGGCATTGTCTTTTCAGCTTTTCTGATCATCATGATGCAGCCTGACCTCGGAACAGGAACCGTGATGGTCGGCACATGCATCATTATGATCTTTGTCGCGGGGGCGAGAATTTCGCACTTCGTTTTTCTCGGCCTGATCGGACTGAGCGGTTTTGTCGGCCTTGTGCTGTCGGCGCCGTACCGGATCAAAAGGATCACTTCATACTTGAACCCTTGGGAGGACCCTTTAGGAAGCGGCTTTCAAATCATTCAGTCTCTTTATGCGGTGGGGCCCGGCGGGCTGTTCGGCCTCGGCCTCGGCCAGAGCAGGCAAAAGTTTTTCTATCTGCCTGAGCCGCAGACAGATTTTATTTTTGCGATTTTATCAGAGGAGCTCGGCTTTATCGGCGGATCGCTGATTCTTTTGCTCTTCAGCGTTCTATTATGGAGAGGCATCAGAATCGCGCTCGGTGCGCCCGATTTATACGGCAGTTTTGTCGCCGTCGGCGTCATTTCGATGATAGCGATTCAGGTTATGATCAATATCGGAGTCGTGACTGGTTTGATTCCTGTTACAGGCATTACGCTTCCGTTTTTAAGCTATGGCGGTTCATCACTGACCTTGATGCTCATGGCGGTCGGCGTGCTGCTGAATGTCAGCAGGTATTCTAGATACTAGATTTTGGCGATAACCCTGTTGCGAGATAGCAGGGTTATCGGCGTGTACATAAGGATTAAGGGGGAGAACAGATGCGGATTGTTGTTAGCGGAGGCGGAACGGGCGGCCATATTTACCCCGCCCTTGCGTTTATTAAAGAAGTGAAACGGCATCACGAAGATGTTGAGTTTTTATATATCGGAACCGAAAAAGGCCTGGAGAAAAATATCGTCGAGCGGGAAGGGATCCCTTTCAAAGCGATTGAAATTACGGGTTTTAAAAGAAAACTTTCATTTGAAAACGTCAAAACCGTCATGCGCTTTTTAAAGGGTGTAAAAGAATGCAAAGAAGAATTAAAACGGTTCAAGCCGGATGCCGTGATCGGCACGGGCGGCTACGTGTGCGGCCCCGTCGTATACGCCGCTTCAAAACTGGGGATTCCGACGATTATCCACGAACAAAACAGCCTTCCCGGACTCACCAATAAGTTTTTATCCAAATATGTTGATAAGGTAGCGATTTGTTTTGATGAAGCGAAAACACATTTTCCTGCAGAAAAAGTTGTTTTTACAGGAAACCCGAGGGCGTCTGAAGTCGTCTCTATAAAAGGGGGCCGTTCCCTGACCGCTTTGGGTCTTGCAGAGGGCAAAAAAACGGTCCTTATTTTCGGAGGCAGCCGCGGTGCCGCTCCGATCAATGAAGCGGTCATTGCGATGCAAAACGAATTAAAAAAGCGGGATTACCAGGTTCTTTATGTCACAGGGGAAGTTCACTATGATAAAGTCACAGCTGCGCTTGAAAAAGAAGGCGCCGCTCCGAATATGGTCGTCCAGCCGTTTCTCCATCAAATGCCCGAGTACTTAAAAGCGTTCGATGTCGTCGTGGGCCGCGCAGGGGCAACGACAATAGCGGAAATCACCGCGCTCGGCATTCCAAGCGTTCTGATTCCGAGTCCGTATGTTACGGCCAACCACCAGGAAGTAAACGCACGCTCACTCGGGGAGCAGAACGCCGCTGTCGTTTTAAAAGAATCAGAGCTTAATGGAGACCGCTTAATTCAGGCGATCGATCATATTTTACAAGACGAAAAGACGTTGGAAGAGATGAAGATCCGCGCGAAATCGCTTGGCGTGCCGGACGCTGCGGAACGCTTGTACAATGTGCTGAAAGAATTGAAACATCATGCAAAATGATAAGACAGAAGGATTGTGGAGGTTTTCGATGGATAAGGTGATACAAGAATTAAAAGAACTTGAAGTCGGCAAAGTTCTGGAAAACGAGCCGCTCAGCAACCATACAACGATTAAAATCGGAGGACCGGCTGACGTGCTGGTGATTCCGAAAGACATTCAAGCTGTCAAAGATACGATGAAGGTTGTCAAGAAGCACGGCGTCAAGTGGACGGCCATCGGCAGAGGCTCGAATCTTCTCGTTCTCGATGAAGGGATAAGAGGCGTCGTCATCAAGCTCGGCCAGGGACTCGACCATATGGAAATCGACGGCGAGCAAGTGACGGTCGGCGGCGGCTACTCTGTCGTAAGGCTTGCGACAGGCATCAGCAAAAAAGGGCTTTCCGGCCTTGAATTTGCCGCAGGCATTCCTGGTTCGGTCGGCGGAGCGGTTTACATGAATGCCGGCGCCCACGGCTCAGATATCAGCAAAGTATTGGTGAAAGCATTGATCCTTTTTGAAGACGGAACGATCGAATGGCTGACGAATGAAGAGATGGCGTTCAGCTACCGCACATCCATCCTTCAAAACAAGCGGCCGGGCATTTGTCTTGAAGCCGTTCTCCAATTGGAGCAAAAAGAACGCGATCAGATCGTCGCGCAGATGCAGAAAAACAAAGACTACCGAAAAGAAACGCAGCCTGTGTCCAACCCTTGCGCAGGCAGCATCTTCAGAAACCCGCTGCCTGAACATGCGGGCCGGCTAGTTGAAGAGGCTGGTTTGAAAGGCCATCAGATCGGCGGGGCAAAGGTTTCGGAGATGCACGGCAATTTCATTGTCAACGCAGGCGGCGCAACAGCGAAAGACGTCCTTGATTTGATTGCATTCATTCAGAAAACGATTAAGGAAAAATACGATATCGACATGCACACTGAGGTCGAAATTATCGGAGAAAAACGGTAAACGGCCTCTCTACTTCAGATCGCCTTATGATATAATGTATGAAACAAACAAGCAAACGGCATCCTAGTATGTCGTTTGTTTCGCTAAACGGAAGCTTTTTAGCTTGCCCCCGTGCTTTCATATGTCGAAAAGCGCGTCTTTTTTCGAACAAAAATAAGCAAATAAAAGTCTTTTTGTCTGCTTTATTAACCTGAGGTGAGCCTACGTGAAACCCGGTATTGATAAAGAAAAAGTAGTGAATATAGAAGAACGTATTCCCAAAATTAAAGAACAGCGAAAGCAAAAGGCAAACCGCCGGCTGATCACCTTTATTCTGCTCTTTTTCACGATGATGCTGATCATCATTTACCTGCAGACGCCGATCAGCAAAGTCTCGAAGGTAGAGATCAAAGGAAACAAAAACGTTTCAAAGGAACAGATCATTTCCCTTTCTTCAATCCATAAAGGACAGACGGAATTTTGGAGTCTGAGCAAGCAAAAAGCCGCAGAAAAGATCGAGCAGAATAAACTGATCAAAAAAGCCGAAATTTCTAAACAACTGCCCAACAAAATCGCCATCTCCATCGAAGAGTATAAAAGCATTGCGTTTTTGCAAAAACATAATGTGTACTACTCCGTGCTTGAAAACGGCACGGTGCTTCCTGAAGAGGTGACGCCGACTGACATCGGACCAACCCTTAATAACTGGGAGGAAGACGAAAAGCTCGTTCAAATGGCAAAACAGCTGAACAAGCTTTCCGATTCCGTGAAAAAATCGATTTCCGAGATCAACTATACGCCTCAAAAATCAAACCCTTGGCTGATCAAACTGTATATGAACGACGGCTATATCGTGACAGCTTCGCTGAAAACGTTCGGACAGAAAATGAACAGCTATCCGGCGATCGTAAAAGAGCTGCCGAAAGGGGAAAAAGGCATTATCCATATGGAAGTCGCGACTTATTTTGAACCTCTGAAAAAAACGGATGAAAGCAAAAAGGGAGACGGAAATTGAAGAGGCACACAGTCAATCTTTCACTCGCCATGCTTGTCCTCGGCTTCCTGCTGTCTTTCTCCTATCAATTCGCCAGGGAAAACAAAGACCATGAAGAAACTGCTGAAAATTGGAAAGAGGAATATTCCCTGCGCGACCGGCTGATTTCCCAAGAAAAGCAAAATAAGAAGCTGGAACAGGAGCTTTACAAAAAACAGCAGGAAGTACAGAAAACAGAGACGGCTTTGAAAAAGGAAAAAAAAGAGTACTACAATATTGTGGAAGATGTTGAGAGGTACAGAATGTTCGTCGGGGAAATCGGCGTTCAGGGCGAAGGGATCAAAGTGACGCTGAAAGACGCTTCGTACATCCCAGAGGGTGAGAATGTCAACAACTATATCGTCCATGAAAGCCACATTTTCCGCCTGCTCAATGAGCTGTGGATTTCCGGGGCGGCCGCGGTGTCGATCAACGGACAGCGCGTGACACATCATTCCTACATATCGTGCAACGGCCCTGTCATCACGGTTGACGGCAACCAGTATCCGGCGCCGTTTGTTATTTCGGCCATCGGGGATGCGGATGTGCTGATGCCGGCGCTGAACATTGCAGGAGGGCTTGTGGACCAGCTGAGCCGCGATCATATTTCAGTCAGCATCGAAAAACAAGATAATATCGAGATGGAGCCCCTTTTGAAGCAAGGGGAATGAACGTTGAAAAGTTGGTGGGCGGACATTGAAGAAAAATAATCGTTTCATCAGTTTGAGCATCTTGATGCTCATTTTCGGCATTATGCTGTCCGTGCAGTTCAATTCGCTGAAGGCGCCGAAGGTCCGCGATACGCGGGACATTTGGGACCTCAGGGAGGACTTGAAGGAAGAACAGAAAAAACAGCTTGATCTGATCAGCGAAATTGACAAGTATGAAAAAATGCTGAACACATACAGTCATCAAGAAGAAACCTCGCGGACAAAAGCGTTGAATGAAACGCTTCAAAACTTAAAAAAACAGGCCGGCTTCACAGATGTCACAGGGAACGGAATCATCATCACCATTTCTCAGCTCTTCTCGGAAGAATTGACAGGGGAATCGATTCAAAATCCCCCTCCCGACCTTCTGAAAAAGCTGATTAATGAACTGAATATGTATGAAGCGGAAGAAATATCCATCAACGACAGAAGGGTTGTCAACACGACGGTGATCCGCGATATCAACGGAACAACCAAAATAGACGGTTATCCTTTGGACAACTATCCGATAACGGTAAAAGTCATCGGCAAAAACGCCGATAAACTATATAGCCGAATGAATGCTTCATCCCTGCAGGATCTGTTCGCGGGAGAAAATCTGGATTTGCAAATCAAAAGGCCTGAAAAACAAATCAAAATCAAAGCTTACGAAGGTTCAATGCAAGTTGCGCCATTGAAACCGCTCGAAAAATCAAAAGGAGAGAATTCCTAATGTGGCTTCCGGTTTTAGGGCTTTTGCTCGGAATTACAATCGGGTTCAGCACGAATTTCACCATTCCGGATGAGTACTCAAATTATTTGTCCCTGGCGATTCTGGCATCGCTCGATACGTTGATCGGGGGAATAAGGGCCCATTTGGAAAGTGTATACGATGAACTAGTTTTTGTGACAGGCTTTTTCTTCAATATTATTCTTGCCATAAGTTTGGCTTTTCTGGGCGTTCATCTTGGTGTAGACTTGTATTTAGTCGGTATGTTTGCATTTGGCGTGAGGCTTTTTCAAAACATCGCGGTCATCAGAAGAATACTGCTCGCCAAATGGACGGCATCGAGGAGAAAAAATTAAAAAAAATCGGATTTAAAAGAGGATATACATAGGATATCACGAATATTCACAGTAATCCTAAAACTGAAAACGAAGCGTATTGGTTTGTATTGATTGTTACACACTTGTAAAACCAGATTCATTGTATTGTTGTTCGGCAAATAATAGAATAGAATTGACTGAAATGTGAGGAGGTGCCATAGAATGAACAACAATGAACTTTACGTCAGTCTAGACATCGGTACGTCCAATATTAAAGTGATCGTCGGTGAAATGTCAGACGATTCTCTTAACATTATCGGAGTCGGAAATGTTCCCTCAGAGGGGCTGAAAAAAGGATCAATCGTTGATATAGATGAAACGGTTCATTCTATAAAAAAAGCGTTTGAACAAGCAGAAAGAATGATAGGTTTTCCGCTGACCCACGCGATCGTCGGGGTTAATGGGAACTACATCCATATTCAAGATACGAACGGTGTTGTGGCTGTCTCAAGCGAGAATAAAGAAATCCACGTTGAAGACGTGCGCCGGGTGATGGAGGCCGCTCAAGTCGTTTCCATCCCGCCTGAACAGCTGATCGTCGATGTGATTCCGAGACAGTTTATCGTTGACGGAAGAGGCGATATTACAGATCCGAAAAAGATGCTCGGCGTCCGCCTTGAAGTGGAAGGATCGCTGATCACGGGCTCTAAAACGATTTTACATAACCTGCTCCGCTGTGTGGAAAGAGCGGGAATTGAAATAACGGATATTTGCCTTCAGCCGCTGGCTGCCGGATCTGTCGCTTTATCAAAGGACGAAAAAAACCTCGGAGTGGCTTTAATCGACATCGGGGGAGGATCAACAACGGTTGCCGTATTTGAGGACGGCCACCTTCTTGCGACCCGTGTCATACCACTGGGAGGAGAAAACATCACCAAGGATATTTCAATCGGATTGCGCACCTCCACGGACGAAGCTGAGCGGGTGAAAAAGCAGTTTGGACATGCTTTCTACGAAGAAGCGTCGGAAGAGGAAACATTTGAAGTCGCCGTGATCGGGACGGACCAAAAGCAGACCTTTACTCAGCGGGAAGTGGCAGACATTATAGAAGCCAGGCTTGAAGAAATCTTTTTATTCGTGGCAGAGGAACTGCGGAACATGGGAATAAAAGAATTGCCGGGAGGCTTTGTGCTTACAGGGGGACAGGCTGGAATGCCGGGGGTCCTCAGCCTCGCACAGGATGTTCTTCAAAATAACGTCAGAGTGGCTAGCCCGAATTATATCGGTGTAAGAGAACCTCAATACATGACAGGAGTCGGCCTCATCCAATTCGCTTACCGCAACGCAAAAATCCAAGGCAGAAAAGTAGGGTTTAAGATGCCGGAACAAGCGGTTCAGGAAGTCGCGGCAACTCATCAAAAAGAAGTGCAGCAGCGACCGAAGCCAAAATCCAAGCAGCAGGCTCAAGCTGAGAAAAAGCCGAGCAAAATGAAGAAAATATTTAACATCTTTTGGGAATAGAGATTAGTCATTCGACGGATTAGGAGGATTTAGCATGTTAGAGTTTGAAACAAATATAGACGGCTTAGCATCGATTAAAGTAATAGGAGTAGGTGGCGGCGGTAACAATGCCGTCAATCGGATGATCGAAAATGACGTTCAGGGAGTCGAGTTTATCGCAGTCAACACGGATGCTCAGGCTCTCAACCTGTCAAAAGCGGAAACGAAAATGCAGATCGGTGCGAAGCTGACGCGCGGGCTCGGCGCCGGAGCCAATCCGGAAGTGGGCAAAAAAGCCGCAGAGGAAAGCAAAGAACAAATTGAAGAAGCGCTGAAAGGTGCAGATATGGTGTTCGTCACAGCCGGAATGGGCGGCGGAACAGGAACGGGCGCGGCACCTGTCATCGCACAAATCGCAAAAGATCTGGGCGCATTGACTGTCGGCGTTGTCACAAGGCCGTTTACCTTTGAAGGAAGAAAAAGACAGCTTCAGGCTGCAGGCGGTATTTCAGCAATGAAGGAAGCCGTCGACACCCTGATCGTCATTCCGAATGACCGTCTTCTTGAAATCGTCGATAAAAACACACCGATGCTTGAAGCGTTCCGTGAAGCGGACAACGTTCTCCGCCAAGGTGTTCAGGGCATTTCAGACCTGATCGCAACGCCTGGACTGATCAACCTTGACTTTGCCGATGTCAAAACGATCATGTCCAACAAAGGTTCTGCACTGATGGGTATCGGTGTAGCGACAGGCGAAAACCGCGCTGCGGAAGCCGCTAAAAAAGCTGTTTCCAGCCCGCTGCTTGAAACGGCGATTGACGGCGCCCAAGGCGTGCTGATGAACATTACAGGCGGCACCAACTTAAGCCTATACGAAGTTCAGGAAGCGGCGGACATCGTTGCAGCTGCATCTGACCAGGACGTCAACATGATCTTTGGATCTGTCATCAATGAAAACTTAAAAGACGAGATCGTCGTTACGGTGATCGCGACTGGATTTATCGAACAGGATCAAGATTCATCAAAGCCGCAGAGACCTTTAAACCAAGGCTTAAAACAGCATCATCAGCCTGCTCCGAAACGGGAGCCGAAGCGCGAGGAGCCAAGCATGCCGCATCGCAGCCCATCACAGCCTGCCGAGGATACGCTTGACATCCCGACTTTCTTAAGAAACCGCAATAAACGCTAAACGTCTACAATACATTGGAAAGCTGCCGACAAGAAGTCGGCGGCTTTTTTTGCGCGCTGGAACAGCAGCCGATGTTCCTTCCCCTCCAAAAGCATCAATTGTCTTCTTGATGGAAGCGGCTCCCTCAAAAGCCTTGCATCTAATCTCTCTCTTTTCTCCCGAATGTACAGATTTTCCTTTTTTCTTGTCATCAGGCCGAACTATGAACGGTGAACAAGTCATATGTAAAAAGAACGAATTTGCAAACTGACAAAGGAAAAATGACAGAATACGACAATATCTATAAACCTTTTCTATTACCATTATTAATAGATTCTGTTTCTAGACATAGAAACGCAAGAAACGACTATATTTGCTATTGCTTAAAGGAGGATGTCATGTGAAGAAAAAGCCATTATTCCGCACGTTCATGTGCGCTGCACTCATCGGTTCACTTCTCGCTCCGGTTGCTGTGCAGGCTGATACAGGCACGGCAGCGAAGACAAAGGAACAAAGCAAAATATCTAGCGCTCTTTATAAACGTTTTGAGAAAGAAGGTAAAGTGACCTTTTTAATTAAAATGAAAAGCCAGGCGAACCTTCAGCAAGCGGCAACCGCGGCTGAAAAACGGGCGAAAGCAAGCGTTATGACCGTGAAAAAAGCAAAAGAGATCAAACGCTCGGCAGTGCTGACTTCCCTGCGTACAAAAGCTGAAAGAACACAAAAAGATTTGAAATCGTTTTTGGAAAAAGAAGAGAAAAAAGGAACAGCTAAGAAAGTGGAATCTTTCTATATTGTAAACGGCATCGCCGTGACGGCGACAAAAGATGTTATGGAAAAAGCGGCTTCATTTCCTGAGGTTGAAAAGGTGCTGCCCAATCAAAAAATCAAGCTGGGCAATACCGAAAAACCTACAGTAGAATCGAAAACAACCGCGGATCGCACCCCTGCTTCCAACATTGAGCAGGTTCATGCGCCGGATGTCTGGAAAAAGCGCTATAAAGGCAAAGGAGCCGTCGTCGCTTCAATTGACACCGGCGTAGAGTGGGATCATCCGGCGTTGAAAACAAAGTACAGAGGCTACAACCCTTCTAAACCGAACAGTCCAGACAATGAGTTCAACTGGTTTGATGCGGTAAGCAATAAGAAAACGCCATATGATGAGTTGGGCCACGGCACACATGTGACAGGCACGATGGTCGGCTCAGAAGCCGGCGGCAAAAACCAGATCGGTGTCGCGCCGACGGCGAAATGGATAGCTGTCAAGGCCTTTTCAGAGGACGGCGGAGATGAAAAATCCCTTTTGGCTGCAGGAGAATGGATTTTGGCCCCGAAAGATGCGAAAGGAAAAGCGCACCCTGAAAAGGCTCCCGATGTCGTCAACAACTCTTGGGCAGGGGAACGCGGACTCGATGAATGGTATTTGGATATTGTCAAAGCTTGGCGGGCAGCTGATATCTTCCCTGCATTTGCAGCGGGCAATGTCAGCGAATTCGAACCGGGCGGACCGGGTTCAGTTGAAAACCCGTCCAACTATCCGCAATCTTTCGCGATTGGCGCAGTTGACAGCTCAAACGCGTTAGCCGACTTTTCATTGCAAGGGCCTTCGCCATATGACGAAATCAAGCCCGATATTTCTGCACCTGGCGTCAGCATCCGCTCTGCTTATCCGGGACATAAGTATGCTGCAATGAACGGGACATCGATGGCGACCCCGCATGTATCCGGCATCGTCGCCTTAATGAGGGAAGCCAATCCGGACCTCACAGTCGATGAAATCGAGCGCATCCTGCTGAAAACGGCGACGCCTCTGACTGACAAAACGTTTAAAAAATCCCCGAACAACGGCTACGGATACGGCTTGGTCAACGCTTTAAAAGCTTTTGACGCAGCTAAAAAAACTAAATGATAAAAAAGGACAAAACCTTTAAGCGGTTTTGTCCTTTTTTTATCTAATTTTAAACAAGGCCTTGACAAATACCGACAAAATAATTAACCAGTTTTTACTATATTTAAGTTACATCAAAGTCAGACAAGGCGTCCACAAGGAGGGGGGGACAGGAAAATTCAGCTAATTTCATAAAAAAGGGGGATGTTCATTTGAAAAGAAAGCTGAGAAAAAAGGCGTTTTCCACCATTTTAAGCGGTTTGTTAATCGGCTCGCTGTTCATGCCCGCCGTTTCAGATGCCGCGGCAAAGCCCGCACTTACTTCCATGAAAGAACAAGCAGCCGCAGGGAAGGGGAAAATTTCAAAAACTCTTGTCAAACAGTTCAAAAAAGAAGATCAAGTCACATTTTTGATTAAACTGAAAGATCAAGTCGATACACCAAAAGTGGCCAAACAGGCGGAAAAGAACGCGAAGAAAAAGTCGCTGAGCGCTGCTAAAACAGAATATCAAAAACGCTCGGCTGTTGTTTCCGCTTTAAGAGTCAAAGCGGATGAGTCGCAAAGCGATCTGAAACGTTATTTAAAAAAGCAGGAAAAACAGGGGGACGTAAAAAAAATCAGATCCTATTATATTGTCAACGGCATGGCCGTCCATGCGACGAAAGAGGTCATGGAACAAGTAGCGGCTTTTCCGGAAGTAGAAAAAGTGCTTCCGAACGAAAAAAGGCAGCTGATCAAACCGACTAAACAGTCTGTGAAAAAATCAGCAGCCAAGGATGAAAAAGAAATCGAATGGAATATCAATCGAGTCGACGCACCAAAAGCCTGGAAATTGGGATATGACGGATCGGGCACGGTTGTCGCGTCGATTGATACGGGCGTGCAGTGGGATCATCCGGCCTTGAAAGAAAAATACCGCGGATATGACCCGCAGCATCCCGATCAGCCTAACCACGAATTCAGTTGGTATGATGCGGTTTCAGGCGCTTCTGAACCATTTGACGATCTGGAGCACGGCACGCATGTAACCGGGACGATGGTCGGCTCAGAGCCTGACGGCCAAAACCAAATCGGCGTGGCGCCGGGTGCGAAGTGGATTGCTGTGAAAGCTTTTTCAGATGACGGCGGTACGGACGAAGACCTTATTGCAGCAGGTGAATGGATTTTGGCGCCAAAAGATAAAGACGGCAACCCGCACCCTGAAATGGCGCCGGATGTCGTCAATAACTCATGGTCAGGGGGAGCCGGGATTGATGAGTTTTACAGGGATATCGTAAAAGCGTGGCGAGCTGCCGGCATCTTTCCTGAGTTCTCTGCGGGGAACGTCGATTTCGCCAATCCGGGAGGACCTGCTTCGATTGCCAATCCGGCAAACTACCCTGAAGCGTTCGCAACCGGAGCGACAGACATCGATAATCGCTTAGCCGATTTTTCACTTCAAGGTCCTTCCCCGTATGATGAGACTAAGCCTGAAATATCGGCGCCTGGTGTCAACATTCGCTCATCTGTGCCTGGAAGCGGCTATCAAGACGGCTGGGACGGCACTTCAATGGCTGGCCCGCATGTCGCAGCCGCCGCCGCTCTTATCAAGCAAGCCGATTCGTCGATCACTGTTGATGAGACCGAAAAGATTTTGATGGAAACTGCAACACCGCTCACAGACAGCAAATTTACCGAATCGCCGAACAACGGATACGGCCACGGACTCGTGAACGTGTTTGACGCAGTGTCCGCTGTGACAGACGGGTTGGGCAGAGCGGAAGGACAAGTCGGAAAAGAAGGCGAAGACAAAAGTCCGCCGGCCTTAAACCATCAAGAGATCACCGAAATTTACTCAGGCTCGGAAACGCCTCTTAAAGCTGATGTAGAAGACGATGTCAGCATCATATCGGTCAAATTGAGCTATAAAACAGATGACGCCGATTGGGAGACGATCGCTGCCAAACAAACTTCCGGCGACTATAAAAAAGGAACGTACGAGGCGGCTGTAACTGTTTCTGAAGGGAAAACCCTTTCCTACAAGTGGATTGTCACCGATTTCGGAGGCAACAAAACGGAATCCAAAGTGTACGAAGTCCCGATTTCCCCGGCTGTGACAACAGGGTATAAACAAGATTTCGAGAATTCCGCCAGCGGCTGGCTCACATCAGGCGTGAAGAATTCATGGGAGCGCGGAATTCCTCAGTCAGGCCCGAACGCCGCAGCATCGGGAAAAAACGTATTCGCAACAAATCTGACAGGGCCGTATGAAAGTTCGGCTAATATGAATCTTCTCATGCCTCCTGTCAGCGTTCCAAAAAATCAAAAGCTTTATCTCACATACAAATATTGGCGCGATATTGAAGAGGACTTTGATTACGGCTTCGTTTACGTACAGCCTGAAGGAAAAGGTGAATGGATCCCGGCTGCCGAGTACAGCGGCAAGACATCAGAATGGAAAGACGGACAGATCGATTTGTCGGAATACGGGGGACAGACGATTAAGGTCATGTTCAACCTTCAATCTGACGACAGCATTGAAGGTGACGGGCTGTACATCGATGATGTAGCGCTTGTCAAGGAAGTGAAGAGCGCCGGTACGAAAAAACGATTGGGCGTTGAAAAACAGCCGGCCAAAATGAAGGATAAGAAAACAAAGAAACGAATGATTGATCCGAAAAAAGCAAAACCGGCAGAAGCCCTTCAGGAAAAAACCGAAACGAAAAAAGCAGCTCCTGCGGTTCTTCCGGTGCGCGCTCAGGTCAGCGTGCTGGAAACGGGCAAATCGACATATTCCAACCAGGCAACAGGCGCATACAGCTTGGCTCATGCACCTGGAACCTATACGCTGAAAGCGGAAGCGTACGGATATGAATCAACCGCCCAAACCGTAAAAATCGAGTCCGACAAGACAACAACGGCAGACTTTGTTTTAAAAGAACTAAAAAAAGGGACGCTCACCGGAACGATAAAAAATAAAAAAACGGGCGAACCCGTCCGGCATGCAAAGTTGTATATCGTTGAAGATGCAGCTGTAAAACCAGTCCAGACGGATGATGACGGAAGCTATTCATTAACGGCCTATGAAGGCTCGTATACGGTAAAGGTCTCTGCAAACGGATATTACAGCAGCGAGTTTTCCGTTGATTTAAAAGGCGATGTCTCGAAAGATATCGATCTCGATCCTTTCATCGGCTATCCGGGGGAAATAGGCTATGATGACGGAACCGGGGAAAACGCCTGGGCTTTCTATGAATCCGGCAACGGGCTGGCGGTTAAAATGACGCTTGAAAACGGGCAGGAAAAAGCCATGCTGAAAGGCGGTTTGTTTAAATTCTGGGATACAGAATTCCCTGATCCGGGCGGCACTGATTTTGCAGTAGAGGTCTATGATGCTTCGGGTGAAAAAGGCTCTCCGGGCAAAAAAATCGCCGGCCCGTTCAAGGCTGAAGCGCTCCGCACAGGCGAATGGACGACCGTTGATTTAGGTGACGAAGGCATCATCGTCGGAAAAGACTTTTACCTCGTATACGTCCAGAAAGAGGATCTGGCCAACTCACCTGGACTTGCTACAGACGAAGACGGAGAATATTCCGGCCGCAACTGGCAGTATACGGACGGCTCATGGTCAAAAGCGCCATCAGACCAAGGCAACTTTATGATCCGCGCTTTGGTCGACTATGAATTGTCGGTGCCTGTGATTACGTCTCCTAAAGACGGATTCATCACCAACCAAAAGAACGCTGTCATTGAAGGGACATCCTCGCCGAATACGACCGTTCATCTCTTTAACGGGGATGAAGAAGCCGGAACAGCGGAAACGGCGGCAGACGGCACTTTCTCAAAAGAAATACCGTTGAATAAAGGGGAAAATGTCATCACCGCGAAATCGTCATCGGCTTCCGGAACGACTGATGCTTCAGAACCGGTCCGGATCGTCCTTGACCAGAAAAAGCCGAAGCTTACAATCGACACGCCGGAAAGCGGCTCAAAACTCAATAAAGAGACCGTCACCGTGAAAGGAACAGTATCAGACGATCACTTAGAATCTGTTCATGTAAACGGCAAAAAAGCAGCTGTTGACAATGGCGAATATTCTGCAAGGATTATGCTTGACAACGGCAAAAATGAAATCAAAGTAACGGCATCGGATGCGGCAGGCAACAAAACGACCAAAAAGGTCACGGTAGATGTCAACTTTGAAGCGCCGCAAATCACCGGCTTGAAACCGGCCGAAGATCTCGAGCTCAAAACGGGAGAAACCGTGAAAATCGAGTTTGAAAGCGCCGCTGATTTGGATGCTGTCTTTGTGATCAGAATGCCGCTGACCAATTTCAAAACCGCTGCCCAAAACGTAACGGAGCTGCCGATCAGAGAAGTCTCAAAAGGAAAATATGAAGGATATTGGACCGCTACTTCAACTGCAAAAGCAAAAGGAGCGGAAATCGAGGTCATCGTCAGAGATGATTACGGCAATGAAACGAGACAAACGGCAAAAGGCAAGCTGTATATCAATGAAAAGCTGAAATAAAGGTGAAAAGACGCTGTCTTTAATGGCAGCGTTTTTTTCGTTTTACGATCGACAAATTCAGTACGAAAACTTCAAAAAATGTACGATTTACGCAACATTAATTGACAGACTTTACCTTTGGGCTTGATTTATACTTAGGAAAACAAACACTAAGGTCACCGAGCCGCAGAAAGGGGAAGGATGTGGAAATCTATTTAGATGCGATATGGCTGTTAAACTTTTGTTTTGACTTGCTGCTTTTAATGATGACCGCATTTATTTTAAAGCGAAGGGTTAAAAAGCGGAGGCTGATCCTAGGGGCATTTGTCGCGTCAAGCATCGTTCTGTTTATGTTTACACCTTTTTCACCGTACGTCCTTCATCCTGCCGGCAAACTGTCGTTTTCGGTTGTGATCGTTCTTGTGGCATTTGGTTTTAAGCGGTTCCGGTTTTTTTTGCAGAATTTGTTTTCTTTTTATTTTGCCACTTTTTTAATGGGAGGAGGGATTATCGGAGCGCATTCTTTGCTTGAAACGGATTCGATCATGGAAAACGGCGTCTTTATGACGAATTGGTCCGGTTTTGGAGACCCCGTCAGCTGGCTGTTTGTCTGTGTGGGTTTTGCGGCTGTATGGCTGTTTTCAAAAAAGCGTTTTGAAGATGCTGAAGCGAAGAAAATTCAATACGAAGAACGCGTCCGCCTAGAGGCCTGCATTGGTGAACATACGCTTCATTTCACCGGATTGATTGACTCCGGAAACCAGCTCTACGATCCAATCACAAAAACGCCCGTCATGATCGTCAATATTGAAAAATTGAAAGTTGTATTGGGAGAAGAGGCAAGTGTGACCATCAAGGAAATGAGCCCGCTTGATGCCGTCGGGAAACTGGATGAAGCACTGCCGTATATCGGGCGGATCCGCCTGATTCCGTACCGCGGGGTCGGCCATCAGCATCAGTTTCTGCTCTGCTTAAAGCCGGATCATGTGCTCGTTTGTACGGAAAGAGAAGTGATTGAAGCGCCGAAATGCCTGATTGGCATCAGCACATCACCGCTTTCCGCTGACGGCGAATTTGACGCCATCGTCCATCCGAAAATGCTGGCCGGAAACCCGGTCAAACACGTTTCTTAAACTTGAAGTCTGTTACATTATCATACTCCTGAAGACGTTTATTTAGAAGGGGGAGGAAGATGAAAAAACTAAAATTAAGGTTAACCTATCTATGGTACAAACTTTTAATGAAACTGGGGCTGAAAAGCGACGAAATTTATTATATCGGCGGAAGCGAGGCGCTTCCCCCGCCATTGTCAAAAGATGAAGAGCAGGTGCTTCTCCATAAGCTGCCTGACGGTGATCAGGCGGCACGAGCGATTTTGATTGAACGAAATCTCAGACTGGTCGTGTACATCGCGAGAAAATTTGAAAATACAGGAATCAATATCGAGGATTTAATCTCCATCGGCACGATCGGGCTCATCAAAGCGGTGAATACGTTTAATCCCGAGAAAAAAATCAAACTGGCTACATATGCTTCCAGATGCATTGAAAATGAAATTTTGATGTATTTAAGAAGAAACAATAAAATCCGTTCAGAGGTATCATTCGACGAACCGCTGAACATCGATTGGGACGGAAATGAGCTGCTTCTCTCAGATGTGCTCGGAACAGAAAACGACATTATTACAAAAGACATCGAAGCAAACGTTGACAAGAAGCTGCTGAAAAAAGCGCTTGAACAGCTCAATGACAGAGAAAAACAGATCATGGAGCTCCGTTTCGGGCTTGTCGGAGGGGAAGAAAAAACACAAAAAGACGTTGCCGATATGCTCGGGATCTCCCAGTCATATATTTCCCGACTTGAAAAAAGAATTATTAAAAGGCTCCGAAAAGAATTCAACAAGATGGTTTAATTTTTTTATGAAATTTGAAGCATTGACAGTCAAGGGTTTTCGGCTCGATCTTCTTATTTTTGGAAATTAACGATGCATATTTTTCCCACCCGAGGAGATACTGAACTTTGTACAGCAGCTCCTGTAGGGAGGGAAAAAAGTGTCGAGGAATAAAGTTGAAATCTGCGGGGTTGATACATCAAAACTGCCCGTACTGAAGAACGAAGAGATGAGAAAGTTATTCAAGCAAATGCAGGATGAAGGAGACACAACAGCGAGAGAAAAGCTTGTTAACGGCAATTTGCGCCTTGTCTTAAGCGTCATTCAAAGGTTTAACAACAGAGGAGAATATGTTGATGACTTATTCCAAGTCGGCTGCATCGGACTAATGAAATCAATTGATAATTTTGACCTGAGCCACAATGTTAAGTTTTCAACATATGCTGTACCAATGATCATCGGAGAAATCCGCAGATATTTGCGCGATAACAACCCGATCCGCGTCTCACGGTCACTCAGGGATATCGCGTACAAGGCGCTGCAAGTGAGAGAACGGCTGATCAGTGAGACAAGCAGGGAGCCGACTGCTCAGGAGATCGCTAAAGAGCTTGAAGTGTCCCATGAAGAAATCGTTTTTGCGCTTGACGCCATTCAAGATCCTGTATCTTTGTTTGAGCCGATTTACAATGACGGAGGAGATCCGATTTATGTCATGGATCAAATCAGCGATGAGCGCAACAAGGATTCGCAATGGATCGAAGAGCTCGCCTTAAAAGAAGGCATGAGACGGCTGAATGAACGGGAAAAAATGATCCTCAGAAAACGCTTCTTCCAAGGCAAGACGCAAATGGAAGTCGCTGATGAGATCGGAATCTCCCAAGCCCAGGTCTCAAGGCTGGAAAAAGCCGCCATTAAACAAATGAATAAGAACATTCACTAAGCCGCAGTCAATCTGCGGCTTTTCACATGCTAAAAATGGAAAATCTCTCATTCACTTTATTAAATATATAAGCTATAATAAAAGAATTATATTTTAATTTATCAGAATATTTACATAAAAAAAGGGGGATTTTAAGTGGTTCTGCAGCTTGAGCATGCTTCACTAAAACGAAACGGAGAGTGGATATTAAAGGATATTGATTGGACGGTGGAAAAGGGGGAGCACTGGGCGTTATACGGATTGAACGGAGCCGGCAAAACCGCACTGCTCAATATGCTGTGCGCTTATTATTTTCCGACAATAGGAAAAGTCACCGTGTTAGGGCGCGAATTCGGAAAAACGGAGCTTGGCGAGAAGCTTCGGCGAAAAATCGGCCTTGTTTCAGCCGCCCTGCAGCAGAAGCTTTATCCTGAAGACAGTGCATTTGAAATTGTTTTAAGCGGCGCCTTCGCTTCGATCGGCCTTTATGAATCGCCTTCACAGTCTGTCAGAGAGAAAGCGGTCGCCCTCTTGGAGGAATTCGGCTCCATCCGCTATGCGGACAGGAGATATGAAACGCTCTCCCAGGGAGAAAAGCAAAAGGTGCTGATCGCAAGGGCCTTGATGGCCGATCCTGAGCTGCTGATTCTCGACGAACCTGTCACCGGTCTAGATTTTATCGCGAGGGAGCAGGTGCTGGATACGGTTGAACAAATTGCCAAGAAAGACAGTGCGCCGTCCATGCTTTACGTTACTCACCATGCAGAAGAAATTCTCCCCGCTTTCAGCCAAACCCTGCTGTTAAAAAAAGGGGAAGTGTTTGCGTTGGGAAAGACAAGAGAGATGATGTCCGGCGAGGTTCTGTCCGAATTTTTCGATATGCCCGTCCAGGCGGTATGGACGGAAGATCGGCCGTACTTGTCCAAGAAAAAAACTGCAAACCTCAATGTTTAAAGCTTCGGATGTGTTTGGGAGCCTCCTTCTATTATGGAGGCTCTTTTTCAGCTTTCATCATCTTAAAGAAGCTGGTAAGATAATAAAGAACGTCATGTTTTAGGGGAGTTCATCATTATGATCATTCAATTCATTCGCTACAGATAATGAAAGGTATAGACAAACGCTTAGCCCATCCACACCTATGGCTTTAAAAATGCCGAAGGAGCGGGTTTATTTGTCTATGCCTTTTTCATTGATCTAAATACGAATGAATGAGGTGTAACAATGATGAATAAAAAATTAAAAAGAGCAGCGCTTATGAAGGAGCATGAAACGATGTTTCAGTGCCCGCTATGCGCCGCGAACATGGCGATCAGCGAGTTAAAAAGCCTTATATGTTCAAACAGACATACGTTTGATATCGCAAAAGGAGGGTATGTCAATGTCGCGACGCATTCTCCTTCCGTTAAGATTTATTTGAAGCCAGAAGAATGTTAGCAGCCGCCGGCTTTTTTGAACCGATGAGAGGCGCGTTGACAGACCGTCTTAAACAAGCCGGCCTGCCGTTTTGCAATTTTGTCAGGATCCTCGATGCCGGCTGCGGGGAAGGTTCGCATTTGACGCGAATCGCTGAAACGCTAGAAGCGCGTTTCGGAACGCCTGTCCTTGGAGTCGGGCTGGATTTGGCGAAAGCCGGGATTGTATCGGCGGCTAAGCAAGAAAGAGAGGCGATCTGGTGTGTCGCCGATCTGGCTGCCGCACCGTTTCGGAATCGTTCATTCGACGCGATCCTCAATATATTGTCGCCTTCTAATTACGCGGAATTCGAGCGGCTGTTATCGGATGACGGCATCGTTTTGAAAGTGATTCCGAGAAGCGGCCATCTGAAAGAACTGAGGAGATTTTTGTACGACGGCTCGGACAAACAAGCCTATACGAGCGAGGATACGGCTGAGCGCTTCGCGTCTCATTTTGATCTGATCGACAGAACGGAGATCGCCTACAGCAAACGTTTAGACCGAATCCAGCTCCCGCCGCTCATCAAGATGACGCCTTTATCATGGCGCGCGCAAAAGGAGCGGATCAATGCCTTTCTAAAGAAGGAATCCGCTGTTATGACCGTCCATCTCGATATTTTAGCCGGCAGGAAAAAAACGAAATAAACCACTGAAAAGGCAGTCTAAATAAAGGACTGCCTTTCATATAATCTTAAAAGGACATTTGATCAGAGGAGGCGTGCGGTGGACATGATGAATATTTCTGATTTCCAGATAAAAGATGTCGTTAACGTATCAAACGGAAAAAAGCTCGGCAGCATCGGCGATATCGATATAAATGTAACGACAGGCAAAATACAGGCGATCGTCATCGGAGGAACGGGGAAAGTTTTCGGATTTTTCGGAAAAGAAGAGGAAATCGTCATTCCGTGGCGAAATATTGTTAAAATTGGAGAAGATGTGATTCTTGTGCGTTTAAGCTGATCTAGCACAATCAGATGCTGCCTGATCAATCGGCGGACCTTTATCCGCCTGCTTTTTTCAAAATGTTGTGAACGATGAGAACGTCTGCAAAAGCAGGGATAAATGTTGCAAACAATACATTTCGTTTAGTTTTTTGAAACGAAACTAAACGAATGCATCAAGATGTGTTAAAATAGGAGCGATATGATGAAAGACTACGATGTTTGTCGAAAGGCTGATCACCATGAATACATATAACCCCTTTCGTCTTGATGCTCCGTCAATGCTTTTGATTGAGGAATGGAATCAGACGGCGGAAACCGGCGGAGCCGTCACAGCCGGATTTACGACAAAAAACGGCGGAGAAAGCGAACCGCCTTTTCACTCATTGAATACAGGGCTGCACGTTCAGGATCATGAACAGCATGTCATCAATAACAGAAAAAAGGTTGCCGACATCCTAAAAACAGATCTGCACGACTGGGTATTTGCTGATCAGACGCATGAAGACCGGATTCATAAAGTGACGGATGGCGATCGCGCCAGCGGCGCTTTCCGATACGATACGGCGCTGAAGGCTACGGACGGACTTTATACAGACAGGCCAAACCTGTTTTTGGCGCTTTGCTTTGCCGACTGCGTTCCCGTTTATTTTTACGATCCGGTCCGCTCGCTGGTCGGCATCGCTCACGCGGGCTGGAAAGGCACCGCACTTGGGATCGCCGCCAGCATGGTTGACATGTGGATCAGGCGGGAAGGGTCGAATCCCGCAGACATCCGTGCCGTGATCGGGCCTGCGATCGGTTCGTGCTGCTACACTGTCGACGATCATGTAATAGACAAAATCAGAAATCTTCCTCTTCAGCAAGAAGACAAAGCCTTTTTGACGATAAAAGAAGGGGAGTACCGTCTCGAATTAAAAGAAGTGAACAGGCAGCTGCTTGTACACGCCGGAATTCCAAACGGCCAGATCGAAGTGAGTTCCCTTTGTACGAGCTGCGAGCGTTCACTGTTTTTCTCCCATCGGAGAGACCGGGGAAAAACCGGACGGATGATGTCCTTCATCGGATTAAAGGAGGTATAGCTTACAGGTGGATGTAAAAAGCAATTTACGACATATAAATGACAGGATCAACGAAGCGTGTATCAAAGCGGGCAGAACGCCCGACGAAATATCCGTCATCGCTGTCACGAAATATGTTTCCCCGGAACGGGCGCAGGCAGCGCTGGATGCAGGAATCAGGCATTTGGGTGAAAACCGTGATACCGGGCTGCTTCACAAGCTCGACGTTCTGAAAGACAGCGAACCGGTATGGCATTTTATCGGAACCCTGCAGACGAGAAAGGTAAAAGCAATCATCGATCATGTCTCATATATCCATTCTTTAGACAGGCTTTCACTGGCCGATGAAATTCAAAAGAGGGCAAAAAAACCGATTGACTGTTTTGTCCAGGTCAACACATCCCTTGAACCTTCAAAACACGGCATGGCAAAAGAAGAAGTTCTTCCTTTTGTAAAAAAACTGTCTGGATACGAAAACATTCGGATCGCGGGATTAATGACGATGGCTCCTTTTACGGATGATGAGAAGGCAATCAGAAGCTGTTTTCGCTTGCTGAGAGAGCTGCGCGACGAGGTGCGGGGCCTTGATCAATGGAACGCTCCGTGCAGCGAGCTTTCGATGGGTATGTCTAACGACTATGCGATCGCAGTCGAGGAAGGCGCGACATTCGTCAGAATCGGATCTTCCTTAGTCGGAAATGAAACTGGAGGTGGACAATCATGAGTTTGAAAAACAAATTTAAAAACTTTTTTTCCTTGGATGATGAGGAATACGAATACGAGTATATTGAAACAGACAGGGAGGAAATCCCTGAAGAGCATGAATCAAAAGACAGAACCGCCTACCAGTCTAAAGCGGCTGGGAAGCAGAATGTCGTAAGTTTGCAAAGCGTTCAGAAATCTTCTAAAGTAGTGTTAAGTGAGCCTCGGGTGTACGCGGAAGCCCAGGAAATCGCAGACCATATCAAAAACCGACGCGCCGTCGTCGTGAACCTGCAGCGCATCCAGCACGATCAGGCGAAAAGAATCGTTGATTTCTTGAGCGGAACTGTATATGCTCTCGGCGGCGATATTCAGCGGATCGGAGCGGACATCTTTTTATGCACGCCTGAGAACGTCGATGTTTCCGGCACGATTTCCGAGCTCATAGAAGAAGAACATCAGAGGTGGTAAATCGCAGATGATCCTACTTTATCAAATTTTAAGCACGCTTTTAACCGTCTATTCTTTTGCGCTCATTATTTACATTTTTATGTCTTGGGTGCCTAATGCAAGGGAATCTTCATTCGGCCGGGTGCTTGCTTCACTTTGCGAGCCTTATCTCGAACCGTTCAGAAGGATCATTCCTCCGCTCGGGATGATTGATATTTCTCCGATTGTGGCGATTTTCGTCCTGAAATTCGCAGATGCAGGGCTTCTTGCGGTTTTCAGAATGCTCGGCGCTTTTTAATTGAGATCATGCCGATTTCCCGTAAGGACTTGCCGGCGGCAGCGGCGCCGCTTTTCATGAGTGTGCCTTCAATCTTTGCGGGCCGAGTATCGGGCTTGGCTGTAGCCAGGCCTCTTTACATAGAAAGGAAAGACAATGAGCGATATTTACCAGCATTTCAGAAAAGACGAAGAGCCGTTTATCGACCAGGCTCTTGAGTGGAAAAGAATCGTAGCGGAACAGTACCGGATGAAGCTGACCGATTTTTTGGATCCGCGGGAACAGGTGATCCTGCAGTCTGTCATCGGTCAGTCGGACGAAGTGAGGCTTGAATTTTTCGGGGGGTTCCCTGAGGCTGAACGAAAGCGGGCTGTGCTGTTCCCCGAATATGCCGAGCCGTCTGCCGAAGATTTTCAGCTTCAAGCCTGGGAAGTCATCTACCCGCAAAAATTTGCCTCCATCGAGCATCGCGAGCTTCTCGGCTCATTGATGGGCATCGGATTGAAGCGCCAAAAGTTCGGCGATCTGATCTTTTCGGACGGAACATGGCAGTTTATCTGTTCGGAAGAAGTCGCTGATTTTGTTTTCACCCAGCTGACACAAATCGGCAAGGTGAAAGTTTCCCTTGAAAAAATTCCGCTTTCAAAGCTTAAAGTACCGGAGCAGGATGTCGAAATAAGGGATGATACGGTTTCATCTTTGAGGCTTGATGCGATTTGCTCGGCAATGAGCAGGCAATCCCGGCAGAAAGCACAGGTTCTTGTGAAAAACGGCCTCGTGAAAGTGAACTGGAAAGTCATCGAAGACCCTTCATATGCACTGGCTGAAGGGGATATGGTTTCGATCCGGGGATTTGGCCGCTTCAGAATGAAAAACATTGACGGCAAAACGAAGAAGGGCAAATGGAGATTGACGTTTGAAAAACAAAAATGACGCGTTTTAACAGTTTTTTCTCCGCCCGGTCGAATTTTGCTTTATAATGTTGACTAGGACAAGTGTACATAAAGAAAAAAATGGAGGTGGGCAGCATGCCTTTGACGCCAAATGACATTCATAATAAAACATTTACGAAAGCGTTCCGCGGCTATGATGAAGATGAAGTGAACGAATTCCTGGCCCAGGTGAGGAAGGATTATGAGATCATTCTGCGCAAAAAAAATGAGCTTGAAACAAAGGTGAACGAGCTTGACGAGCGTCTCGGCCATTTTTCGACCATCGAAGAGACGTTGAATAAATCGATCCTTGTCGCACAGGAAGCGGCAGAAGACGTAAAGCGCAATTCCGAGAAAGAAGCGAAGCTCATCATCCGTGAAGCTGAGAAAAACGCTGATCGGATCATTAATGAGTCTCTTTCAAAATCGAGAAAGATCGCGATGGAAATCGAAGAGCTGAAAAAGCAGTCAAAAGTGTTCAGAACCCGTTTCCAAATGCTGATCGAAGCGCAGCTTGACCTGTTGAAAAACGATGACTGGGATCATTTGCTTGAATACGAAGTAGACGCAGTAATGGATGAAAAGGAATAGATTTTCGTTTGCAATCTTGACATACCGTCATCTGTTCGCATATAATACGTTCATAAATTGAGTGAAAAACGTTTGAGAGGGACAGACATTGATTCCTGAAAACAATGAAAGCGACCCGGGGGCGGTGTAAGCCCGGGATTGTTGGAATCGTTGTGTATCAGCCCTCAAGTTTCCTTTCTGAACCGTCCAGTAGGAAAGGACGTCCCATCACGTTACGATGTTTGAGCGGATAAGCCGAATCGGCTTGTCTAAAAGGGTGGTACCGCGAGATCAAAGCCTTCTCGTCCCTTATGGGATGAAAAGGCTTTTTTTGTTTTAGAAAAGATGTTTTGGAGGAATGGTAATGGATTATAAAGACACGCTCTTAATGCCGAAAACAGATTTTCCGATGAGAGGAAACCTGCCGAACCGCGAACCTGAAATCCAGGGGAAATGGGAGGATATGGACATTTACAGCCTCGTTCAGAAACGTACCGAAGGCCGGCCGATGTTCGTGCTTCATGACGGACCGCCGTATGCGAACGGCGATATTCATATGGGGCATGCGCTTAACAAAGTACTGAAGGATTTCATCGTCCGTTCGAGATCGATGAGCGGCTATCATGCGCCGTACGTTCCGGGCTGGGACACACACGGCCTGCCGATTGAAACAGCGCTCACGAAGAACAAAAAAGTGAAGCGCAAAGAAATGACAGTTGCCGAATTCCGCAAACTTTGCGAAGAATATGCATGGCAGCAAATCGAAGGCCAAAAAGCGCAATTTAAGCGGCTCGGTGTCAGAGGAGATTGGGAAAATCCATACGTGACGCTTAAGCCTGAGTTTGAAGCGCAGCAAATTAAAGTATTCGGCGAAATGGCGAAAAAAGGCTATATTTACAAAGGGAAGAAGCCGGTTTACTGGTCTCCTTCAAGTGAGTCTGCTCTGGCTGAAGCGGAAATCGAGTACCATGATAAACGCTCTCCGTCTATCTATGTTGCATTTGATGTAAAGGATGGAAAAGGCGTATTAACAAACGGCGAAAAGATTGTCATCTGGACGACAACGCCGTGGACAATCCCGGCCAACCTCGGCATCGCCGTACATCCTGAACTGGAGTACAGCGTCGTTGCTGCCGGCGGCGCGCGCTACGTGATGGCAAGCGCATTGATTGAAAGCGTGGCAAAAGCGATCGGCTTTGAAGATCATGAAGTCGTTCAGACTGTTAAAGGTAAAGATTTGGAACATATCGTCGCAGTTCATCCTCTATACGGCAGAGATTCGCTTGTGATGCTCGGCGAACACGTAACAACAGATGCCGGTACAGGCTGCGTTCATACCGCTCCAGGACACGGGGAAGACGACTTTATCATCGGTCAAAAATACGGGCTTGACGTGCTTTGTCCGGTTGATGAAAAAGGACATATGACGAGCGAAGCCCCTGGTTTTGAAGGACTGTTTTACGATCAGGCCAACAAGCCGATTACAGAACAGCTCGAAGAAAAAGGCGCTTTGCTGAAGCTTGATTTCATCACTCACTCCTATCCGCACGACTGGAGAACGAAAAAACCGACTATTTTCCGTGCAACCGCCCAATGGTTCGCTTCCATCAAAGACTTTAGAGACGAGCTTCTTGAAGCGGTTAAAAAAACTAAATGGGTGCCTGAATGGGGCGAGACACGCCTCTACAATATGATCCGCGACCGCGGCGACTGGTGTATTTCAAGACAGCGCGCATGGGGCGTGCCGATTCCGGTATTTTATGCGGAAAACGGGGAGCCGATCATCACGGACGAAACGATCAACCACGTTTCTGAACTATTCAGGGAGCACGGTTCGAACATTTGGTTTGAAAAAGAAGCGAATGAACTGCTTCCGGAAGGCTTTACTCACCCTGGAAGCCCGAACGGCAAGTTTACAAAAGAGCAGGACATCATGGACGTCTGGTTTGATTCAGGTTCGTCTCATCAGGCCGTACTGGAAGAGCGCGAAGATCTTGTAAGACCTGCCGACTTGTATCTGGAAGGATCTGACCAATACCGCGGCTGGTTTAACTCATCGATTTCGACAGCGGTTGCCGTAACAGGCAAAGCACCTTATAAAGGCGTGCTTTCGCACGGTTTTGCTCTTGACGGAGAAGGCCGCAAAATGAGTAAATCACTCGGCAATGTCGTTGTTCCTGCAAAAATCATGAACCAGTTCGGGGCAGATATTTTAAGGCTGTGGGTTGCGTCTGTCGACTATCAGGCAGATGTCCGCGTGTCTGACGCGATCTTAAAGCAAGTCGCAGAAGTGTACCGGAAGATCCGCAACACGTTCCGCTTCCTTCACGGAAACATTGCTGATTTTGACCCGGCGAAAGATGCAATCGCTGTGGAAGATCTGAGAGAAGTCGATCAGTACATTTTGATCAAACTGAACAGCCTCATTGAAAAAGTCAAAAAAGCGTATGAAGAATACGATTTTGCGGTCATTTACCATGCTGTCCACAACTTCTGTGCGATCGAGCTCAGCTCATTCTATATGGACTTTGCTAAAGACGTCGTTTATATTGAACACGCCGATCATAAAGACCGCCGCAGCATGCAGACCGTTTTTTACGAAACGCTGCTTGCGCTTGTCAAGCTGATCGCGCCGATTCTGCCGCATACTGCGGACGAAATGTGGAGCCACTTCACATTCGTATCGGAAAAAAGCGTGCAGCTTACAGATATGCCGGAAACAAGAGACATTCCGAATGCAAAAGAGACGGAAGAGAAGTTCGACAGCTTCATGAAGCTGCGCGACGATGTTCTTAAAGCGCTTGAAACAGCACGGAATGAAAAGATCATCGGAAAATCTTCGGTTGCCAGCTTGACGCTGTATCCGAATGAAGAAGCTAAAGCGCTGCTTTCTTCAATCAAGGAAGACGTCAAACAGCTGTTCATCGTGTCGGAGCTTGCCATCGGCGGAACGGAAGCCGATGCGCCTGAGGATGCGCAGTCGTTTGAAACAGGAAAAATCGTCGTTGCTCAGGCAGAAGGCGAGACTTGCGAGCGGTGCCGCATGGTTTCCAAAGAAATCGGCGAGGATCCCGATCATCCGGAACTCTGCCCTCGCTGTGCTGGAATTGTGAAGACGTATTATCAAAATTAACCATGAAGCGGTTCGGAGTTTTTCCGAACCGCTTTTAGCATGCCGCCAAACCTTATCATTTGCTGTCATGCCTGCTAAGTAAATAAAAAGGATCGGCAGCTAACCTGCTTGAACGCCGCCGCCACATCCTGTGAAAGTCCGCAGTAAGGATGCCATTGCTGACATCGTTTTGTACGTCAGGAAAAATCTTTTGGGCTTGGATACCGGCATTGTCGGTAACACTAAGGTCACAAACGATAAGAGCAGGAGTTGATGTAGGCGTGAACGAGCAGCTGGCGGCAATTCATACCGAACTTCTTCAAATGAAGGAAGAGTTGGAAGCAAGGCTTTTTGAATACTCCTTTTTTCAGCAGGATTCTCAGGGCATCAGTTCGTATCAGCAGGCAACACTTATGTATCATGTAAAAGAAGAGCTTCAGGACGTGCTTTTGGCCCTTTCAAAAATCGAAAACGGAACATACGGCATTTGCGAAGAAACAAATCAGGCTATTCCGCTGGCAAAGATGACTATTCTGCCGACGGCGCGCACTGCGAACGATTTTTTATATCATGCCCAATTTGAAAAAAAGACGCTTCCTATTTGGGCTGAGACGGATGAAACGTTCAACCGGGCGCTCTACTCATAACATTCTGCAAGAGGGGAGGGCATTTGCCCTCTTGCAGGATGTCAATGAATATTCCTTTACTCCTTTTCTTTTTCTTGTTAAAATGCTTAAATGAAGAGAAACAGAAACTGGAGGAACGGTTTGTGCCTTATTACATAATTGCGCTGCTCATTATCGGTATCGATCAATTTACAAAATGGCTGGTCGTCAGCAAAATGGAGTACGGTGAAAGCATCCCCGTCATCGATGGCTTCTTTCAGATTACGTCGCACAGGAATACAGGTGCGGCATGGGGCATTTTGGCCGGGCAGATGTGGTTTTTTTACATCATTACGACGGTGGTGATCATCGGCATTGTATACTACATTCAAAAACATGCAAAAGGACAAATCCTGCTCGGAATCGCTCTCGGTTTGATGCTTGGCGGTGCTGTCGGCAATTTCATCGACCGCGTGTTCAGACAAGAAGTTGTCGATTTTATCCACGTGACGATCGTCAATTATCACTATCCGATTTTCAACATTGCCGATTCATCTTTATGTATCGGAGTCCTGCTCTTATTTATACAAATGCTGTTAGACGGAAAGAAGAAGAAGGAGCTGTAACATGGAGCATTATGATATGACCGTTCATGAAGAACATAAAGGTGAACGGATTGACAAGTACTTGACCGCAGTTGAAGCGGATTGGTCGCGGACTCAAGTACAGCAGTGGATTAAAGAAGACCGTGTGCTGGTTAACGGAAATGCGGTGAAAGCCAATTATAAAGTTCAGGAAGGGGATGCGGTGTCAGTCCAGGTTCCCGAACCGGAACCGCTGGATGTCACGGCTGAACCGATGGATCTTGATATTTATTATGAGGACCAGGACGTACTGGTCGTCAACAAGCCGCGGGGAATGGTCGTTCATCCGGCTCCCGGCCATTTGACAGGGACGCTAGTCAATGGTTTGATGGCGCATTGTGACGACCTGTCAGGCATCAACGGCGTGATGAGACCGGGGATCGTCCACCGGATTGATAAGGACACTTCAGGCCTGTTGATGGTTGCCAAAAACGACATGGCGCATGAGTCGCTCGTGAACCAGCTTGTCAACAAAACAGTAACGAGAAAATACACCGCGCTCGTCCACGGCGTCATCCCGCATGACCACGGGACGATCGACGCGCCGATCGGCAGGGATAAAAAAGACAGGCAGAGTATGACGGTTACAAGGGAAAACGGAAAGCATGCCGTCACTCATTTTGAAGTAATCGAACGGTTCGACGATTTTACTGTCGTTGAATGCCAGCTTGAAACGGGGAGAACCCATCAAATTCGCGTGCATATGAAATATATCGGCTTTCCTCTCGCGGGAGATCCGAAATACGGACCGAAAAAGACGGTCGATTTCAACGGCCAGGTGCTGCATGCGGGCGTATTGGGGTTTGACCATCCGCGTACGGGAGAATATGTTGAATTTGAGGCGCCTCTGCCTGACGACATGAAAAACCTCCTCGACAAAATTCGAAATAAACGTTGACAGACGTTTTCTTTTTTGAAATAATAAATGCAGTTAAATCAGATTCTTTAACACAGTCCAGAGAGGCTGAGAAGGATACCGGACAAGCGAATCAATGAATTCGTTTAAAGACCCCTCTCTGCCTTTATGCAGAAGGGGTTTTTGTTTTATCCTTTAAAAGATGCGAGGTGTTTGGCCATGCAAGAGCAGGAAAAGGCTGTTGTGCTTGACGAACAGGCGATCAGAAGGGCGCTGACAAGAATCGCCCACGAAATGATTGAACGAAACAAAGGAATGAACAACTGTATCCTTGTCGGAATCAAAACGAGAGGCATCTATCTGGCCAAACGGCTTGCCGAACGGATTGAGCAAATCGAAGGAAACAAAGTCACCGTAGGAGAGCTGGACATCACCCTTTACCGGGATGATCTCTCCAAAAAAACGTCCAATAAAGAGCCGCTTGTCAAAGGAGCGGACATTCCGGCGGACATCACCGATCAAAAGGTGATCCTCGTCGATGACGTGCTTTACACGGGACGGACGGTCAGAGCGGCCATGGATGCGCTCGTCGATGTCGGGCGGCCTTCATCCATCCAGCTTGCGGTGCTTGTCGACCGCGGCCACAGAGAGCTGCCGATCAGAGCCGACTTTATCGGGAAAAACATCCCGACGTCGAAAACCGAAAAGGTCATGGTTCAATTGGAGGAAGTTGACGGACGCGACCTTGCGGCGATTTATAAAAAGTGAATGATAATCCTATAATCCTTTTTTAAATGCATTCCAGTGAGTTTGCAAAGAGGGATGGAACGAAAGAAAGCCGCCTTACCGTGCGGCGGTCTTTGTCTGCCTCTTTGCGCAATTTAAGCAAAGAGGCTTTTTTAATGGGCATAATTCATTTCAGGATATGAAGACATCATAGACAGTGAGTCGATCATCAGGAGGAAAAAATATGAGTCAGAAAAAAGTGAACCTTGGTGTCAGAGAAGTACCAAAACCTTTGAATTGGATATCTTTCAGCCTGCAGCATCTGTTTGCCATGTTCGGAGCGACGATCCTTGTGCCGAAGCTTGTAGGCTTAAGCCCGGGCGTGGCCCTCATTACAAGCGGGCTTGGAACGCTTGCGTATCTCTTGATTACAAAAGGACAGATCCCGGCTTACTTAGGTTCATCCTTTGCATTTATTGCCCCGATTATCGCGGCAAAAGCCGCCGGAGGCCCTGGCGCGGCCATGATCGGCGCATTTATGGCAGGCATCGCCTACGGGCTGATCGCCCTTCTCATCCAGCAGCTTGGAACGGACTGGCTGATGAGGCTTCTGCCGCCTGTTGTCGTCGGTCCGGTCATTATCGTCATCGGACTCGGGCTGGCAAGCACGGCTGTCAATATGGCCATGTATGAAGATTCGGGAGCAAAAGTGCTCGTCTACAGCGCCAAGCATTTTGGCGTCGCAGGATTCACACTCGCGCTCACCATAATCTGCGCGATTTTCTTGAGAGGATTTTTCAGCCTGATTCCTGTCTTGATCGGAATTATCGGCGGATACTTGTTCGCCCTGACCCAGGGAATCGTCGACTTCCAGATGGTTCTTGACGCCAAATGGTTTGCTGTTCCGGACTTCGTGCTTCCGTTTGTCGACTATACGCCGAGCGCGGCGGCTGTCGGAATCGGAATCGCCATGGTGCCCGTCGCTTTCGTGACAATGTCAGAACATATCGGACACCAAATGGTATTAAGCAAGGTCGTCGGCCAGGATTTTATTAAGAAGCCCGGGCTTCACCGCTCGATTTTCGGCGACAGCGTCGCAACGATGCTTGCATCATGCATCGGCGGACCCCCGACAACGACTTACGGAGAAAACATCGGCGTACTCGCCATCACAAGAGTATTCAGCGTATTTGTCATCGGCGGAGCGGCTGTCATTGCACTGTGCTTCGGATTTATCGGCAAAATTTCGGCCCTGATCAGCTCTGTCCCTTCCGCAGTCATGGGAGGCGTTTCCTTCCTGCTGTTCGGTATCATCGCATCCAGCGGACTGCGCATGCTGATCGATAATAAAATTGACTTGGAAAACAAGCGAAACCTGATCATCTCATCCGTCATTCTCGTCATCGGAGTGGGCGGCGCATTTATCAAGATCTCAGGGTTTGAGCTGTCAAGCATGGCGCTTGCGGCGATCGTCGGAGTGGTTTTAAACCTTGTCCTGCCTGAATCAAAGGGAGATCAGGACGGAATTGAAATAGAAGAGCATATTTAAAAACCTTTTAAATGAAGTCCAGAGAGGCTTGAAAGGGTTGCGGAGAGAGAAGTGCAAAAAAGCGCATTCTCTGATTCACTGTACCCCAAGCCGTTATGGCCTGGGGTTTTTTTACGGGAAATTAAGCCTGAGGGGGAGAAAAAATGAAACACTTGACCGCAATGAATGAGCTTAGTCTTGAGGATATTCACGAGCTGATTGAAGAGGCGAGAGAGCTGAAAAAAGGCAAGTCCGATTCCGTTCTCTCCGGAAAGTTCGCTGCCAACCTGTTTTTTGAACCGAGCACAAGAACGCGCTTCAGCTTCGAAGTGGCTGAAAAGAAACTCGGCATGAATGTGTTGAACCTGGACGGTGTTTCAACGAGCGTACAAAAAGGAGAATCGTTGTACGATACCGTCAAGACCCTCGAATCCATCGGCGCTGATGTATGTGTGATCAGACACTCTCATGATCATTATTACGATGAACTCATCGGACATGTCGGCATTCCGGTGATCAATGCCGGAGACGGCTGCGGTCAGCATCCCACTCAGTCTTTGCTCGATTTGATGACGATTCACGAGGAATGGGGCAGATTTGCCGGACTGACGGTATCCATACACGGAGATATCAAGCACAGCAGAGTGGCAAGGTCCAATGCCGAAGTGCTGACAAGACTCGGAGCAAAGGTTCTTTTCTCAGGTCCAGACGAATGGCGGGATGAAGACAATCCATACGGGACATATGTGTCGCCTGACGAAGCGGTTGCACATTCGGATGTCGTGATGCTTCTCCGGATTCAGCACGAACGGCATGAGAAAAAGGCGGCAGAACGCGATTATCTCGAAACATTCGGATTGTCGCTCAAGCGGGCGGAGCTCTTGAAAAAAGACGCGGTCATCATGCACCCCGCACCTGTCAACCGAGGCGTCGAGATTGACAGTGCACTGGTCGAATCCGGCCGGTCGAGGATTTTTAAACAAATGGAAAACGGAGTATATATCAGAATGGCGGTTTTAAAAAGAGCGCTTCTAAACGGCGAAAACAAAAAAAGGGGAGATCAGGCTTATGTCTTATTTAATTAAAAACGGCTTCATGCTCGACGAAAAAGGCGAAAAAGTACAGCGCGATATCAGGGTTGAAGGCGATGCAATCAGCGAGATCGGAAGCCTTGAGGCCGCTTCGGGGGAAACGGTCATCGATGCGGATGGACTTTTCGTCTCGCCAGGGCTTGTTGACCTTCACGTTCACTTCAGAGAGCCGGGCGGCGAGAAGAAAGAAACGATCGAAACAGGTGCAAAAGCCGCAGCGAGAGGCGGGTTTACAACTGTCGCCGCAATGCCGAATACCCGGCCTGTCCCCGATACGAAAGAGCAGATGGAGTGGCTTGTCAACCGCATTGACGAAACGGCATCAGTGAGAGTGCTGCCGTATGCTTCAATCACCATCAGGCAAACAGGTCGGGAAATGACCGATTTCGAAGGGCTGAAAGACGCCGGCGCGTTCGCGTTTACCGATGACGGCGTCGGCGTTCAAACGGCGGGGATGATGTATGAAGCGATGAAAAAAGCGGCTTCGATTAATAAAGCGATCGTCGCTCACTGTGAAGACAATTCACTGATCTACGGCGGCAGTGTACACGATGGGGAATTTGCCAAAGCCAACGGTTTAAACGGGATTCCTTCGGTGTGCGAAGCGGTTCACATCGCAAGGGATGTGCTTCTTGCCGAAGCGGCAGGCTGCCATTACCACGTCTGTCATATCAGCACGAAGGAATCGGTCAGGGTCGTCCGCGACGCCAAAAAAGCGGGAATCCGCGTGACGGCGGAAGTGACGCCGCACCATCTGCTCCTTTCAGACAGCGACATTCCCGGCCTTGATACGAATTATAAAATGAATCCGCCGCTTAGAAGTCCGGAAGACAGGGAAGCGCTCCTTGAGGGGCTTAGAGACGGAACAATTGATTTTATCGCAACGGATCATGCCCCGCATACAGAAGAAGAAAAACAACAGACAATGAGCCTTGCGCCTTTTGGAATTGTCGGCTTGGAGACGGCTTTTCCGCTCCTTTACACGCACTTTGTCAAAACAGGCAAATGGACGCTGAAACAGCTGCACGATTATATGACGGTCAAACCTTGCGAGGCGTTCGGGCTGCCGTACGGGAAGCTTGAAGCCGGACGGTCCGCGGATATTACGCTCATTGATCTTGAACGCGAAGAAAAAATTGATAAAAGCACCTTTCTTTCTAAAGGGAAAAACACGCCGTTTGACGGCATCAGCTGCTTCGGCTGGCCGGCTATGACAATGGCAAAGGGAAAACTCGTTTACCAAGAGGGGAGACTTGTAAAATGAAAAGACGTCTTATATTAGAAAACGGAACGATTTTTGAAGGGGAAGCATTCGGCAGCCTGGAAAACACCATGGGAGAAGTCGTCTTCAACACGGGGATGACAGGCTATCAGGAAATCCTCTCAGACCCGTCATACTGCGGACAAATTGTCACCCTGACCTACCCTTTGATCGGGAACTACGGGATCAACAGAGACGACTTTGAATCCATCACCCCTTATGTAAAAGGGTTTATCGTAAAGGAATTATGTCAACTTCCATCAAACTGGCGCTCTGCTTATACACTTGATGAATATTTAAAAATGAAAAACATCCCGGGACTCTCAGGGATAGACACGAGAAAGCTGACAAGAATGATCAGAACGGCAGGTACGCTGAAAGGGGTATTTGCCGGCCCTGAAGAAGATGCTGGGGCTTTGGTTCAAAAGCTGAAAGAAACGAACCTTCCGACCGATCAGGTCAGCCAAGTATCAACAAAAACGGCATATCCGAGCCCTGGGAGAGGGAAGCGAATCGTGCTCGTCGATTTCGGAATGAAACACGGCATCTTAAGGGAGCTGAACAAGCGCAAATGCGATGTGATCGTCGTTCCCCACAATATAACGGCAGAAGAAGTGATGCAGCTGAAGCCTGACGGCGTAATGCTGTCAAACGGACCCGGAGATCCAACGGACGTACCGGAAGCGATTGCGATGATCCAAAACATTCTCGGCAAGGTTCCGCTGTTCGGCATCTGTCTCGGCCATCAGCTGTTTGCCCTCGCCTGTGGAGCAAAGACGGAGAAAATGAAGTTCGGACACCGCGGTTCCAACCATCCGGTTAAAGAGCTTGAAACCGGCAGAGTATCAATTACGGCTCAAAACCACGGCTATACCGTATCGTCTGTTGAAAACACGCCGCTTGAAGTGACCCATGTGGCGATAAACGACGACACAATCGAAGGGCTTAAACATAAACACGAACCGGCTTTTACGGTTCAATACCATCCTGAAGCTTCACCGGGGCCGGAAGACGCAAACCATTTATTTGATCAATTTTTAGACATGATTGAAACCACAGAGAAAGAAGGGGAAGCGGTATGCCTAAACGCGTAGATATCAAAAAGATTTTGGTGATCGGATCGGGGCCGATTATTATCGGGCAGGCGGCGGAATTTGATTATGCAGGCACACAGGCCTGCCTCGCTTTAAAAGAAGAAGGCTATGAAGTTATTCTCGTCAACTCGAATCCGGCGACGATCATGACGGATACGGAAATGGCCGACCGCGTGTATATCGAACCGCTGACGCTTGAATTCTTAACACGGATCATCCGCAAAGAGCGGCCGGACGCCATATTGCCGACATTGGGCGGGCAGACGGGCCTCAACTTGGCGGTCGAACTGTCAGAGCACGGCATCTTGGCTGAGTGCGGCGTCGAAGTGCTCGGCACGAAATTGTCGGCGATCCAAAAAGCGGAGGACCGCGATTTGTTCAGAAGCTTGATGAATGAGTTGAATGAGCCTGTTCCGGAAAGCGAGATCATCCACTCGCTCGGCGAAGCGCGCGAGTTTGTCGAGCGCATCGGTTTCCCCGTCATCGTCAGGCCGGCATACACGCTTGGCGGAACAGGCGGAGGCATCTGCTCAAACGAAGACGAGCTGAAGGAAATCGTTGAAAACGGCTTAAAAATGAGCCCGGTTCATCAATGCCTGCTTGAAAAGAGCATCGCCGGCTACAAAGAAATCGAGTATGAAGTCATGAGAGACTCGAGCGACCATGCGATCGTCGTCTGCAATATGGAAAACATCGATCCGGTCGGGATTCATACCGGGGACAGCATCGTTGTAGCACCGAGCCAAACGCTGAGCGACCGCGAATACCAAATGCTTCGCAATGTCTCGCTGAAAATCATCCGCGCGCTTGAAATCGAAGGCGGCTGTAATGTTCAGCTGGCGCTTGACCCGGACAGCTTTCAGTACTACATCATCGAGGTTAACCCGCGGGTCAGCCGTTCTTCTGCGCTTGCCTCAAAAGCGACGGGCTATCCAATCGCAAAGCTTGCCGCAAAAATCGCTGTCGGTTTGTCTCTTGACGAAATGATGAATCCTGTTACAGGAAAAACGTACGCGTCTTTCGAACCTGCACTCGACTATGTTGTGTCAAAAATACCGCGCTGGCCGTTTGACAAATTTGAATCAGCAAACCGCAGGCTCGGCACGCAGATGAAAGCGACAGGCGAAGTGATGGCGATCGGAAGAACGTGGGAGGAATCTCTCCTGAAAGCGGTCCGTTCTCTTGAAGCGGATGTCTACCATCTGGAACTGAAAGATGCCGGTGAGATCTCGAATGAAGTGCTTGAAAAACGGATTAAAAAAGCGGGAGACGAACGGCTCTTTTACCTGGCCGAAGCGTTCAGAAGAGGATACACAGTCAGCGACCTCCACGAATTTTCGGCAATTGACCTGTTCTTCCTCCACAAGCTTGAGGGAATCATCCGCTTTGAAGAGAAGCTGAAAGCCGGACGCGGCGACCTCGGCCTTTTAAAAGAAGCGAAAGAGCTCGGCTTTTCAGACCGCTTTATCAGCCTTCTCTGGGAGATGCCTGAACGAAAGCTTTATGATCTTAGAAAAGAAGCAGGCATCACGCCTGTTTATAAAATGGTTGATACATGCGCGGCCGAATTTGAATCGGAGACGCCGTATTTCTACAGCACGTATGAAGAAGAAAACGAATCGGTCAGAACGGACAAAAACAGCGTCATCGTTCTTGGCTCCGGTCCGATCCGGATCGGCCAGGGGGTCGAATTCGACTATGCGACCGTGCATTCGGTCTGGGCGATTAAAGAAGCCGGCTATGAAGCCATTATTATCAACAACAATCCTGAGACGGTTTCAACAGACTTCAGCATATCCGACAAGCTCTACTTTGAGCCGCTTACTGTTGAAGATGTCATGCATATCATCGATTTGGAGCAGCCGAAAGGCGTCGTCGTTCAGTTTGGCGGACAGACTGCGATCAACCTTGCCGACGAGCTCGCAGAAAGGGGCGTCGCCATTCTCGGAACATCCCTTGAAGATTTGGACCGCGCCGAGGACCGCGACAAGTTCGAACAGACGCTTGAAATGCTGCAGGTACCCCAGCCGCTTGGAAAAACGGCGACATCTGTGGAAGGCGCCGTTGAAATCGCAGCCAATATCGGCTATCCGGTGCTTGTCCGCCCATCGTATGTACTCGGCGGACGTGCGATGGAGATCGTCTACCATGAAGCAGAGCTTCTCCATTATATGGAAAATGCAGTAAAAATCAATCCGCAGCACCCTGTCCTGATCGATAAATATTTGACCGGAAAAGAAATAGAAGTGGATGCCATTTCTGACGGTGAAACGGTCGTCATTCCGGGGATTATGGAGCACATCGAACGGGCGGGCGTCCACTCGGGGGATTCGATTGCCGTTTACCCGCCGCAATCCCTTTCAGAGGACATCAAGAAAAAGCTTGAAGCATACACGATTAAGCTAGCAAAGGGCTTAAACATCGTCGGCCTGCTCAACATTCAGTTTGTCCTTTCAAAAGATGAGGTTTACGTCCTTGAAGTCAACCCGAGATCGAGCCGAACGGTGCCGTTTCTCAGCAAAATCACCGGCATTCCGATGGCCAATCTCGCAACAAAGGTGATTCTCGGAGGGAAGCTTGCCGATATGGGCTATACAGAAGGCCTCCAAAAAGAGCAGGAAGGCGTATATGTGAAAGTGCCGGTCTTCTCGTTTGCGAAGCTTAGAAGAGTGGATATCACGCTCGGACCGGAAATGAAATCGACCGGGGAAGTCATGGGCAAAGACAGCACATTGGAAAAAGCGCTATATAAAGGACTGATCGCTTCAGGCATTCAAATTCCGAACTACGGCTCTGTTCTCCTGACAGTTGCTGATAAAGATAAAGAGGAAGGGCTGTTGATCGCCAAGCGGTTCCATGCGATCGGCTATAAAATCTTGGCTACGGAAGGAACGGCAGGCTATTTAAGAGATGCATCCGTACCTGTTAAAACCGTCGGGAAAATCGGCGAAGAAGGTACAAATCTCCTTGATGTCATTCGAAACGGGGAGGCGCAGTTCGTCGTCAATACGCTGACAAAAGGGAAGCAGCCGGCAAGGGACGGCTTCAGAATCAGACGCGAATCCGTTGAAAACGGCGTTGCCTGCCTGACATCCCTTGATACGGCGGAAGCGATTTTGCGGGTGCTTGAAAGCATGAGCTTCCGCGCCGATCATATGCCGGCGATTAAAATCGCCCAAAAGGCGGCCGTCAGATGAGAAAAGGGTATATGACAGTCCGTTCAAACAAGTGCATCGCGGATCATATTTATCAAATGGTGCTTGAAGGGGAGATTGCCGAAGTTTGCGGCGCTCCCGGCCAGTTCCTTCACATCAAGGTCTCAGACTCCCTCACGCCGCTTTTGAGGCGGCCGATCAGCATCGCTGATATCAACAAAGCCGCCCGGCAGGTGACCATCATCTTTCGCAAAGATGGGGAAGGAACGAGACTCCTTTCTTTAAAACAGGAAGGAGATCAGCTCGATGTTCTCGGTCCGCTCGGCAACGGTTTTCCGGCTGAATCGCTTGAACAGGGGAAAACGGCTCTTCTCGTCGGAGGAGGGATCGGTGTTCCGCCGCTTTACGAGCTGAGCAAACAGCTGACAAACAGAGGGGTGCACGCGATCCATGTGTTAGGATTTGCTTCTGCAAAAGATGTCTTTTACGAACAGGAATTCAGCCGTTTCGGCCGGGTGTATGTGGCAACCGCAGACGGCACCCGCGGTTCAAAGGGATTTGTTACAGATGTCATTGAAAACGAGGGGCTTCAGTTTGACTGCATAATGGCCTGCGGACCGACGCCGATGCTGAAAGCTTTAAAACAGCGCTATCCGGATAAAGAGGTATATCTGTCAATGGAGGAGCGCATGGGATGCGGGATCGGCGCTTGCTTTGCCTGTGTCTGCCATACGGAAGAAAGCGAAACGTCTTATGTGAAGGTATGCCTTGACGGTCCTGTTTTCAAAGCCCAGGAGGTGCTGTTATGATGCTTGAAATCAATTTGCCGGGCCTTCAATTGAAAAATCCGATCATGCCGGCCTCAGGCTGCTTCGGATTCGGGAGAGAATTTGCGAACTTTTACGATCTTTCGCGTCTCGGTGCGATCATGATTAAAGCGACGACGAGCGAGCCGCGCTTCGGGAATCCGACGCCGCGCGTCGCCGAGACGCAAGCCGGCATGCTTAATGCCATCGGCCTGCAAAATCCGGGTTTAAAGGCTGTCATGGAACGCGAATTGCCGTGGCTCGAACAGTTCGATACACCGATTATCGCCAATGTCGCCGGCTCGCAGATCGAGGATTATGTTGAGGTGGCTGAAGAAATCAGCAAAGCGCCAAACGTTCATGCGCTCGAGCTGAATATTTCCTGTCCCAATGTGAAAACCGGAGGCATCGCCTTCGGCACGCAGCCGGAAATGGCCGGCGAGCTGACGAAAGCGGTGAAAGAGGTTGCGAGCGTCCCCGTCTATGTGAAGCTGTCGCCGAACGTCGCGAACATTACCGACATCGCTCTTGCCATAGAAGAAGCGGGAGCGGACGGTTTGACGATGATCAACACGCTGATCGGGATGCGGCTCGACTTAAAAACGGGAAAGCCGATTTTGGCGAACAAAACCGGCGGATTATCAGGACCTGCCGTTAAACCGGTGGCCATCAGAATGGTGCATGAAGTCAGCCAAAAGGTCAGCATTCCGATCATCGGCATGGGCGGCGTCCAGTCAGCCGAAGATGTGCTTGAGTTTTTGCTGGCGGGTGCGAGCGCAGTCGCCGTCGGCACGGCAAACTTCGTTAATCCGTTTGCTTGTCCCGACATCATCGACGATTTGCCGCGCGTTTTAGAAAAATACGGATACCGTTCGTTGAACGAGTGTATCGGAAGGAGCTGGAAGGATGAACAATACGCCGCCCATCATCGCGCTTGATTTTGCATCAGCACAGGAAACATATGCGTTTTTGGACCGGTTTCAAGGAGAAGAGCTGTTCGTTAAGGTGGGCATGGAGCTTTTTTATCAGGAAGGACCTGCCATCCTTGAAAATCTGCAGGAGCGCGGCTGCCGCATTTTCCTCGATCTAAAGTGCCACGACATTCCAACGACCGTATACAAGGCGATGAAAAGGCTGGCGGGATTTGGCGTCAGTCTTGTCAATGTGCACGCAGCAGGCGGAAAGCAAATGATGGAGTCGGCGCTTGAAGGCCTTGAAGCGGGGACTCCGGCAGGCCAAAAACGCCCTTCATTAATTGCCGTGACTCAGCTGACAAGCACGTCCTCAGAAATGCTTCAGCGTGAGCTCCTGATTGAAACGCCGCTTCTCGATACAGTTGTCCACTACAGCCGGCTGGCTGAAGAAAGCGGTCTTGACGGCGTCGTCTGCTCCGTTCATGAAGCCGAACACATTTACCGGGCTGTGTCTGTAGATTTTCTGACCGTGACACCCGGAATTCGCATGGCAGATGACAAAAACAACGACCAGGTCCGGGTGGCGACGCCTGGCTACGCAAGGGAAAAAGGCGTGTCGGCGATCGTTGTCGGCCGTTCGATTACCCAGGCGGAAGATCCTGTGTCAGCCTACAGAAGAATAGGACATGAGTGGGAGGGAACCAAGGCATGAAAACAGACATTGCAAACCATTTATTAAAAATCAAAGCGGTTTTCCTGCGCCCGAACGAACCGTTTACATGGGCGAGCGGCATTCTGTCGCCCATCTACTGCGACAACCGTTTGACGCTTTCATATCCGGAAGTAAGAGATGATATCGCTTCAGGGCTTGCCGGACTGATTCAAGACAAATTTCCCGGAGCCGAGATGATCGCCGGTACAGCGACCGCGGGAATCCCTCATGCCGCGCTTGCCGCTGACAGGCTGAGCCTGCCGATGTGCTACGTCAGAAGCAAACCGAAGGCGCACGGCAAAGGAAACCAAATTGAAGGGGCCGTTGTAAAAGGACAGAAAGTCGTTGTGATCGAAGATTTAATTTCAACGGGAGGAAGCGTTCTTGAAGCCGCCGCCGCCCTCACAGAGGCGGGATGTGAAGTGCTCGGCGTCGCCGCCATTTTCACTTACGGGCTTCCAAAAGCCGCCGCCGCCTTCAGCGAAGCAGGCGTTGAATACCACACGCTGACTGATTACGATACGCTGACCGAGGCTGCGCTTGCCGGTGGATATATTACTGAACAGGATGCCGCCAAACTGAAAGAATGGAAAGCGGATCCTGAAAGCAAGTCTTGGATGAACTGATGATCAAAGCCGTATTCTCCAAATGGGAGAACGGCTTTTTTGCGCCTTTTTGCCGTTTTTAAAATAGTAAAATCGGATTATTTTTATTTTTTATTAATCCTATAAAAAAAGTCGGGTTGACTTTTATTCGAATTGTGCTAAAATTTTAAAATAACAAAAGCAAACTTATCAAGAGCGGTGGAGGGACTGGTCCGATGAAACCCGGCAACCTGCGTGTGAAGCGTAAGGTGCTACTTCCAGCAAAATGCCCTCATTTTGAGAGATAAGGAATAGCGGAGTTCCTCGTCTTTCTTTCAAAATTGGAAGAAAGATTTTAATTTTTTAGGGGCAGAGGAGGAGCTAGAAGTGAAGACAGATGAACAGCTTGAAAAGGTGATCATCAAAATGAAAGACATGCTGAAAGACATGAATTACGGATCGATCACATTCGTTGTTCAGGACGGCAAAGTCATTCAAATCGAAAAAAATGAAAAAATAAGATTGAAATAGCTGACTAGACAAACTAGAGGCGGTTTTCACAGTTTTTTTTTCTGCTGGAAGCCGTTTTTTTGTTGGCGAAAAAAGGGGGAACCGAAAATTTTTACTTACAGCACATGGGAGGAACCAAACATCTCTTTTCAGGAAGATGACTCTTATAAAGGAGCGCTGTCCGTCCTGAAATGGGCGTACGGACATTACGGGGATCAGCTCGTATACGCGTGCAGCTTCGGAATTGAGGGGATCGTCCTGATCGATTTGATTTATAAGGTGAAAAAAGATGCAGTTATCGTTTTTCTTGATACAGGGCTTCATTTTAAAGAAACGTATGAAACGATCGACGCCGTCAAAGAACGATATCCAGGCCTTCAGATTATCATGAAAAAACCGGAGCTTACCGTCGAAGAGCAGGCGAAAGAATATGGGGACGAACTATGGAAGACCGCTCCGAATTCCTGCTGCGAAATGAGGAAGGTCATCCCTCTCCGCGAGACGCTTTCAGGCTACCCGGCGTGGCTGTCTGGTCTGCGCCGCGAGCAATCGCCCGGACGGAGCAAAACGAATTTTTTGAACAAAGATGAAAAATTCAAGTCTATCAAAGTTTGTCCGCTCATTCATTGGACGTGGAAGGATATTTGGAGATATGTGACAAAGCACGATCTCCCATACAATCCGCTTCATGATCAAGGCTATCCGAGCATCGGCTGCGCTCCGTGCACCTCTCCGGCCTTTACAATGGATGATCTTCGATCCGGCCGCTGGAACGGATCGGCTAAAACAGAATGCGGATTACACGAGTAAGGAGATGAGTCATGGAACTTGCCGCCATTTTATTTAGCATGTTTTTTGCGATGAATATCGGAGCGAGCGGTGCAGCTGCTTCAATGGGGATCGCCTATGGATCTGAAGCTGTCAAAAAGAAGTTTCACGCCCTCCTGATCTGTGCAGCGGGCGTTCTCTCGGGCGCTGTCATCGGCGGAGGAAACGTCGTGAAAACGATCAGTTCAGGCATCATTCCCGAACGGGTGATTTCGCTTGAAATCGTCTGCATTATTATCGGATCAGCGGCGCTGTCGCTCTTTATCGCAAATGTACTCGGCATTCCGCTTTCGACAAGTGAAGTGACAGTCGGATCTGTTGTCGGAGTAGGTGTCGCATACCAGGTTTTGTATGTCAAATCTTTGCTTGTCATCGTCTCATTTTGGGTCATTGTACCAATCGTCGCTTTTGCATTTACATTTGCGATGGCAAAAATCATGAAAAAAACGATCAAACGTCCAGCCTCGGGAAAAAAAGCAAAGGTTTTGGCGGTCATTCTATTGATCACAGGGTTTTTTGAAGCCTTCTCAGCGGGCATGAACAATGTCGCAAACGCTGTCGGACCTCTGGTGGCGGCGCATGTTTTGACAGTCGGGGAAGGAACGCTCTACGGCGGGCTGTTTGTCGCGCTGGGCGCCCTTTTACTGGGCAGGCGCGTTCTTGAAACAAACGGCAAAAAGATTACGAGGTTTTCAAAAGGAGAGGGAATCATCCTTTCCGGAACGGGGGCCGGGCTTGTCATTACCAGTTCAATTTTCGGTTTACCGGTTCCGCTTGCGCAAGTCACATCATCTTCTATTATAGGGATGGGAATGGCAAAAAACGGCGGCAACGTCTTTCATAAACAAGTGGTCAAAACGATGCTGAAAGTATGGGTCGTCTCGCCGTTCCTTTCATTAAGCCTATCTTATATGCTGGTCAGCCTTTTATTAAAAGGAGACTACTACGCTCTTATTGTTGTCACAAGCGTTCTGCTGGCATCTGTCGGAACGATCAGCCTGATGAGAGCGGTCAAAAAAGAGCACAGCTCCGTCCATGAACAAGGCGGAGGAATTTAAACACAAAGTAGGGGGAAACAAGTTTATGAGTTTAGCACCACACGGCGGTGTATTGGTTAACCGCGTCAATGAAGCATACGATTTTCAACATATCGCACATGAAATTGAGCTTGATGTAATGGCTTTTTCAGATTTGGAGCTGATCGGAATCGGTGCGTACAGCCCGCTCCAAGGCTTTATGACAGAGAAAGACTATCTGTCCGTTTTCGAAAATATGAGACTATCAAGCGGCGAAGTATGGACGCTTCCGATCACTCTGCCTGTTGACGAGCAAAAAGCTTTAAGCTTAAAAGCGGGTGACACCGTCCGCCTTACCTATAATGGGGAAACCTACGGCGTCATTGAGATCGAAGATATCTATACGCCGGACAAGAAAACGGAAGCCGTCAATATCTATAAAACCGACGAACTCGAACATCCGGGCGTCAAAAAATTGTTTGACCGCGGCAGCGTTTATGTGGGCGGGCCGATCACGCTCATTAAGCGGAGTGTAAAACAATTCCCGGCGCACACATTCGAACCTCTTGAAACAAGAAAAAAATTCGCGGAACTCGGCTGGAAAACGATCGTCGGATTCCAGACGAGAAATCCGGTTCACAGAGCGCACGAATACATTCAAAAAACGGCGCTCGAGACGGTAGACGGCCTTTTCCTCAATCCGCTCGTCGGGGAAACAAAATCAGACGATATTCCGGCTGATGTCCGCATGGAAAGCTATCAGGTGCTGCTTGACGGCTACTATCCGAAAGACCGCGTCTTCCTCGGCGTTTTTCCGGCGGCGATGCGCTATGCGGGGCCGAAGGAAGCGATCTTCCATGCCCTTGTGAGAAAGAACTACGGATGCACGCACTTTATCGTCGGAAGAGACCATGCCGGAGTCGGCGATTACTACGGCACATATGAAGCGCAGGAGCTGTTCGATCAGTTCGCGCCGGAAGAAATCGGCATTACGCCGCTGAAATTCGAACACAGCTTCTACTGCAATGTCTGCGGTTCAATGGCTACGGCGAAAACGTGCCCTCACGGCAAAGAACATCATGTCATTTTATCCGGCACAAAGGTGAGGGCGATGCTGAGAAGCGGCGAGTTCCCGCCGAGCACATTCAGCCGTCCCGAAGTTATTCAAACATTAATCAAAGGCTTAGCGGCCGGGGTTTCTTAAGGGGGAGCATCTCTTGGTAAATAAAGATATTGTCTGGCATGAAGCGTCCATTACAAAACGGGAATATCATGAGAAAAATCAACATAAAAGCTCAATCATTTGGCTGACGGGCTTAAGCGGTTCAGGAAAATCAACGATTGCCAACGCCGCTGCGCGTGAGTTGTTTGCACAAGGCTACCAGGTCACGGTGCTTGACGGCGACAACGTCAGGCACGGGCTGAACAAGGACCTCGGGTTTTCCGATGAAGACCGGAAGGAAAACATCCGCCGGATCGGCGAGGTTGCGAAGCTCTTTGTCGAACAGGGGACGATCGTCATTACGGCGTTCATTTCTCCTTTTAAAGAAGATCGCGGGCTTGTCAGACAGCTTGTCGAGGAAGATGAGTTTCACGAAGTCTATGTGAAATGCGATTTGGCGACGTGTGAAGAGCGCGACCCGAAAGGCTTGTACAAAAAAGCGAGAAACGGAGAAATTCCATTTTTCACAGGGATCGATTCGCCTTATGAAGAGCCTGAAACGCCTGAGCTTGTTCTTGATACAGGCGCACATAACCGGGAAGAGTGCAAAAACCAGCTCGTCCAATACGTGAAAGATCAAACGAAATAAAATGCGGGTGAATAGGAAAGTGCGGCGCATGCACTTTCCTATTTCATAAAGAAAACGTTTGGTTTTTGTGATATTTTCAGGCACCAAACGCTTTCTTTATGATTTATAATGAATTGAAGAAGACGTTGATCAGATCGGGGGGAGATCTAAGATGGGGAAAGTATATATCGTTGGGGCAGGTCCTGGAGACCCCGATTTACTGACGATCAAAGCTTTAAAAGCCATCCAGACAGCCGATGTCATTTTGTATGACAGGCTTGTGAATAAACAGATTTTACAGCACGCCAAGGAGGGAGCGGATCTCATCTACTGCGGAAAGCTTCCGGACTACCACATGATGAAGCAGGAAACGATCAATCATTTTCTCGTCAAGTATGCGAAAAAAGGGAAAACCGTTGTCAGACTGAAAGGCGGCGATCCTTTCGTATTCGGCAGAGGCGGCGAGGAAGCGCAAACCCTCGCTGAGCACGGGGTTGCTTTTGAAATCGTGCCGGGAATCACCTCGGGAATAGCTGCCGCTGCTTATGCGGGCATTCCGGTGACACACCGGGAAGCGAGTTCAAACGTTGCTTTCGTGACAGGCCATTATCAAAAAGAAGAAAACTTTGAAGAGAAGTGGAAAGCGTTAGCCACAGGGATCGATACGCTTGTCATTTATATGGGGATTAAAAACGTGAAGCAAATTGAAAGGCTTCTGATCGAAAACGGCAGAGACCCGTCAACGCCAGCCGCTTTCATCCATTGGGGAACGACAGACAAACAAAAAACGGTGCTTTGCACGGTTGAAACGCTTGCCGGTACAGTCGAAAGCGAAAAGATTGAAAACCCGAGCCTGATTGTCATCGGGGATGTCGTTCAATTCAGCTCGCAGTTAAGCTGGTTTGAACCTGAGCTGAAAGATCCGGCATTAAGCGAGGCGCTTTAATATGAAACAAGCGATTTTATATATCGGCCATGGAAGCCGTCTGAAAAGAGCCCAAACAGAAGCAGCCGCTTTTTTGGAGAGCTGCAAAGAAAACATGTCCGCCCCCATTCAGGAAATATCTTTTTTGGAATTGGCGGCACCGGATATCGAAACCGGCTTTAAAGCGTGTGTGGAAAAGGGGGCGACGCATATCGCGGCCGTGCCGCTTCTCCTCTTGACAGCCGCACATGCCAAAAGGGACATCCCTGAAGAGCTTGCCCGTGCTTCCTCACAGTACCCTTCCGTCAGCGTCGCTTACGGAAAGCCGATCGGCGTCGATCAGGAAGTCGTCAAAGCGGTTTTTACAAGGATCGAAGAAACGGGGACGCCATATGAACATGCAAGAGTCGTGTTGATCGGAAGGGGAAGCTCTGATCCGGATGTCAAACGGGATGTTTATGATATTTGCGAACGGCTGAGAGACCTCACACCAGTGGATGAGGTCATTCCCTGCTTTATGACAGCCTGTGAGCCGCACTACCTGGATGTGTTTAAACAGCTTAAAGAACGGGACGGAAAAACGACATTCATCGTTCCGTATCTGCTGTTCACCGGTATGCTGATGAACGAGATTGAAAGGGAAACCGCAAAGCTGAAAGAAACGAATCCGAATGTCGTGCTGACGGATTACCTCGGCTTCCACCCCCATGTAAAAAACGCCTTTTTGCACCGCGTAGAGGAAGCGGTTATCAACAAAGCCGGCCGCTTTGATTTTACAGGAGCATCAGATGCTGCCGCTGCACATTAACATGAAAGGCAAAGCCGCAGTCATTGCGGGCGGGGGGAAGATTGCGGCGCGGCGGCTGAAAACGGTGCTGGCAGAAGGTGCATCCGCGACCGTCATCAGCCCTGAAGCATCAGAAGAGATGCTCGGATTGATTAACGAACACGGCATCGAATGGAAGAAGAAAAAGGCGGAACCCGGTGATTTCAAGAATGCATTTCTGATCATTCTTGCGACCGATGACCATGAGGCAAACAAGCGTCTCGCCGCATCGGCAGCTCCTGAGCAGCTCGTCAATGTTGCGAGTGAAGCGGAGCTGGGAAATGTATATGTTCCAAAAATAATCAACAGAGGAAACATAACCATATCCGTCTCAACAAACGGAGCCAGCCCGCGCCACACGATCAGGCTGGCCGGACAGATCGATGATTTGATCGATGATGAGCTCGTCCAAGAGATCGACGAGCTTTTCCGAAAAAGAAGAGGCCTGAACCCTTGAGGTTCAGGCTTTTGGCATTATTATTTTTTCAGCTTGATGATCAAGTCTTCATCAGGTGTTACAAAAACGGTTTGCTGGCTGTCGTAGGTGACAAACCCCGGTTTTGCGCCATTCGGTTTTTTGACGTGGCGTATTTTTGTATAGTCGACGGGAACCGAAGCGGAGTTTTTCGCTTTGCTGTAATATGCAGCGATCTGCGCCGCTTCCAGAATGGTTTGCTCGTCCGGATCGGTCGATTGAATGACGACGTGCGACCCCGGAATATCTTTTGTGTGAAGCCAGATGTGGTCGCGGGCGGCAAGCTTCATCGTTAAATATTCGTTCTGCTTGTTGTTTTTGCCGACGAGAATCGTTTCTCCTGAGCTGGACTCATATGCTTCGAGCGTCGGCGCCTGTTTTTTCTGTTTCTTCTGGCCCCCTTGCTGCTTGGCCCGCAAGTATTTTCCTTCGGCGAGCTCTTCGCGAATTTCGGTTATATCTTTCGGTGAGGCAGATGAAAGCTGCTGAATCAGCTGGTCGAAATAAGCGATTTCCTCTTCTGCCAATTTGATCTGCTCCTTCACGACTTCTACCGAATTTTTCGCTTTTTGATATTTTGTAAAATAGCTTTGTGCATTTTCAGAAGGCGTTTTATTAGGATTGAGCGGAATCGTGATTTCTCCGCCGTTTTCATCATAGTAGTTGATGACCTTCGCCTCTTTGTCCCCTTTTTTCAGCTGGTACAGGTTCGCTGTCAACAGCTCTCCGTACAGCTGATAGTCTTGCGCGTGTTCGGACTGCTCAAGCGTTTTTTTCAGCTTTTTGATTTTATTTTCGTTCTTTTTCTTTTCGTTTGCCGCGAAACGCTCTAAATCGTGAGCCTGCTGTTTGACGCGGTCACGCTCCGCTTTTCCGAAATAGTAGCGGTCAAGAAGTTCGCTCAGCGTATGAAAGGGCCTGTTGTCTCCTTTTATATGGGTCAGCTCAAGAAGGTAAAAATATTCTTTTCCGTCTTCTGTGGTGACAAGCTGGGGCTGAAAACGCCGGCTTTTGATTTCGCTGAACATCTCCGTCAAGACGTTTGGCAGTGTCGCCCTGTTGGCTAGACCCGCGCGAAAGACGGCTTCCTTCGCAAACAGAGGCGAGACGCCGGAGAAGGTATCGACGATCTGCCTGTCAAGTTTGCCTTCCTGGAAATTCAGATGGCGGAGAATATCTTCAGTCTCCGCTTCAAGCGGAGACAATTTGTTCTGCGCGGGAGGGAGAATGTAATCGTATCCCGGGAGCACGGTGCGGTAGCTGTTCATCGCAGGTGACAGATGCTTCAAACTGTCGATGATGACGTCTTTTTCTCCGTCTGTTAACACGATGTTGCTGTGCCTGCCCATGATTTCGACCATCAGCTTTCTTGTCAGCGTGTCGCCGATTTCGTTCCGGCTCCTGATATGAAAGACCATCATTCTGTCCATGCCGATTTGCTCGACTTGGTCGATAAAGCCGCCTTCCAGATGTTTGCGGAGGAGCATGCAGAACATCGGAGGGGTGCTCGGGTTGTCGTAGGTTTCGTTTGTCAGGTGTACCCGCGCATAACTCGGATGGGCGGAGAGCAGCAATTTGCGGTTCTTCCCGTTTGCCCTGATATGAAACACTAGCTCGTGCTTAAACGGCTGGTGGATTTTTGCGATCCGTCCGCCTCGAATCGCCTCATTTAATTCCTCGATCATTCCGTATGTAAAAATGCCGTCAAAAGACATATGAAAAACTCCCTTTTCTCGTTAATCCTCTTCGTAAAACGTCCATTCAATAATTATAGCATGATTTGGGACGAGTCTGAATAAATTGACTTATAGAGATGGATACACCAAAAGCAACCTTTAGGGCAGGAGGAGTGGACGATTCAATGAAATGGCACGAGATGGGACAAACCGAATTGTTAAATATAACAAAAACGTCCATCGACAAAGGTCTAACAGAAAAAGAGGCCGGAAAGCGGCTGGAAAGACACGGAACAAACGAACTTCAGGAAGGGGAAAAAACATCGGCGGTCGCATTGTTTTTTTCTCAATTCAAAGATTTCATGGTTCTTGTTTTGCTTGCGGCCACGTTGATTTCGGGTTTCCTCGGCGAATACATTGACGCCATCGCGATCATCGCGATCATCTTTGTTAACGGCATTCTCGGATTCTTTCAGGAGAGGCGGGCGGAAAGGTCGCTCGAGGCTTTGAAAGAACTGTCAGCTCCTCAAGTGGCTGTGCTCCGGGAGGGGAATTGGGTGAAAATTCCTTCCAAAGAGCTTGTCCCGGGAGATGTTGTCCGTTTTGCAAGCGGAGACAGAATCGGCGCCGATCTCAGACTTGTCGAGACAAAGAGCCTTGAAATAGAAGAATCGGCCCTTACAGGTGAATCGCTCCCCGTGTCCAAACAGGCAGATGCTTTTCAGGCGTCAGATGTATCGCTGGGCGATCTGAAGAATATGGCTTTCATGGGAACGCTTGTCACAAGGGGGAGCGGAATCGGCGTCGTCATCGGTACGGGTATGAACTCTGCGATGGGGAAAATCGCCGATATGCTTGAATCTGCCGGGAATACGGCGACCCCGCTGCAAAGAAGGCTTGAAGAGCTCGGCAAAATTTTGATTGTCGCCGCTTTGTTCCTGACACTGCTTGTCGTTGCTGCCGGCGTCATTCAGGGGCATGATTTATACAGCATGTTTTTAGCGGGAGTTTCCCTTGCCGTCGCTGCCATACCTGAAGGGCTGCCTGCCATTGTCACGGTCGCTCTGTCTCTCGGCGTGCAGCGGATGATCAGGCAAAAGTCGATCGTCAGGAAGCTGCCCGCGGTTGAGACGCTCGGCTGCGCGTCCATTATTTGCTCCGATAAAACCGGGACGATGACGCAGAACAAAATGACGGTCACCCATGTCTGGTCAGGCGGGAAGATATGGAACGTGTCAGGGATCGGCTATGAGCCTGAAGGCTCTTTCAGCATGAACGGGCGCGATGTGCAAGCAAAGCATCATAAACCGCTCCAGCAGGTACTATTGTTCGGCGCATTATGCAATTCATCTTCGATTATCGAAAAAGACGGGGAGTTTCGTCTTGATGGCGATCCCACCGAAGGGGCTTTGCTGACGGCGGCTCGAAAAGCAGGCTTTACGGACAAATATGTTGATGAACATTTTAAAATCATCGAGGAGTTTCCGTTTGATTCAACGCGGAAAATGATGTCTGTCATTGTGGAAGACAAGAGCGGCAAGCGCTTTGTCATTACAAAGGGCGCGCCGGATGTATTGATGAAGCGTTCGTCGCATACGCTGACAGAAGAAAAGCGAGAAATCTTCACAAAGGAAAGGCTCGCTGAAACAAGCGCGGCGCTGGAAACTCTTGCGTCACAGGCGCTGAGAACGATTGCCGTCGCGTATAAACCGATCAAAGATACAGAAAATCCCCCGCTCGAAAAAGCGGAGTCAGGCTTAACTTTCATCGGGCTGTTAGGGATGATCGATCCGCCGCGGCCCGAAGTGAAAACAGCGATTAAAGAATGCCGGGAAGCGGGGATCAAAACGGTCATGATCACCGGGGACCATGTGATAACGGCGACGGCGATTGCAAAAGATCTCGGATTGCTGCCTCCGCGCGGAAAGGTCATGGACGGCCAGATGCTGAACGAACTCTCGCAGGAAGAATTGGCGGAAATTGTTGACGATGTTTACGTATTTGCAAGGGTGTCGCCCGAACATAAGCTGAAGATCGTGACCGCCTACCAGGAAAACGGCCACATCGTCGCCATGACGGGAGACGGAGTCAATGATGCCCCTGCGATTAAACAGGCGGATATCGGCATATCGATGGGGATTACGGGAACGGATGTCGCCAAGGAGGCGTCCTCACTCATCCTTGTCGATGATAATTTTGCAACGATTAAATCGGCCATCAAGGAAGGACGCAATATCTATGAAAATATTAGAAAGTTCATCAGATACTTGCTCGCATCCAATGTCGGCGAAATTTTGGTCATGCTGTTTGCAATGCTGCTCGCTCTGCCGCTGCCGCTTGTCCCGATACAGATTCTGTGGGTCAACCTTGTAACGGACGGCCTGCCTGCCATGGCGCTCGGCATGGATCAGCCTGAGGACGATGTGATGCAGAGAAAGCCGCGGAGTCCGAAAGAAGGCGTGTTTGCAAGGGGGCTCGGCTGGAAGGTCGTATCGCGCGGATTCTTAATCGGAATCGCGACACTCGGGGCGTTTATGTTCATTTATAACCGCAATCCAGAAGCGCTTGAGTATGCACAGACGGTTGCATTTGCAACGCTCGTCCTTGCGCAGCTGATCCACGTGTTCGACTGCCGAAGCGAGCGGTCCATCTTTGACCGCAATCCGTTTGAAAACATTTATTTGCTCGGTGCAGTGCTGTCTTCGATTCTTTTGATGCTTGTCGTTATTTATTATCCGCCGCTGCAGCCGATTTTTCATACGGTTCCGATTTTAATGGCAGACTGGCTCCTGATTGTCGGAATGTCGGCGATTCCAACTTTTTTACTGGCCGGGTCACTTTTGACAAGAAAAAAATAGGCTTGTATGATATAATCTTAAAGGTAATAGAGGTTTCTATTGCCTTTTCATCTTGCGTAAATTTAAATCAAAGAAAGTCTTTTTCACTTATACGGAATTGGGTGTGTTTTATGATACGGAGTATGACCGGTTTCGGCAGCGCGAGCAAAACGAAGGATGGGCTGACAGCAGCTGTTGAGCTGAAATCTGTCAACTATCGGTTTAAAGAAGTAAACGCCCGCATGCCAAGACCTTTGCTCTATTTAGAAGACAAAATAAAGCAAACGATTTTTAAACATATACAAAGGGGGCGGCTGGAGCTGTTTGTTTCCGTTGACGACGAGGCTCTGGTCACCCGGAAAATCCAGGTTGACTGGCCGCTGCTTGAAGAGTACCAGAAAGCCGCGCGCGAAATGAAAGACCGCTGCGGGCTTTCTGGAGACATCACGCTTCAAGACGCCTTTCAGTTTGAGCATGTCATCCAAGTTGAAGAAGAGCCAATCCAAAATGACAAGCTTGAAGAGGTTCTTCTGGAAGCGGTCGAGGCTGCCGTTCTAGAATTGTGCAGCATGCGCGAAGCGGAAGGGCTGAGGCTGAAGGACGACTGCCTTCAGCATATTGAAAGGCTTGAAAAGCTGACAGACGACATCGCAGAGCTTGCTCCCAAGGTCGTCGACCACTATCGGGAACGCCTTGAGGCGCGGCTTGAAGAATGGTCAACAGACGGTCTCGATGAAAGCCGCCTGCTGACGGAAGTCGCACTGTTTGCAGACCGTTCGGATATCACGGAAGAAGTGACGAGGCTGAAAAGCCATTTCCGCCAGTTCCGCGATATTTGCAAAGCGGGAGGAGCCGCGGGGAGAAAGCTCGATTTCCTCGTCCAGGAGCTCAACCGTGAAGCGAACACGATCGGTTCAAAAGCGAATGATCACCAGATCACAAAACATGTGGTCGAAATGAAAAGCTCTATTGAAAAAATAAAAGAACAAGTGCAAAATATAGAATAGCGATTGTGCGTATTGTTTACGGATGTTCTCTGCAGGTTAAACTAGAGACGTCCAAGTACAGGGGGAACGTATAGGATGACGATTAAACTGATCAATATCGGCTTTGGAAATATCATATCCGCGAATCGGCTGATCTCGATTGTGAGTCCTGAGTCCGCGCCTATTAAGCGGATGATCCAGGATGCCAGAGACCGCGGCATGCTTATAGATGCTACATATGGAAGAAGAACCCGTGCGGTTGTCATTATGGACAGTGACCATATCATCTTATCTGCCGTCCAGCCTGAGACAGTAGCACAAAGGCTTTCCGTTAAAGAAGAAATTATGGATGAAGGGCAGGGATAAGAGCTTTATGAAAGAAAGAGGTTTGTTAATCGTTCTCTCCGGCCCTTCCGGCGTCGGAAAAGGAACAGTCAGGCAGGCGCTGTTTGCTCAGGAGGACACAAAATTTGAATATTCGATTTCGGTGACGACAAGAAAACCGCGTCAAGGCGAAAGAGACGGCGTCGACTACTTTTTTAAGACGCGCGAAGAGTTCGAAGAGATGATCGAGAACAACAAGCTGCTCGAATGGGCCGAATATGTCGGCAACTATTACGGAACACCCGTTGACTACGTCGAACAGACGCTTGAAAGCGGAAGGGACGTTTTTCTTGAAATCGAAGTCCAGGGTGCGCTGCAAGTCAGAAAGGCATTTCCTGAAGGCTTGTTTATCTTTTTGGCGCCTCCGAGCCTCGCCGAATTGAAAAACCGGATTGTCACAAGAGGGACAGAAACAGAAGCCACGATCGAAAACCGGATGAAAGCGGCGAAGGAAGAAATCGAACTGATGGACGCCTATGACTATGTTGTCGAAAATGACAGCATTGAGCTTGCGTGCGAAAGAATCAAAGCAATCGTTCTCGCCGAACATTTACGGCGCGACCGAGTTGCTCCAAGATATAAGAAAATGCTGGAGGTTGAATAAATATGCTAGATCCGTCAATTGACTCTTTAATGAACAAACTGGATTCAAAATACACGCTCGTTACCGTATCCGCACGGCGCGCCCGCGAAATGCAGATGAACAAAGACGCGCAGATCGAAAATCCGAAGTCGCATAAATTTGTAGGCAAAGCATTGGAAGAAATTGATGCCGGACTGCTTACATTCGAAAAGGAAAATCGCTAATAGCCTTAAAAATAGCAACCTATACACTAGGTTGTTATTTTTTTCAGGGCTGGCGAACAGAACATAAGGGGGAGAAATACGATGCTGAAAAATCGCAACATCCTGCTGGGAGTAAGCGGAGGAATCGCGGTATACAAAGCGGCCGCCTTAACGAGCAAGCTCGTGCAGGCAGGAGCCAATGTGAAAGTCATCATGACAAAATCCGCCTGTGAATTTGTGTCTCCGCTCACCTTTCAGGCGCTTTCGCGCAATGAAGTATATACCAATACGTTCGAAGAACCGAATCCCCGTGTCATCGCCCATATCGATGCCGCAGATTGGGCGGATCTCGTGATCGTTGCTCCGGCTACGGCCAATGTGATCGGAAAACTCGCCTCAGGCATCGCTGACGACATGCTGACGACGACGCTTTTGGCGACGACAGCGCCGGTGTGGATCGCTCCGGCGATGAACGTTCATATGTACGACCACCCGGCCGTTCAGCGGAACATCAGCGTTCTTTACAAAGACGGCTACCGGTTTATCGAACCGAGTGAAGGCTACCTTGCGTGCGGCTATATCGGCAAAGGCAGACTGGAAGAGCCTGAGCGGATCGTCCAGTTGGCAGAGTCGTATTTTTCAAGCGAAAAAAGCGGTTTGCTTGAAGGAAAGCGCGTCGTAATTACAGCGGGGCCGACAAGAGAACAAGTCGATCCCGTCCGCTTTTTCTCCAACCGTTCGACAGGGAAAATGGGCTATGCTTTCGCTGAGGAAGCGGCACGAATGGGAGCGCACGTGACGCTGATTGCAGGCCCGACATCGCTTGATGATCCCGCAGGGGTCGACGTGATTCATGTTCAGTCCGCAGAAGATATGTATCAAGCGGCTCTGTCTGTTTTCGATGAGAGCGACATCGTCATTAAAACAGCAGCTGTCGCTGATTACAGGCCAAAACATGTCCACGATCAAAAAATGAAGAAAAAGGACGGCGGCCTCGTCATTGAGCTTGAACGGACGAAGGATATTTTAAAAGCGCTGGGAGAGCGGAAAACAAAGCAAATCTTGGTCGGCTTTGCAGCCGAAACGCAGCACGTCGAAGACTATGCCAAACAAAAGCTGGAGACGAAAAATCTCGATATGATTGTCGCTAACAATATCACGGCTGAAGGCGCCGGTTTTGGAACGGAAACCAACATCGTGACGGTGTTTCATCGAGACTGCAAAAAGACGGCGCATCCTCTAATGTCAAAGCGGGAGGTTGCCGCCGCAGTCTTGAAGGAAGCCGCTGAGCTTGCCGGACGGAGCGGGACGTCTTCATGAACTTCGCTGAAGTGATCGTCGATGTTACAACGAAAAATATCGACAGACCGTTTGATTACCGCATCCCCGACAAATTCAAAGGTATGATTAAAAAAGGGATGCGCGTGATCGTTCCGTTCGGCGCCCGCAAAATCCAGGGATTTGTCACCAGCGTGAAAGAATCGTCGGAGCTTGCCGGCCGTTCGGTTAAGGATATCGAGGATATCCTTGATCTGGCGCCCGTTTTGACGGAGGAGCTGCTTGAGCTGTCAGACTGGCTGACAGAAAAAACACTTTCTTTTAAAATTACGGCTTTGCAGGCGATGCTCCCCGCGGCTATGAAAGCAAAATACGGCAAAGAAATCAAGGTGATCGGCGATAAACCGCTTCCCGAACCGCTAAAAACCTTGTTCTCGCAAAAAGAGACGCTTTCTTATTCCGATATAAATGACCACGGAACATTAAAGCTGATTCAGCGCCAGGTTCAAGAAGGCAATCTTGAAGTGGCGTATAAAGTAAAGCAGAAAACAAACAAAAAAATGCGGAGAATGATCGCCCCCCTTTGCGCGAAAGAACATTTAAAAGAAGCGCTTGCCGGCCTCTCTCCGCAAGCTGTCAAACAAAAAGCGATCCTTCAGTTTTTCATCGACCGCAAAGAGGGCGGCGCTGTTCCGGCAAAGGATCTGATCGACAAAACGGGGGGCTCTTCCGCGTCCTTGAAAGCGCTCATCGACAAGGGGCTGTTAAAGGAAAGCGAAGAGGAGGTTTACAGGGATCCTTATCAGGACAGAATGTTCAAAAAAACCGAACCGCTTCCGCTGACTGAAGAGCAGGCGCAGGCCTACGAGGCGATAGCGGATGCAATCGAAGAAAAGCGGCACGATGTGTTTCTTCTTCACGGAGTGACCGGAAGCGGAAAAACGGAAGTCTATCTGCAATCGATCGAAAAGGTGCTGGAAGCCGGCAAAGAAGCGATCGTTCTCGTTCCGGAAATTTCCCTGACGCCGCAGATGGTCAACCGCTTTAAAGGGCGCTTTGGCTCGCAGGTAGCCGTACTGCACAGCGGGCTTTCAACAGGAGAAAAATATGATGAATGGCGGAAAATCCACCGCAAAGAAGTCCGGCTTGTCGTCGGGGCGCGCTCGGCGATTTTCGCGCCGTTTGAAAATCTCGGCATGATTATAATTGATGAAGAGCACGAAACATCGTACAAGCAGGAGGAGATGCCGAGATACCATGCGAAAGAAGCGGCGATTCAAAGGGCCAAATACCACCGGTGTCCGGTCGTGCTCGGCAGTGCGACGCCGACGCTCGAATCGTTCGCGAGGGCGAAAAAAGGCGTGTACAAGCTTCTTTCTCTCAAGCACCGCGTCAATCACCAAGTCATGCCCGACGTGTCTCTCGTCGATATGAGAGAGGAACTGCGCAGCGGAAACCGCTCGATGTTTTCCAAAGACTTAATGGCCGGGCTTGAGGAAACTCTTGAAAAAGGAGAGCAGGCCGTTCTGTTTTTAAACAAAAGAGGCTATTCCTCATTTGTCATGTGCAGGGACTGCGGATATGTCATCCAGTGTCCTCATTGTGAAATTTCATTGACGTACCACAGGTATGGACAGCGTCTGAAGTGCCATTACTGCGGCTATGAAACCGGCATGCCGTCAAGCTGCCCCGAATGCGGAAGCGAGCATATCCGCTACTTTGGTACAGGCACACAGCGGGTCGAAGAAGAATTGACGAAGGTTCTGCCGGCTGCAAGGGTGATCCGCATGGATGTCGATACAACCTCAAGAAAGGGAGCGCATGAAAAGCTGCTCACATCCTTTGGCAGAGGCGAAGCCGATATCCTGCTTGGAACGCAGATGATCGCCAAAGGGCTCGATTTCGAAAACGTCACGCTCGTCGGTGTCTTGAGCGCGGATACGATGCTTCACATCCCCGATTTCAGAGCCGCTGAAAAAACGTTCCAGCTGATGACGCAGGTGAGCGGAAGAGCGGGGCGCCACGAAAAGCCGGGCAAGGTGATCATTCAGACGTACACACCGTCCCATTACAGCATTCAGCTCACAAAAACGCATGATTATGAAACATTCTTCCGGCAGGAGATGCTGCACAGAAGGGAACAGGCCTATCCTCCATATTATTATTTGGCGCTGGTCAGCGTATCGCACGAGGAAGTGACGAAGGCGGCACTCGTGACTGAAAAAATCGCCACCTATTTAAAAAAGAACATTTCAAGCGAGGCGAAGATTCTCGGCCCTGTCGCATCTCCGATCGCCAGGATCAAAGATAGATATCGCTATCAATGCGTGATAAAATACAAACAGGAAAACCAGCTTACATCGTTGCTTAAAAACATTATGGATCATTACAAACGAGACATTGAACAAAAGCAATTGGCGATTTCGATCGACATGAATCCATATATGATGATGTAAAAATAACAGTGTGATGGAGGGCTTTTAGATTGGCAGTAAAACCGATCGTAACGTATCCGGCGGAGGTTCTTGAGACCCCTGCCGAACCCGTTGCGTCTTTTGATAAATCATTAAAGAAACTACTCGACAATATGTATGATACGATGCTTGAGCTGGACGGAGTCGGACTGGCCGCTCCGCAAATCGGCGTTTCAAAAAGAGCGGCAGTCGTCGATATCGGCGATGACACGGGAAGAATTGAACTGGTCAACCCGGAGGTCATCGAAGAGAGCGGTGAACAAACGGGTCCTGAAGGCTGTTTGAGCTTTCCTGATCTATACGGTGAAGTGAAGCGTTCCGATTATGTAAAGGTCAAGGCGTTCGACCGCCGCGGGAAACCGTTTACGATTGAAGCTGAGGGCTTTTTGGCGCGTGCGCTGCTGCACGAAATCGACCATTTGGACGGTATTTTATTCACATCAAAAGTAACGCGCTATTATGATGCGGAAGAACTTGAGGAAATGGAAGGATGATTGGATGACAAGGATCGTTTTTATGGGAACGCCGGATTTTTCCGTCCCGGTGCTCGGCACATTGATTGATGACGGCTATGAGGTAGTGGGTGTCGTCACCCAGCCTGACCGCCCGAAAGGCAGAAAAAAGGTGATGACTCCGCCGCCTGTCAAGGAGGAAGCGCTGCGCCGCGGCATTCCCGTGCTCCAGCCTGAGAAAGTGAGGGAAGAAGCGGAAACGGACAAGATTTTGGCGCTTGAACCCGATTTAATCGTAACGGCGGCATTCGGACAGATCCTGCCGAAAAAGCTCCTCGATTATCCGAAATACGGCTGTATCAATGTCCATGCCTCTCTTCTGCCGGAGCTGCGCGGAGGAGCCCCGATCCATTACGCCATTCTGGAAGGCAAAGAGAAAACAGGCGTGACGATCATGTACATGGTCGAAAAATTGGATGCAGGCGATATGCTCGCCAAGGTTGAAGTTGACATCGAAGAAACAGATAATGTCGGCACGCTCCACGATAAGCTGAGCAAGGCCGGAGCTGCGCTTCTTTCCGAAACGGTTCCGAGAATCATTGACGGTTCGGTAACCCCGGAAAAACAGGATGAACAGAAAGCGACATACGCGCCGAACATTAAACGCGAGCAGGAACTGATCGACTGGTCTAAGCCCGGCGAAGTCCTGTACAACCAAGTCAGAGGCTTGAATCCTTGGCCTGTCGCATACACGGTCTTAAACGGCCAGACGCTGAAAGTATGGGCCGCGAAAAAATGCCAAGCCTTAAAACAGGCAGAGCCGGGGGAGATCGTCACCGTTGAAAAAGACGGCATTGTCGTCGCAACCGGAAATGACACCGCGTTAAAATTAACGGAAGTGCAGCCTGCCGGCAAAAAAAGAATGAAGGCTGAAGATTTTGTCAGGGGAGCGGGTCTTCAAGCCGGAATGAAATTGGGTCATGACGATGAAAAATAATGTGAGAGAAGTCGCGCTTGATGCACTGATTAAGCTTGACCAGAATCAGGCATACAGCAATCTTTTGCTTCAGTCTGCCATGAAAGCGAACGATTTAAGCGACAAAGACAGAGGCCTTTTGACAGAACTCGTTTACGGCACCCTTCAGAATAAGCTGGCGCTTGATTATATGCTGAAGCCGTTTATTAAAAAGCCGGAAAAGGTGAAAGACTGGGTCATCCATCTGTTGAGAATGTCGCTGTATCAGATGGAATACCTGGAGAAAATCCCTGACCGGGCCGCTCTTTTTGAAGCCGTTGAAATCGCTAAAAGACGCGGGCATAAAGGAATATCTTCATTTGTTAACGGTGTTCTGCGCTCCGTTCAGAGGGAAGGAGTGCCTTCCTTTGCGGATATTGCCGATCCGATTGAACGCCTTGCGGTTGAGACAAGCCATCCGGAGTGGCTTGTCAGAGAATGGACGGATGCCTACGGGTTCGAAGCGGCAGAACAAATCTGCCGGATTCATATGATCCCGCCGAAGCAGACGATCCGCGTCAACAGGCTGAAAAACGACCGGGATACGCTTCTTTCCCGTCTGAATGAAGCGGGGATTGAGGCGGAAGAAGGCGACTTGTCCAAAGACGCTGTCAAACTGCTGAAAGGAACGATTGCGTCCACTCCTTTTTTCAAAGAAGGCGAAGTCACCATACAAGATGAAAGCTCAATGCTAGTAGCGAGAGCCCTTGGACCTGAGCGGGGAGAAACAGTGCTGGATGCATGCGCAGCTCCGGGAGGAAAATCCACTCATATCGGCGAACTGCTCGAAGATACGGGAAAGGTCGTCTCCCTGGACCTTCATCAGCATAAAGTAAAGCTGATCAAAGAAGCGGCAGGCCGGATTGGACTTTCCAACATTGAAGCAAGAGCGCTGGATGCCAGAAAAGCCGGAGAAGTCTTCGAACCGGAACAGTTCGACCGGATCCTCGTCGATGCCCCGTGTTCGGGATTCGGCGTCATCCGCAGAAAACCGGATCTCAAATACAGCAAAACGCCCGAAGACAGCGCGCGTCTCGCCGGGATTCAGCTTGCGATTTTAAACGAAATCGCACCTTTATTGAAAACAGGCGGGACATTGGTTTACAGCACATGCACAATGGACCCGACCGAAAATGAACAAGTCATGCATGCTTTTTTGGAAGAACACGACGAATTTGAAGCGGACCCCACCCTCGCCGAGCGGCTGCCCGAAAAAGCGGCGCCGTATGTCAAGGATGGAAGCATTCAAATCCTTCCCCACTACTTTGGAACGGACGGCTTCTTTATTTGCAGCATGAGAAAGAAGGGATCACAATAATGGAATCGAAACAAAAAGTAAGAAAAGAATTGCGGACAGAAAGACCGTCCATCTATTCTTTTGAAATAGAAGAACTGAAAAGCTGGCTATCGGAAAACGGCGAGAAGCCATTCCGCGCCGCGCAAATATTCGAATGGCTATACGAAAAGAGAGTCACGTCATTTGAAAAGATGACAAACCTTTCAAAAGAGCTGCGGACAAAGCTGAATGAGCATTTCGTATTAACGACGCTGAAAACGGCCGTCAAACAGACTTCCCAAGATGGAACAATGAAGTTTTTATTCGAGCTTCATGACGGCTACACGATCGAGACCGTATTAATGCGGCACGAATATGGCAATTCTGTTTGTGTAACGACACAGGTGGGCTGCCGGATCGGCTGTACGTTCTGCGCATCGACCCTCGGCGGCTTAAAGCGGAACCTGGAAGCCGGAGAGATCGTCGCACAGGTTGTCAAAGTGCAGCAGGCGCTTGATGAAACAGATGAACGCGTCAGCTCAATCGTCATTATGGGAATCGGCGAGCCGTTCGATAATTTTCAGGAAATGCTTGCGTTCTTGAAAATCGTCAACCATGATAAAGGACTGAATATCGGAGCGCGCCATATCACCGTATCAACGAGCGGGATCATTCCGAAAATCTACGAGTTTGCAGACGAAAAGCTGCAGATCAACTTTGCGATTTCTCTGCACGCGCCGAACACTGAGATCAGAAGCCGGCTGATGCCGATCAACAGAGCCTACAAGCTGCCCGATCTGATGAAAGCGGTCGATTACTACATTAAGAAAACCGGCAGAAGGGTTACGTTTGAATACGGGCTTTTCGGCGGTGTCAACGATCAGGTTGAACACGCGGAAGAGCTGGCTGAATTGCTAAAAGGAATCAAATGCCACGTCAACTTGATTCCGGTCAACTATGTACCTGAACGAGACTATGTCAGAACACCGAAAGAACAGATTTTCGCCTTTGAAAAAACATTAAAGTCTCATGGAGTAAATGTCACGATCAGAAGAGAGCAAGGCCATGATATTGACGCTGCCTGCGGACAGCTTCGTGCAAAGGAGCGCCAGGAAGAGACGAGGTGAATCAAGGTTGAAAACAGCCTTAAAAACGGACAGGGGAAAAATACGCCAGCACAATGAAGACGATGCCGGCATTTTCACAGAAAAAAACGGACTGGTATTAGCTGTTGTCTGCGATGGAATGGGAGGTCATCTGGCCGGCGATGTCGCCAGCAGGATGGCCGTCTCAGCCCTTCGTGATATTTGGGAGGAAACCGAAGAAGTCCCGGCTTCGCCGGCTGAAAGCGAAGCGTGGCTGAAAGAGCAGATTTCAGCCGTCAACCAAAAACTTTTCGACCATTCGAGGGCCCACGAAGAGTGCCAGGGAATGGGGACAACGGTCGTCTGCGCTTTATACACGGGAAAAACGCTGACGGTCGCCCATATCGGAGACAGCCGCTGCTATCTCCTGCAAGGCGGAAGTTTCATACAGCTGACGGAAGATCACTCGCTTGTCAATGAACTCGTGCGGACTGGGGGGATTTCGAAGGAGGATGCTGAACACCATCCGCGGAAAAACGTGCTCACAAAAGCGCTCGGCACAGATCCCGAAGTGAAGGTAGAAGCCCACACATTTGAAATCGAACCGGGTGATCAAGTGCTATTATGTTCTGACGGGCTGACGAATAAAGTGGATGATGAGACACTGAAGGATATGCTCACGACTCTTTCTTCTGCGGAGGAGAAAGCGGATCAGCTCGTTCAGCTGGCCAATGACAACGGCGGCGAAGACAATATCACCGTCGCGCTATTGGAACTTCCTTCTCAAATTGAAGAAGGTGAAGACAAGTGTTAATCGGCAGACGGATCAGCGGACGTTACGAAATCCTGCGCGCCATCGGCGGCGGGGGGATGGCGAACGTTTATTTAGCGCTGGACATCATCCTCGACCGTGAAGTCGCGATTAAAGTGCTGCGGTTTGACTTCGTTCACGATGCCGATTTTATCAGGCGGTTCAGACGGGAAGCGCAGTCCGCTGCAAGCCTCGACCACCCGAATATCGTCAGCATTTATGATGTCGGAGAAGAAGATGACATCTATTATATCGTGATGGAGTATGTCGAGGGGATGACCCTGAAAGAATACATAAATCGAACAGGCCCACTTCATCCGAAAGAAGCGGTCCAAATCATGGAGCAGATCGTATCCGCCATCGCACATGCCCATGATAACCAGATTGTCCACCGGGATATTAAGCCCCACAACATTTTGATCGACCATATGGGCCACATTAAAGTGACTGATTTCGGCATCGCCATGGCGCTCAGCTCGACGACCATCACGCACACCAACTCGGTTTTGGGCTCTGTCCATTATTTGTCGCCCGAACAGGCGAGAGGCGGATTATCGACGAAAAAATCCGATATCTACTCGCTCGGCATCGTGCTTTTCGAGCTGCTGACGGCGCGTATGCCGTTTGAAGGAGAATCGGCGGTCAGCATCGCGCTGAAACATCTCCAATCAGAAACGCCGTCGGTGAAAAGATGGAACCCGGCCGTGCCGCAAAGCATAGAAAACGTCGTCCTGAAAGCGATGGCAAAAGATCCATTCCATCGCTATGAAGCGGCCGAAGAGATGGAAAACGATTTGAAAACGGCTTTCGACCCGGACCGGCTCAACGAAAAGCGCTTCACGATTCCATCCGATGATGAGATGACGAAAGCAGTTCCGATCATCAAGAATCTGCCGGAAAACGGGAGCAGCTCGCAATCCGGCGGCGGAGAAGAGGAAGCGGCTCCATTATCAAAAAAAGAAAAGAAGAAGCAGGCAAAAGCAAACAAGAAGAAAAAAAGAAAGAAATGGCCGCTTATATTGCTGACGGTGTTTTTCGTTCTGGCTGCGTCAGCCGTCTTGGCTTTAACGGTGTTTCCGTCGCTCTTTATTCCGAAAGATGTGGCCGTTCCCGATGTTGCCGGCCTTGAATATGAAGAAGCCGTCATCAAGCTTGAAGACGAAGGATTTGAAGTTGATCCGAATGCTGAAGACATTGCCGACGATAAAATTGAAGAAGGGCTGATCGTGAAGACGGACCCTGCAGCCGGCGATATCGTGAAGGAAGGTTCAACTGTCAAGCTATATAAAAGCTCAGGCAAAGAGAAAACTGAAGTCGATGATGTGGTCGGCCAGAAAGTCGATGCCGCCAAGAAGCTTCTTGAGCAAAAAGGCTTTAAAAACATCAAGACAGAAGAAGTGCACGATGAAGAAGAAGCGGGAACCATCATCGAACAGGACCCTGCAGCCGGAACCGAAATCGTTGCCGCCGACGACGAGGTCAAATTAACGGTCAGCCTCGGTCCGGAAGCCATTACTTTAAGGGATTTAAAAACATACAGCAAACAGGCGGCTTCGGGCTATTTGGACGACCATCAGCTTGTCCTTGTCGAAAAGGAGGCGCATTCTGAAGACGTGCCGGAAGGTCAGGTCATTAAACAAAAGCCGGAGGCGGGGGCATCAGTCAAGCCGGGAGACAAAGTCGAGGTCACGTTTTCGCTCGGACCTAAACAAAAGCCCGTCAAAACGGTGACCGAGAAAATTGATATTCCTTATGAACCGGGAGCGGCGGGCGAAGAACAAAACGTCCAAATTTCGATCGATGATGAAGAACACAGCATTTCTGACGTCTACGAAAATTTCAAAATCACAGCGCCGGCAGAGCGGACGATCAAATTCAGGATTGCGCCCGGCCAAAAAGGGTATTATCAAGTAACGATCAACGATAAAGTAGTCAGGTCAAAAACGATTGAATATCCTGAGGATGAATAAGGGAGGTGCGATATGCCTGAGGGCAAAATCATTAAAGCATTAAGTGGATTTTACTATGTATTGGATGGCGATCAGGTCATTCAGTGCAGAGGAAGAGGGGTTTTCAGAAAAAATAAAGTAACCCCTCTCGTCGGCGACGATGTTGTCTACCAAGCCGATAACGATAAGGAAGGCTACATTCTCGAGATTAAAGACAGATTCAATGAATTGGTCAGACCTCCGATCAGCAACGTGGATCAGGCGGTTCTCGTGTTTTCGGCAAAGGAGCCGACATTCAGCACGTCGCTTTTGGATCGTTTTTTAGTGCTGGTTGAGGCGGGTGATATTAGGCCGATCATATGCATCACGAAAATGGACCTTGTGGATGATGACGCGCTGAAAGAGCAGATTCATCAATATGCCGAAGACTACCGGAACATCGGGTACAGCGTCTATTTGACATCAATGAAAAGCGGAAGAGGCATCGAAGACATCATCCCCCATTTTCAGGATAAAATCACCGTATTCGCCGGCCAGTCCGGCGTGGGCAAGTCTTCGCTTTTAAATGCGATCAGCCCTGACCTTGAACTGAAAACCGCCGGGATTTCCGCCCACTTGGGAAGGGGAAAACATACGACGCGCCATGTGGAGCTGATCGATATAAACGGCGGGCTCGTCGCGGACACCCCGGGCTTCAGCTCGCTTGAGTTTGCCGGTATTGAAGCTGAAGATTTAGGGCAGACATTTTTGGAAATCGGCGAAAAGAGCGCCGAATGCAAGTTCCGCGGATGCCTGCATATAAAAGAACCGAACTGCGCCGTCAAACGCGCCGTGGAAAACGGTGAAATCGCCCAGTATCGCTACAACCATTATGTTGAATTTTTAACAGAGATCAAAGATAGAAAGCCGAGGTATTAAGATATGGTATATGTTGCTCCTTCTATTCTTTCAGCCGATTTTGCCCGTCTAGGGGAGGAAATTCGAGATGTTGAACAAGGCGGCGCCGATTTCATCCACATCGATGTGATGGACGGCCATTTCGTTCCCAACCTGACCATCGGGCCGCTTGTAGTGGAAGCCGTCCGCCCGATCACTGAGCTTCCGCTCGACGTTCATTTAATGATCGAAGCGCCTGACCGCTATATACCTGCTTTTGCAAAAGCGGGCGCCGATATTTTGTCCGTCCATGTTGAAGCATGCCCGCACCTTCACAGGACGATCCAGCTCATCAAAGAGCAAGGGGTCAAAGCGGGAGTCGTCTTGAATCCGCATACCCCTGTGCAGCAGATCGAGCATGTGCTTGAAGACCTTGATCTCGTATTATTGATGACGGTGAATCCGGGCTTCGGCGGACAGTCGTTTATTTCCTCGGTCCTGCCGAAAATCAGGCAGGTCAAGGAGATGGCTGAGCAAAAAGGACTTGCCGATCTGCTGATTGAAGTGGACGGTGGCGTCAACAAAAATACGGCAAGACAGTGTATTGAAGCGGGAGCGAACCTGCTTGTCGCAGGATCTGCCGTTTATAACGAAAAAGACCGCAAAAAAGCCATTTCCGATATAAAAGGTGCGCTTGGGTAAGGTTTCCTGATGAAAGAGAGCCGGCTTTCTGCAGCTGCGCTCTTTTTTTAGGGCGTTCACAGAAAGGATAATGCGATGAAAACGATCAATATTGTAGCGGGAGGCCCCGATCATCTTATTCCCGACTTGCTGCAGTATCAGGCCGGGGATGCGCTTTGGGTCGGGGTTGACAGAGGCGCTGTCACCCTTTTGGATGCGGGGATCGTGCCTGATGAAGCATTCGGGGATTTTGACAGCATCACAGACGAGCAAAAAAAAGCGATTGAAAAGGCCGCTCCCCGCCTCCATATTTATCAGGCGGAAAAAGATCAGACGGATTTGGACCTTGCGTTGAGCTGGGCTGTCGGACAGCGTCCTTCATTTATTAGAATGTTCGGCATTTCGGGAGGCAGAGCAGACCATTTTCTCGGGAATCTGCACCTTCTTTATACCGCGATGAAGCAAAACGTCAAGACCGTCATGATCGACCGCCAAAATACGATCAGCATGCATCCCCCAGGCTCCTATACCGTCATGCATGATCAAACAAAACCGTATATTTCATTCCTGCCGTTTGCGGAGACGGTAAAAAACCTTTCTCTCGAAGGATTTAAGTATTCTTTAAATAAGTGTCATATTGCTCTCGGTTCGACACTATGTATTAGTAACGAACTCATCCATTCACAAGGTGCTTTTTCGTTTTCAGAAGGCATATTAATAATGATAAGAAGCACTGATTAAATATCCTGGCGCTTCCGCTCGCTTTGTGTTTGGGATCCGATGTTGAAGGTGGATGCGGTTGCGGACTCTTTGAGGAGGGAAGGGAATGAAATTTTACACCATCAAATTACCGAAGTTTTTAGGGGGAATCGTCCGGGCGATGCTTGGCTCGTTTCGCAAAGACTAAGAAGCGCCGGGTGCGCTTTTTTTGCGGAGCGGGTCAAAGGGCTGTCCCCGGATGGCAAAAGAACGAAAAAACGCCTGCCTAAAGCGTACAGTCGCTCTTGGCAGGCGTTTATTTTTTCTTATACACGCTCAACTTTTCCAGATTTCAAAGCTCGAGCAGATACATATACTTTTTTAGGCTTGCCGTTCACAAGGATGCGCACTTTTTGAACGTTAGCGCCCCATGTGCGTTTAGAAGCGTTCATCGCGTGAGAACGAGAGTTGCCAGAACGTGATTTTCTGCCTGTAATAACGCATTTACGTGCCATTTGTTTCCCTCCTAACTATCAAAAAAAACATCATCATTCTTTATCAGTTGATCACCTGTGATGCTTCAGATACTTTAATAATTTACCACAGCTGAAAACCGTTTGCAACTATTGATTGCTCTGCTTTCAAGAAAAATTCCTTGACATCTTGAAAAAATGAACGCGCTGTAGTATAAGTAGGGTTAGGTTTGGAGAGAAGCCTGCCTGTTCTTTTAAAAAGAAGGTCCTTATAGTAGAATGATTTATAACCAGAGGTCAAAAGCGAGACTCGAAAAGGAGGAACCAACGTGTCCATTGAATTCCGAACAAAATACGGACAGATTGATATATCAAACGAAGTGGTCGCCATGGTTGCAGGAGGCGCAGCGATCGACTGCTACGGGATCGTAGGTATGGCATCCAAGAACCAAATTAAAGACGGACTGACTGAAATCCTCAGAAAAGAAAACTTTGCAAGAGGCGTCATCGTCCGCCAGGAAGAGGATCGTATTCATATTGACATGTACATCATTGTCAGCTACGGAACAAAAATTTCAGAAGTGGCACATAATGTTCAAACAAAAGTCAAATATACGCTCGACCATACAGTGGGTCTTGCAGTGGATTCCGTAAATATTTACGTTCAAGGAGTACGAGTGACGAACCCGTAGTTAGGAGGAAAACAAGAGTGTCTATACGAAATCTGGATGGAAAAGCTTTTGCAGATATGATTCTGTACGGCGCACACCATCTGTCTCAAAACGCAAATGTAGTTGATGCGTTAAACGTATTTCCGGTTCCGGACGGAGATACGGGAACGAACATGAATCTGTCGATGACATCCGGTGCGAAAGAAGTGGAGCAAATCGACACCGCCAATATCGGCAAAGTGGCACAAAGCCTGTCAAGGGGGCTTCTGATGGGGGCGCGGGGAAACTCGGGCGTCATTTTATCCCAGCTGTTCAGAGGCTTTGGCAAATCGATTGAACAGAAATCGGAAATTAACGCGAAAGAATTTGCCGCCGCGTTCCAGGCCGGAGTGGACACCGCCTACAAGGCCGTCATGAAACCGGTCGAAGGCACGATCTTGACGGTTGCCAAAGATGCCGCAAAAAAAGCAGTGCTCGCCGCTCAAACTGAAACCAATATCATCAAGGTGATGGAAGCTGTCGTAAATGAAGCGGAGGCTTCTTTGGAGCGGACGCCTGAGCTGCTTCCGGTTTTAAAGGAAGTCGGTGTCGTCGACAGCGGCGGAAAAGGGCTTCTTTACGTGTATGAAGGGTTTCTCGCTTCTTTAAAGGGAGAAAAGCTTTCTGATAAAGCGGCAGCTCTTCCGTCATTGGATGACCTTGTCAGCGCCGAGCACCATAAAAACGCTCAAAGCCACATGAATACTGAAGACATCGAATTCGGCTACTGCACGGAGTTTATGGTAAAGCTCGACAGCGGTAAAAGAAACTTTAATGAAGTTGCGTTCCGCCAGGATTTAAGCCGCTTCGGTGATTCGCTTCTCGTCGTCTCAGACGAAAATATCGCCAAGGTGCACATCCATGCCGAATATCCAGGGGAAGTCATGACTTACGCGCAAAAATACGGCAGCTTAATCAACATGAAAATCGAAAATATGAGAGAACAGCACAGCGCGATTCTCAGCCAGAACAAACAGGAGACAGCACCGGCAGAAAAAGCGCCGGCAGATAAACAGCCGTACGGCATCGTCACAGTGGCCATGGGTGAAGGGATTGCCGAGCTTTTCGAAAGCATCGGCGCCACAAAGGTCATAGAAGGCGGCCAGACGATGAATCCGAGCACGGAAGACATCGTTCAGGCGATAAAAGACGCCAATGCGGACACGGTCGTGATTCTGCCGAATAATTCAAACATTGTCATGGCGGCGAACCAGGCCGCGGATGTTGCCGGACAACATGTAATTGTCATCCCGACGAAGACCGTTCCTCAAGGAATGGCCGCACTGCTCGCATTCAACCCGGCCCTTTCAGCGGACGAGAATGAAGCCGCTATGCTCGGTGCGATCGGCGAGGTGAAAAGCGGACAGATCACCTATGCGGTCAGAGACACAAACATTGACGGCATCGATATTAAAAAAGGCGATTTTATGGGCATATTAAACGGGAAAATCGTTGAGACGGCGTCAGACCAGTTAACAGCAGCGAAAAAGCTGATCGCAGGCATGATCGATGAAGACAGCGAAATCGTCACCGTGATCAAAGGGGAAGACGCCCCGGAAGAAGAGGCCGAAGAACTCGCAGCCTACATCAGCGAGACGTACGAAGACGTCGAAGTAGAAGTGCACGACGGAAAACAGCCGCTGTATTCCTACATTCTGGCTGTCGAATAACGAATCAAAGGCAGAAGGGCATGTTGATAAAAGCCCTTCTCTTCTTTTGGCTTTTTTTAAAGCCTCAGCCCGCAACGGACGTTGTCTGCTTGCCAATTGGGAAATGATCGATTAGTCTAAAAAAAAACGGCTTTTTTTCCTCCGTACAGCGGGGGAATCTGTTTGTAAAAGGGGGATAAGGATGAAGTACAGAAGTGTGTTTGATATTATCGGGCCCGTCATGATCGGACCGTCAAGTTCTCATACGGCCGGCGCGGCCAGAATCGGCAGAGTCGCCAGAAGCGTGTTTGGGAGGGAGCCGAAACAAATTATTGTATCGCTCTACGGTTCTTTTGCCGAAACGTATAAAGGACATGGAACAGATGTTGCGATCATCGGCGGCCTTTTGGATTTTGATACATTTGATGAAAGAATCAAAGATTCGATCCGTCTAGCCGAAGAAAAGGGAATCGCCATCGAGTTCCGGGAAGAAGAAGCGGTACCGAAGCATCCCAATACAGCCCGCATCCTCATCTCTGATGATGAAGGCTCCCTTGAACTCGCAGGCATCTCAATCGGCGGAGGGAAAATCGAGATCATTGAGCTGAACGGCTTCGAACTCAGATTATCGGGTAATCACCCCGCTATTTTAGTCGTCCATAACGACCGCTACGGAACGATTGCAGGCGTAGCCAATGTGCTTGCGAAGTTCGCAATCAACATCGGCCATATGGAAGTTGCCCGCAAAGACGTCGGCCAGGAAGCGCTCATGACGATTGAGGTCGATCAAACGATTGATCCGGCTGTTTTTGATGAATTGAGAGCGCTGCCGAACATCATTGAGGTGACCCAGATCGCTGACTAAAAAGGAGGGTGAGACGATATGTTTCGAAATGTGAAAGAATTAATTCAACTGACAAAGGAAAAGAACGTGTCCATCTCTGAAATCATGATCACACAGGAGATCGAGGTGACAGGCCGGACGCGGGAAGATATATTCAAGCAGATGGAAGCCAACTTGGCTGTCATGGAAGACGCTGTTCAAAAAGGCATTGAGGGCGTCGTATCGCACTCCGGATTGACGGGCGGAGACGCCGTTAAGCTTCAGGCCTACCTTAAATCGGGCAAAGGGCTGTCAGGGGATGTCATCCTTGACGCTGTCAGCAAAGCGGTAGCGACAAATGAAGTCAACGCTGCGATGGGAACGATTTGCGCAACGCCGACAGCCGGATCGGCCGGCGTTGTCCCGGGGACGCTCTTTGCGGTAAAAGAGAAACTTCACCCGACGAAAGAGCAGATGGTCCGCTTTTTATTTACATCGGGAGCGTTCGGATTCGTCGTTGCCAACAATGCGAGCATTTCGGGAGCCGCCGGAGGCTGTCAGGCTGAAGTCGGATCGGCCTCGGGCATGGCGGCTGCCGCCATCGTCGAAATGGCGGGCGGAACCCCTGAACAGTGCGCCGAAGCGATGGCCATCGCTTTAAAAAACGTACTCGGTCTAGTCTGCGATCCTGTCGCAGGGCTCGTTGAGGTGCCGTGTGTGAAGCGGAACGCGATGGGCGCAGCCAATGCGATGGTCGCGGCTGATATGGCGCTTGCCGGCATTACAAGCCGCATTCCATGCGATGAAGTGATCGATGCGATGTACAAAATCGGACAGACGATGCCGACGGCACTGAGGGAAACAGGCCGGGGCGGTCTTGCCGCAACACCGACGGGCAAAGAATTGGAGAAAAAAATATTCGGAGGAGCGTCAGCTGCACGTGGAACACAATCTGCAACTTAGTATATCTGTTATAAAAGGCGTCGGGACGGAAACGGAAAAAACGTTGAACGAGCTCGGAATCTATACGGTTCTCGATCTTTTAAACTACTTCCCGTACCGATATGACGATTATGAATTGCGCGATTTGGAAGATGTGGCACACGATGAACGAGTGACGGTGGAAGGGAAGGTTCACAGCGAGCCTTCTCTTGCCTATTACGGGAAAAAGCGGAGCCGTCTCACGTTCCGGCTTTTGGTCGGGAACTATTTGATCACAGCGGTTTGCTTTAACAGGCCTTATTTGAAAAAAAAGCTTGCGATCGGCTCGATTGTTACCGTAACCGGAAAATGGGACAAGCACAGACAATCCGTGATGGTGCAAGAGCTGAAAAACGGGCCGCACCAGGGTGATCAGTCGATTGAACCCGTATACTCCGTCAAAGAAAACATCACCGTAAAGACGATGAGGAAATTGATTCAGGAAGCTGTCCGCAGCCATTTGCCGTTTGCCGAAGATCCTCTTCCGGAAAAGCTTCGGACCGCCTACAAACTTCTGTCTTACCAGGAGGCGGTAAAGGCGATGCACAAGCCCGAGTCGAGGGAAGCTTTAAAGCATGCGCGGCGCCGTTTTGTATATGAGGAATTTTTGCTGTTTCAGCTGAAAATGCAGGCTTTGCGAAAGTTCGAGCGGGAAGCGTCCGACGGAATCAGCCACACCTTTCGGCTCGAAGACGTCAATTCGTTTGTCAAAAGCCTTCCGTTTCCTTTGACAAACGCGCAGGCGAAAGCGCTCGACGACATATTAAGGGACATGGCTTCAGGGTATAAAATGAATCGGCTTTTGCAAGGAGACGTCGGTTCAGGCAAAACAGCCGTCGCCGCGATTGCGCTATACGCCTCGCTGCTTTCCGGATTCCAGGGGGCGATGATGGTGCCGACCGAAATACTGGCGGAACAGCACGCCGATTCGCTTGTATCCCTCTTTGAGCAGCACGACGTCAATGTGGCGCTTTTAACAAGCTCTGTGAAAGGGAAAAGGAGAAGAGAGCTTTTAGAAAGATTAAAAGAAGGAGAAATTGATATTTTGGTGGGGACGCACGCCCTTATTCAGGACGATGTCCACTTTAAACAGCTCGGGCTCGTGATCACCGATGAACAGCACCGCTTCGGCGTCGAGCAAAGAAAAAAACTGAGAAGCAAAGGGAAAGATCCCGATGTCTTGTTTATGACGGCGACGCCGATTCCGAGAACACTGGCGATCACGGTTTTCGGGGAAATGGATGTGTCCGTCATCGATGAAATGCCGGCTGGGCGAAAGCGGATCGAGACGTATTGGGTAAAGCACGACATGCTCGAACGGATTCTCGCGTTTATCGATAAAGAACTGAAAAAAGGCAGACAGGCGTATGTGATCTGTCCCTTGATTGAAGAGTCGGACAAGCTCGACGTTCAAAATGCAATTGATGTGCACAGCATGCTGACTCATGCCTTCAGGGGAAGATGGCAGATCGGTCTCATGCACGGAAAGCTGTCAAATGACGAGAAAGAACAGGTAATGAGGCAGTTCAGCAAAAACGAATGCCAGATTCTCGTTTCCACAACCGTCGTTGAAGTCGGGGTAAACGTTCCGAATGCGACGGTCATGCTGATCTATGATGCCGACCGGTTCGGTCTTTCCCAGCTGCATCAGCTTCGCGGCCGGGTCGGACGGGGCGATCACCAGTCGTATTGCATCCTGATGGCAGACCCGAAATCTGAGACGGGAAAAGAGCGCATGAGCATCATGTCTGAGACGACGGACGGCTTTGAGCTTTCTGAAAAAGATCTTGAACTCAGAGGGCCCGGGGACTTTTTCGGCAAGAAACAGAGCGGGATGCCGGAGTTTAAAGTCGCCGACATGGTTCACGACTACCGCGCGCTGGAAACGGCAAGAAGAGACGCTGCAGAACTTGTCTCTTCAAAAGCGTTCTGGACGGATGCCGAATATAAAAGCCTGCGGGAACACTTGCAAAACAGCGGGGTTATGGACGGAGAGAAGCTGAGCTGATCTGAAGTCCAGCTAAAATTTATCGTCGGCGGGTAAAGAAAGATTGCATTCCAATCTATGAAATTATATACTACTATTAGTACCTAGTCATAATTGCGCGGATGGTGTTTAATAACATGAGAAAAAGTAAGAGAGAACGCCAAGAATTGCTGCAGCAGACGATTCGTACGACCCCGTTTATTACGGACGAGGAGTTAGCGGAGAAATTTAACGTCAGCATTCAGACGATTCGCTTGGACCGTTTGGAACTTTCCATACCTGAACTGAGAGAAAGAATCAAAAGTGTTGCCGAGAAGTCTCTTGAAGATGAAGTCAAGTCATTGCCGCTTGACGAGGTCATCGGCGAGATCATTGATTTGGAGCTGGATGAGCACGCGATTTCAATTCTTGAGATCAGAAGGGAGCATGTTTTCAGCCGAAATCAAATCGCCAGGGGGCACCATTTGTTTGCCCAGGCCAACTCGCTCGCCGTCGCCCTCATCGACGATGAGCTCGCATTGACGGCCAAAGCGGACATCCGCTTTACAAGGCAGGTCAAGCAAGGCGAACGGGTCGTTGCAAAAGCGAAAGTCGTGAAGCTTGATAAAGATAAAGGCAGAACGGTTGTTGAAGTGAACAGCTATGTTGCCGAAGAGCCTGTGTTTTCAGGCGAATTTGTCATGTATCGTTCAAAACAATCATAGAAGGTGGCGCGTAAGTCATGAAAATTGCTGTAGATGCCATGGGAGGAGACAATGCTCCCAAAGCGGTTATTGAAGGCGTGATGAAAGCGGTCGAAGATTTTGAAGACCTCGAGATCACGCTGATCGGCGACCGGGAAAAAATAGCCGCCCATTTAACAGAACACGGGCGGATCACCGTCAAACACGCGGAAGAAGTCATCGAAGCGACAGACGAGCCAGTCAGAGCCGTCAGAAGAAAGAAGAATTCATCGATGGTTCTGATGGCCGGAGAAGTCGCCGAAGGCAGGGCTGATGCCTGCATTTCCGCCGGAAACACCGGAGCGCTTATGACGGCCGGGCTCTTTATCGTCGGCCGGATTGAAGGGATTGAAAGGCCTGCGTTGGCACCGACATTGCCGACCGTCTCCGGAGACGGCTTTCTCCTTCTTGATGTCGGAGCGAATGTGGACGCCAAGCCCGAACATCTCGTTCAATACGCCATTATGGGATCTGTTTACGGAGAACAGGTGCTGGGCGTCAAAAATCCGCGCATCGGACTTTTGAACGTCGGAACCGAAGATAAAAAAGGAAATGAGCTTGCCAAGCAGACCTTTCAAAAATTGAAGGAAACCGATTTGAATTTCATCGGCAATGTGGAAGCCCGCGATATGCTGGACGGAGTCGCTGATGTCATCGTCACAGACGGCTTTACCGGTAACGTTGCCTTGAAAACGGTCGAGGGCGCGGCGCTGTCCATTTTTAAAATGCTGAGAACGACGCTGACTTCGAGCTTCACGGCGAAGCTCGCCGCTTCTGCACTGAAGCCGAAGCTGAAAGAAATGAAAACGAAAATGGATTACTCTGAATACGGCGGAGCCGGATTGTTCGGCTTAAAGGCGCCCGTCATCAAAGCGCACGGATCATCTGACGGACGCGCCGTTTATCACGCGATCCGCCAGGCCAGAGAGATGGTCAGCCAAAATGTCGCGGCATTTATCGAAGAAAAAATTCAACAAAAAGCAGATGAATAGTCTGGAGGTTTTAACACATGGGCAAGATTGCTTTTCTATTCCCGGGCCAAGGTTCGCAGCATATCGGCATGGGACACGAATTGTATGAAAAAGAACCGAATGCGAAGAAGATTTTTGAAGAAGCGGATCAAACGCTTGAAACAAAACTGAGCACCCTCATGTTTGAAGGGGATGCAAAGGAACTGACGCTTACATACAACGCGCAGCCAAGCCTTTTAACGGCGAGCATCGCAGCGCTTGAAAAACTGAAGGAATACGGCATTAAAGCCGACTATGCGGCAGGTCACAGCCTCGGCGAATACAGCGCATTGGTCGCTGCCGGCGCCTTGTCGTTTAAAGATGCGGTTTATGCCGTCAGAAAGCGCGGCGAATTCATGAATGAAGCCGTGCCGGCGGGAGAAGGCGCGATGGCGGCCATTCTCGGCATGGACAGCCAGGCGCTGAAAGAAGTGACGGACAAAATTTCCGAAGAAGGAAACCTTGTTCAGCTCGCCAATTTGAACTGCCCTGGGCAAATCGTCATCTCGGGAACAGCTAAAGGCGTGGAGCTCGCTTCAGAGCTTGCGAAAGAAAAGGGCGCAAAACGCGCGATTCCTCTCGAAGTCAGCGGGCCGTTCCATTCTGAGCTGATGAAGCCGGCAGCTGATAAGCTTCGTGAAGTTCTTGATGCGTGCACGATCAACGACGCAGCCATTCCGGTCGTCTCCAACGTAACGGCCGACTTTGTAACGGATAAAGACGACATTAAGAATAAACTGATTGAACAGCTGTATTCCCCTGTACGCTTTGAAGAAACAATCAGCCGCCTGATTGACGAAGGCGTCACGACCTTCATTGAAATCGGTCCCGGAAAGGTTTTGTCAGGGCTTGTGAAGAAAGTGAACCGCAGAGTCAAAACGATTGCTGTATCAGACCCGAACACAATTGAACTTGCCGTTCAAACGTTGAAGGAGGAAAACGAAAATGCTGGAAAATAAAACAGCCGTTGTGACAGGAGCCTCAAGAGGAATCGGCCGCGCGATCGCCCTGGACCTGGCGAAAAACGGAGCAAATGTCGTCGTCAACTACGCGGGAAATGAAGCGAAAGCGAACGAAGTCGTAGACGAAATCAAAGCGCTCGGCCGCGATGCGTTTGCTTTTAAAGCGGACGTTTCCAATGCGGATGAGGTTCAGGCGATGATGAAGGAAGCGGTCGGACGCTTCGGCACGCTTGACATCCTTGTCAACAATGCGGGCATTACTAAAGACAATCTGTTCATGAGAATGAAAGAAGATGAATGGGACGACGTCATTAACATAAACTTAAAAGGTGTGTTCAATTGTTCAAAAGCTGTGACAAGACAGATGATGAAACAAAGAAGCGGCCGGATCATCAATATCACCTCGGTTGTAGGCGTCGTCGGTAACGCCGGGCAGGCCAACTATGTCGCGGCTAAATCAGGCGTGATCGGCTTGACGAAAACGCTGGCAAAAGAACTGGCGTCAAGAAACATCACTGTGAATGCGATCGCTCCGGGATTCATTTCGACGGAAATGACGGACAAGCTGACAAAAGACATTCAAGACGAAATGCTGAAGCAGATTCCGCTTGCGCGGTTCGGCGAGCCGTCTGACATCAGCAGCGCCGTTGTTTTCCTCGCATCTGACCATGCGAGCTACATGACCGGCCAGACGCTGAACATCAACGGCGGAATGGCTATGGTTTAAACGAAATCAAAAATTGAATTATCTCTGGTTTTTTAAAAACGAATCAACTATAATACTTGAGGGGAGGTGAATAGCTATGGCAGACGCATTAGAGCGTGTAACAAAAATCATCGTAGACCGCCTCGGCGTGGATGAAGCTGACGTCACTCTTGAAGCTTCTTTTAAAGAGGATTTAGGCGCTGATTCCCTGGATGTAGTTGAGCTTGTCATGGAACTTGAAGACGAGTTTGATATGGAGATTTCTGACGAAGATGCTGAAAAGATTGCAACAGTCGGTGACGCTGTGAACTACATAAATAGTAAGCAGTAAGCTCATTTAAAGTCCCGTTTAAAGACGGGGCTTTATCCCTTTATAAATGCGGCTTTAATTTTAATGTTTTGCCCAATGATAAACGAACCTGCCTTTTCATAGGAGGTGAGGTGAACTTGATGTGCCCATATGGAGGTTGCTATGTCAAAACATTCACATTTCAGAGACAAAAAAATGTTTCAAAAAAAAGCGGAGCAGTTTAAAAAGTTTCAGGAACGGATTTCGGTTCAATTTCAAAACGAGAAGCTTTTATATCAAGCGTTTACACATTCATCTTATGTGAATGAGCATCGAAAGAAGCCATATGAAGATAATGAGAGGCTTGAATTTTTAGGAGACGCCGTTTTGGAACTGACGATTTCTCAATTTTTATACGCCAAATACCCGGCGATGAGCGAGGGTGATTTGACGAAATTGAGAGCGGCGATCGTATGCGAGCCTTCTTTGGTTTCCCTGGCCCATGAGCTTTCTTTCGGAGAGCTTGTTCTATTGGGAAAAGGAGAGGAAATGACTGGAGGAAGAAAGCGTCCGGCGCTTTTAGCCGATGTGTTTGAAGCTTTTATCGGTGCGCTCTATCTGGATCAGGGGCTCGAAGCCGTCGTGACTTTTCTGAAAGCGTACGTTTTCCCTAAAATCGACGATGGTGCTTTTTCTCATGTGATGGATTTTAAAAGCCAGCTGCAGGAATTTGTACAGCGCGACGGGCGAGGCATACTGGAGTATAAAATCCTTCAGGAAAAAGGACCGGCGCACAACCGCGAATTTGAAGCAAATGTATCGCTAAAAGGAGAAGTACTTGGGGTGGGAAGCGGCCGTTCCAAAAAAGAAGCTGAACAGCATGCCGCTCAAGAAGCGCTCGCGAAGCTGCAAAAACACCATATGAAACAATAAATCCCCCTTGCAAAAACCAGGGGGATTTCAATGTATTTTGAGCCTTTTCCATAGGGTTATGATAGAATTGTAATACTTTAATACATAAGGAGGATCACCATGTTCCTCAAACGTTTAGACGTGATAGGATTTAAATCGTTTGCAGAACGAATTTCTGTAGATTTTGTAAAAGGCGTGACAGCCGTCGTCGGCCCGAACGGCAGCGGAAAAAGCAACATCACCGACGCGATCCGCTGGGTGCTCGGTGAACAGTCCGCCAAATCGCTCAGGGGCGGCAAGATGGAAGATATCATTTTTGCCGGCAGCGACTCGCGGAAAAAGCTGAACCTTGCCGAAGTGACGCTGACGCTTGACAACGATGACCGCTTTTTGCCGATCGATTTTCACGAAGTCAGTGTGACGAGAAGAGTCTACAGATCGGGGGAAAGCGAATTTCTCATCAACAACCAGCCGTGCCGCCTGAAAGATATCATCGATCTTTTTATGGATTCAGGGCTTGGAAAAGAAGCGTTTTCCATCATCAGCCAAGGCAAAGTCGAAGAGATTTTAAGCAGCAAGGCTGAAGAGCGGAGAAGCATCTTCGAAGAAGCGGCCGGCGTATTAAAATACAAAACGAGAAAGAAAAAAGCCGAAAACAAGCTGTTTGAGACACAGGACAATTTGAACCGGGTCGAAGACATCCTCCACGAGCTCGAGGGACAGGTGGAGCCGCTGAAAGTGCAGGCATCGATCGCCAAAGACTACCTTGAAAAGAAGGATGAGCTTGAAAAAATCGAAATCGCGTTAACGGCGTATGACATCGAAGAGCTTCACGGAAAATGGGAAGCCCTTCAGCAAAAAGTCGAAAAGGCGAAAGACGAAGAAATGTCCTCTTCTGCGGCCATCCAGGCAAAAGAAGCCAAAATCGAAGAGGCAAGAGACAAAATTCAAGCGCTCGACGAATCGGTCGATGAGCTTCAGCAAGTGCTGCTTTTGACAAGCGAGGAACTGGAGAAGCTTGAAGGCCGGAAAGAAGTGCTGAAGGAACGCAAAAAAAACGCCACGCAAAACAGAGCTCAGCTTGAAGAAGCGATCGTCCAGCGCAGTGAAAAAGAGCGAACCCTGAAAGAGAAAATCGCCGCGCAGAAGCTTGTGTTTGAAAAGCTCGAGACTGAAGCAAAAGAGCTTGCCCGACAGGTGAAAGAAAAAAATCAGGCTTTATCCGGATACAGCGAAAATGTAGAGGAAGAAATCGAACAGCTGAAAAGCGATTATTTCGAGCTGTTGAACGAACAGGCTTCCGTCCGCAACGAGCTTCAATTTCTTGAAGACCAAATGACCCAATCTGCGGCACAGCAGAAACGGCTCGCACAAAACAATGAAAAATATTTAAGCGAGCGGAAGGAAATCGCCGACCAAAAGATGAAAACCGAACACGAATTCAGCCTCGTGGACGAGCGTCTTCACAGCCAGATTCAAGCATTCAGGGACGCGCAAAAAAGCTATGAACAGAAAAAAAGCCAGTACGAAAAAAAGGAATCCGCCCTTTACCAGGCTTATCAATACGTTCAGCAGGCGCGCTCTAAAAAGGAAATGCTTGAAGCGATGCAGGAGGACTTTTCGGGGTTTTATCAAGGCGTCAAAGAAGTATTAAAGGCCAAGAGCGAGCTTCCGGGAATTCGCGGCGCGATTGCAGAGCTGTTAAAGACGGACGAGCGGTATGAAACAGCGATCGAAATCGCGCTCGGCGCAACAGCACAGCATGTTGTCACAGAAGATGAAGACGCCGCCAGACGGGCGATTCAATATTTGAAAAAGCATTCGTTCGGAAGGGCGACCTTCCTCCCGCTTTCCGTCATCAAAGAGCGCCGCATCCAGCCGAGAGACATCGAGACGGCGAAAGAAAACCCGTCGTTCATCGGCATCGCCAGCGAGCTTGTTTCATTTGATCCGGCCTACCGGAGCGTCGTGCAAAATCTGCTCGGCACCGTGCTGATCACCGAGCATTTAAAGGGCGCCAACGACCTTGCCAAGCGGCTCGGCCACAGATACCGGATCGTCACCCTTGAAGGGGATGTCGTCAATCCGGGCGGTTCCATGACGGGAGGAGCTGTCAAGAAAAAAAGCAGCTCGCTTCTGGGACGAAACAGGGAACTGGAAGCCCAGACAAAACGCCTCGCCGAGATGGAAGAAAAAACCGAATTGCTCGAAAAAGAAGTGAAAGCCCTGAAGCAGACCATTCAGGAGCTTGATGCCAAGCTACAGTCACTTCGGGAGGACGGAGAACGCCTAAGATCCGAGCAGCAGGAAATCAAAGGCCGTCTGTACGAACTCGAAATCGCCGAGAAAAACGTCAACAGCCATTTGGAGCTCTATGACCAGGAAAAATCGGCTCTGCTTGAAGGGGACGAAGACAAGAAGTGGCGTAAAGAAGAGCTTGAAGAAAAGCTCGCATCGATCGCCGGCGAGCTGCAGCGCCTTGATTCCGAAATCGAAGCCATGACGGAGCGGAAACAGACGCAGACCTCGACGAAAGAAGCGTTGCAAAGCGAGCTGACCGATTTGAAAGTGGTGCTGGCGAAAACCGAACAGTCGTGTGCAAACGAACGGGAAAAGCTCGCAAGGCTTGAAGAAGAGTATGCCGAGAATGCGGAAGCGCTCAAGGTGGCCGAAGAGGATCTTTCTTTCTTAACGACAGAGATGTCCTCCAATTCTTCCGGTGAGGAAAAACTTGAAGAAGCTGCGAAAAAGAAGCTGAACGATAAAAATAAAACCGCAGAGCTCATCGCCTCAAGAAGAGAACAGCGGATGAAGCTGCAAAAAGGCCTTGAAACCGAAGAGCTCGAACTGAAAGAAATGAAGCGCCAGTATAAGCAGATGGCCGGTCTCTTAAAAGATGAAGAAGTCAAGCTCGGCCGCATGGAAGTCGAGCTCGACAACCTGCTCTCTTTCCTGCGGGAAGAGTACGGCCTTTCATTTGAAGGGGCAAGGGAAAAATATCCTTTGGAGCTTTCCCCTGAAGAAGCGAGGAAGCGCGTCAAGCTGATCAAGCTTGCGATCGAAGAGCTGGGAACGGTGAACCTTGGCAGCATTGAGGAATTCGAAAGGGTCAATGAACGCTACCTCTTCCTTTCAGAGCAGAAAGACGACCTGCTCGAAGCGAAAAATACGCTCTTTAAGGTCATCGAGGAAATGGATGAGGAAATGACGAAGCGTTTTGCGGAAACATTTGCGCAGATCAGCTCCCATTTTGAAGACGTCTTCCGGGCGCTGTTCGGCGGCGGAAGAGCCGAGCTCAAGCTGACAGATCCGAATGACCTGCTCCAATCGGGCGTCGATATTATCGCCCAGCCTCCGGGCAAAAAGCTGCAGAACCTGAGCCTGCTTTCCGGCGGGGAACGGGCCTTGACGGCGATCGCGCTCCTGTTTTCGATCCTCAAAGTCAGACCGGTTCCGTTCTGCGTGCTGGATGAAGTCGAGGCGGCCCTTGATGAAGCGAACGTGTTCCGCTTTGCCCAATACTTGAAAAAATACAGCCATGAAACCCAGTTCATCGTCATCACCCACCGGAAAGGAACAATGGAAGAAGCCGATGTTCTTTACGGCGTGACGATGCAGGAATCAGGCGTTTCCAAGCTGGTCTCAGTCAAGCTTGAAGAAACAAAAGAATTAGTTCAATAAAGCGAGGTTACAGGACATGAGCTTTTTTAAAAAACTGAAAGAAAAAATCACACAGCAGACCGATTCGGTCTCAGGCAAATTTAAAGAAGGCCTGGCGAAAACGAGAAATACGTTTCAGGAGCGGGTCAATGAGCTTGTCTCCCGCTACCGGAAAGTGGACGAGGATTTTTTTGAAGAGCTTGAAGAGGTTCTGATCGGCGCTGATGTCGGCGTTGCGACTGTTATGGAGCTGATTGACGAGCTGAAGAGCGAGGTCAAGCGAAGAAATATTCAGGACCCGAAAGAGGTGCAGTCCGTCATTTCTGAAAAGCTCGTTGAAATCTATGAAGGCGGGGAGCAGGAAGCATCAGAGCTCCGCGTCGAAGACGGCCGCCTAAACATCATTTTATTCGTCGGCGTCAACGGCGTCGGCAAAACGACGACGATCGGCAAGCTTGCCCATCAATTCATTAAAGAAGGCAAAAATGTCGTTCTTGCTGCCGGAGATACATTCAGGGCCGGCGCGATCGACCAGCTTGAAGTGTGGGGAGAGCGCGTCGGCGCGCATGTCGTCAAACAGGCGGAAGGCTCGGATCCTGCGGCTGTTATCTATGACGCCGTTCAAGCCGCGAAAGCGCGCGGCGCCGATGTCCTGCTTTGCGACACGGCAGGACGCCTGCAAAATAAAGTGAACTTAATGAAAGAGCTAGAAAAGGTAAAGCGCGTGATTCAGCGCGAAGTGCCTGATGCGCCTCATGAAGTGCTGCTCGTACTGGATGCGACGACAGGGCAGAACGCAATGACACAGGCGCGCGAATTTTCCAAAGCGACTGATGTCTCAGGCATCGTGCTGACGAAGCTCGACGGAACGGCAAAAGGCGGCATCGTCCTCGCCATCCGCCATGAGCTGCAGATTCCGGTCAAGTTTGTCGGGCTGGGGGAAAAAATGGATGACCTGCAGCCGTTTGAAGCAGAGTCATATGTATACGGCCTGTTTTCCGATCTGATCGAGAAAGAAGAGTAGGCGCGGAAAACCCCTTTGCGGGGGTTTTCTTTTTTGCCGTCCGGTATGACAAGATAAAAACTTGACAGATCAAATATTTCAGCGTAAACTAGTGTATCGTAAAGGGATTTGACTTAACAAAGGGGAGAGTCTCATGACGCTTGAAAAAACAACGAGAATGAATTACTTATTCGATTTCTATCAGACGTTGTTGACATCAAAACAAAAAAGCTACATGTCGCTTTACTACTTAGACGATTTCTCCCTTGGCGAAATAGCTGAAGAATATCATGTCTCAAGGCAGGCGGTCTATGACAATATCAAACGGACCGAAGCCATGCTTGAGCAATATGAAGAAAAGCTACTTTTGTTTAAAAAATTTCAAGAGCGCAAAAAGATTTTTGAAGCGCTGAGAAAGCTGACTGACGGTCAGCCTGAGGCGGAGTCCCTGATTGATGCGCTTGAGAAATTAGATTAGGAGGCGGCACTTAATATGGCATTCGAAGGATTAGCCGACCGACTGCAGCAAACGATCTCAAAAATCCGCGGAAAAGGAAAGGTAACGGAGCAAGACGTCAAAGAGATGATGCGCGAAGTCCGTTTAGCGCTCCTTGAAGCGGACGTCAATTTTAAAGTCGTGAAAGATTTTGTGAAAAAGGTAAGCGAACGAGCTGTCGGACAAGACGTTATGAAAAGCCTGACGCCCGGACAGCAGGTCATTAAAGTGGTAAAAGAAGAGCTGACGGAGCTGATGGGCGGCGAGGAAAGCAAGATTGCCGCTGCAAAGCGTCCGCCGACCGTCATCATGATGGTCGGTCTGCAAGGGGCCGGTAAAACGACGTCGACCGGAAAGCTTGCCAACCTGCTTCGCAAAAAACATAACCGCAATCCGCTGCTCGTGGCAGCAGACATCTACCGCCCGGCGGCGATCAAACAGCTGGAAACGCTCGGCAAGCAGCTCGATATGCCGGTATTTTCACTGGGTGACAAGGTCAGTCCGGTGGAGATTGCCAAGCAGGCCATCGAAAAGGCGAAAGAAGATCATCACGACTACGTTCTCATCGATACGGCGGGACGCCTTCATATTGATGAAGAGCTGATGGATGAGCTTGAGCAGGTAAAAGAAACCGCTCAGCCGGAAGAGATTTTCCTTGTCGTTGACTCCATGACGGGTCAAGACGCGGTCAATGTTGCCAAAAGCTTTAACGAACAGCTCGGTGTGACAGGTGTCATCTTGACGAAGCTTGACGGCGATACTAGAGGCGGAGCGGCCTTGTCAATCCGCGCCGTGACAAACACGCCGATCAAATTCGCCGGAATGGGCGAAAAGCTTGATGCGCTGGAGCCGTTTCATCCTGAACGGATGGCTTCGCGGATACTCGGAATGGGCGATGTGCTCACCCTTATCGAGAAAGCCCAGGCCAACGTAGACGAAGAAAAGGCGAAGGAACTCGAGCAAAAAATGAAAAATATGAGCTTTACGCTCGACGACTTTTTGGAACAGCTCGGACAGGTCCGCAATATGGGGCCGCTTGAAGACCTGATTCAAATGATGCCCGGCGCAGGCAAAATGAAAGGCTTAAAAAACGTGAAGGTTGATGAAAAACAGCTCAGCCATATCGAAGCGATCATCAAGTCGATGACCGGGAAGGAAAAAGAGCAGCCTGAGATCATCAATGCAAGCAGGCGCAAACGGATTGCTAAAGGAAGCGGGACATCCGTCCAGGAAGTCAACCGTCTTTTAAAGCAATTTGAAGAAATGAAAAAAATGATGAAACAGATGACAAACATGACAAAAGGCAAGAAAAAAGGGTTTAAACTGCCCTTCATGTAAACCTGTTTTCAGATGATAAAAACGTTGTTAAGAAAAAACACTTTACAAACACTTTTATCATTGTTAATATACTATCTTGTTGAAATATTTTCGGAGGTGCTAGTAAAATGGCAGTAAAAATTCGTTTAAAACGTATGGGAGCTAAAAAATCTCCTTTCTATCGTATTGTTGTAGCAGATTCTCGTTCACCGCGTGACGGCCGCTTCATCGAAACAGTCGGAACTTACAACCCGCTTGCAAAACCAGCGGAAGTCAAAATCGACGAAGAGCTTGCGCTTAAATGGCTTCAAACAGGAGCTAAACCGTCTGACACGGTTCGCAACCTGTTCTCAAAAGAAGGCATTATGGAAAAATTCCACAACGCTAAACAAAGCAAATAATGAGTGATCTGCACTTGGAAGAGCTGATTGTATCACTGGTCAAACCGCTTGTGGATCACCCGGATGATGTTCAGGTTTTCAAAGAGGAAAATCCAGAGCGGATTATGTTCCGCCTGTCTGTCAACAGAGAGGATACCGGCAAGATCATCGGCAAAAAAGGGCGCACTGCAAGAGCGATACGCTCTGTCGTATTTGCGGCAGGCGCACAGTCTTCTAAGAAAGTTCAACTTGAGATCGCAGACTAAGGGGAGAGGGTGAAAACCTCCCCCTTTTTTAACATGTAAGAAAAATAGAAACAGATGAACGATTCCGATCGTCAGCTTATGCCAGGCTGCCGGATTTCAGGGAAAGGAAAAATCACGGGACAGTAGGTGATGATGCCATGCAAATTATCCAACGTGTTACCGTCATGCAGGTTTTGACTGAAAACAGCAAAAAAAAGCTGCTGGCTTCTTTTGAAGAAAGAAAGGAAATCCTTGAGCGCGAATGCAACCAGCTCTATTTTCAGCTCAGGAAACACGAAAAGGAACACCACAATCCGGCGGCGACTGAATCATTTAAAAAAGAAATTGAAAAACGACAGGACAAGATTAAAATGATCGTTTTTCAAATCAATCAAATCCACACACTGCCGCTTGGCAGCGAAGTAAAGGAAAAAGAAATCGACGCTTTAATGGACATTGAAGTCGGGGATAATTGGCATGATATGACGGCGGGAAAAACAATCGTGATTAAAGACGGGATCGTCATTGAAATTCGTCCGAGGTGAAGAAATGCTGAAACAATGGTTTAATGTAGGGAAAATTGTTAATACTCATGGGGTAAAAGGCGAAGTCCGCGTCATTTCAAGAACCGATTTTCCTGAGGAGCGGTACAAGCCCGGAAACGCGCTCTACTTGTTTCTGGAAGGAAAAGACGAGCCTGTCCAGGTGACCGTCAGCGCCCACAGGCTTCACAAACAGTTCCACCTTTTGCAGTTTAAAGAGGTTGAAACGCTCACCGAAGCCGAAAAATTAAAGAATGCCTTGATTAAAGTTCCCGAAGACCAATTAAGCCAGTTGGCGGAAGACGAATACTACTTTCACGAAATCATCGGCTGCGATGTTTTCTCGGAAGACGGGGATTTAATCGGCAAGGTGAAAGAAATTTTAACGCCGGGCGCCAACGATGTCTGGGTCGTGGCCAGACCGGGAAAGAAAGACGCGCTCATCCCTTATATTGACGCCGTTGTCAAAGAGATTAACGTAGCGGATAAAACGATCAAGATTCATATCATGGAAGGATTACTTGACGAATGAAAATCGATTTTTTAACGCTTTTTCCGGAAATGTTTGAAGGCGTGCTCGGCTCGTCGATCCTGCAAAAAGCTCAGGACAAGGACGCTGTCCGTTTTCGCGTGGTGAACTTTCGGGCCTATTCCGACAACAAGCATCAAACCGTTGACGATTATCCATACGGCGGCGGAGCCGGAATGGTGCTGAAACCGCAGCCCGTCTTTGACGCGGTCGAAAAGCTGACGGCTGAAGCCGGAGGGTCTCCGAGAATCATCCTCGTCTGCCCCCAGGGTGAACGCTATACCCAGCAGAAGGCGGAAGAACTGGCGCGGGAAGAGCATTTAATGTTCATTTGCGGCCATTATGAAGGGTATGATGAACGGATCAGGGAGCACCTGTCTACAGACGAGATTTCGATCGGAGATTTCGTTTTGACAGGGGGAGAGCTGCCGGCGATGATGATCGCAGACAGCGTTGTGCGGCTTTTGCCGGGCGTGCTCGGCAAGGAAGAATCGCACCTTGAAGACTCTTTCAGCACAGGGCTTCTTGAACACCCTCATTACACGCGGCCGGCAGATTATAAAGGCTTGAAGGTGCCGGACGTTCTGACATCCGGGAACCATGCGAAGATCAAAGAATGGCGGCGGAAGGAGTCTCTCAGGCGCACATTTTTAAGGCGTCCCGACCTTCTGGAAAACTATCCTTTGTCAGAAGAAGAGCGAAAGTGGATTTCTGAATGGAAAAACCGGTAGATTCTATTGCGCCCGGGAAAAAGGTGTGGTATGATACTACTTGTGACTTGAACGGGAACGCTCGTTTAAGTTTGAAAACGATGTTCCGCTGTGCCGGTTAACTCGCGCAAGAGCATCTGTTGGAAGGAGTTGAAGACGATGCAAAAATTGATTGAAGAAATCACAAAAGAACAATTGCGCACTGATTTGCCTGCGTTCCGTCCTGGTGATACTTTACGTGTACACGTTAAAGTTGTCGAGGGTAACCGTGAGCGTATCCAGGTTTTTGAAGGTGTCGTGATTAAGCGTCGTGGTGGCGGAATCAGCGAAACTTTCACAGTTCGTAAGATTTCTTACGGTGTCGGAGTTGAGCGTACATTCCCATTGCACACACCGAAAATCGCGAAAATCGAAGTTGTCCGTCATGGTAAAGTACGCCGTGCGAAACTTTATTACTTGCGCGAACTTCGTGGAAAAGCGGCTCGTATTAAAGAAATCAGACGATAATGATAACGAACGAAAAGAGCTTGTTAACCATAACAAGCTCTTTTTTTGTCAAACAAGTATAAATGCATCGCACCATTAAAAGAATAGCAATAACAGAAAGTAGGTGGCAGACAAATGGTGATCCAATGGTTCCCCGGGCATATGGCCAAAGCGAGGCGGGAAGTAACGGAAAAACTCAAGCTGATCGACATTGTATACGAACTGGTCGACGCCAGAATTCCGATGTCTTCAAGAAACCCGATGATCGAAGACATTTTAAAGAACAAGCCGAGAATCATGCTGCTCAACAAGGCGGATAAAGCGGACTCCTCCGTGACAAAGGCTTGGAAGCAGCACTTTGAAAAAGACGGAATTCCTACCCTCGCCATCAACTCGGTCAACGGACAGGGGCTCAATCAAATTCTTCCTGCATCAAAAGAGCTGCTGAAAGAAAAGTTTGATAAAATGAAAGCAAAAGGTGTAAAGCCGCGCGCGATCAGAGCATTGATCGTCGGTATTCCAAACGTCGGCAAATCGACCTTGATCAACCGGCTTGCGAAAAAAAACATCGCCAAAACGGGCGACAGACCCGGAGTAACGACTGCACAGCAGTGGGTGAAGGTCGGAAAAGAGCTGGAGCTTCTCGATACACCGGGGATTTTATGGCCGAAGTTTGAGGACGAGCTTGTCGGGCTGAGGCTCGCGGCAACAGGCGCAATTAAAGATTCGATTATCAACTTGCAGGATGTCGCCGTCTACGGTTTGCGCTTTTTGGAAGAGAATTACCCCGAACGCTTAAAAAAGCGCTATGACCTGGAGGAGATTCCTGAAGAAATTGCAGCGCTTTTTGATGAGATCGGAAAAAAACGCGGCTGCCTCATGGCCGGAGGCGAGATCAATTACGACAAGACGACAGAAGTCATCATCCGCGATATCCGCACCGAAAAGTTCGGCCCGCTTTCTTTTGAAAAGCCGGAGGATATGTAAAAAGGCGCGCTTTTAAAAGAGCGGGCCTTTATTTTTGCAGAAGATGCGCCGATAAGAACATTAGGGGAGAAGAGAAAGTGAAAACATTAACCGTCAAAGAAATTAAAGAACATCTTCAATCGGTGAGCGATGAAAAGGACCCTTTTATAGAGCAGTGCAAAAATGATGAGCGAAAAAGCGTTCAAGCGCTCGTCGACGCCTGGCTGAAGAAAAATGAAAGGCTTTCGGCCATGCGGGAAGAGTGGCAGGCGATGACGTCTTTTGAACGGTCGCTGAGAGCGCGGGGCTATCAATATATCGCCGGAATCGACGAGGCGGGCAGAGGGCCTCTCGCAGGGCCGGTTGTCGCCGCCGCTGTCATCCTCAAAGAAGATTGTGAAATATTAGGGCTGACAGATTCGAAAAAACTGTCAAAGCAAAAAAGAGAAGACTATTATTCATACATAATGGAAGAAGCCGCAGCAGTCGGCGTCGGGATCGCGGACGCCCATGAGATCGATGAGCTGAATATTTATGAAGCCTCCAAAGCGGCGATGCTGAAAGCGGTCCAAGCGCTGGACGTCGCACCGGATTATCTTCTGATCGACGCCATGTCGCTTGCGGTCGATACAGAGCAGTCATCGATTATTAAAGGGGATGCCAAAAGCGCCTCGATAGCAGCAGGCGCATGCATCGCAAAGGTGACGAGGGACAGGCTGATGGATGAATACGCTGAAAAGTATCCTCTCTACGGGTTTGAAAAGCATAAAGGCTACGGAACGAAGGAGCATCTGAATGCCCTGGCGAAATACGGCCCGTCGCCGATACACCGAAGATCGTTCGCCCCTGTTAAAGCACATGAATAACGTTCCGGAGGAAGAATGACTTTGATGATGCTGAACGATGTACATAACAGCTTAAGAAAACAATTTGAACAAGCGGATTCTCTCCAGCGGATCAGCGGAACGGAGACGGATCAGAAAAGGCTGATGCTCGGCAAAGTGCTCCGCTTTATCAGCGAGCAGTTCGCCGAAATACAAATCGGCAATACGAAATGGCAGGGGAAGCTTGAGGCACCCCTGAAAGCGGGCGCTCATTACTGGTTTTCGTATGAAAAGAAGCCGGATGAAGCGACAGGCCGCCTTCAGGTCGTTGAAGCGTTTGACAAAAACCCGAAGACCGTGCAGGATGCCGCCTTTAAGCTGTTGAACGGGCTTTCTCTGAAGCGGACGAAGGAAGCCGTCTTTCTGGTCGGAGCGTTGCTGAAGGAGCAGCAGCCGATCAGGGAAAACGATTTAAGAGCCGCCATCAAGTGGCTTGAAAATCTGCCGAAGTCCGATGCCCAAAAAGGCGCCGATGCCGTCATGTTCGCTCTTAAACGCGAACTTCCCGTCCACCCCGGCGTGCTCGATTCGATTATGGCCGTCAAAAGCCCCGTTCCGCTCAATGAGCAGATTGCGAGAACGCTTGATATGATCGCGAACGCCGCTCAGCCATCCCCAGGCATGGAAAAGCTGAAACAGGCGCTTTTGCCAGTTTTACAAGCGGAGACTGAGGTGCATGCCGAAAGGCTGATTCAAAAGCTTGCGGAACACATCAGATCGCTGGAAAAAGGAGAACTGCAGGCCGTTCTGCCATTAAAGCCGCAGGTTCAGTCAGAAGGCGGAAAACCTCCGCAAAAAGCAGACGCTGGCGGCGCATACGGACAGGAAGCAAAAGCAGCCCAGCACAATCCGCAAATCGCAGCAGCTAAAGACGTGTTCGCTAAATTGGCGGCACAAGCCGAAACGAACGGGACGCATATTGCAAGAGAAGCGGCAGGCGTCATCAAAGCGCTTGAATCGCGCGGAGCTCTCGGACAAGCTCCGGCCGTTCTGGAAGGATTCACGCCAAAAGAGACGGAACTTTTGCAGCATATCATGAAAGAAACAGCGCCTGCATTGACGAATAAAGCCGATGTATTATCCGTTCTCCTCAAGATCAAAGATGTTTTAGGCGTCAGAGATGAGCTCTCATTGTTGAGAGCGATGGAAAACGGCGCCGTTCTCAAAGAGCAGGGCCTGCAATCTTTAAAGCTCGTGCTGAATGAAATGAGGCATGCTTCCGATCTTCCGGCTCCTGTAAAACAGGAAGCGGACCAAATCTTTCACCGTTTAAACGGACAGCTGTTTTTGCAGAATGATCAGCCTGCCCAGAGCCAGCTTTTTCTGTCGTACCCTCTGTTTTCAAAGAACGGCGTCCAGGATTTGAACGTTTTCTTAAAAGGGCAGAAAAAAGACGACGGAAAAATCGACCCTTCCCAGTGCCGCCTCATGTTTTACCTTCAGTTGGAAGCCCTTGAAGAGACGGTGATCGATTGTTTGATCCAGCAAAACGTCATGACGGTTACAATTGAAACAAAGTTCGATTTGGAGTCTTTGATTGAACCGCTGGTCCCGGCTTTAAAGGAAAACCTGAAAGAGCTGGGCTACAGCTTGTCAGGCGTCTCAGCAAAAAAACGGGAAAACATGAAGCTCGCTCCGTTTTTGGAGTCCCGTTTTGAACAAATTACAGAGAGCGCAGTGGATGTGAAAATATGAAGGAATCTGTTCCATTAAGAAGAGCTGTTGCGCTTCACTACGATGAAATGAAGGACAAGGCGCCGAAGGTGGTTGCCAAAGGGTCGGGATACACGGCGGAGAAGATCATTGAAGAGGCGCAGAAAGCCGGTGTTCCGATTCAGGAAGATGCGACGCTTGTCGAATTGATGCGCCACTTGGAGCTTGACGACCACATTCCTGAAGCGCTTTACGAGATCGTCGCCGAGATCTTTTCATTCGTCTATACGCTTGATGAAAAAATGAAAAAGAGGGAATGACTTTTGAAAAAAAGCCGTTTCCTCTATTAATTTTATATTTTTAATAAAATAAAAGTGTGAATGTTTAGAAGGATTTTACGATTTCTCATCGAAACCTAGACAATCGATCTATGATTATATAAAATGAAAGCGCAGTCTATTTTTATTTTTGCTACATAAGTTAGGAGGATGGGAAAATGAATATCCATGAGTACCAAGGGAAAGAAGTACTCAGAAAATACGGAGTGGCTGTTCCGGAAGGTAAAGTGGCATTTACAGCAGATGAAGCGGTCAAAGCAGCGGAAGCGCTGTCCAGCTCGGTTTATGTCGTGAAAGCTCAAATTCACGCCGGCGGACGCGGTAAAGCTGGCGGGGTTAAAATTGCAAAATCAAAAGAAGAAGTCAAAGCCTATGCGGAAGAATTGTTGGGAAAGACGCTTGTCACTCACCAGACGGGTCCCGACGGCCAACAAATAAAACGCTTACTTATTGAAGAAGGCTGCGATATCAAAAAAGAATACTATGTCGGCCTAGTTCTCGACAGGGCGACTTCACGCATCGTGCTGATGGCCTCTGAAGAAGGCGGCACGGAAATTGAAGAAGTCGCTGAAAAAACACCGGAAAAAATCGTCAAAGAAGTGATCGATCCGGCTGTCGGACTGCAGAGCTACCAGGCGAGAAAAATCGCCTTCGCCATCAATATTCCGAAAGAGCTTGTCGGCCAGGCCGTTAAGTTTATGATGGGGCTGTACAAGGCGTTTACTGAAAAAGACTGTTCCATTGCTGAAATCAATCCGCTCGTCGTCACAGGGGACGGAAAAGTCATGGCCCTTGACGCCAAGCTGAACTTTGACAGCAATGCGCTATACAGACAAAAAGACATCTTGGAGTACAGAGATCTCGATGAAGAAGATCCGAAGGAAATCGAAGCATCCAAGTATGATTTAAGCTATATTTCGCTCGATGGAAACATCGGCTGCATGGTCAACGGAGCGGGGCTTGCGATGTCGACCATGGACATTATCAAGCACTACGGAGGGGAACCGGCCAACTTCCTTGACGTTGGAGGCGGCGCGACAGCCGAAAAGGTAACGGAAGCGTTCAAGATCATTTTGTCTGATCAAAACGTCAAAGGGATCTTTGTCAATATTTTCGGCGGCATCATGAAATGCGACGTCATTGCAGAAGGCGTTGTTGAAGCGACAAAACAAGTCGGTCTGACATTGCCGCTTGTCGTTCGCCTTGAAGGCACCAATGTCGATCTCGGCAAGAAGATCCTCGATGATTCAGGACTCAATATTACGTCTGCGGAATCAATGGCTGACGGCGCGCAGAAAATCGTATCCTTAGTGAAGTAAGAAAGGCAGGGGACCAAAATGAGTGTATTTATTAATAAAGACACAAAAGTCATTGTTCAGGGGATAACGGGTTCAACCGCTTTGTTTCACACAAAGCAGATGCTTGAATACGGAACGAAAATTGTCGGCGGAGTCACACCGGGCAAAGGCGGAACAGAGGTCGAAGGGGTGCCTGTGTTCAATACGGTCGAAGAGGCTGTAAAGCAGACCGGGGCAAATGCGTCTGTCATTTACGTTCCTGCGGCTTTTGCGGCCGATGCGATTATGGAAGCGACAGATGCTGAGCTTGATCTTGTCATCTGCATTACTGAGCATATTCCGGTGCTTGATATGGTAAAAGTCAAAAGGTATATGGAAGGCAAGAAAACGAGACTCATCGGTCCGAACTGCCCGGGAGTCATTACGCCTGAGGAATGCAAAATCGGGATCATGCCCGGATATATCCATAAAAAAGGCCATGTCGGCGTTGTGTCGCGTTCAGGAACCCTTACATATGAAGCGGTTCATCAGCTTTCCGAAGCAGGAGTCGGCCAGTCGACAGCAGTGGGCATCGGCGGAGACCCCGTCAACGGCACAAACTTCATCGATGTGCTGAAGGCTTTTAATGAAGATCCTGATACACATGCGGTGATCATGATCGGCGAAATCGGCGGAACAGCTGAAGAGGAAGCGGCTGAATGGGTGAAAGCCAACATGACCAAACCTGTCGTCGGTTTCATCGGAGGAAAGACAGCGCCTCCGGGCAAGCGCATGGGGCATGCGGGCGCCATCATTTCCGGAGGAAAAGGCACGGCGGACGAAAAGATCAAAACGATGAATGCCTGCGGAATCGAAGTGGCTGAAACGCCTTCTGTCATGGGAGAAACATTGATTAAAGTGCTGAAGGAAAAAGGTCTTTACGAAACGTGTAAAACACACTGATGATTAAAAAGAGCGGGAATAGTCCGATTGGTCTATTCCTGCTTTTTCATAACTGGTTATATCGTTTAGTACTTTCAGATTGTTTTGTTTTAAAAATTTTTGGAGGTTTTTGAATGAACGACAGCAGCGAGCTTTTGATATTGCTCCGCCTTCGCGGCACACTCTCCCCTTCTCTGCTGACCAAGTGGTGGAAGCAGGACCCTTCCTTGTCTCTTACGGGCGAAAAAAACCATCTTTTAACGAAGCTTTCATTAAAAAGATCAGACTTGTGCTCCATACGAAAACTGGCGGAACAAGAACTGTCTAATGTTAAACGGCTCATCCGTTCTTACGAGGCGGCCGGCGTCCGCATGACCGCCATATCTTCCCCTGATTATCCAGCCAGCCTGAAAACCATTCATGACCCGCCTCCCGTCCTTTTTTTAAAAGGAAACAAAAAACTTCTCCATGAACAAAGACTGATCGGAATCGTCGGAACTCGCTGCCCGTCATTATACGGAAAAAGAGCTGCGGTCCAGCTTGTCAGGGAGCTTTGCAAAAACAGCTGGACGATCGTCAGCGGTCTTGCAAAAGGAATTGACGGTCTCGCCCATCAGGAGAGCATCCGTTCAAAGGGAAGGACAATCGGCGTTATCGCGGGCGGATTCAACAGCATATATCCCCGTGAACATCGCCAGCTCGCCGGACAAATGGCCGAAAGCCACCTGCTGGTATCAGAGCACCCTCCTCACATTAAACCGCAAAAATGGCATTTTCCCATGCGAAATCGGCTGATCAGCGGATTAACGGAAGGAATCGTTGTCGTCCAAGGCAAGGAAAAGAGCGGATCGCTCATTACAGCATACCAAGCCCTTGAGCAGGGGCGGGAGGTGTTCGCCGTGCCGGGTCCGATCTTTGATGCCAACTCTTTCGGTCCTTCAAGGCTGATCCAGGAAGGGGCGAAACTCGTATTAACTATTGAAGACATTTTGAACGAACTTCCGCCTTCAAACGCTCAATATACAGAGCCTGTTTAGAATTATCGTTTGACAAACCGTATTGTAATATTTAATAATAGTGAGGATTTCAAGTTTAAACGCTTTAATCGGCGTTCAACATATAGAAGGATTAAATCAGACACTTTTCGTAAAAATAATGACTATATAAACGACGATTATGCTGAATACAATAAAAAGGCTAAATTGAAAAGAGAGAGAACACCTCTTGAGGGGGATAATGTTATGTCCGAATACTTAGTCATCGTGGAATCGCCTGCAAAGGCAAAAACGATTGAGCGATACTTAGGAAAAAAATATAAAGTAAAAGCCTCGATGGGGCACGTCAGAGATTTGCCGAAAAGCCAGATGGGCGTTGACATCGAGCAGAACTTTGAACCAAAATACATTACGATCCGCGGGAAAGGCCCCGTGTTGAAAGAATTAAAAACGGCCGCCAAAAAGGCAAAAAAAGTTTATCTCGCAGCCGACCCCGACAGGGAAGGGGAAGCGATTGCGTGGCATTTGGCGCACAGCCTTGATTTGGACCTGAATTCCGACTGCCGCGTCGTATTTAATGAAATTACAAAAGATGCGATCAAAGAATCATTTAAGCATCCGCGCATGATCAATATGGATCTTGTCGACGCCCAGCAGGCGAGAAGAATTCTGGACCGCCTTGTAGGGTACAAAATCAGTCCGATATTATGGAAAAAAGTAAAAAAAGGCTTGAGTGCGGGACGTGTCCAATCTGTTGCGCTCCGCCTTATCATTGACCGGGAGAAAGAAATCAACGATTTTATACCGGAAGAATATTGGACAATTGAAGGGTCTTTTCTCAAAGGTAAAGAAACGTTTGAAGCGAGCTTCTTCGGAATCAACGGGGAAAAGCACCAGCTGAAAAGCGAAGATGATGTGAAGCAAATCCTATCCCGGATCAAAGGGAACAAATTTGAGGTCAAAAAGGTAACGAAAAAAGAACGGAAGCGAAATCCTGCGCTCCCATTTACGACGTCGACGCTTCAGCAGGAAGCGGCGCGCAAATTGAATTTCCGGGCAAAGAAAACGATGATGATCGCCCAGCAGCTTTATGAAGGAATCGATCTCGGCAAAGAAGGAACGGTCGGGTTAATCACTTATATGAGAACGGATTCAACCCGTATCTCGAATACTGCTCAAGAAGAAGCGGCATCATTCATCGGCGAACAGTACGGAAAAGAATTTTTGGGTAGCAAGCGAAAGCCGGCCAAAAAGAATGAAAACGCCCAGGATGCCCACGAAGCGATCAGGCCGACCTCGGTGCTCAGAAAGCCTTCCGATCTGAAGGCGGTATTGGGAAGAGACCAGCTTCGGCTATACAAGCTGATCTGGGAGCGCTTTGTCGCAAGCCAAATGGCTCCGGCGACACTGGATACGATGAGCGTCGACCTTGAAAACAACGGGTTGACATTTCGGGCAAACGGCAGTAAAGTCAAGTTTTCAGGCTTCATGAAAGTGTACGTTGAAGGCAAAGACGATCAGATGGAAGAGAAGAATAAGATGCTTCCGGATCTCGCTGAAGGCGATACCGTGCTTTCAAAAGACATCGAGCCCGAACAGCACTTCACACAGCCGCCTCCGCGCTATACGGAAGCAAGGCTGGTCAAAACGCTTGAAGAACTGGGAATCGGACGTCCATCCACATACGCGCCGACGCTTGACACGATCCAAAAGCGCGGGTATGTCGCCCTTGATAATAAACGCTTTATTCCGACTGAGCTCGGTGAAATTGTGCTTGACTTGATCATGGAGTTTTTCCCTGAGATTATTAACGTTGAGTTCACCGCCAAAATGGAAAAAGAGCTTGATGACGTTGAAGACGGAAACATTCAATGGGTGCAGATCATCGATTCCTTTTACAAGGACTTTGAAAAGCGTGTTGAAAAAGCGGAAGCCGAGATGCAGGAAGTGGAGATCGAACCGGAGTATGCAGGTGTTGACTGTGAAGCGTGCGGACATCCGATGGTCTATAAAATGGGCCGGTACGGCAAATTTATGGCCTGCTCCAATTTTCCGGACTGCCGCAACACCAAGCCGATCGTAAAAGAGATCGGCGTCAAATGCCCATCATGCAAAACCGGCAACATCGTCGAGCGCAAATCGAAAAAACGCCGCATTTTTTACGGCTGTGACCGCTATCCTGAATGTGAATTCGTATCATGGGATAAACCGCTTGAACGGAAATGTCCGAAATGCGAGGACATGCTTGTGGAGAAAAAGCTCAAAAAAGGCGTTCAAGTGCAGTGCGTTAATTGCGATTATAAGGAAGAACAACAAAAGTAGCGGTGAGCAGGGCTTTGCTCACCTTCTTTGTTGTGTTAAAAGAATAAGTCAATTCATAAATTAGGAGATGTGAATATGAATCAAACAGTAAATGTCATCGGTGCAGGACTTGCAGGAAGCGAAGCGGCATGGCAGCTTGCTAAGCGCGGTATCAATGTCCGTTTATACGAAATGAGGCCAGTCAAGCAAACGCCGGCGCACCATACAGATAAATTTGCCGAACTTGTCTGCAGCAACTCGCTTCGGGCGAATTCATTAACGAATGCTGTCGGTGTATTAAAGGAAGAAATGCGGGTTCTTGACTCGGCCATCATCGCTGCTGCTGACGAATGTTCTGTTCCTGCCGGCGGTGCGCTTGCCGTAGACAGGCATGAATTTGCCGCAAACGTTACCGAAAAAGTAAAGAATCATCCGAATGTGACCGTGCTTCATGAAGAAGTCACGGAAATACCGGAAGGACCGACAATCATTGCGACAGGACCGCTGACATCAGAAGCGCTTTCCGCAAAGCTCCGGGAGCTGACAGGCGAGGACTATCTATACTTTTATGACGCGGCTGCGCCGATTGTTGAAAAAGACAGCCTTGACATGGATAAAGTCTATTTGAAATCCCGCTATGACAAAGGGGAGGCAGCGTATTTGAACTGTCCGATGACAGAAGAAGAGTTTGACAGGTTTTATGACGCCCTTGTGTCTGCGGAAACCGTTCCATTGAAAGAATTTGAAAAGGAAATCTTCTTTGAAGGCTGTATGCCGATTGAAGTCATGGCGAAGCGCGGCAAAAAAACCATGCTGTTCGGCCCGATGAAGCCTGTCGGACTTGAAGACCCAAAAACAGGAAAGCGTCCGTACGCCGTTGTGCAGCTGCGCCAAGATGATGCAGCCGGCACGCTTTACAATATCGTCGGTTTTCAAACCCACCTCAAATGGGGCGACCAAAAAGAAGTGCTCCGCCTCATTCCGGGACTGGAACAGGCAGAAATCGTCCGCTACGGCGTGATGCACAGAAATACGTTCATCAACTCGCCGAGTCTGTTAAAAGCGACCTACCAGTTTAAAAAGCGGGACGATCTGTTTTTTGCCGGTCAAATGACAGGTGTTGAAGGGTATGTTGAATCAGCGGCTTCAGGTCTTGTTGCCGGTATAAATGCGGCTCGGCTCATCCAGGGAAAAGAACCTGTCACTTTTTCAAATGAAACAGCGATCGGCAGCATGGCCCATTACATTACGGAAACAAACAAGAAAAACTTCCAGCCGATGAATGCAAACTTCGGCCTGTTCAAAGAATTGGGTGTTAAAATTAAAAACAAGCAGGAACGAAATGAACAGTATGCTTCGCGCGCATTGGAGACAATTCGAAATATTTCGAAAACGCTATAGTTATTCATTGCCAGATGAACTTGTTATGTGATAACATTTAAAAGCCCTTTTCGAAGAGGTGTAATGATGGCAAATGTTAAGAATTTTTTAACTTTATTCATTGAATATTTACAAATAGAAAAGAATTATTCAAAATATACAATTGTGGGTTACATTTCTTCCATTGAAGACTTTGAACGCTTTTTACACGTTCAGGGCATAAAGGGTTTTGAAGACGTGACTTATCCGGATGTGAGAATTTTCTTGACGGAAGCGCATGAAAAAGGGCTCACTCGCAGGACGATCAGCAAGAAAATTTCGGCTCTGCGTAGCTTCTATAAATTTTTATTAAGGGAAAAGCTGGTAAAAGAAAACCCGTTTCTGCTTGTCAGTCTCCCGAAACAGGATAAGCGGATTCCGAAGTTTTTATATGAAAAGGAACTTGAAGAACTGTTTGAGGTTTCGGATTTGAGTACACCGCTCGGCCAAAGAAATCAGGCGCTCCTGGAATTTCTCTACGCGACAGGCATGCGGGTAAGCGAACTTTGCAGCCTGAAGGAATCTGATTTGGATCTGTTTTTAGATACGGTTTTGGTCCACGGGAAAGGCAGGAAGCAAAGGTATATTCCATTTGGTTCATTCGCCCGGGAGGCTTTGGATCTGTATTTGCAAAATGGAAGACGCATCCTTCTGTTAAAAGCGAAAGAGCCCTGCCCTTTTATTTTTTTGAATCAAAGGGGCGGGCCCTTAACCCCGAGGGGGGTTCGTTACATTTTGGGAGAACTGGTCAAGAAGACTTCGGGTACATTACATATACATCCGCATATGCTCCGCCATACATTTGCCACCCATTTGTTAAATGAGGGTGCGGATCTGAGGAGCGTTCAGGAACTGCTTGGGCATTCAAATCTTTCTTCAACCCAGGTGTATACGCATGTATCTAAAGATATGCTCAGAAAGACATATATGTCTCATCACCCTCGGGCACATAAAGGGAAATAAAGGAGGTTCTTTTATGTCATCTTTTCACGCAACGACGATATTTGCCGTCCAGCACAACGGAAAAAGCGCGATGGCGGGAGACGGCCAGGTTACGTTCGGTCAGGCTGTCGTCATGAAGCATACCGCAAGAAAGGTAAGAAAACTCTTCAACGGAAAGGTCATTGCCGGTTTTGCCGGTTCTGTTGCAGACGCTTTCACGCTCTTTGAAATGTTTGAAGCGAAGCTTGAAGAATACAACGGCAATTTGCAGCGGGCGGCAGTCGAGCTTGCAAAAGAGTGGCGAAGCGATAAAGTCCTCAGAAAGCTTGAGGCGATGCTGATCGTCATGAATGCCGACAGCATGCTGCTCGTTTCCGGAACAGGCGAAGTGATTGAACCGGACGACGGCATTTTGGCGATCGGCTCAGGTGGAAACTACGCGCTTGCAGCCGGAAGGGCGCTGAAACGTCATGCCGGCAGCCAGCTTGACGCGAAAGCGATTGCGAGGGCTTCACTTGAAACCGCGGGCGAAATCTGTGTGTATACGAACGATCAGATCATTGTAGAAGAACTTGAATAGAAAGGATATGAGGCATATGGAAAAAAAGCCGCTGACTCCTAGGCAGATCGTCGAAAGGCTTGATCAATACATCGTCGGCCAGCTCGATGCGAAAAAAGCGGTCGCCGTGGCATTGAGGAACCGCTACAGAAGAAGTCTTCTTGATGAAAAACTGCGCGAAGAAATCGTTCCGAAAAACATATTGATGATGGGCCCGACAGGTGTGGGAAAAACCGAGATTGCAAGACGAATCGCGAAACTCGTCGGCGCTCCGTTCGTCAAAATCGAAGCGACGAAGTTCACGGAAGTCGGTTATGTGGGCAGAGATGTGGAGTCGATGGTCAGGGATCTTGTGGAAACGTCAGTCCGCCTCGTCAAAGAGGAAAAAATGAACGAAGTGAAAGGCATCGCTGAAGAAAACGCAAATAAACGCCTCGTCCGCCTGCTTGTACCGGGAAGAAAAAAACAGACAGGTGCGAAAAATCCTTTTGAAATGCTGTTTGGCGGAAATCAGGATCAAGAAACTGGTGAAGCGGAAAAGCAAGAAGACGCGGATATCGAAAACAACCGAAAACGGATTGCGCATCAGCTTGCTCTCGGCGAACTTGAAGACCATTATGTCACCGTTGAGGTGGAGGAGCAGCAGCCGTCCATGTTTGATATGCTCCAAGGCTCGGGTATGGAACAGATGGGCATGAACATGCAGGATGCGCTCAGCAGCCTGATGCCGAAAAAGAAAAAGCGCCGCAAGCTTACGGTCAGGGAAGCGCGAAAAGTGCTGACGAATGAAGAAGCGGCAAAGCTCATCGATATGGACGAAGCTGCCCAGGAAGCTGTCCAGAGAGCCGAACAGTCGGGAATCATCTTTATCGATGAGATCGATAAAATCGCCAAAAAGAGCGGTGCTTCTTCATCGGCAGACGTCTCAAGAGAAGGCGTGCAGCGCGATATTCTTCCGATTGTTGAAGGATCTACCGTCATGACAAAGTACGGTGCGGTCAAAACGGATCACGTTCTGTTCATTGCTGCAGGTGCATTCCACATGGCGAAGCCTTCAGATCTAATTCCTGAGCTGCAGGGGCGCTTTCCAATACGCGTTGAGCTTCAAAAGCTGAGCATCGATGACTTTGTGAAAATTTTAACTGAGCCTGACAACGCTCTTCTTAAGCAGTATAAGGCTTTATTGAAGACGGAAGGTATATCTCTTGAATTTTCTGACGATGCTATTCGTAAGATTGCAGAAGTGGCTTATCATGTGAACCAGGACACAGACAATATTGGGGCGAGAAGGCTTCACACCATTTTGGAACGTCTTTTGGAAGAACTGTCATTCGAGGCTCCGGATGTGACGATGGAAGAAGTGGTCATCACGCCTCAATATGTTGAAGAAAAGCTCGGTTCGATCGCTAAGAATAAGGATTTAAGCCAGTTTATTTTATAAACAATTAAATAAGAGTAATTTAGGAGGATCAATTTATTATGGCTTTATTACAAAAAACAAGAAAGATTAATGCAATGCTGCAAAATGCGGCAGGGAAGCCGGTTAATTTTAAAGAAATGGCCGAAACGCTTCGCGATGTGATTGATTCGAACATTTTCGTCGTCAGCCGCAGAGGAAAGCTTCTCGGTTTCTCGATCAACCAGCAGATCGAAAATGACCGGATGAAAAAAATGCTTGAAGAGCGCCAGTTTCCTGAAGATTATACAAAAAGCCTGTTCAACATTCCGGAAACGTCATCTAACCTTGACATCAACAGCGAATACACAGCTTTCCCTGTGGAAAACCGCGATTTGTTCCAAGCGGGTCTGACCACGGTCGTTCCGATCATCGGAGGAGGCGAAAGACTGGGCACCTTGATTCTGTCCCGCCTTCAGGAGAAATTCGAGGATGACGATCTGATCCTTGCCGAATATGGCGCCACTGTCGTAGGAATGGAAATTCTCAGAGAGAAAGCGGAAGAGATCGAAGAGGAAGCGCGCAGCAAAGCGGTCGTTCAAATGGCGATCAGTTCACTATCTTACAGCGAGCTTGAAGCAATTGAACATATTTTTGAGGAGCTTGACGGAAATGAAGGCCTGCTTGTCGCTAGTAAAATTGCAGACCGCGTCGGCATCACCCGCTCGGTCATTGTCAACGCGCTCCGTAAACTTGAAAGCGCCGGTGTCATTGAATCAAGGTCACTAGGGATGAAAGGCACATACATCAAAGTGCTGAACAACAAATTTTTGATGGAGTTAGAAAAACTAAAGTCTCATTAAAAGGCGAAAGCCGCAGAACATGCCGTTCTGCGGCTTTTTTTATTTCATGTTTTAAACTATATTATCGTAATTTTTTCATATCAAAAAACAACTAAAACGCGGTGCAAAATCAATGCGTTACTTGAATAAAAGATATACTAACATAATTTTTTGAAACTTTAATGAACGTAACATTACATAGTTCTTATAATCTAGGTCAAAATACCTATTCATAAAATAGATATTTCTTACGATTTTTTTTTGCTTCCAGATCATAGACTTTAAGCCTATTATTCCTTACAATAGGCTTATGGTTTTTACAATTCTCGACAAGATTTTAAGACAGATGGAAAAAGATTGGAGGTATTTGGACGGTGGATATATTTTCAGGAACGATACATAGACTAGAGGGAGCCTTGAATCAAGCGAACATTAAGCAAAAAGTCATAACGAACAATCTGGCCAATGTAGATACACCGAACTACAAGGCGAAAAAAGTATCCTTCAAAAATGTGCTGAATGAGGAGTCCTCCCGGATTAATGCCATAAAAACAGACTATAGACACATTGACTTTAAAGGGAATGAGCCAAATTATTCAGTTGTGTCGAGAAAGAATACAACTTATCAAGAAAACGGGAACAATGTGGACGTTGATCAGGAAATGAGTGAAATGGCGAAAAATCAAATCCAGTATCAAGCGCTGGTTGAAAGAATAAGCGGAAAATTCAACTCGCTAAGAACCGCGATTACAGGAGGTAAATAATGGGGGTATTCAATAGCATCAACATTTCAGCTTCAGCGTTGACTGCACAGAGAGTCAGAATGGATACCGTTTCTTCCAACCTGGCAAACATGGATACGACGAGAGCGAAGCTGGTTGACGGACAGTGGCAGCCGTATAGAAGAAAGCTTGTATCGACGGCTCCGAAAGGCGAATCCTTTTCATCCGTTCTCCAATCATCGATGAATGCATCGGCGAGAGTCGGCGAAGGGGTGAAGGTGACCAAGATAAGCGAAGACAAAACACCGTTTAAGCTCGTTTATGATCCGACCCATCCCGACGCAAACGAAGACGGATACGTGCAGATGCCGAATGTCGATCCGCTAAAAGAGATGGTCGATTTAATGAGCAGCACAAGGTCATATGAAGCCAATGTCACAGCAATGAACGCGACAAAAGGAATGCTGATGAAAGCATTAGAAATCGGAAAGTAGGGTGATGACACGAATGGTTAATGGAATCTCTCCGTTTGGAGTTCAATCCGTGCAGGCGGGAACGAATGCAACAAATCAGATCAAGAACAAGCAGGACGGTTCAGAGAACCAAGTCAGCTTTTCCAACGTGCTGAAAGATTCTATCAATGCTTTGAATCAATCTCAAAATGAATCTGATAAACTGACAAACGCGCTTGCTCTCGGTCAGGATGTCAACCTTGATGAAGTGATGATTGCAGCCCAGAAGGCAAACATTACATTGACGGCTGCGACGGAATTCCGCAACAAAGCGGTTGAAGCTTATCAGGAAATCATGAGAATGCAAATGTAAGAAAGGAGTCTGAAAGCGAAGAGAATTAGTGTAACTACCGGGGGAGTAAGATGAATCGTAATTTATTGCAAATTAAAACGAAAATAACTGATTTTTGGAAAAACAGATCAAAGCTGCAGAAGATTCTGCTGATCGGCATTGTCGCTCTGGCAGTCATCCTGTCAATCATCATTGGAATTGTTGCTTCGTCAAATAAAATGGTGCCGCTCTATAAAGATTTGTCAGCTGAAGAAACCGGCCAAATCAAACAGGTGCTCGATGAAAAAGGTATTCCATCTGAAGTTGCGACTGACGGTTCAGTCATCAAAGTTCCGGAAGAAAAAGTCGATGAACTGAAAGTCGATCTTGCCGCAGAGGGCCTTCCGAAAAGCGGGAGCATCGATTATTCATTCTTTGGCGAAAATGCCGGTTTTGGCATGACGGACAACGAATTTGACGTTTTGAAAGTGAAAGCCACGCAAACCGAGCTATCCAACCTCATCAAAGGAATAGACGGGATTAAAGATTCGAAGGTTATGATTAACCTGCCGAAGGAATCCGTCTTTGTCGGAGAGGAAAAGCCGGAAGCATCCGCTTCGATTGTTCTTCAGGTGAAGCCCGGCCACACGCTTGATCAAAATGAAATCAACGGCCTTTATCATCTCGTATCGAAAAGCGTGCCGAACCTTGACCCGAAAAACATCGTGATCATGGATCAAAACTCCACATATTACGATCAAACAGGCAAAGAGTCCGGTTCTTACGCCGACAGCTATTCTTCCCAAAGGGAAGTCAAGGCCCAGATCGAAAAGGACCTGCAAAGACAAATCCAAACCATGCTCGGCACGATGATGGGACAGGATAAAGTGGTTGTATCCGTCACATCTGACATCGATTTCACAAAAGAAAACAGGACGGAAGACCTGGTTGAACCTGTCGACAAAGAAAATATGGAAGGAATCACGGTCAGCGCAGAGCGCGTCAGTGAAACATATTCCGGACAGGGAGCACAAGCGGGAGGCGTCAACGGAACAGGTGAAAACGATGTAACGAACTATGCTGAAACAGAAGGCGGAACAGGCAACGGAGACTATGAGAAAAGCGAAGAACGAATCAACAATGAAGTCAACAGAATCCATAAAGAAATCGCTGAGAGCCCGTACAAAATCAGAGATCTGGGCGTCCAGGTCATGGTTGAACCGCCTGATGCAAACAACCCGCAGTCACTGCCTGCTGAAAGGGAGGACGATATTAAAAAAATCCTCTCAACCATTGTGAAAACATCGATTGACAAGAACTATGAAGAAGAGCCTCTGACAGATGAGGATGTTGAAAATAAAATCGTTGTTTCTGTCCAATCGTTCGACGGCAAGCAGACAATCGATGAAGGAACGGAAACAGGCGGCATACCGATGTGGGCTTACATCGCAGGCGGAGCAGCGCTTGTTGCTGTAATCGGCCTCATCATCTGGCTTGTCAGAAGACGTAAAAATAGAGATGACGAATACGAGGAAGAATGGTATGAAACGCCTCAGGAGCCGATTCGGGTTGCTGATGTGAACAATGAAAAAGAGACAGAAGAAACTGTCAGACGAAAACAGCTTGAAAAAATGGCGAAAGACAAGCCTGAAGAATTCGCCAAATTACTGCGCAGCTGGCTGACCGAGGATTAGGAGGAGTATTGAAATGGCAAAAATGAAACAAGACAGGCTTACAGGCAAACAAAAAGCGGCCATTCTCATGATATCCTTAGGGCTTGATGTGTCAGCTTCCGTTTACAAGCATTTAACAGATGAAGAGATCGAAAGGCTGACGCTTGAAATATCAAATGTCAGAGCTGTATCACCTGAGAAAAAAGATGAGATTATTCAGGAATTTCATGAAACGGCTATTGCTCAAGAATATATTTCTCAAGGCGGCATTCATTACGCCAAGCAGGTGCTTGACAAAGCGCTCGGCGAAGACAAAGCCGCCAGCATTATCAACAGGCTGACATCGTCTCTTCAAGTCAGACCGTTCGATTTTGCCAGAAAAGCGGATCCCGAGCAGATTCTGAACTTTATCCAGCATGAGCACCCGCAGACGATCGCATTGATTCTGTCTTATCTCGATCCCGTGCAATCGGGTCAGATATTGTCAGAGCTGAATCAGGATGTGCAGGCAGAGGTTGCAAGAAGGATCGCTGTTATGGACAGGACGTCGCCGGAAATCATCAATGAAGTCGAACAGATTCTGGAGCAAAAGCTATCGTCCACATTCACTCAGGACTACACGCAGACCGGCGGTATCGAAGCCGTAGTCGAAGTGTTGAACGGAGTTGACAGAGGTACGGAGAAAACGATCCTTGACGCCCTTGAAATTCAGGATCCTGAGCTTGCCGACGAGATTAAAAAGCGGATGTTCGTCTTTGAAGATATCGTTACGCTTGATAACCGCGCTATTCAAAGGGTTATCCGCGATGTGGAAAACGACGATCTGCTTCTTTCTCTCAAAGTGGCCAGCGAAGAGGTCAAAGACATCGTCTTCAGCAACATGTCGCAGCGTATGGCTGAAACATTTAAAGAGGAAATGGAATTCATGGGCCCTGTGCGTCTGCGTGACGTAGAAGAAGCTCAATCGAGAATCGTAAGCGTCATCCGAAGACTTGAAGAAGCAGGTGAGATCGTAATCGCCAGAGGCGGAGGAGATGATATCATTGTCTAACATTATTAAACAGCGATTATCATCAATACCGAAAAAAGAAAGGCGGACGATTTCATTAAAGGAAGTCAAACTTCCTGAGACAGAAACCGAACTTGATACCGGACAGGATCCGGAATACCTCCTCGACCATGCCAGACAAGAAGCCGGAAAAATATACGAAAAAGCGAGCGCTGAACTCGAACAGGTCAGACGGCAAATCGAAGAGGAACGGTCAAGCTGGGAAACAGAACGCGAAGCGCTGATAGACCAGGCGAAACAAGAAGGCTTTCAAGCTGGATTTGAAGAGGGAAAGGCCGAGGCCCGAAGCGCTTATCAAGCGTATTTGGATGAAGCCAATGCCATCGTCCGGGCGGCTAGACGTGACTATGAAGAAAAAATCGAACAATCATCCGAAGAAATTGTCGAACTTGCCGTGTCACTGGCTAAAAAAGTTTGGAATCAAAAGGCTGACGACAAAGAAGCTTTTACAGCCCTCGTAAAACAGGTGCTGTCGGAAATGAAGGAATTCGATGACATTGCCATCTATGTAGATCCGGAGTACTACACCGAGGTTCAAAGCCACAAAAACGAACTTGAGCAGCTCCTCCAATACGGCGCCCATATCGCGATATACGCCGATGAAAAAGCGCCGAAAGGAACGTGCTATGTTGAAACGGCTTTCGGAAGAATCGATGCAGGCATCGACACTCAATTGCAGCAGCTGAAACAAAAACTGCTCAGCCTGCTTGAAACGGCAGGTGTTGTCCGGTGATGCTCAAGCAGCTGCTTGAATGTATAGAAACCGCAGATTCCTACAAACGATACGGAAAAGTCAAACAGGCGGTCGGCCTGATGATTGAATCCAAAGGACCTGAATGTTCAATCGGCGATGTCTGCAAAATCTATACAAAAGGTGACGGGCCAAAGGCTATTAAAGCTGAAGTTGTCGGCTTCAAAGACCAAAATATTCTTCTGATGCCATATTTGGAAGCGGCCAATATTGCCCCCGGCAGCATTGTCGAAGCGACGGGCGAATCGCTTAGGGTCAAAGTCGGCTCCGGGTTGATCGGACAAGTTGTCGATGCATTCGGCAATCCGCTCGACGGCAGCGTGCTTCCGAAAGGTCTGGCTCAAGTATCGACAGACCAGGCGCCGCCTAATCCGATGAAAAGGCCGCCGATCAGAGAAAAAATGGCGGTCGGCGTCAGATCGATCGACAGTCTGCTGACCGTCGGAAAAGGACAGCGTGTCGGGATATTCGCCGGAAGCGGCGTCGGAAAAAGCACGCTTATGGGAATGATTGCGAGAGAGACGGCCGCAGACTTGAATGTCATCGCTCTTGTCGGAGAGCGGGGCCGGGAAGTCAGGGAGTTCATAGAGAAAGATCTCGGCGAAGAAGGGCTGAAGCGAACGATCGTTGTAGTGGCTACATCTGACCAGCCGGCGCTGATGCGTCTGAAAGCGGCCTATACAGCAACAGCGATTGCCGAGTACTTCCGCGACAAAGGACAAAACGTCATGTTCATGATGGACTCGGTGACAAGGGTCGCCATGGCCCAGAGGGAAATCGGCCTGGCGACGGGCGAACCGCCGACGACAAAAGGTTATACACCCTCAGTGTTCGCTATTTTACCTAAGCTCTTAGAACGAACAGGAACGACGGAAAGCGGGTCAATAACTGCTTTCTATACGGTTCTTGTCGACGGCGATGATATGAATGAACCGATCGCCGATACTGTAAGGGGAATCTTGGACGGCCATATCGTTCTTGACCGAGCCCTTGCGAATAAAGGCCAGTTTCCGGCAGTCAACATTTTAAAAAGCATCAGCAGGGTGATGTCGAACATCGCCGAGAAAGACCATATCAGAGCAGCGAACCGGTTCAGGGAAATGCTGTCAACCTATCAAAACTCAGAGGATCTGATCAACATAGGAGCCTATAAAAAAGGGTCTTCCAGAGAAATTGATGAGGCCATACAATTCCACCCTAAGCTGATCAGCTTCCTCAAGCAGGAAGTGGATGAAGCGGCATCGCTGGAAGAGAGCATTTCCTTATTAAAGAGTCTTACAGGAAGAGAGGATTAAGAATGGCTTATTCATTTAAATTTCAAAAGCTCCTCGAGCTTAAAGAAAATGAAAAAGACCAATCATTTGCTGAATATCAGCACTCAGTTTCCGAATTCGAAAAGGTCGCGGAAAAGCTGTATGAAAGCATGAGCCAAAAAGAAACGCTGGAAAAAAACAAGGAAATCAAGATGCAGACGGGGATGAGCGTTCAGGAAATGCGGCATTATCAGCAATTTGTCACAAATCTTGAAACGACAATCTACCATTATCAAAAGCTCGTCATGATGAAGAGAAATGAAATGAATGAAAAACAGCACGATTTGACGGAGAAAAATATCGAGCTGAAAAAATTTGAAAAAATGAAAGAAAAGCAGTTTGAAATGTATTCGCTGCAAAACAAAGCAAATGAGTTAAAGGAAATGGACGATATCTCCATTGCCCAGTACATAACTCAAGGAAGCTAGGGGTAGAAAAACGATGACCGAAGAAAAAAAAGCCGGTAAATTTCAGACATTTTTGTTTGTCATCGTCATTCCGCTGATCTTTTTAATCGTTGTAGCGTTCGTCGGCATGTGGCTTTTGGGCGTCAATTTTCAGGATGCAGCCTCAAAAATTCCCGTCGTAAAAGAGCTTGTGAAAAACGGCGAGGATCAGGACATAGATCACGCAACTAAACAGCAGGAGAACAAAGCAGAAAAGCTCCAAAAGACGATCGATGAACAAAAAAGCGAAATCGAAACGCTGACGAGTGACTTAAAAACGAGTGATCAAGAGATTAAAAGGCTGAAACAAAAAATCAGCTCGCTCGAAAAAACGGAAAAAGATGAAAAAGAGCAGGATAAAAAGAACGCCGAAGGTCAAGGAGACGGAAAAGTCGTCAAAATTTATGAAAGCATGCAAAGCAATAAAGCTGCAAAAATTTTAAGCGAATTAAAAGAGGAAGAGGCAATCAATATTTTAGATTCTTTAAGCAAAAAGAAAGTGACTGAGATCCTCTCAAAAATGTCTCCTGATAAAGCGGCTGTATTCACAGAAAAGCTTGTGAAAAACGAGGCGAAAAACGAAGCGAAAAAAGAAGGGGGGGAATAGCTTGAGGCTTTTTGACGCAATCTCCTTTGATGCCAAACCTGCGGTGGACACTGCACCTGCAAAAACGAGCAGGACGCCGTTGGGCGCGCTCTTTCAGAATGTGCTCCAGAAGGAAAACAGCTCACTTTCCCCTTTTCAAAAGGGAGAAGAGCCTTCTCAGGATACGCCGTTGGAAGGGCTTTTGCATGAACTGAAGCAATGGCTTTCAAATAAGGAAGACAGCTCTTTCAATGAAGACTGGCTGAATTCCCTTCAGCAGCTTGAAGAGCTGAATGCATCTCCGGATGAACTGGCATTGGCAGAACAGCTGTTACAACAAATAAAAGAGCTGCTTGAAAAAGCCGCCCTGCCTGAACAATCAGGCAAAACGGCTGATGCTAAAGCTTTGCCTGCCGACGAAAGCGGGACAGAAGAGCCGAAAAAGCCCGACCTGCAAATTCTCGGCCAGATTCAGCAGCTGCTAGCTGCGATTGTAAATGAAAATCAACCGTCACTCAAAACTTCGCAAATCGCAGAATTATTGAAACAGGCGCCGGAATTTCTCGCCGCTCTTCAAACAAAGGCGGGAGCAGAAGGGCTGATTGATGAGCTTAAACGTCAATTTTTCACGAAAGATCCGAGCCAATCGCAGCTTTTGTCCATGTCAAACACCGAGCTGAAAAGCTTGAAAAGCTTAATGGAGCAGATGATGAACGCAAACGCTGAACCGGATCAAAAAGAGTGGAAAATGGCCGAAAGCGAACTCAAGGCAATGCTCATGAGCAAGAAAACCGATGTTTCTCTTTCTGAGAAGCCGTTGTCCTTTGTTTTGAACAGAAGAGAAATTCAAACTGAAGGAAAGCAAGGCCAAAAGGAACAGCCGATTCAATCCTCTGTACTGGCCAATCATCGGACAGGCACAGCGCTGATCCAGGGTCTCCAGCCTTCGGCGGCAGAGGAAGCTTCCGCTCAGCCGAAAAGCTTTTCAGAACAAATTCTCAGCTCATGGAAACAGATGAAGTATACGCCGTTCGGCAGGTCGACAGGCAGTTTCACGATCCGCCTGAATCCTGAAAATCTTGGCTTTATCACGATCAAGCTCGTCAAACAGCACGGGATGTTTTCAAGCAAAATCATCGCATCGACCCAGTCGGCTAAAGAGCTGCTCGAACACAATCTCGCGCATCTTAAACAGGCGCTGCCCAACATGTCTGTGCAAATTGACCGCTTCGGTGTTCCGCTTCAAAACAGCGATCAGACTTTCGGACAGCTGGCGGACGATGAGAAAAACCAGCATCAGCCGAAGCAAGATCAGCAAAGTAAGCAGGAAAATGAGGATTTTCAGGAGTTTCTGGATGAGCTTATCGAGACTCGATCACAGGACAGCGAGGAGGAGATCTAATGTCTGATACTTCAATTGATACCAGAACCGCCTTAGGAACAACAAACACGAAATCGACGACATCCGATTTTTTATCCGAGGCAAAAAAAGCCGAGAAAGCAGGGAGCGGCTCCAATCTTGGGAAGGATGAATTTTTGAAACTGCTGATGAAACAACTGCAGTACCAAGATCCCTTAAATCCGATGGAAGACCGCGAATTCATTGCGCAAATGGCGACCTTTTCAAGCCTAGAGCAGCTAACGAATCTGAACACAACGATGTCGACGTTCGTCGGACTTCAGGACCCGATGACGATGTATGTCAGCTGGATCGGAAAAGAAGTCACCTATGAAGGCGAAGACAGCGAAGAAAAAACGGCGCTCGTCAAATCAGTTAAAAGCTCAGACGGACAGTATCTGCTTGTCCTTGACGATGGAACCGAAGTCAATCCGTGGAATGTGACGGCGGTAAGCCATTCTGATAAATAAAAACAGACAATTCAGGGAGGAATAATTATGTTACGTTCACTATACTCAGGAATCAGCGGCATGAAAAACTTTCAGACAAAGCTTGATGTCGTCGCCAACAACATCTCGAATATCAATACGGCAGGCTATAAGAAAAGCCGGGTTACGTTTAAAGATATTGTCAGCCAGCAGCTTTCCGGCGCGTCGTCGTCTACTGCAAACCGCGGCTCTGTAAACGGCCAGCAGGTCGGACTCGGTGCAACGATCGGATCGATCGATATCATTCACACAAACGCAGCGCCTTCGACAACAGGCCGCCAGCTTGACATGACCATTACAGGAGACGGCTACTTCCGCGTCGGATCAGGAGATGAAGTGTACTACACAAGATCAGGAAACTTCTACCGATCTGATGAAGGTGACCTCGTCACTGTTGACGGGCTGTTCGTCTTAACGGCCAATAATGGAAGAATCAACATTCCGCAAGACGCGCAAAGCTTCAGCATCGCTCCTGACGGAACCGTTTCTTATGTCGATCAAAACAACGAGAACCAGACCGCCGGCCAGATCTCGCTTGCGACATTCAGCAACACATCCGGATTATCAAAAGCTGGAGACAACCTTTACCGCGAAACATTGAGTTCGGGAGATCCGCAAGTCGTTGTACCTGGGGAAGGCGGCTCAGGAAAAATTCAAACGAGTGCGCTTGAAATGTCGAACGTCGACCTTTCAGAAGAATTTTCCGAAATGATTATCGCGCAGCGCGGCTTCCAGTCCAATGCGAAAATCATTACAACCTCTGATGAAATTCTTCAGGAACTCGTCAATCTGAAGCGATAGGAGGGAAGGAGGCGCCCTCGTGAAGGCGCCTCTTGATAACACATGATCAAAGTTACGCGATTAAACGGACAGCCCTTTATTCTGAATGCACTATTCATTGAGCAAATTGAATGTTTTCCGGATACGACAATTACGCTGTCCAACGGAAAAAAGTTTGTTGTCAAAGAAGATGAAGATACAGTTGTGGATACAATCGTGTCATTCTATCAAAAAATCCAAATACTTTCTTGTGACCAAAGAATTGAGGAATCTGAATGAATAAAAAACTTCTAGGAATTATGATGACGATTATTTTGGCAATTGCTGTGTTGGGAACCGCTGCGTTCTTTGTCATCAAGGGAAGCGCAAGTGAAAAAGATCAAAACGCAGAACCTTCGATCGATGAAGTGGTCGAATCTTCAGTTGAAGTCGCCGAAATCACGACAAACTTGAAATCAGACAATGTAGTCCGTTTGTCAATCAAGCTTGAAACCGATTCGAAAGAGGCGAAAGAAGAGCTTGAAAAGCGGGATTTCCAAATTAAAGATTCAGTCATCTCCCTTTTGGCGAACACGAACGCAGATGAGCTTGAAGGACAAAAAGGAAAAGAAAAATTTAAAGAACAGCTGAAAGAAAAGCTGAACACGAACTACATGAAAGAGGGAAAAGTGAAAACTGTGTACATTACCTCCTTTAATCTGCAGTAGGAACATAGATGACAGAACCATGGAGGTGAAAACAGATGGCAGGAGAAGTGCTCTCCCAAAATGAAATCGATGCACTGCTTTCAGCGATATCGACCGGTGAAATGGACGCCGACGAGCTGAAAAAAGAAGAGTCCGTTAAAAAAGTAAAAGTCTATGACTTTAAACGGGCGCTCCGCTTTTCAAAGGATCAAATCCGCAGCTTGACCAGGATTCACGATAACTTTGCAAGGCTGCTAACGACTTATTTCTCAGCTCAGTTGAGAACCTATATCCAAATCTCGGTCAGCTCGGTTGATCAGGTTCCGTATGAGGAATTCATCAGATCGATTCCGAATATGACGATCCTCAATCTGTTTGAGGTTCGCCCTCTTGAAGGAAGAATCATGATGGAGATCAACCCGACCATCGCCTATACGATGATGGACCGGGTGATGGGCGGGATCGGCTCGAGCCACAACAAAATTGACAGCATGACGGAGATTGAGACGAAAATCATGTCCAATTTATTCGAAAGCTGTCTCACGAATTACAAAGATGCGTGGGAATCCATCACGGAAATCGAGCCGGAAATGTCCGATTTTGAAGTGAATCCGCAGTTTGTGCAAATGGTATCGCCGAATGAGACGGTCGTTGTCATTTCGCTGAACACGCAAATAGGAGACATCAGCGGGGTTATCAACCTGTGCATCCCGCACGTCGTCCTGGAACCGATCATTCCTAAGCTTTCCGTTCACTACTGGATGCAATCAGACAGAATTGAACCAAAACCGGAGGAAACAAAGTCGATAGAAAAGCGGATTTTGACGGCGCAAATTCCAATTGTCGCAGAACTCGGATCATCGGAATTAACCATTGAAGAGTTTTTAAATTTAGAAATTGGAGATTGTATCACTTTGGACAAATCAGTAGCAGAACCTCTTACTGTTTTGGTCGGAGATAAACCGAAATTTCTAGCACAAGCCGGCCGAATGAATCGAAAGACTGCGATTCAAATTCTAGATCACGACATAAGAGGTGAAGAATATGGAGAATAACAATAGGTTATCACAGGATGAAATTGATGCGCTGCTTAAAGGCGGCGATGATACGGCTCAAGAGCAGCCAGAATCAGGGTTGTCCCTGATGGAACAGGATACGATCGGGGAAATCGGAAACATTTCCTTTGGGAGCTCTGCAACAGCTTTGTCCACTTTATTGAATCAAAAAGTCGAAATTACAACGCCGACTGTTTCGGTGATTGAAAAAAGCCATTTAAATGATGAGTTCCCGCACCCGTATGTTTCAATCGGTGTGAGCTATACAGAAGGTTTTTCAGGAAACAATCTTCTCGTCATCAAGCAGGAAGATGCCGCGATCATTGCTGACTTGATGATGGGGGGAGACGGGACGAACGCAGATCCGTCGCTTGGCGAAATTCATCTAAGCGCCGTTCAGGAAGCGATGAACCAAATGATGGGTTCCGCTGCGACATCGATGTCCACCGTCTTCAGCAAGAAGATCGATATTTCTCCGCCGGAAGTTGACCTCCTTGATGTGAAAGAAGGGGAAGGGACAGAGCAAATTCCGAAAGAGGACCCGCTCGTCAAAGTATCTTTCAGACTAAAAGTCGGAGATCTGATCGATTCGCATATTATGCAGCTTTATCCGCTGACCTTTGCAAAAGATCTGATTGATGAATTAACAAATCAGGACGGCGGAGAAGAGCCTGTGAAGACTGAAGAGGTACAGACGCCCGTACAGGAAAAACCGGCGCCTAATCCGAATTCGGCACCTGCTCAGACACAGAGACAGGAGCCGGCGCCTAAACGGCAAGGGACGGCAAAAGTTTCAGAGCCTGTGCAGGTGGCACCGGCAGAGTTTCAATCCTTTGCCCCTCAGACTGAAGCGCAGCCGCACCTTCAAAACCTTGACATGCTCATGGATATTCCTTTGTCCGTCACGGTCGAGCTGGGGAGGACAAACCGCAGCGTCAAAGAGGTGCTTGAACTGTCAACCGGCAGTATCATTGAGCTTGACAAACTCGCCGGTGAGCCTGTTGACATCTTGGTCAACCAGCGCGTCGTTGCTAAAGGCGAAGTCGTCGTCATAGACGAAAACTTCGGCGTCAGGGTGACAGACATTTTGAGTCAGGCTGAACGAATCAGCAAATTACGATAATAACAGATTGATTGGAGAGATTAATAATGGCTTACAAGATTTTAGTAGTTGATGATGCAGCATTTATGAGAATGATGATTAAAGATATTTTGGTGAAAAACGGCTTTGAAGTCGTCGCAGAAGCGCAAGACGGGGCACAGGCTGTTGAAAAGTATAAAGAGCATTCACCTGATCTTGTCACAATGGATATCACGATGCCGGAAAAAGACGGAATCACGGCTCTTAAAGAAATCAAGGAAATCGATCCGCAGGCAAAAATCATCATGTGTTCGGCAATGGGCCAGCAATCGATGGTTATCGACGCCATCCAGGCGGGAGCGAAAGACTTTATCGTCAAACCGTTCCAGGCTGACCGCGTCATGGAAGCCATCAATAAAACGCTAAGCTAAAGGGTGTACAACTTGTTTAAGAAACCTCTTATTTTCATAGCCGGCCTTTGTCTATGCGCCTTTCTCGCATTGCCGTACGCTCCGGCTCTCGCAGAGGAATCGGGGGACCAGACCGTTGATCATCTGTTTGAGCAAAAAGGTGCGGGCAAAGAGAAAGAAAAAGCAAAAGACAAAGACAAAACCGAGGAAAAAAGTTCTCTAAAGGAAGAGGCGGAGACCGAACCCCCGTCTCCTTCCGTTTCCATATTTGATTTTGTGAAAATGATCGGCGCGTTACTGTTCGTCATTTTTCTGATCTATGCTTTGGTCAAATTCATGAATAAACGCAACCGTTTGCTAAAACCCTTCCAGTATGTTGAAAACATCGGCGGGACTTCACTCGGGCAAAACAAGTCCGTACAGCTGATTAAAGTAGGAAACAGGGTGCTGGTCGTCGGTGTCGGCGAAAATATCCAGCTGCTGAAAGAGATCGATGATGAAAAGGAATATAAAGAAATTCTCACGCAGCATGAAGCTGCGATGAACAGCAAGATTGAATGGCAGAAATGGATGGATCAAGTCAAAGTTCCAGGCGTGCAAAAACAAAGCGGCACGGCATCTTTTTCCGAGTCGTTAAAAGCACAGCTTGCGGAACTGAAACAAAATCGCGCAGAAGGCAGAAAGAAAGGCCAAAATCAACATGAATGAGTTTATGGATTTATTTAATTCAAGCGATGCGGCAAATGTCAGCGCCAGCGTCCGGCTCTTGCTGCTTTTGACAGTATTTTCGATCGCTCCGGGTATCTTGATCTTGATGACTTGTTTCACAAGGGTTGTCATCGTCCTGTCCTTTGTCCGGACATCGCTGGCAACACAGTCAATGCCCCCAAACCAGGTGCTGATCGGACTTGCACTGTTCCTGACATTTTTCATTATGGGGCCGACTTTTTCAGAGATTAATAAAGAAGCGCTGACGCCTTTAATGAACAATAAAATCACCTTGGATGAAGCTTATACAAAAGCGGAAGCCCCGATCAAAACATTTATGAGCAAGCATACAAGACAGAAAGATCTGGCTTTATTTATGAATTACGCAAAGATGGAAACGCCTGAGTCCATCAATGATATTCCGCTTTCAACTATGGTTCCTGCGTTTGTCATCTCGGAATTGAAAACCGCGTTTCAAATGGGATTTATGATATTTATACCGTTTCTGATTATCGATATGGTTGTGGCAAGTGTTTTGATGTCGATGGGGATGATGATGCTTCCGCCGGTCATGATTTCACTGCCGTTTAAGATTTTGCTGTTTGTGCTTGTAGATGGCTGGTATTTAATCGTTAAATCTTTGCTGCAAAGCTTTTAGAGTAGGTGCTAATACATGAATTCAGAATTTGTTATATCGATGGCTGAAAGGGCTGTATACGTTACATTGCTTATCAGCGGGCCGCTTTTGGCGCTCGCTCTTCTCGTCGGGCTGATCGTCAGCGTTTTTCAGGCAACCACCCAAATACAGGAACAGACTCTTGCATTCATTCCGAAAATCGTCGCCGTTTTGGTCGGACTCGTCGTTTTCGGCCCGTGGATGCTGTCGACGATTTTGTCATTCGCGACTGAGCTGTTCTCTAATTTAAACCGTTTTGCAGGGTAGTTTTAACATGTCAATAATCGAATCATTTCCAGCCTTTTTACTTGTGTTTGTCAGAATCACAGCATTCTATGTAACGGTGCCTCTATTTTCTTATCGGACAATTCCGGCCGTTCATAAAATAGGTTTTGCATTTTTTCTTGCGCTCGTCAGTTTTCAAGCGATTGAAAAGCCTCCTCACCTTGACGTTGACGGAATTTACATGATGTTGGCCATGAAGGAAGCGCTCATCGGACTTCTGCTTGGGCTGATCGCTTACATGATGATCTCAGCCGTTCAAATCGCCGGATCGTTCATTGATTTTCAAATGGGATTTGCGGTGGCGAATGTGATCGATCCACAGACAGGGGCGCAAAGCCCGCTTGTCGGCCAGTTTTTATATACGATGGCGCTGCTTCTCATGCTGAGCCTGAATGCGCATCATCTCCTGCTTGACGGGATCTATTACAGCTATCAATACATTCCGGTCGACAAGATGGCGCTGTCGTTTGGAAGCGAAGAATTTGCCGAGTTTATCGCAAAAAGCTTCAATACGATGTTTATTACAGCATTTCAATTGTCTGCGCCTGTTGTGGCTTGTTTGTTTTTAGTCGATCTGGCATTGGGGATTGTGGCGAGAACGGTGCCGCAGCTCAACGTGTTTGTCGTCGGGCTTCCTTTGAAAATCGCGATCACCTTTATCATGCTCATCATCTGCATGGCCGTTATGTTCAGCATGATGCAGCACGTCTTCGAATTTGCCATTCGGACAATGAGAGATCTATTAACTTTGCTTGGGGTGGCATGATGAAGCTGACGTTGGATTTGCAATTTTTCGCAGGTGAAAAAACGGAAAAAGCGACGCCGAAAAAACGGCGGGAAAGCAGAAAAAAAGGTCAGGTTGCCAAAAGTGCAGATGTCAATACGGCGGTCACTCTTCTCATCGTGTTTTTATCCTTTTTATTCATCGGACCTTTTATGAGAGACCGCCTGCTCGGCCTGATCGAAAAGTATTACAAAGAATTAATCACGATGAAGGTGTCAGTCGCCAATATTCCCGGCCTGTTTCAAAGTGTTGTGCTTGAATCGGGCCTCATTATGGCACCGCTTTTGCTGACAGCCGTCGTCTCTGGGGTATTGAGCAACTATATGCAAGTCGGGTTTTTATTTGCCCCTGAAGCGATCAAGCCTGATTTGAAAAAGCTTGACCCGCTTAATGGATTCAAGCGGATTTACAGCATCAGGGCGATCGTTGAACTGCTTAAATCGATTTTAAAAATCGTGATTGTCGGAGGCGTGACATTCGCCGTTTTATGGCTGAACTTTGACAAAATTCTCAGAATCCCGGCGCTGTCGGCTGGCGAGGCTTTGTCATATGTCGGCTGGCTCACCTTTTTAATGGGGGTTTCCGCTGCAGTCGCATTAATTTTTCTCGCGGTGCTCGATTACCTCTATCAAAAATTTGACTATGAAAAAAATATTCGCATGTCAAAACAGGACATCAAAGACGAATACAAAAAAACCGAAGGCGATCCTCTGATCAAGTCGAAGATCAAGCAGAAGCAAAAGGAAATGGCGATGCGCCGCATGATGCAGGAAGTGCCAAAAGCGGATGTCATCATCACAAACCCGACCCATTACGCCGTCGCATTGAAATACGACGAAAACAAAATGGATGCGCCGTTTATCATCGCAAAAGGGGTCGATCTAATGGCTCTGAAAATCAGGCAGATCGCCAAAGAACACGATGTCATGACGGTCGAGAACAGGCCTTTGGCAAGGGCGCTCTATGACCAGGTTGAGATCGACCAGGCCGTTCCGGAAGAATTCTTTAAGGCCGTAGCCGAAATCCTGGCCTATGTTTACAAAACAAAGCAAAAAATCTAGTGAATTTTTCAGTTTTAAAAGGAGAGAAACAGCATGTCTGCAAGAGATTTATCTATTTTATCCGGCGTTGTCCTCATTGTGGCAATGCTTATCATACCCTTTCCAACATGGATGTTGAGCATCTTAATTATCGTTAATATTTCTCTTGCGTTAATCGTGCTTCTCACCACAATGAACATGCAAGAACCGCTGCAATTTTCGATTTTTCCTTCTTTGCTGCTCCTCTTGACGCTGTTCCGCCTTGGGCTGAATGTATCGACGACGCGTTCGATTCTGTCCAACGGTGATGCGGGAAAAGTAGTCGAGACGTTCGGGTCTTTCGTTGTCGGCGGAAACGTTTTGGTCGGTCTCGTTGTCTTTATCATTTTGATCATTATTCAATTTATCGTCATAACGAAAGGGGCGGAACGGGTATCTGAAGTTGCTGCCAGATTCACGCTCGACGCCATGCCGGGAAAACAGATGAGCATTGATGCCGATTTGAATGCCGGAATGGTGACCGAGCAGGAAGCGAAGGTGCGCCGTGAGAAGGTGGCCCGTGAAGCCGACTTCTATGGAGCGATGGACGGAGCGAGCAAATTCGTGAAAGGGGATGCGATCGCAGGGATCATCATCGTCCTTATCAACGTCATTTTCGGAATTGTCATCGGCATGCTGCAAAAACAAATGAGCATTCAGGAAGCCGCTTCACACTTTACACTCCTGTCTGTAGGCGACGGAATCGTATCTCAGCTGCCTGCGCTCTTGATCTCAACGGCGACGGGTATCGTCGTGACAAGAGCGGCGTCGGACGGAAACCTCGGCCACGATATTACAGGCCAGCTGTTTGCCTATCCGAAGCTTTTGTATGTCACGGCGGGAACGATTTTCCTGCTCGGGATTTTCACGCCGATCGGCATTCTCCTGACAGGCCCTCTGGCTCTTCTTCTCGCCGCAGGCGGCTATATGCTCTCCAAAGCCGGTGAAGAGAAGGAAAAAGTGGAGGATATCCTTGAGGAAGAAGCTGAAGTGGATGAATTAAAAAGCCCCGAAAGCGTCGTCCATCTGCTTGATATTGATCCGATCGAGTTTGAATTCGGCTACGGATTGATTCCGCTTGCAGATGCAAATCAGGGCGGCGATCTGTTGGACAGAATTGTCATGATCAGGCGCCAGCTCGCGCTTGAACTCGGACTTGTCATTCCGGTCGTCAGAATCAGGGATAACATCGCTCTTCAGCCGAACGAGTACAGGCTCAAAATTAAAGGAAACGAAGTCGCGAAAGGCGAGCTTCTCCTCGATCACTTTCTGGCGATGTCTCCGACAGGCGAAGACGATCAGATCGAAGGGATTGACACAATCGAACCGTCCTTCGGTCTTCCGGCTAAATGGATACCGGAATCTCAGAAAGATCAGGCCGAAATGCTCGGGTACACGGTTGTCGATCCGGCTTCAGTCGTATCGACCCATATTACGGAGCAGGTGAAAAAGCACGCCCATGAGCTGATCGGAAGACAGGAAACGAAACAGCTGATCGACCACTTGAAAGAATCTTATCCTGTACTGGTCGAAGAGGTCTCGCCGAATCCGCTGTCTGTCGGTGACATTCAGAAAGTGCTGGCAAAACTTCTGAAAGAAAAAGTATCGATCAGGAACTTGGTGACAATCTTTGAAACGCTGGCCGACTACGGAAAGCTGACGACGGATTCAGATATGCTGACCGAGTATGTCAGACAGGCTCTGGCCAAGCAGATCACCGCCCAATATGCGAAGGAAAATGAGACGCTGAAAGTGGTGACTTGTTCGGGCCGCGTCGAAAAGGCCGTGGCGGAAGGAATTCAGCAGACTGAACACGGCAACTTTTTATCTCTTGAACCAACATTATCCGAAAATATCATTCAATCTGTAGCAAGAGAAATCGAACAGCTCTCATTGAGGCAGGAAGTGCCGATCCTTCTATGTTCGCCGCCTGTCAGAATGTATGTCAAGCAGCTGCTTGAGCGCTATTTCCCTGATCTGCCGGTTCTTTCCTATAACGAATTGGAAGCCAATGTAGAAGTTCAAAGCATCGGAGTGGTGGATATTCAATGAAAATCAAAAAATTTGTAGCTGGTTCTATGCAGGAAGCCACAAAGCAAATTATACAGGAGCTCGGGAATGACGCCGTAATCTTGAATTCTAAAAAAATTCAAAAGAGAAAATTTCTCGGCTTTGTGAAAAAAACCGGGGTTGAAGTGATCGCGGTCGTCGACCAGGACTTTTCCGACGCAAGGAAGCAAGAGCGTCAAAAGCCCGTTTTCCGGGAACAAAGCCCTTCGCCTGTCCCGCAGCCGGACCATCTTGATTTGGCAAGCCAAGTGAAAGAGCTGAAAGAACTGCTGGAAATGCGGCATCATGAGCAGCCTGTTGATGTGCTGCCTGAACCGCTGAAAAAGGCGGACCAGCTCCTGGCAAAGAAAGGGGTATCGCCGGCCATCCGTACGAAAGCGCTCGGCCGGTTGATCAGCACTTCTTTAAGAGACGGCGAAGAGTGGACGGATGAAAAGACGCTGGCGCACTTAACAGATGCTTTGGCCGATCTTCTTCCCGATAATCTGGAACAGGACGTGGCGATTCATTCGCAATATGTCGTGCTCTTCGGATCGACCGGAGTCGGCAAAACGACGACATTGGCAAAGCTCGCCGCTTCTTCTGTACTGGAAAAGCAGAAAAAAATCGCTTTTATCACGACCGATACGTACAGGATTGCAGCGGTTGAACAGCTCAGGACATATGCCGAGCTTCTGAATGCGCCGCTTGAGGTGTGCTACACGAAAGAAGAGTTTAAAGCTGCCCAGCAAAAGTTCGCCGATTTTGACCACGTCTTCATTGATACGGCGGGCCGGAATTTCAAAGACGGGCAATATGTCAGGGAGCTGAAGGAAATCATTCCGTTTGAGCGTAAGATACAGGCGTTTCTCGTCATGTCCGCGACGAGCAAGTACGAGGATATGAAGGAGCTCATTAAGCAGTTCTCAAGCATTCCGATCGATCAGTTGATATTCACGAAAGTGGATGAGACCGATTCGTTGGGAAGCGTCATGAATCTGCTCGCCGAATCGAGAATCGGCCTCGGCTATATTACAAACGGACAAAATGTTCCGGAGGATATCCGCTACTTGTCAAACGCAGCATTTGTCAGACTGCTTACGGGGTGTTGAACATGGATCAGGCAGAAAGCCTACGAAGGCGGATGGGGCAGCGCTTTGCCGAACCGCCCGCCGCTATCGCTCATCCAAAAGCGAAAACGCTCGCTGTCATGAGCGGAAAAGGAGGCGTCGGGAAGTCGAATGTATCGCTGAATACGGCTCTCGCCATTCTGGAAAAAGGAAAGAGCGTGCTGTTGATCGATCTTGATGTCGGTATGGGGAACATTGATATTCTGATCGGCCGGCAATCGCTCTACACGGTGATGGACCTCCTCCAGCAAAAAATGCCGTTTGAGCGCGCCTTGTCAGCCGGCCCGCGAGGCCTTCAATACATTTCGGGCGGAACCGGGCTGGATGCAATGTTCGAATTGAACAGGGAAAACTGGGCGTTTTTTCTGAAGGAATTGACGCGGGCTTTGACAAGCTTCGACTATGTCATATTTGACATGGGAGCGGGGCTGTCAAAAGATCAGCTGCCTTTCGTCCTGTCAGCGGATGAAATTCTGGTCGTCACCACGCCGGAGCCGACATCCATCATGGACGCATACAGCGCGATCAAGCATTTGGCATTAACCGGACGCGATCTTCAGCTGAAAGTCGTTGTCAATCGCTGTACAACCCAAAAAGACGGAATTTCTGCTTTTCTCCGCCTTTCCAACACGGTAAACGCTTTTTTGCAGCAAAAGCTTGCATATGCAGGGCCGATTCCTGAGGATCCCCTGGTCTCAAGAGCCGTTGTGGAGCAGCAGCCGTTTCTGATAAAGAATCCGCGTTCCAAGCCGAGCAGGGCGGTTTACCTGCTGGCCGAATCGCTGCTTCATAACGGCAGAACGGAAATGGGCGAAAACCGGTCCTTTATCGAAAAATTATCTTCATTCCTGAGGAGGGGCAATACATTATGATTCGTGTTCTTGTCGTTGACGACTCTGCTTTTATGAGAAACATGATCACCAAGTTTTTAACATCCAATCACGAGATTGCTGTAGCAGGAACGGCAAGAAACGGCGAGGAAGCGCTCCAAAAAATCAAGGAGCTCCGTCCGGATGTGATCACATTGGATATTGAAATGCCTGTGATGAACGGAAAAGAAACGTTGAAAAGGATTATGGCGAGCGATCCGCTTCCGGTTGTCATGGTATCGAGCCTGACGCAGCAGGGAGCAGATATCACGATCGAATGTCTGGAGCTTGGGGCGATCGATTTCGTCGCGAAGCCGTCGGGTTCGATTTCAATAGATTTATATAAAGTAAGAGACATGCTGATTGAGAAGGTTTTGACAGCAGGACGGGTGAAACTGAAAGGCCGGCAAGTTCCGATCTCAAAGCCCGCCATCGAGACGGCGAAGCAGCCGATTGTGGGCGGCAGCGATTCAGTCCGCTTTCGGGCTGGAAAACAGCTCATCTGCATCGGTACATCGACAGGGGGGCCGAGGGCGCTGCAAAGAGTGCTTCCCAAGCTTCCCAAAACGTTGAAGGCGCCTGTTTTTATCGTTCAGCACATGCCAAAGGGCTTTACGGCCTCATTAGCGAACAGGCTGAACCACCTCTCAGAAGTAACCGTGAAGGAGGCTGAAAACGGTGAGAGAGCGAAAGACGGCTGGGTTTACATTGCACCCGGAGGAAAAAACATGGCGGTCGGCCTTGAAAAGGGCGAATTGGTGATCACGCTCGATGACCGCGACACAGAAAGCCGCCACAAGCCTTCTGTTGACTACTTGTTTCAATCCCTGGCCTCACTTCGGGAGTTTGAAAAAATCGCCGTCATTATGACGGGGATGGGAAGCGACGGAACAGAAGGCGTAAAAGGCCTTTTGAAACATGGGAGCGGAACGGTGATCGCCGAAGCAGCCGAGTCGTCCGTCGTTTTCGGAATGCCGAAATCGGTCATTAACAACGGGCTTGCAAACGACATCAAGCATGTTGATGAGATTGCCGCAGCCATTATGACGTATATGAAAAAAGAGAGGGCGTGACTCATATGGATATGAATCAATATTTAGACGTCTTTATTGAAGAAAGCAGAGAACATTTGCAAACCTGTAACGAAAAATTGCTCGAACTCGAAAAAAATCCGACAGACTTGCAGCTTGTCCATGATATTTTCAGAGCGGCTCATACCTTGAAAGGGATGAGCGCAACGATGGGCTATGAAGACATGGCTCATTTAACGCACAGTCTGGAAAACGTGCTGGATGCGATTCGAAATGAAGAAATGACCATCACGTCAGAGTGGATGGACGTCATGTTTGAAGCGCTCGATGACCTTGAAGCAATCGTCCTTTCGATCATCGAAGGCGGCGACGGCAAAAGAGATGTTTCCGAAGTCTGCGCCAAGCTTGATGTGACAGGGGCAAACAAGGAGGCGGCAGCAGCGGCAGAAGCGCCTGAAGCGGCGTCTTCCGAAACGAAATGGTCCTATGACGAATTTCAACGAACGGTCATCGCCGAAGCTGAGGAACAAGGCTTTAAATGTTTCGAAATCAAAGTTGCATTGAAAGAGGACTGTCTGTTGAAGGGCGTTCGGGTGTACATGGTATTTGAGCAGCTGAACGAGGTCGGCGAAGTCGTTAAAACGATTCCGGAAACAGAAGTCCTTGAATCGGAGGATTTTGATTCCGAATTCGTCATCTGCTTTTTAAGCAAACACGGAAAAGAAGAGATTTTCAACAAAATCAACGGCGTATCTGAAATTGAAAAAATAGAAGTGACCGAGCTGAAAAACGATTTTTCGGCACAAGAAGAAGCGAAGCCCGCCGCATCCGAAAAAGAAACCGCACCGAAAGAGGCGGAGAAAAAACCGGCTAAGCAGCCGGACGGCAAAAAAGACGCGGCGAAACCTGCGGCAGGCGGCGGAACGAAGACGATCCGCGTCAACATCGACCGCCTCGATTCATTAATGAACCTGTTTGAAGAGCTGGTCATTGACAGGGGGCGCTTAGAGCAGATCGCCAAAGAGCTAGAACACAGCGAATTAACGGAAACCGTCGAACGGATGACTAGAATTTCAGGCGACCTGCAGTCGATCATCCTCAATATGAGAATGGTTCCGGTAGAAACGGTGTTCAACCGATTCCCGCGCATGGTCCGCCAGCTGACAAAAGAATTAAATAAAAAGATCGAGCTGTCGATTTTCGGAGCGGAAACAGAGCTTGACAGAACGGTAATAGACGAAATCGGCGACCCGCTTGTCCACCTCTTGAGAAACAGCCTTGATCACGGGATCGAGGCGCCTGAAGTCAGGGTGAAAAACGGTAAACCTGAAACCGGTCAAGTCCGCCTGAAAGCATACCACAGCGGTAACCATGTCTTTATCGAGGTGGAGGATGACGGCGCCGGCATCAACCGCAAAAAGGTGCTCGAAAAAGCGCTTGAGCGCAACGTCATTACTGAACGCGAAGCCGAAACGATCGAAGATCATGAAATCGACGCGCTCATTTTTGCGCCGGGATTCTCAACCGCAGATCAAATCTCGGATATTTCAGGACGCGGAGTCGGCTTAGACGTTGTCAAAAGCAAGCTGGAATCGTTGGGCGGTTCTGTCAGCATCAAATCGAGCGAAGGCGAAGGTTCGCTTTTCTCCATCCAGCTTCCGCTTACACTGTCGATCATTTCCGTGCTGTTAGTCAAACTTGAAAATGAAACGTTTGCGATTCCGATTTCTTCTATTATAGAAACGGCTGTCATCGATAAGAAAGATATTCTTCAAACGCACGACCGCGAAGTGATCGATTTCAGGGGCCATATCGTACCGGTGGTTTACCTGAAAGAACAGTTTAATGTTGAGGATTCTTCAGATGATCTTGATCAGCTTCACGTCATCGTCGTGAAAAAAGGAGACAAGCTGACGGCATTTGTTGTCGACTCCTTTATCGGCCAGCAGGAAGTCGTATTAAAATCACTCGGCGATTATTTAACAAACGTCTTTGCCATTTCCGGCGCGACGATTTTGGGAGACGGACAAGTAGCCCTGATCATCGACTGCAACGCCCTTATTAAATAGAAAGCGAAAGGAGAGCGATCCTCTTGACCACACAGACTACCACCGGTGAGAAAATGATTGTGTTCAAAGTAAATCATAAAGAGTATGCCATCTCTGTATCAGAAGTAATGTCCATTGAAAAATGGCAGCAGCCAACAAGGGTGCCGGGAGTGGAACCGTATATTTGCGGCGTCATTAATTTGAGAGGTGTTGTCACACCTGTCATCGATTTAAGAAAGCGGATTGAAGCGCCTGGAGACACGATTACTGATGAAACGAGAATCATCATCATCACCCATCAGGACATTGAAGTCGGCTGGGTGGTGGATGAGGCGAACGATGTCATCACAGTCGAGGAAGAGGAAATTGAATCGGCTCCCGAAACGGTAGGAAAAGACGGCAGGCAATGGATTAAAGGCATCGTCAAGCAAGGGTCCAGACTTCTCAATCTGATTGACTCTGAAGCTGTTTTAAACCGGAAGTCGAGCCTTGCCGCCGCTTCTGAAAATGTGAAGAAATAAGGAGCCAATGATGAGCGTATTTAACGGAATTAGAGAAGAGCATCTTGATATATTGCGGGAAGTCGGGAATATCGGAGCGGGCCATTCCGCTTCCGCCCTGGCCCTGTTGCTGAACAGGAAAATCGAAATGGAAGTGCCGTTTGTCAAGCTGATGTCGTTTGATGAGCTTGTCAACCTATTCGGCGGTGCAGATCTTCCTGTCGCAAGCATCTTTTTGCGCATGGAAGGGGATTTTCCAGGTTCTATGTTCGTGATCATGCCTTTTTCAGAGGCCGAGCAGCTGATCAGGGAGCTTGTCGGCAATCCGGAATTCGAGATTGACAGCATGACGCCGAACGATATCGGAGCCTCTGCCCTGCACGAACTCGGAAACATTATGGCGGGATCTTATTTGACCGCTCTCGCTGATTTGACAAACCGGCAAATGTACCCGAGCGTCCCAGAACTGACGCTAGATATGTTCGGAGCCGTCATCAGCGAAGGGCTGATCGAGCTCAGCCAAGTCGGAGATCAAGTTATCGTGATCGACAACTCCATTTTTGACGAGGAGCACAACCGGAAAGTTAAAGCGCATTTGTTCCTTCTGCCGGACTATGATTCTTTTGAAAAGCTCTTTCATGCATTGGGTGCAGCGCTATGAAAATCTTAGAAAAAGAAACATCGATTATCAGAGTGGGAATTGCCGATGTAAAAATCGTCCGCACTCCCGACAAGATCAGAACATCGGGTCTCGGTTCGTGCGTCGGGCTCGTGCTGTATGATTTGGAAGCAAAGACGGCCGGTCTCGTCCACGTCATGCTTCCGGACTCTTCCTTATCCAAGACGCCGGACATCAACGTGGCAAAATACGCGGACACAGCCGTCGAAGCGACGGTCAAGATGCTGCTTGAAGCCGGATGCCGAAAATACGCTTTGAAAGCGAAAATGGCCGGAGGAGCCGAAATGTTTAAATTTAAGATGACAAATGATTTGATGAAAGTCGGGCCAAGAAATGTGCTTGCGATTAAAAAACATCTATCTCTCTTAAACATTCCGATTGTAAGCGAGGATACAGGCGGAAACAGCGGAAGGACGATCGAGTTCGATCCGCAATCAGCTGAACTTGTCATCCGGACAGTTAAACAAGGTGTAACAACGATTTAATAAGCAATATAGGGGGATAAAGATGCAATCCTTGAACTATGAAGATCAGATGCTTTGGTCGCGGTGGAAAGAATGGAAAGATCCTCAGGCAGGCGATGATTTAATCCGCCGCTATATGCCGCTTGTGACATATCATGTCGGCCGGATAGCCGTCGGCTTGCCCAAGTCCGTTCATAAAGACGATTTGGTCAGCCTTGGCATGCTGGGTTTGTATGATGCCCTTGAAAAATTTGATCCGGGAAGGGATTTGAAGTTTGATACATACGCTTCCTTCAGAATCAGAGGCGCTATCATCGACGGTCTTCGCAAAGAAGACTGGCTTCCGAGAACGTCCCGTGAAAAAACGAAGAAAGTGGAAGCAGCGATCGAAAAGCTCGAACAGCGTTACTTAAGAAATGTTTCGCCGAGCGAAATCGCAGCTGAGCTGGGAATGAGCGAACAAGACGTCGTGACCACAATCAATGAAGGTTTCTTTGCGAACCTCCTTTCAATTGATGAGAAGCTTCACGACCATGAAGACGGGGAGAACGTCCAGGTGATGATAAGGGACGACAAAACGAGCACGCCTGAAGAAAAAATGCTCAAAGACGAACTGATCTCCCAGCTTGCGGAAAAAATAAACGAGCTATCAGAAAAAGAGCAGCTCGTGATCAGCTTATTCTATAAAGAAGAGCTGACGCTGACGGAAATCGGACAGGTTTTGAATTTGTCGACTTCCCGTATTTCACAGATTCACTCCAAGGCGCTTTTGAAATTGAAGCATCTGCTGGATAAAGTGGTGCAATAGCATGTAAGCTGCCGGCATGAAACCGGCAGCATTTTTTAAGCGTCCGACGGGAAGTCTTTTTTTGATTAAATTTCATGGTTAGCGAGTGAAAAATATGTCAACAATATTATGGCTTGTGAGCTTCACGCTCCACGGTATATTGATTTATTTCGTCATCATTTTGAATACGAGGCTCAGCGCTTTCAAGGCAGCGGAGAAAGAGCAAAAACAGCTTTTGGAAGAAACCGAGAATACATTGACCGCTTTTTTGATGGAGTTAAAAGACGAAAATGAAAAACTCGTTCAAGAGATTCGGGCGAATGCCGAAAAAGAGCCGCAAAGACCGGAAACACAGCCTGAAATTCCCGCTCAAACCCCCGTCCTTCCGGAAGCGGACGAATCGCGCGATCTGCCGCTTCACATCGAAGCGATGATCAATGAGGTGGAGCAGGAAGAGGATGAGCTCAATCAAAAGGAGCAGGAAGCATCCATATCCTATGAAGAAGAAGCTCTCGCATTATATGAAAAGGGGCTCTCTCCGGAGGAAATCGCAAGACAGCTGAAAAGCGGGAAAACAGAAATCGAGCTTTTCTTAAAATTTCGCGGAAAGCTCAAAAACGATTCTTGATTGTCGAGAAAGCTTATGTTATATTATTTCTTGGTGTTAATTACACACGCTTAACGATTTATGCAAGCGGTGCTGTGCGATTCTCGCGTGCAGTCCTGCATAAAAATGACCTAAGCGGAGGAAAAAAACCATTATATTAGGAGGAAATAACACATGTCAGTCATTTCTATGAAGCAATTGCTTGAAGCTGGTGTTCACTTCGGCCACCAAACGCGCCGCTGGAACCCAAAAATGAAGCGTTACATCTTCACGGAGCGTAACGGAATCTACATCATCGATCTTCAAAAAACAGTCAAAAAAGTTGAAGAAGCATACAACTTCACGAAAAACCTTGCAGCTGACGGAGGAAAAATCCTTTTCGTCGGTACGAAAAAGCAAGCTCAAGACTCTGTTAAAGAAGAAGCGGAACGTTCTGGAATGTACTATGTCAACCAACGCTGGCTTGGCGGTACATTAACAAACTTTGAAACGATCCAAAAGCGTATCAAACGCCTTAAAGATATCGAAAAAATGCAGGAAAACGGCACATTTGACGTACTTCCTAAAAAAGAAGTCGTTCAATTGAAAAAAGAATTAGAGCGTCTTGAAAAATTCCTCGGCGGAATCAAAGAAATGAAAGAGCTTCCTGACGCACTGTTCATCATCGATCCTCGCAAAGAGCGCATCGCGGTTGCAGAAGCGCGCAAACTGAACATTCCGATCATCGGAATCGTTGACACAAACTGCGATCCTGATGAAATCGATGTTGTCATCCCTGCGAACGATGACGCCATCCGCGCTGTTAAATTGCTGACTTCTAAAATGGCAGATGCCATCCTTGAAGCAAAACAAGGTGAAGAATCAGCTGAAACAGAAGCGAAAGAAGCAGAAACAACTGAAACAACAACTGCTTAACCTGGTCAAAAGGTGATAAGGGGGTCTGCCTTTTATCACCTTTTTTTTCACCAGATCAACATTTACATATTTTGTTTGATATATAAGGAGGAAATCAAAAATGGCAATTACTGCACAAATGGTAAAAGAGCTTCGCGAAAAAACTGGCGCAGGCATGATGGACTGCAAGAAAGCGTTAACTGAAACTGACGGCAACATGGATAAAGCGATCGATCTTCTAAGAGAAAAAGGAATCGCAAAGGCTGCCAAAAAAGCTGACCGCATCGCGGCTGAAGGCTTGACTTTGATCAAAACCGACGGCAACACAGGCGTTATTCTTGAAGTGAACTCTGAAACGGACTTCGTTGCGAAAAACGAAGGCTTCAAGGAGCTTTTGAACGACCTGGCTGACCACATTCTGGCTGAAAAGCCTGAAAGCGTTGAAGCTGCTATGGGTCAAAAAATGGCTAACGGTTCAACTGTAGAAGAATACATCACAAGCGCGGTTGCTAAAATCGGAGAAAAAATCACGCTTCGCCGCTTCGCTGTCCTGACAAAAGGCGATGACGCTGCATTCGGCGCATACCTGCACATGGGCGGAAAAATCGGCGTATTGACTGTCCTTAACGGCACAACTGACGAAGAAACAGCAAGAGACATCGCAATGCACGTTGCAGCTGTAAACCCTCGCTTCATTTCCCGCGACCAAGTGTCAGAAGAAGAAGCGAACCGCGAGCGCGAAATCTTGACTCAGCAGGCGCTTCAAGAAGGCAAGCCTGAAAACATCGTCGCAAAAATGGTTGAAGGCCGCCTGAACAAATATTTCGAAGAAATCTGCCTGCTTGATCAAGCGTTCGTTAAAAACCCGGATGAAAAAGTGAAACAGGTCGTTGCTGCGAAAAACGCAACGGTTGAAACGTTCGTCCGCTACGAAGTTGGAGAAGGTATCGAAAAACGCCAAGAAAACTTTGCTGAAGAAGTTATGAACCAAGTGAAAAAATAAGATTGAAAAGCCGCTTGCCATAAAACACACGGCAGGATCTTTTCAAGGAAAATAGGGGACACAATTTGTGTCCCTATTTTTAAAACAGTTTACAAACCTTTTTTTCTCTTGCATAATAAATAACGGCAAGCATGCACTTGGAGGTTATTATGGAAAAACCAAAGTATAATCGTATCGTATTAAAGCTTAGCGGAGAAGCCCTTGCGGGTGAACAGGGAAACGGCATCAACCCGACCGTGATCCAGTCCATCGCCAAACAGGTGAAAGAAATCGCCGAGCTTGATGTTGAAGTGGCGGTCGTCGTCGGCGGCGGCAACCTGTGGCGCGGAAAAACGGGCAGCGATCTCGGAATGGACCGCGCAACAGCGGACTACATGGGAATGCTTGCAACGGTTATGAATTCCCTTGCGCTGCAAGACAGCCTTGAAACGCTCGGGATTCAGTCAAGAGTTCAGACATCCATCGAAATGAGGCAGGTCGCTGAGCCATACATAAGAAGAAAAGCGATTCGCCATCTTGAAAAGAAGCGCGTCGTCATCTTCGCTGCCGGTACAGGCAATCCATACTTCTCAACGGATACGACAGCAGCGCTCAGAGCGGCTGAAATCGAAGCCGACGTCATCTTAATGGCCAAAAATAATGTCGACGGTGTATACAATGCCGATCCTAGAACTGACGAAACAGCCGTAAAATATGAAAAATTGTCTTATCTCGATGTGTTGAAAGACGGTTTGGCTGTCATGGATTCAACCGCTTCTTCACTTTGCATGGATAACGACATCCCGCTGATCGTCTTTTCTATTATGGAAGAAGGAAATATTAAAAGAGCCGTTTTAGGCGAACAAATCGGTACAATCGTAAGGGGGAAATAACGTGTCAACTCAAGTGATGAATGAAACAAAAGAACGGATGCAAAAAGCGATAAGCGCTTATCAGCGCGAATTGGCCACTGTCCGCGCAGGACGTGCAAATCCGTCATTGCTGGACAAAGTGGCAGTTGAGTATTACGGAGCGCAGACGCCTTTAAACCAGATTGCGTCCATTACAGTTCCAGAAGCGCGCATGCTCGTCATCACACCATATGACAAAACGGCGCTCGGCGATATCGAAAAAGCGATTCAAAAAGCCGACCTCGGTGTAACTCCGTCAAACGACGGCAATATCATCCGGATCACGATCCCTCCTCTAACTGAGGAGCGCAGAAAAGAGCTTGCCAAACTCGTGAAAAAATATTCGGAAGATGCCAAAGTCGCGGTCCGCAACATCCGCCGCGATGCAAATGACGATCTGAAAAAACTAGAGAAAAATGGTGAAATGACTGAGGATGAATTGCGCTCTTCAACGGAAGACGTACAAAAGCTGACAGATGAATATGTGTCAAAAATTGATGAGATCACAAAAGATAAAGAGAAAGAAATCATGGAAGTTTAATGAAAAACTCTGTACAATAGATAATAGTGAAAAGACCCTCTCATGTTTACAGGGGGTTTTTTTGTTAATACTGTTGTTATCTAGAACGATATAACAGGAAAGCAACCTTTTGGGTGATGGAGGACTCTCATGCTCAATATACTCAAAAATTGGAAGAATCAGCATTCGGCTGCTTCCAACATGGAATGTTACACAAAAGAAAATATTTTAAAAGGAGAAATTCCTGAACATATCGCCATTATTATGGACGGAAACGGCCGCTGGGCAAAGAAGCGGGCGATGCCCCGCATCGCGGGTCATCACGAAGGCATGAAAGTGGTCAGACAGACGACAAAGCTTGCCAATGAGCTCGGTGTCAAAGCGTTGACGCTGTATGCCTTTTCGACGGAAAATTGGAAGCGTCCAAAGCTTGAGGTTGACTTTCTGATGAAGCTGCCTGAAGAGTTTCTGGGAACGTATCTCCCGGAGCTGGTCGAAGAAAATGTCCGGGTCCGCATGACAGGCGATAGGGAAGGACTGCCGCCCCACACGATCCGCGCGGTTGAAAAAGCCATCCGTGATACGGAGAACAATGACGGACTTATTCTTAATTTTGCATTGAATTACGGGGGACGTGCAGAAATCGTCAGAGCCGCAAAGAAAATTGCCGAAGAAGCCAAAAAAGGCACATTGAATACCGAGGAAATCGACGAAAAGCTATTTTCCGATTATTTAATGACAGAAACTTTGCAGGACCCTGATTTGCTGATTCGCACAAGCGGCGAGATCAGGCTGAGCAACTTCATGCTTTGGCAGCTTGCCTACAGCGAATTTTTATTTACCGATGTATTGTGGCCTGATTTTAAAGACGTTCACTTGCTTCAGGCTATCGGAGAATATCAGCGTCGCGGGAGAAGGTTTGGCGGAATTTAGAGGATGGTGCAGATGAAACAGAGAATATTGACGGGTGTGATCGCGGCAGCGGTTTTTCTGCCGCTCGTGATTTTCGGCGAGCTGCCGTTCACCCTGCTAGTTTATGCAATAGGTATACTTGCTCTATTTGAACTTTTAAGAATGAAAGGCCTGAAGCTGATCAGCGCTCCGGGTATCATCAGCATGCTGCTGTTGGCGGTTTTGCTGTGTCCAAGCCAATACGCGGAAGACGCTGGGCTGGGTATAACCAAAGGGGAGGTCGTCTTTTTGGCGGTCCTTTTGCTTTTGGCATATACGGTGCTCAGCAAAAACTCGTTTACTTTTGACGAAGCGGCATTCGTGGCGCTGGCAGCAGTTTATATCGGATTCGGGTTTTATTACTTTATTGAAATCAGAAACATCGGACTCAGCTATGTCTTTTTTGCGATCGGCGTCGTCTGGTCAACAGATTCCGGCGCTTATTTTATCGGAAAGGCGTTTGGAAAGCGGAAGCTCTGGCCTGAAATCAGCCCTAACAAAACGGTAGAAGGCTTTTGGGGCGGAATTTTGACAGCGGTCGTTTTTTCCGCGATTTATCAGGCCGCCACAGGTTTTCCGCACGCTTATCTGTTTGTGCTGATCATTACCGTGCTTTTGTCAATCGTCGGTCAGATCGGCGATTTGGCCGAGTCTGCGTTCAAAAGGCATTACCAGGTGAAAGACTCGGGCCGGATCCTCCCGGGACACGGCGGAATGCTGGACCGCTTTGACAGCTTTTTATTTGTCATGCCGGTTCTGTACTTCCTGCTTGTTCTTTTTCAGCCGTTCGGGCTATGATAGAAAAGGGTACTGATAGCTAGAAAGAAACAGAGGTGCGGCAATTTTGAAGAACATATGTCTATTGGGAGCGACAGGCTCCATAGGAGAACAGACGCTTGATGTCATCAAAGCGCATGACGATAAGTTTCGGCTGACCGCCATGACTTTCGGCAAAAACGCCGAAAAAGCGGCAGAAATCATTGAAACCTTTAAACCGAAGTATGTAGGCGTCGGGGATGAGCATACATATGAAACATTAAAACAGCATTCTTTCTCCTACACCTTTAAAACAGGGATCGGGGAGGAAGCTTTAATCGAAGCGGCCGTTATCCCGGAAGCGGATATCGTCGTCAATGCTCTCGTCGGCAGCGTCGGTCTTCTTCCGACTTTAAAGGCGATGGAGCATAAAAAAACAATTGCGCTTGCAAATAAGGAAACTCTCGTGACAGCCGGTCATATAGTGAAAGAACACGCCCAAAAATACGATGTCCCGCTCCTGCCCGTCGACAGCGAACATTCCGCGATTTTCCAGGCCCTTCAGGGGGAAAATCCGAAGCATATCAAACGGCTGATCGTCACGGCTTCAGGCGGCAGCTTCAGGGACAGAACAAGGCGGGAACTTGAAGGCGTCACAGTGGAAGAAGCCCTCAATCATCCAAATTGGTCGATGGGTGCAAAAATCACGATCGATTCGGCTACAATGATGAATAAAGGACTCGAGGTTATTGAAGCCCACTGGCTGTTTGATCTGCCCTATGACCAGATCGATGTCCTCCTTCACAAAGAAAGCATTATTCATTCAATGGTTGAATTCCACGACCGCAGCGTCATCGCCCAGCTTGGCACACCTGATATGAGAGTGCCGATTCAATATGCGCTCAGCCATCCGGAACGCCTGCCGTTTAATGAAGCAAAATCCCTCGATCTCTGGGAAGTCGGACAGCTGAATTTTGCCCAAGCTGATTTTGAAAGGTTCCGCTGCTTACAATTCGCTTATGAATCAGGTAAAATAGGCGGTACAATGCCGACTGTTTTAAACGCGGCCAACGAGGAAGCCGTTGCGGCATTTCTTTCGGGCAGGATTTCCTTTCTTGGAATAGAAGACATCATTGAAAAGGCTTTGGAACGCCATCAGGTGATCGCAAAGCCGAGCCTTCAAGAGATCCGTGAAGTGGACAAAGACGCCAGAAAGTTTGTCCAAACATTACTCACATAAGGTGGTATGTTCGTGAATACTGTGATCGCGTTTATTCTTATTTTTGGAACGCTCGTATTTTTCCATGAGCTTGGTCATCTCATCCTTGCTCAAAGAGCCGGAATACTGTGCCGGGAGTTTGCTATCGGCTTCGGTCCGAAAATCTTTTCGTTTAAGAAAAATGAGACCGTTTATACGATCAGGCTTCTTCCGATCGGCGGCTTTGTCAGAATGGCCGGCGAAGATCCTGAGATGATTGAAGTGAAGCCCGGTTATACGGTCGGGCTGTTGTTCGACAGCGAAAACAAGGTCGAAAAGATCATTATCAACCAAAAAGAAAAGTATCCCGACGCATTGGTCATTGAAGTGGAGCAGGCCGACCTGGAGCACCAGATGAGGATTACGGGCTATGAGCACGGCAATGAAGATCATCTCTCTTCATTTTCTGTCAGTGAAACGTCCTTTTTCATCGTAGACGGGGAAGAAGTCCAGATCGCTCCTTACAACCGCCAATTTCATTCGAAAACGGTTTGGCAGCGCATCAAAGCGATTGCTGCCGGACCGATCATGAACTTTATTTTGGCTTATGTCATACTCGTGATGCTCGGACTGATGCAGGGAGTGCCGTCTGACGAGCCGGTGCTCGGCAAGTTGATAGACAACGGACGGGCGGCGGAAGCAGGCCTCCAGGAGGGAGACCGCATTCAAACGATCAACGGGGAGAACATGAGGTCGTGGACGGATATTGTCAACACGGTCAGAGAACACCCTGAAAAAGAACTGAAAATCGTTTTGATGCGCGACAATGTCAAGCTGACGAAATACGTAACACCTGAAGCTGTCAAGGCAGGGGATGAAACCGTCGGCAGATTCGGCGCTTACAATCCTGTGAAAACAGGCGTTCTGACATCGATTTCCTACGGTGCGACCGAAACGGCGACAGTGGCCCAGAGCATCGTCACCAATCTCGGAAAGCTCGTCACAGGACAATTCTCAATCGACATGCTGGCCGGTCCTGTCGGCATTTATGACATGACAGACCAAGTGGCCAAGACAGGCGTTATCAACCTGCTGAAGCTGGCCGCATTTTTAAGCATCAACCTCGGGATCGTCAACCTTCTGCCAATCCCTGCGCTGGACGGCGGAAGACTGTTGTTCCTGTTTATTGAAGCGATCCGCGGGAAGCCGATCAACCGCGAAAAAGAAGCGTTTGTCGTCTTTATCGGCGTCGCATTTTTGATGCTCCTAATGCTTGTCGTCACATGGAACGATATCCAGCGCTTATTTCTGTAAAACCAATCGCCTTTTTTAAGTGCAGCCAAGCCTTTTAAAAGGCTCTTTTTTAGGGACACCGTTCCCGACTCAAAAAAGTAACCAACTGAAACAAATGAGGTGCGAATGAATGAGACAGAGCAGGACTTTAATTCCTACGCTCCGCGAAGTGCCGGCTGATGCTGAAGCGAAAAGCCATCAGCTTCTTCTCAGAGCAGGGTTTATCAGACAAAACACAAGCGGTGTATACAGCTATATGCCTCTTGCCAATAAAGTCATTCATAAAATCCAGAGCATTGTCCGCGAAGAAATGGAGAAAATCAATGCCGTCGAAATGCTGATGCCGGCGCTCCAGCAGGCGGAAACTTGGCAGGAATCGGGAAGATGGTATACGTACGGTCCTGAGCTCATGAGGCTGAAAGACCGCCACGGCCGTGAATTTGCCCTAGGCGCAACACACGAAGAGGTCATCACAAGCATCGTCAGAGATGAAGTGAAATCGTACAAGCGCCTTCCGCTGACCCTTTACCAGATCCAATCGAAGTTCCGCGATGAAAAGCGCCCGCGCTTCGGTCTGTTGAGAGGCCGGGAATTCATCATGAAGGATGCGTATTCCTTCCATTCCTCCGCCGAAAGCCTTGATGAAACGTACAATGATATGTATCAGGCGTATACGAATGTGTTTACGCGCTGCGGCCTGAATTTCAGACCGGTCATTGCAGACTCAGGCGCGATGGGCGGAAAGGATACCCATGAATTTATGGCATTGTCCGATGTCGGTGAGGATACAATTGCGTATTCTGATCAGTCTTCATACGCCGCCAACATTGAAATGGCTGAAGTGAAGGAAACAGATGCCGGCGAGCAGGCAGAAATGAAAGAGCTGCAGGAAGTCCACACACCTTCGGTCAAAACGATCGAAGAGGTTGCCGCATTTCTTGGCATATCCCCGTCAGACTGCATTAAATCAATGCTGATGAAAGCAGACGGACGTTTTGTCCTCGTCTTGACGAGAGGGGATCACGAAGTCAATGATGTTAAGGTGAAAAACCTGCTTCAAGCAGAAATAATCGAATTCGCGAGCGCCGAAGAGGTTGCAGAGATAACAGGCACTGAACCCGGTTTTGTCGGACCGGTGGGGCTCGACCGCGAAATCGAAATCTTTGCAGACTTTGCTGTGAAGGCGATGGCAAACGCAGCAGCTGGAGCGAATAAAACAGATTACCATTATCAAAACGTGAATATCAGCCGGGATGCGCACAATGTGACATTCGCCGATCTCCGCTTTATCCAGGAAGGAGACCCTTCACCGGATGGAAAAGGAACGATCCGTTTTGCAAAAGGAATCGAAGTCGGACAAGTCTTTAAGCTCGGCACCCGCTATTCTGAAGCGATGGACGCCACATACCTTGATGAAAACGGACGCGCTCAGCCGATGCTGATGGGCTGCTATGGAATCGGGATTTCCCGGACGCTTTCGGCCATCGTTGAGCAGCATCATGACGATAAAGGCTTGATCTGGCCGCTGGAAGTGACGCCGTATGACCTGCATATCCTCGCGCTTAATATGAAAAATGACGCGCAAGTTCAGCTTGCCGAAAAGCTGTATGAAGAATTTAAAGCGAACGGCTATGACGTACTGTTTGATGACCGTGCCGAACGGGCCGGCGTTAAATTTGCAGATTCCGATTTGATCGGTCTGCCGATCCGCATCACGGTCGGAAAAAGAGCTGACGAAGGCGTTGTCGAAGTGAAGATCCGCAAAACCGGAGAATCCTTTGAAATCGCTGCTGATGAGCTGTTTGACTTTATCGAAAAACAAGTCAAGAGCTTATCTTCTCACTCTTAAAACATGGTAAACTAGAGTAAAGGAAGGTACCTCGGGAATCGTCCCAAGGTACCTTCAATTATGATTTTCTTTTAGGGAGGAATCTGTCTTGGAAGACCAGCTTTCTGTCAACAGAAGACAGTTTCAAATTCTTCTGCAGCAGCTGAATGTAACGGAAGATACGATGATCCGCCACCTTGAAGGCGGACAAATCATAAAGCTGACCGTTCATAAAAACAAGAAGACATGGCACTTTCACTTTAAATTGAGAAATGTGCTGCCTTATCAAATCTTCGAACGGTTTCACAGCCAGCTGACCCGCACCTTTTCCCATATCGCCCAGGTCACCTGTTCCATCGAGGCGGAAAACCCTTCGATTGACGAGCAGCTTGTTCAGGATTACTGGACGCGCTGCATTCAGGAACTCGATGGTATTTCTCCGCCGATCTTGGCGCTTTTGAACGACCAAAAGCCCAAGCTTACGGGAAACAAAATCCTGCTTAAAACGAAAACAGATACAGAAGCGTCCGCTTTAAAAAAGAAATACAGCTCGCTCATCCAGTCAAGCTACCGCACATTCGGCTTTCCTGAGCTCCAGCTGGACACAGAAATTTTTGTATCAGATCAAGAGATTCAGAAATTCAGAGAGCAAAAAATGGCCGAAGATCAAGAGAGGGCCCTTCAGGCTTTAATCGAAATGGAGAAGCAGGATAAGGAAGCACAAGACGATGAAGCGCCGGCAGGCCCTCTTCAGATCGGCTACCAGATTAAAGACTCTGAAGAAATCAGAACGCTTGACAGCATCATGGATGAAGAGCGGAGAATTACGGTGCAAGGCTATGTATTCGACGCTGAAACAAGAGAGCTGAAAAGCGGCAGAACGCTTTGCATCTTTAAAATAACCGACTATACAAACAGCATTCTTGTCAAAATGTTCGCCCGCGAAAAAGAAGACGCTGTATTGATGAAGTCCCTGAAAAAAGGGATGTGGGTCAAGGCGAGAGGAAGCATACAAAACGATACATTCGTCCGCGATTTGGTGATGATCGCCAACGATGTCAATGAAATCAAAGCGAAAACCCGTGAGGATACAGCGCCAGAGGACGAAAAACGAGTCGAGCTCCACCTCCATTCACCAATGAGCCAGATGGATGCCGTATCAAGCATCGGCAAGCTTGTCGAACAGGCGAAAAAATGGGGGCACCCGGCTATCGCGCTCACTGACCATGCCGTAGTCCAATCGTTTCCGGATGCATTCGCGGCAAGCAAAAAGCATGGCGTGAAAATGATCTACGGACTTGAAGCCAACCTCGTCGACGACGGCGTGCCGATTGCCTACAATCCCGTGCACCGTCTGCTTGAAGAGGAAACATATGTCGTGTTCGACGTCGAGACGACGGGGCTGTCTGCCGTCTATGATACAATCATCGAGCTGGCCGCCGTTAAAGTAAAAGGCGGGGAAATCATCGAACGCTTTGAAAGGTTTGCCAACCCGCATCGACCTTTATCGGCTACGATCATCGAGCTGACGGGGATTACCGATGATATGCTGAAAGATGCGCCCGAAGTCGAAGAGGTCATCCGCGATTTTAAAGAATGGGTCGGTGATCACACGCTTGTCGCTCACAATGCAAGCTTTGACATCGGCTTCATCAATGTCGCCTATAAGCGCCTGCTGAATTCGGAGAAAGTGCAGAACCCGGTCATTGACACGCTTGAGCTGGGCCGTTTTCTTTATCCGGAATTCAAAAACCACAGGCTGAATACGCTTTGTAAAAAGTTTGACATCGAGCTCACCCAGCATCACAGGGCGATTTATGATACCGAAGCGACGGGTTATCTCCTTGTGAAAATGCTGAAAGATGCGGCCGAAAAAAATATCCTGTACCACGATCAGCTGAATGAAAATATGGGGCAGTCCAATGCCTATCAGCGTTCAAGGCCATATCACGCGACACTTTTGGCGGTTAATGAGACAGGCTTGAAAAACCTTTTCAAACTTGTTTCGCTGTCGCATATCCATTATTTTTACAGGGTGCCGAGGATCCCAAGGTCACAGCTTGAAAAGTACAGAGAAGGGCTTTTAATCGGTTCGGCGTGCGACAAAGGCGAAGTATTTGAAGGCATGATGCAGAAATCGCCGGAAGAAGTTGAAGACATCGCTTCATTTTATGACTACCTTGAAGTCATGCCGCCTGAAGTCTACCGGCACCTGCTTCAGCTCGAACTCGTCAGGGATGAAAAAGCGTTAAAAGAAATCATCGCCAACATCACAAAGCTCGGCGAGAAGCTGAATATCCCAGTAGTAGCAACTGGAAATGTCCATTATCTGAACCCTGAGGACAAAATTTACCGGAAGATTCTAGTTTCCTCGCAAGGCGGCGCAAATCCGCTCAACAGGCACGAGCTGCCGAACGTTCATTTCCGTTCGACGGATGAAATGCTTGAGGCCTTTTCATTTTTGGGTGAGGAAAAAGCGAAAGAAATCGTTGTCAAGAACACCCGCATGATCAGCGAGCGAATCGAAGAAATCAAGCCGATCAAAGACGATCTTTACACACCGAAGATCGAAGGCGCAGATGACGAAATCCGCCGCATGAGCTATGAGAAAGCAAGAAGCATTTACGGCGAGGACCTGCCCGAAATCGTCGAAAAACGGATCGAAAAAGAGCTGAAAAGCATAATCGGCCACGGATTCGCCGTCATCTATCTGATCTCTCATAAGCTTGTAAAACGCTCCCTTGATGACGGCTATCTCGTCGGTTCGAGGGGATCGGTCGGTTCTTCCCTTGTCGCAACATTGACGGAAATTACCGAGGTCAACCCGCTGCCACCGCATTACGTCTGTCCGGATTGCCGCCATTCCGAGTTTTTCAACGACGGATCGGTCGGTTCGGGATTTGATTTGCCTGACAAAGACTGTCCGAAGTGCGGAGCGGCCTACAGAAAAGACGGCCACGACATTCCGTTTGAGACGTTCCTGGGGTTTAAAGGGGACAAGGTTCCTGATATCGACTTGAACTTCTCGGGCGAATACCAGCCGCATGCCCACAACTATACGAAAGTCCTGTTCGGAGAGGATAACGTCTACCGTGCGGGAACGATCGGAACAGTCGCCGAAAAAACGGCTTACGGGTATGTCAAAGGGTATGCAAACGACAACAATTTGCATATGCGCGGGGCGGAAATCGACCGACTTGTCCAAGGCTGTACAGGCGTCAAGCGGACGACAGGGCAGCACCCGGGCGGAATTATCGTTGTGCCGGATTATATGGATATTTACGACTTTTCACCAATCCAGTTTCCGGCGGATGCCACAGATTCCGAATGGAAGACGACGCATTTTGACTTCCATTCCATCCATGACAACCTTCTGAAGCTTGATATTCTCGGACACGATGATCCGACGGTCATCCGTATGCTCCAGGATCTTAGCGGGATTGATCCGAAAACGATTCCGACCGATGATCCTGAAGTGATGAAAATTTTCCAAGGGACAGAGTCTTTAGGGGTAACCGAGGAACAGATCGGCTGTAAAACCGGTACACTCGGCATCCCTGAATTCGGAACCCGCTTTGTCAGACAGATGCTTGAGGACACCAAGCCGACGACATTTTCCGAGCTCGTACAGATTTCCGGCCTGTCACACGGTACGGACGTATGGCTCGGCAACGCGCAGGAGCTGATTCACAACAATATTTGTGAACTGAGCGAAGTGATCGGCTGCCGTGATGACATTATGGTGTACTTAATCTACCAGGGGCTTGAGCCATCCCTCGCCTTTAAGATTATGGAGTTTGTCCGTAAAGGAAAGGGACTGACGCCTGAGTGGGAAGAAGAAATGAAGAATAATAATGTTCCGGACTGGTATATCGATTCCTGCAAAAAAATCAAATACATGTTCCCGAAAGCCCACGCTGCGGCATATGTTTTGATGGCGGTCAGGATCGCTTATTTTAAAGTCCATCATCCGCTGCTCTACTACGCAGCATACTTCACCGTGCGGGCCGACGACTTTGACATCGAAACGATGATCAAAGGATCGACAGCGATCAGAGCCGTCATGGATGATATCAACTCTAAAGGCCTTGACGCTTCTCCAAAAGAGAAAAGTTTGCTCACGGTGCTTGAGCTGGCGCTTGAAATGTGCGAAAGGGGCTTCTCTTTCCAAAAAGTCGATTTATACAGATCGAGCGCTTCAGAATTCATCATTGATGGAAACAGCTTGATTCCGCCGTTTAATTCAATACCGGGGCTTGGAACAAACGCCGCCTTGAATATTGTCAAAGCGAGGGAAGAAGGCGAATTTCTTTCCAAAGAAGATTTGCAAAAAAGAGGAAAGGTGTCAAAAACGATCATGGAATACTTGGAGCGCCACGGCTGTCTCGAGTCGCTTCCAGATCAGAACCAGCTGTCATTATTCTAGAAACTGCCTGCTTAAAGCAGGCAGTTTTTTTATCTGTTTTACGGCATAAAGAGCGTTTTTTCGGAATTGGGTGACAAATGCCAGGGGAGAAATGATCACAAAAAAATAAAGGGCTGTCAGATCTGTTGACAATAAATAAACATCAATGTTAGAATTTCCAAAATATAACACTTCGTTTGGAATGTGCTGTCTATTAGATTTCTACTCTCATAACTTAGTTTATTGAACAAATAAACTAAGTTACTTATCAAATTCCTCGCTTGCAGCCGTGTGCTGATTTAATGTGCAATCAATATCTTCGGTTTTTCAACTTTGGCCTTGTTTTGTTCGCCGGCAAATCTAAAAGGAGGTGAGCATGTTGTAGACAGATGGAGTTGCTTGATCTTAACGAACATGATGGGGAGGAAGCAGTACGTGAAACAGAAAGCATTTTTAAAAATGAAAGCGCTTTGTTTGGCACTTTTAGTGATCTTCTCTATGAGCATAGCGTCGTTTTCAGAAAAGACCCGTGCAGCTTCTGCTGAAGAATATCCTCATAATTATGCTGAACTGCTGCAAAAGTCTTTGTTATTTTATGAAGCACAGCGCTCGGGAAGACTTCCGGAAAACAGCCGGCTGAATTGGAGAGGAGACTCCGGGCTTGAGGACGGAAAAGACGTTGGCCTCGATTTAACGGGAGGGTGGTATGATGCCGGCGACCACGTGAAGTTCGGTCTGCCGATGGCTTATTCTGCCGCAATCCTGTCATGGTCGGTCTATGAGTACCGAGATGCCTACAAAGAATCGGGTCAGCTTGATGCGGCGCTGGACAATATTAAATGGGCGACAGACTACTTTCTTAAAGCCCATACGGCTCCTTATGAATTGTGGGGCCAAGTCGGAAATGGCGCTCTAGACCACGCATGGTGGGGGCCGGCCGAAGTAATGCCGATGAAGCGCCCTGCCTATAAGATCGATGCCGGCTGTCCGGGGTCAGACCTTGCTGGTGGTACAGCCGCAGCGCTAGCATCAGCATCAATTATTTTCAAGCCGACAGATTCTTCTTACTCTGAAAAATTACTGGCTCATGCCAAGCAATTGTATGATTTTGCCGACCGCTACCGCGGCAAATATTCAGACTGCATTACAGACGCACAGCAATATTATAATTCGTGGAGCGGGTATAAAGATGAACTGACATGGGGAGCTGTCTGGCTCTACTTGGCAACAGAAGAACAACAATATTTGGATAAAGCCCTTGCTTCGGTCTCAGATTGGGGCGATCCCGCAAACTGGCCTTACCGCTGGACGCTTTCCTGGGATGACGTCACTTACGGAGCACAGCTGCTGCTCGCTCGTCTGACAAACGATTCCCGTTTTGTCAAATCTGTCGAACGCAATCTTGATTATTGGTCGACAGGCTACAGTCATAATGGAAGCATAGAACGGATCACGTATACGCCGGGCGGTTTGGCCTGGCTTGAGCAGTGGGGATCATTGCGATACGCTTCGAATGCCGCTTTTCTCGCTTTCGTTTATTCCGATTGGGTGGATACAGAAAAAGCGAAAAGATATCGGGATTTTGCTGTTCGGCAAACGGAGTATATGCTAGGAGATAATCCGCAGCAGCGAAGCTTTGTCGTTGGATACGGTAAAAATCCGCCGAAACATCCGCATCACCGTACAGCACACGGTTCATGGGCCAATCAGATGAATGTGCCTGAAAACCATCGCCATACCCTATACGGCGCATTAGTCGGCGGTCCGGGAAGGGACGATTCGTACCGAGATGACATAACAGATTATGCGTCAAACGAAGTTGCGATCGATTATAATGCCGCTTTTACCGGCAACGTAGCGAAAATGTTTCAGCTGTTCGGGAAAGGCCATGTTCCGCTGCCTGATTTTCCGGAGAAGGAAACACCTGAGGACGAATATTTTGCAGAGGCATCAATCAACAGCTCCGGAAACAGCTATACTGAAATCCGGGCGCAGCTCAATAACCGTTCGGGATGGCCGGCAAAGAAAACCGATCAATTGTCTTTCCGCTACTACGTTGACTTGACGGAAGCTGTAGAAGCGGGATATTCCGCCGAAGATATAAAAGTCACAGCCGGCTATAACGAAGGGGCCTCGGTATCAGAGCTGAAGCCGCATGACGCTTCAAAGCACATTTACTATACAGAAGTCAGCTTCAGCGGGGTTTTGATTTATCCAGGCGGTCAATCCGCCCATAAAAAAGAAGTGCAGTTCCGCCTTTCGGCACCAGACGGAACGTCTTTTTGGAACCCGGAAAATGACCACTCTTATCAGGGTCTGTCACATGCGCTTCTGAAGACGCGGTATATTCCTGTTTATGATGATGGACGGCTCGTTTTCGGACATGAGCCCGGTTACTAGATATTGAACTTCAAGAGGAGGAACATCATGGATAATAAAACACGTTTTATGCAGCTGTATGAGCAAATTAAAAATCCGAACAACGGTTATTTCTCACCCGAAGGAATTCCCTATCACTCGGTTGAAACGCTCATATGTGAGGCGCCCGACTACGGTCATATGACGACATCTGAAGCGTACAGCTATTGGCTGTGGCTTGAAGCGATGTATGGCCGGTACACACAGGACTGGTCAAAGCTAGAAGCCGCCTGGGACAATATGGAGAAATATATTATCCCGGTCAATGAAGGAGACGGAAACGAAGAACAGCCGACCATGAACTACTACAACCCCTCAAGTCCAGCCACTTATGCTGCAGAACACCCCTACCCAGATCTGTACCCTTCAGCGCTGACCGGACAGTATCCGGCAGGAAATGACCCGCTCGATGCCGAGCTTAAAGCGACATATGGAAGCAACGAAACGTATTTAATGCATTGGCTGTTAGATGTTGACAACTGGTATGGCTTCGGAAATCTTCTGAACCCTTCGCACACTGCCGTTTATGTGAACACTTACCAGCGGGGCGAACAGGAATCCGTTTGGGAAACGGTTCCGCATCCGTCTCAGGATAATCAGACGTTCGGAAAACCGAATGAAGGTTTCATGAGCCTTTTTACAAAAGAAAATCAGGCTCCAGCACCGCAATGGCGCTACACCAATGCAACGGATGCAGATGCGCGCGCCGTTCAGGCGATGTTCTGGGCCAGGCAATGGGGCTACAGCAATACTAATTATTTAGAAAAAGCTAAAAAAATGGGGGACTTTCTCCGTTACGGCATGTATGACAAATACTTTCAAGAGATTGGAAGTGCCGCTGACGGCTCGCCTTCCCGCGGTGCTGGAAAAAATGCATGTCATTATTTAATGGCGTGGTACACCGCTTGGGGAGGCGGATTGGGACAGTATGCAAACTGGGCGTGGCGGATCGGTGCGAGCCATGTGCATCAAGGTTATCAAAACCCTGTTGCCTCTTATGCACTGTCAACGGCTGAAGGCGGATTGATTCCAAATTCATCCACAGCGCGAAGCGATTGGGAAAAGGCGCTGAAAAGGCAGCTAGAACTTTACACATGGCTGCTTTCTTCAGAAGGAGCCGTTGCCGGCGGCGCCACGAACAGCTGGAACGGCAACTACAGCGCATATCCGCAGAATGTCAGCACATTTTACGAAATGGCCTACACAGAAGCGCCTGTATATCACGATCCCCCTTCTAACAATTGGTTCGGGATGCAAGTCTGGCCGCTGGAAAGGGTGGCGGAACTGTATTATATTTTCGCAGAGAAAGGTGACAAATCGTCTGAAAGCTTCCACATGGCAAAGCATGTGATTGAAAAATGGATCGCATATTCACTTGATTATGTGTTTGTGGGCGAACGGCCGGTTACTGACGAAGAAGGCTATTATTTAAATGATGCGGGAGAACGCGTCCTTGGCGGCCAAAACCCGCAGATCGCCGTACAATCCGACCCAGGCGAGTTTTGGATTCCGGCAAACCTTGAATGGAGCGGCCAGCCTGATCCGTGGAAGGGATTTGATTCATTTACCGGAAATCCGGGACTGCATGTCACGACGAAGAATCCTTCTCAAGATGTCGGCGTTCTCGGCAGCTATATTAAAACGCTCGTCTTCTTTGCGGCCGGAACAAAAGCCGAAACCGGCGGCTTTACCGCTCTTGGAAACAAAGCCAAAAATCTGGCAAAAGAACTGCTTGATGCAGCATGGAGTAAAAATGACGGAATCGGTATCGCAGCAGAGGAAGAACATGAAGATTATATCCGCTACTTTACGAAGGAAATCTACTTTCCGAATGGCTGGAGCGGCAGAAACGGGCAGGGCAATACCATCCCTGGCCCCAACACTGTGCCGTCTGATCCGGCAAAAGGCGGTAACGGCGTCTATATCAGTCATGCGGAGCTCCGGCCGAAAATTAAAAATGATCCGATGTGGCCTTATTTGGAAAACAAATATCAGACCTCGTGGAATCCGAATACGGGCAAATGGGAAAACGGACTGCCGACCTTTGTATATCACCGTTTCTGGTCTCAGGTCGATATGGCGACAGCTTATGCTGAGTATGACCGTTTAATCGGAAATGCATAACAATCAATAGGAGAATATTAGATGCGCTTGGCCGTTTGGGCAAAGGCGGCGTTCAGCCGCCTTCTTTTTTAAAGGCAGGATTTAGGATTTTAGCGAGTGTTTTACACGATTATCTAAAAAGGAGATCAAAAGTTTGAGAGAAAAATGGTTAGCCTTATGTTTAAAGTCGATCATTCTGTTCGTTTTGATCATGGGAACCGTTCTTTTATCCGCAGTTCCGAAAGCTTCGGGAACAAGCGGGCCAGCAAAGCAAGAAAAGCAGAGCATCATCACCCCGGCTGATCTTTTGGAAAACATGAGCCCTGGATGGAACCTTGGCAACACGCTGGATGCTGTTCCGACAGAAGGCTCTTGGAACAATCCGCCGGTTCGCGAGCATACTTTTGATGATATTCGCGATGCGGGGTTTAAAAGCGTCCGGATTCCGGTGACATGGGATTCCCACATCGGCAGCGCTCCAGAGTATCCGATCGATACCGATTGGATGAACCGGGTAGAAGAAGTGACAGATTGGGCTTTGGAAAGAGAGTTTTACGTCGTGTTAAATATTCACCACGATTCTTGGCTATGGATCAGCCGGATGGGAAACAGCCAGCAGGAGACATTAGATAAGCTGGGGAAAGTCTGGAAGCAGATTGCCGAGCGCTTCAAAAACAAAAGTGAACGCCTCCTGTTTGAAATTGTCAATGAGCCGACCGGAATGAGCGCATATCAAATGAATCTGCTTAACCGAGAGATGCTGAACATCATCCGTTCGACCGGCGGCAAAAACGGCCAGCGGCTCGTAATCGTCGGGGGGCTTGAAGATAACAAAGATGAATTGCTTCATTCATTTGAACCGCCTGATGATGACCGGATTGTCCTCACATATCACTACTATTCTCCTTGGGATTACGTATCAAACTGGTGGGGCCGGACGACTTGGGGATCGGCAGCCGAAATCTCCGAGATGGAGGAGGATATCAAACCGGTTTATGAAAAATTTGTAAGGGAAGGATACCCGGTTATCATCGGTGAATACGGTACCCTCGGCGCCAATGAAAAGCATTCAAAATGGCTCTATCATGATACGTTTGTCCGCCTTGCCCACAAATATCAAATGGTCCCGATGTGGTGGGACAACGGGAATGACCAGTTTGACCGGGCTGAGAGACAGTGGCGTGATCCTGTTGTTAAAGAGATTGTCATTCAGGCGGGACGCGGCGTTCCCAATGCGATCATCAAACCGGCAGATCTTTTTATCAAAAAAGGTCAAAGCATCAGCGATCAGACGGTGGACATTCAGCTGAACGGCAATGTGCTGACTGGCATTTATCAGAAATCTGAACCATTAAAGGAAGGCAGTGATTATACAGTTGACAATGCCGGAAAAACGGTCTCTATTAAGGCATCCTGCTTGGCAAAGCTGCTGAACGGGGCGGGGCAGCCTGGGGTAAAAGCGCAGCTCACTTTTACGTTTCATAAAGGAGCCAGCCAGGTTATGGATATCATTCTTTATGATGACCCGAAGCTTGAAAAAAGCGAATTCACCATCAGTCAATCGGCAATCAGCGGTGATCTCAAAATCCCGGCGTCACTGAACGGAACGAAGCTGGCCACGGTTAAAGGAGTCGTCGATTCTACAGGAAGGCCGGTTCTTGAAGAAGTATGGTCATGGACGCCCTACTTGAACTATGACGAAGATTTTTACGAAAAAGACGGGGATTTGTATTTGAAAGAGCGGGTTTTAAAGTATTTGAAAAGCGATTCCACCTTTACATTTGAACTGTGGCCGAAAGGCGTGGAGGCGGTCGTGAAGGTGAAAATCACGCCTTGAACGGCCGGCTATCCTCTCAATGACGCCGTCCATGCATCCTCTTTATGAAAGCAGGGAAAAATAATGATGACGAAAAAGGGTTTATTGACAGTGCTGATGCCGTTTTTGCTTGCACTTTCCGCCATTCAGTTTGGCAATCCCCGGCCTGCACTAGCCGCGTCTCCTTTTGTTGAGACAGCCGGAACATCGTTCACTTTAAATGGGAAAGAATTTTATTTTGCCGGGACGAATAACTATTATTTTCATTATAAATCTAAAAAAATGGTCGATGATGTGTTCGAAGATATGAAAGCGATGAATTTGAAAGTGATCCGCATCTGGGGATTTCTTGACGGCCAGCCGCAGGAAAATACAGTCATGCAGCCAAGGCCGGGCATATATGATGAATCAGGCTTTTCAAAGCTTGACTATGCCATTTATAAAGCGGGGCAGACAGGGATAAAACTAGTCATCCCTTTTGTGAACAACTGGGATGATTTCGGCGGAATGAATCAATATGTCAGGTGGTTTCAGGCGGATGGACATGACGCCTTTTATACTCATCCGGACATTAAAGAGGCGTATAAAAATTATGTATCCTATATGCTGAACCGAGTCAACACATATAATGGCGTCAAATATAAAGATGATCCCGCGATTATGGCGTGGGAGCTTGCCAATGAACCGAGGGTCCAGTCTGACAGGACCGGAAATACACTTGTCGAATGGGCGGATGAGATGAGCGAATTTATTAAATCCATTGATCAGAACCATCTTGTAGCGGTTGGAGATGAAGGATTTTATCATATAGAAGGGCACCCTGATTGGCATTACAACGGCGGAGAGGGTGTGGATTGGAAAAGGCTGACCGCTCTGAAGCATATTGATTACGGCACATATCACCTCTATCCGGATCATTGGGGCAAAACGGCCGAGTGGGGGAATCAGTGGATCACAGACCATATTTGCGATGGAAAAGAAATCGGCAAGCCGGTCGTTTTAGAAGAGTACGGCTATCAGGATAAGTCCAGAAGGGACTACGTCTACAGAACCTGGCTTGAACTCATAGAAAAGCAGAGCGGTGCGGGCAGCCAATTTTGGATTTTGACCGGCATTCAGGATGACGGGACCCTTTATCCGGACTATGACGGTTTTCGGATCGTTTATCCGAGCTCTGCCGCTTCTGTCATTTCAGAGCACGCGGAGCGGATGAATGAAAAATCAGCCGCTTCCGAAATGCTTCAGACTAAACGCTGTCATGATTTGCAATAAAAATATGGTTATGGTATAGTTTTATTGGAAATGCTAACGATAGCCGAGGCGAAGAGTGGGGAAACCCGCTCTTTTGTATTGAACAGGCAATTTTGTCTCGACATGTTCATCGTTTTTTCTAAAATCCCCTGCTTTTGAAGCAGGGTTTTTACGAGGGAGCTGATGAATGGGAGCCTGCACAAGGAGGAAAAGTATGAGTAACAAAGTGATCGATACCGTCAGCGAAATGGTCCAGCCTATACTAGACAATCTTCAGCTTGAGCTCGTTGACATCGAATTTGTCAAGGAAGGCCAGAGCTGGTTTCTTCGCGTGTTTATTGATTCAGATGACGGCGTAGACATCGAGGAATGTGCCAAGGTTAGCGAAGCTCTTAGTGAAAAGCTCGATGAGGCTGATCCGATCAAGCAAAACTATTTTCTTGAAGTATCGTCCCCGGGAGCTGAGAGGCCTTTAAAGAAAGAAGCCGATTTCATGAAGGCGCTCGGAAAAAACGTATATATTAAAACGTACGAACCTATTGAAGGCAATAAAGAGTTTGAAGGCGAGCTTTCCGCATTTGACGGTGAAAACGTGGAGGTCACGGTGATGATCAAAACGCGCCGGAAAACGATCAATATTCCATATGACAAAGTAGCCAAAGCGAGGCTGGCTGTTTCGTTCAATTAATTTTTGACTGTTTAAGGGGGAAACCATAAACATGAGTAGTGAGTTGTTAGATGCCCTGACTGTTCTTGAAAAAGAAAAGGGAATCAGTAAGGACATTATTATTGAAGCAATTGAAGCTGCGCTCATTTCCGCTTATAAGCGGAACTTCAACCAGGCGCAGAACGTCAGGGTAGATTTAAACCGCGACACCGGTTCAATCCGCGTTTTCGCCCGCAAAGATGTCGTGGATGAAGTGTATGATCCGCGCCTTGAAATCTCGATTGAAGATGCCGTAAACATCAATCCGAACTACATTGTCGGAGATGTCGTGGAAATCGAAGTGACGCCGAAAGATTTCGGCCGCATCGCTGCCCAGACGGCAAAGCAGGTCGTGACCCAGCGCGTCCGCGAAGCGGAGCGCGGCGTCATCTATTCTGAATTCATCGACCGCGAGGAAGATATCATGACAGGCATCGTCCAGCGGATCGACAATAAGTTCATCTATGTCTCTTTAGGAAAAATCGAGGCGCTTCTCCCGGTTGCAGAACAGATGCCGAATGAAGTCTACAAGCCTCATGACCGGATCAAGGTGTTCATTACAAAAGTCGAAAAAACGACGAAGGGTCCGCAGATTTACGTTTCAAGAACTCATCCAGGTTTATTAAAGCGTCTCTTTGAAATCGAAGTGCCGGAAATTTACGATGGAACGGTCGAGCTCAAATCCGTGGCGAGAGAAGCGGGAGACCGCTCGAAGATTTCCGTCCGCACGGATAATCCCGACATCGATCCCGTCGGCGCCTGCGTCGGACCGAAGGGTCAGCGCGTTCAGGCGATCGTCAATGAATTGAAAGGCGAGAAAATTGATATTGTTCACTGGTCAAACGACCCGGTTGAATTTGTCGCCAATGCGCTGAGCCCTTCAAAAGTGCTCGACGTCATCGTCAATGAAGAGGATAAAGCGACAACGGTTGTCGTTCCTGACTATCAGCTGTCGCTCGCCATCGGAAAAAGAGGTCAAAACGCCCGCCTGGCAGCCAAGCTGACAAGCTGGAAGATCGATATTAAAAGCGAAACAGATGCAAGAGAGCTTGGAATTTATCCAAGGGAGCTTGAAGAAGAGGAGCCGGAAGAGCTTTTCTTGGAAAGCGAAACTCCAGAATCGGATGAATAAGAGGTGACCTTTGGTGAAAAGCCGAAAGAAGATCCCGCTTAGAAAATGCGTCGTAACAGGGGAAATGAAGCCTAAAAAAGAGCTCATCCGCGTCGTCCGTTCGAAGGAAGGCGAAGTTTCCGTTGACCCGACCGGCAAGAAGAACGGCCGGGGAGCCTACCTTACACTTGATAAAGACGTCATTTTAACTGCAAAAAAGAGAAACAGCTTAGCAAATCAGCTTCAAGCACAGATTGATGATCAGATTTTTGATGAACTGCTGGAACTGGCGGAAAAGGAGAATAGATAAATGTCGGAATCAGAATGGTTTTCCTTGCTGGGTCTGGCGAATCGAGCTCGAAAGGTCGTGTCCGGAGAAGACCTGGTTGTGAAAGAAATCAGGCATTCGCGCGCAAAGCTTGTTTTGCTTGCAGACGACGCATCGGCTAACACGGAGAAAAAAGTAACCGACAAATGCAGGCACTACGATGTACCGGTGAAAAAAGTCGGTGATCGTGTGCTTCTGGGCCGTTCAATCGGCAAAGAATCCCGTGTGGTTGTTGCTGTCACTGATCAAGGTTTTGCGAATACGTTGCTCCGAAAGCTCGATTAATTTTTTTTGGGGGTGAACGAATGGCTAAAATGAGAGTTTATGAATATGCAAAAGCCATAAATGTTTCAAGTAAGGATATTATCGCGGCATTGAAAGATATGAATATCGAAGTCAATAACCATATGGCGATGATCGAAGAAAATGCGATCAAACAGCTCGATCAAAAATTCAAGAAGAGCGCTAAACCTGCGGGAAATAAAAAGGATGCCGGTACAGGCGGACAAAAGCCGCAGCAAGAAGCCGCAAAACTGAATGCCGGAAGTAAGCCAAACAAAAATCGAGACGGAAAGAAGAATAACGTGCAGAATACTCAATTTAACAATAAAAACAAGAAGAAAAACAACAACAACAAAAAGAACAAACGCGGTAAAAATCATCAATCTCCTCAGGAGAAGCAGTTCAAGCCGAAAAAAGAACTGCCTGAAAAAATCGAATTTACCAACTCAATGTCGGTCGGCGCGCTTGCCGAAGAGCTCGGAAAAGAACCGTCAGAAATCATTAAAAAATTAATGCTTCTCGGCATCATGGCGACGATCAACCAAGATCTTGACAAAGATACCGTTGAGCTGATCGCTTCAGAATACGGCGTCGAAGTCGAAGAAGTGATCGTCCATGAAGAAACCGAATTCGAAAAATACGAAGAGCCGGATAACGAAGAAGACCTCGAAATCCGTCCTCCTGTCGTAACGATCATGGGTCACGTCGACCACGGAAAAACAACGCTTCTCGACAGCATCAGAAAAACGAAGGTCGTTGAAGGCGAAGCCGGAGGCATCACTCAGCATATCGGCGCTTATCAGATCGAGGAAAACGGCAAGAAGATTACCTTCCTCGACACTCCGGGCCACGCCGCGTTTACAACGATGCGCGCACGCGGTGCGGAAGTTACGGACATTACGATTCTCGTCGTAGCTGCAGATGACGGGGTCATGCCGCAGACGGTTGAAGCGATCAACCATGCGAAAGCGGCTGAAGTGCCGATCATCGTCGCTGTCAACAAAATCGACAAACCGACGGCAAACCCTGACCGCGTGATGCAGGAGCTGACTGAACACGGTCTTGTTCCTGAAGCATGGGGAGGCGAGACGATTTTTGTTCCTCTTTCCGCACTTTCAGGAGAGGGAATCGATGAGCTGATCGAAATGATCCTGCTCGTCAGCGAAGTCGAGGAGCTCAAAGCAAATCCGAACCGCAGGGCAAAAGGAACGGTCATCGAAGCCGAGCTTGATAAAGGTAAAGGTTCTGTCGCAACGTTGCTCGTTCAAAACGGAACGCTTCACGTCGGAGATCCGATCGTCGTCGGGAACACTTTCGGACGCGTTCGTGCGATGGTCAATGATGTCGGCAGACGCGTGAAATCGGCGGGACCGTCAACTCCTGTTGAGATCACCGGGTTGAACGAAGTTCCGAACGCAGGGGATCAGTTCCTTGTGTTCAAAGACGAAAAAACAGCCCGTTCCGTCGGCGAAGCGCGCGCTACCAAACAGCTTGAAGAACAGCGCAGCGATAAAGCGAAGCTCAGCCTTGATGACTTGTTTGAACAGATTAAACAAGGCGATGTCAAAGAAATTAACCTCGTCGTAAAAGCCGATGTTCAAGGCTCTGTTGAAGCGCTGGCCGCAGCTTTGCAAAAAATTGAGGTCGAAGGCGTCAGAGTCAAAATCATCCACACAGGCGTAGGTGCGATTACCGAATCAGACATTATTTTAGCTTCTGCATCAAATGCAATCGTGATCGGGTTTAATGTCAGACCTGACGGAAATGCTAAGAGTACCGCCGAAGCCGAAAATGTGGATATCCGCCTCCACCGCATCATTTATAAAGTCATCGATGAGATCGAAGCAGCCATGAAAGGCATGCTTGATCCTGAGTATGAAGAAAAAGTGATCGGCATGGTTGAAGTCCGTCAAACATTCAAAGTCTCTAAAATCGGAACGATTGCCGGAGGCTATGTAACGGAAGGTACGATCACGCGCGACAGCGGAATCCGCTTGATCCGCGACGGCGTCGTCATCTTTGAAGGGGAAGTCGATGTGCTGAAACGCTTTAAAGATGATGTCAAAGAAGTTTCACAAGGCTATGAATGTGGTATCACCATTAAGAAATACAACGACATACGCGAAGGCGATATGATCGAAGCGTATGTCATGCAAGAAATTGAAAGAAAGTGATCGGTTTCGTTGAATGCGAATGCATCATTTACGATGCATCATCACTCAAGGAAAAGCGGGCGGTGCTGAAGCGGATCATCACAAGAATCCGCGCCAAGTTCAACGTTTCTGTTTCAGAAATTGACTATCAGGACACTTGGCAGCGCACAAGCTTTGGTATCGCCGCCGTTTCTTCCTCTCGCGTGCAAACGGAAAAAGAGCTGCAGCGGGTCCTCGCCTTTATTGACTCTTTTCCGGAAATTGAACGGACGATCACGAGAACAGAGTGGTTTTAACGTAGAGGTGGTATGGTCATGACGATGAGAGCTACCCGTGTGGGAGAGCAGATGAAAAAAGAACTTGGTGACATTATCGGCAGAAAGCTGAAAGATCCGCGAATCGGATTTTTAACAGTCACCGACGTCAGGGTCTCAGGTGATTTGCAAATTGCCAAAGTGTATATTTCCGTTTTAGGCGATGAAAAGAAACGGGAAGAAACGCTCAAAGGCCTGGCAAAAGCAAAGGGCTTTATTCGTTCCGAACTTGGAAACCGAATCAGGCTTCGCAAAACACCTGAAATCCATTTTGAGTTCGATGAATCGATCGATTACGGAAACCGTATCGAAACATTGATTCACGAGCTGAACGCAAACAAAGAAGAATCATAAGCTGAAAAAGGATAGGCGGGCGACTGCCTGTCCTTTTTAGCTCCAAATGAGAAAGGGGCGAAGAAGCACGAATGTATAACGGAGTCCTTCTATTACATAAACCGGTCGGCATGACCTCGCACGACTGCGTCATGAAGATCCGCAAACTGCTGAAAACAAAAAAGGTCGGCCATACCGGTACACTGGATCCCGAGGTGTCGGGCGTTCTCCCGATCTGCGTCGGGAGGGCAACCAAAATCGTCGAGTATTTGACCGAAAAGTCCAAAACATATGATGCAGAGGTCACGCTTGGCTGTTCCACGGAGACAGAGGATCAGACGGGGGAAGTCACAGAAAAGAAACCCGTCTTAGCGCCGCCTGATGAACAGACCGTGCAGAGCGTCCTGAGATCTCTTGAAGGAACGATTGAGCAGGTTCCGCCGATGTATTCAGCTGTCAAGGTAGGCGGCAAAAAGCTGTATGAATACGCGCGGGCTGGAATCGAGGTTGAACGGCCGAAGCGGACCATCACCATCCATCATATCGAACTGACATCCGAGATCCGCCATGAGGGGGATAAAGCCCGCTTCCGGTTTGTTGTGACATGTTCAAAAGGCACATATGTCAGGACCTTGGCGGTAACCATCGGGGAGAAGCTCGGATATCCCGCGCATATGTCCAATCTGGTCAGGACCGCGTCAGGCCCTTTCACCCTTGACGAATGCTTGACCTTTGAAGACGTCGAAGGCTTGATCGCTGACGGAACATTGTCTGAAAAGCTCGTCCCCATCGAACGTGCGCTTGATCATTTGCCGAAATGGATAATTAGTGATACATTAGCTAAGAAAGTGGAAAATGGAGCGGTGCTTGAAACGCCCGGCAGCTTTTCTCATTTGACGAGCGAAGACCGCATTGCGGTCTTTACGGAAGCAGGCCGGTGCACAGCCGTCTATTATCCGCATCCGACCAAAACCGGTTTGTTGAAGCCGGCAAAAGTACTCGTGCAAAAAAGCGAACAATAGAAAAGGTGACCGTTCTTGAAGACGATACATATTTCCCACCCACACGACTTGAAGCGTGAGGATTTTCCGACATCAGTTATGGCATTAGGTTATTTTGACGGTGTTCACCTGGGACATCAGCAAGTGATTCTTACAGCAAAAAACACCGCGGCAAGAGAAGGGGTCAAAACGTCCGTGATGACCTTTCATCCCCACCCTTCTGCCGTGCTCAAAAAAGGCCGGGAGCCGAAGGATTTAATCACGCCTTTGCAAGACAAAATCAGCATCATTGAAGATTTAGGGGTCGATTTTTTATACGTTGTCACATTTACCCCTGAATTCGCTTCTCTATCACCTGAGGAATTTATCGATCAATATATACTCGGCTTTCATGTCACTCATGTTGTAGCCGGATTTGACTTTACCTTCGGGAAATTCGGCAAAGGCACTATGGAAAACTTCCAGGAGTATGCGAAAGGCCGTGTTAAAAGCACGTCTGTCGCAAAATATTCCAATCAGGATCAAAAGGTAAGCTCCACGAGGATCCGCAGCGTTCTGGGAGCCGGTGACGTCGAGTACGCTGCTGAACTGCTCGGCAGGCCGTACCATGTGAAAGGCTTTGTGATCCACGGCGATAAAAGAGGCCGCACGATCGGATTTCCGACCGCGAATATCGGCCTTAAAGACACATACATCGTCCCGCCGACAGGTGTGTACGCCGTTAAAGCCGAAATCGGCGGCGCTGTCTACAACGGCGTCTGCAATGTCGGATACAAGCCGACGTTTTACGAAAAACGGCCGGGTCAGCCTTCAATCGAAGTCAACTTATTCGATTTTGACCGTGACATATACGGCTCCGAAATCAAGGTTGAATGGTATAAGCGGCTGAGGAGCGAAAAAAAATTCGGCAGCGTTGACGAGCTTGTCGAACAGATTTCTAGAGACAAAGAAGAAGCGATCCGCTTCTTCAGAGAGCGGAAGCCGGCCGGAATCTAGATGTATGGAAACGGCAATACGCGTCAACAATGGTGATAAAAAGGTAAACTTCATCATAAATGGTTGCATTAGACCCGAACTTTTAGTATCATATTGTCTGTAGCTTTAAAACCGTTCACTTGGCAAATCGAATCACCGGCGTTTGCTAGGTAATCGGGGCTAATATTATATGGAGGTGAAACAGGATGGCAATTACTCAAGAGCGTAAAACACAACTCATCAATGAGTTCAAAACCCACGAATCTGACACGGGATCACCGGAAGTTCAGATCGCTATCCTAACAGATCAAATCAACAACTTGAACGAGCATTTACGCACTCACAAGAAAGACCATCACTCACGTCGCGGTCTTCTTAAAATGGTAGGTAAACGTCGTAATCTTCTTACGTATCTTCGTAACAAAGACGTAACTCGTTACCGTGAGTTGATCAACAAACTTGGATTACGTCGATAATCGTAAAAAGCGGGAGGATTCCCGCTTTTTTATCGTATAAGAACGAATATCCGGCAACTCTAAAACGCGTTGTTCATATAAATGATTTTAAATGACACCGATTCATTCTTTACATAGCACTTTGCCATTGATATGTTCAATTCATTTCGTTCATAATAGGAGTAACCTAAAAACTATCCGAAGAGAGGAGTTCATATAAGAATGGGACAAGAGAAACATGTCTTTTCCATAGATTGGGCCGGCCGCAAGCTCACAGTAGAAACCGGCCAGCTTGCAAAACAAGCAAACGGAGCTGTCATGGTGCGTTATGGAGACACTGCAGTGCTCAGCACCGCAACGGCTTCAAAAGAACCTAAAACCGTAGACTTTTTCCCGTTAACCGTAAATTACGAAGAAAGACTTTACGCCGTCGGAAAGATTCCGGGCGGGTTTATTAAAAGAGAGGGAAGACCGAGCGAAAAAGCGATTCTCGCCAGCCGGTTAATCGACAGGCCGATCCGCCCGCTGTTCGCAGACGGCTTCCGGAATGAAGTTCAAGTCGTCAGCATCGTCATGAGCGTTGACCAGGATTGTTCGTCAGAAATGGCGGCAATGTTTGGATCATCTCTTGCGCTGTGCGTATCCGACATCCCGTTTGAAGGGCCGATCGCCGGAGTGACGGTAGGCCGGGTTGACAACAAATTCATCATCAATCCGACACTTGAACAGCTTGAAAAAAGCGACATTCATCTCGTCGTAGCGGGAACGAAGGACGCGATCAACATGGTTGAAGCGGGAGCAGACGAAGTTCCGGAAGAGATCATGCTTGAAGCGATCATGTTCGGTCACGAGGAGATCAAACGGCTGATTGCCTTCCAGGAGGAAATCGTCGCCGCTGTCGGGAAAGAAAAATCAGAAATCACCCTGTATGAGATCGATTCCGATCTGAAAGAAAAAGTGCGGGGAATGGCCGAATCGAACCTCTTAAAAGCCATTCAGGTTCATGAAAAGCATGCGCGCGAGGACGCGATCAGCGAAGTGAAAAACGAGGTTTTGGCCAAGTTTGAAGAAGAGGAACACGATGAAGAAACGCTGAAACAAGTGAAAGACATTTTGTCCCAGCTTGTTAAAAATGAAGTGCGCCGTCTGATTACGGAGGAAAAAGTTCGTCCTGACGGCAGGGCTGTCGATGAGATCCGCCCGCTTTCTTCAGAAGTCGGACTGCTTCCGAGAACACACGGTTCAGGACTTTTTACAAGGGGACAGACTCAGGCGCTCAGCATTTGTACGCTCGGTGCGCTTGGCGATGTGCAGATTTTAGACGGTCTCGGCGTCGAAGAATCCAAACGCTTTATGCACCATTACAACTTCCCGCAGTTCAGCGTCGGGGAAACAGGGCCGATGCGCGGGCCGGGACGCCGCGAAATCGGGCACGGAGCCCTCGGGGAACGAGCGCTTGAGCCGATTGTTCCGTCTGAAAAAGACTTCCCGTACACCATCCGCCTCGTCTCTGAAGTGCTTGAATCAAACGGTTCCACTTCCCAGGCGAGCATTTGTGCAAGCACGCTAGCGATGATGGATGCAGGGGTGCCGATTAAAGCCCCGGTTGCCGGAATCGCGATGGGTCTTGTCAAATCAGGTGACAACTATACCGTCTTAACCGATATTCAAGGTATGGAAGACCATCTCGGGGATATGGACTTTAAAGTGGCGGGAACGTCCAAAGGCGTCACAGCTCTGCAAATGGATATTAAGATCGAAGGCTTATCGAGAGAGATTTTGGAAGAGGCTCTTCAGCAGGCGAAAAAAGGCAGAATGGAGATCCTTGAAAGCATGCTGAGCACATTGGCTGAATCAAGAAAAGAGCTTTCTCCTTATGCGCCGAAAATCTTGACGATGTCGATCAATCCGGATAAAATCCGCGACGTCATCGGACCAAGCGGAAAACAAATCAATAAGATCATTGAAGATACAGGCGTTAAAATCGATATTGAACAAGACGGCACAATCTTCATTTCTTCTACCGATGAAAGCATGAACCAAAAAGCGAAGAAAATCATCGAAGACCTTGTCAGAGAAGTTGAAGTCGGACAGCTTTACTTAGGTAAAGTGAAGCGGATTGAAAAATTCGGAGCTTTCGTTGAACTGTTCAGCGGAAAAGACGGTCTTGTCCATATTTCAGAGCTTGCGCTCGAACGGGTAGGAAAAGTCGAAGATGTCGTCAAAATCGGCGACGAGCTCCTTGTAAAGGTTACTGAAATCGATAAACAAGGACGCGTCAACTTATCAAGAAAAGCTGTACTGCGTGAACAGAAGGAAAAAGAAGAACAAAAATCGTAAAAAAAACGGTGTCTATCTTGCTTCTGTCTTCGTCTTCAAGCAACAGGAAGCCTGGGTAACCCGGCTTCTTTGTTTTAAGCCGTGAAAACGGTCCGGTTCTATCTTGTCCTTTTCTCACATATTTTGTGGGGAAGGGAGGAATACAATTGAAAGGAACGATTGTTCGGATTTCCGTTTTTTTCTTTCTTTTGCTGATGTCCTATCAGATGATGAACCGTCCGTATTCACAACATTACATAGATGCGATGAAAAAAGACGCGGTCACGGTTGCCGCTCAAAAGGACGATTTGTACCAGGAGCTTTTGCAAAAAGCGCCTGAATATGAAGTGAAGGCCCAGAATGCGAAAATTGATCACATATGGAAAGCGATGCCCGGCTACAACGGCTTAAAAGTAAACATCGAAAAATCGTACAAAAAAATGAAACAGGCCGGTGAATTTGATGAGAAACTGCTCGTTTATGACCAAGTGAAGCCTGACGTTCATTTAGAATCCTTAAAGCCTGAGCCGATCTACCGCGGACACCCGGATAAACCGATGGTATCGTTTATTATCAATGTCGCTTGGGGTAATGAATATTTAGAAGAGATGCTTCCCGTCTTACAACAGCATCGTATCAAAGCCACCTTTTTTCTGGAGGGCAGATGGGTGAAGCATCACCCCGAGCTGGCCAAAGCCATACAAAACGGCGGGCATGAAATCGGAAACCATTCATACAATCATCCGGATATGAGCAAACTGACGAGAGAACGTATTTCAGAACAGCTGCGGATGACAAATGAACAAATACAGGAAACGCTTGGCGTCAAGCCGAAGTGGTTCGCCCCGCCGAGCGGCAGCTTCCGCAAAGAGGTTGTGGATCAGGCTCACAAGATGGGGATGGGAACGATCATGTGGACAGTTGATACGATCGATTGGCAGAAACCGCAGCCGGCCGTCTTACAGCAACGGGTATTAAGCAAAGTACATAACGGCGCCATGATATTAATGCATCCGACAGATCCAACTGCAAAAAGTCTTGCCGTTTTGATACAGAACCTGCATGAAAAAGGCTATCAAATCGGAACTGTTTCACAGCTGATGAATGAAAAAAGGCTTGTTGAAGAATAGGATGTGCGGCCCGTTCTTTGAATAGGAGGAACAAATTTGATTAAACGGTATACTTGTCAAAATGGGGTAAGAATCGTATTCGAAAACAATCCCACCGTCCGGTCTGTGGCCATCGGAGTTTGGATTGGAACCGGATCAAGACATGAAACACCCGAAATTAACGGCATTTCGCACTTTCTTGAGCACATGTTTTTCAAGGGGACAAAAACGCGCACTGCAAGGGACATCGCAGAGTCTTTCGATAGAATCGGCGGACAGGTCAACGCGTTTACCTCAAAGGAATATACGTGCTATTACGCCAAAGTGCTCGATGAGCATGCAAGCTATGCTCTGGAAGTGCTTTCTGACATGTTCTTTCATTCATCATTTGACGAAGAAGAATTAAAAAAAGAAAAAAACGTCGTCTATGAAGAGATTAAAATGTATGAGGACACACCTGATGACATCGTCCACGATCTCTTGAGCAAGGCGTCATACGGCAGCCATTCCCTCGGCTATCCGATCCTCGGCACAGAGGAAACACTTGCCGAATTTGACGGAGATTCGCTCAGAAAATATATGAACGAATATTACACGCCTGACCGAGTCGTCATTTCCATAGCCGGAAATGTGCCGGAAACTTTTATAAAAGAAGCTGAAAAGCATTTCGGTTCATATGAAGCCAAAGGCAAAAGAACCGGCATGACAAAACCGGATTTTCACCATGAGAAAATGACGCGCAAAAAGGAAACCGAACAGGCTCACCTCTGCCTCGGCTTCAACGGGCTGGAAGCAGGCCATCCGGAAATCTACGATTTGATCGTTCTCAATAATATTTTGGGAGGAAGCATGAGCAGCCGCCTCTTTCAGGATGTCCGCGAAGATAAAGGTCTTGCATATTCCGTGTTCAGCTACCACACTTCCTATGAAGACAGCGGCATGATGACCATCTACGCGGGAACCGGCGCAAATCAGCTTCAGCTCCTGTCAGAAACGATTCATGAAACACTGCGTGCGCTGAAAAGCGACGGTATTACACCGAAAGAGCTTGAAAACAGCAAAGAGCAAATGAAAGGCAGCCTGATGCTCAGTCTCGAAAGCACAAACAGCAAAATGAGCCGCAACGGCAAAAATGAGCTTTTGCTCGGTAAACACCGGACGCTTGATGAAATCATCGAAAAGTTGAATGCCGTCAGCCTCGAGCGTGTGAACAATCTTGCCAACCGGATTTTCACCGATGATTACTCATCTGCATTAATCAGCCCGTCGGGTGAGCTGCCGAAATAATGCCTCCTTAAAACATGCTTGTCTTTTTAGGCAGGCATGTTTTTTGTTATCGGTTCATACATCATAACAAAAGGGGGTTTTTTTCATGAGGCTGAGTGAACTTTCGGGAAAAGAAATCGTTGATGTTAAGCGGGCCGAACGGCTCGGCGTACTGGGGCAGACGGACCTTGAGATCAATGAGCAGGACGGTCAGATTACCGCTCTTATCATCCCTTCTGTTAAATGGTTCGGACTAGGAAGAAAACAGGGGAATGACATTAAGGTGCCCTGGTCGCAAATTCAAAAAATCGGCTCGGATATGATCATTTTGGATGTTCCGGAAAGCAGCGTGACAAAAGAGGAGTAAGCAAGGTGGAAACCCGCCCGTCCCATGGGGGCGGGCTTTTTGTTTTTCTGGATTTCAATTCACCGCTATTTCCTTTTTGTCATATGATGAAATTAGCTTATGAATTAGATCCTTGTCAAAAAAGAAGGTGAATGTTAGAGCCATGTTAACCGGATTGACGATTGCAATCATCGGCGGCGATGCAAGGCAGCTCGAGATCATCCGCAAGCTGACGGAACAGGATGCAAAGGTCTTTTTAATCGGTTTTGATCAGCTTGATCACGGGTTTACCGGAGCTACAAAACTAAAGCTGAACGAACTTGATTTTGGCACAATAGACAGCATTATTCTGCCTGTATCGGGCACATCGATGGAAGGAACGGTTGCGACTGTTTTTTCCAATGAAAAAGTGGTGTTAAAACAGGAACATTTAGAAAAAACCAAGCCGCACTGCGCGATTTATTCAGGGATTTCAAACCAATATTTAGACGGCATGGCCAAAGGGGCGAACCGTCGTCTTATCAAGCTCTTTGAAAGAGACGATATTGCGATTTACAACTCGATACCTACAGTCGAAGGTGCCATTATGATGGCCATACAGCATACAGACTTTACGATTCACGGCTCGAATGTAATGGTTCTCGGGCTGGGGCGGACGGGAATGAGCATCAGCCGGACGTTCTCGGCGCTCGGCGCACGCGTAAAAGTCGGAGCTCGCGACTCCGCCCACCTCGCCAGAATCATGGAGATGGGCCTCACTCCTTTCCACACAAACGAACTTGCAGAGCATGTTGAAAATATCGACATATGCATCAATACCATTCCAAGCCTGATTCTCGATAAACATGTCCTCTCACGAATGACACCCAGAACATTAATTCTCGATTTAGCAACCCGTCCCGGAGGCACAGATTTTGATTTTGCCGAAAAGCAAGGCATTAAAGCGCTGCTTGCTCCAGGACTTCCCGGGATCGTCGCGCCTAAAACGGCGGGACAGATCATTGCCAATGTTTTGTGCAACCTTTTGTCTGAATTAACAACTGACCGAAAGGGGCTGTCATAATGTCGATCAAAGGAAAAAGAATCGGATTTGGCCTAACGGGTTCACATTGTACGTATGATGCCGTTTTTCCGCAGATTGAAGCGCTGATCAACAAAGGGGCTGAAGTCAGACCGGTCGTGACGCATACTGTCAAGTCGACGGATACACGCTTTGGAGAAGGGGAAGAATGGGTCAGAAGAATAGAAGAGCTGACTGGATTTGAAGTCATTGATTCCATTCCGAAAGCTGAGCCTCTCGGGCCGAAAACACCGCTGGACTGCATGGTTGTTGCGCCATTGACGGGAAATTCGATGAGCAAGCTTGCAAACGCCCAGACGGACAGTCCGGTTCTCATGGCGGCCAAAGCGACGATGAGAAACTCCCGTCCCGTCGTCCTCGGCATTTCAACGAATGACGCGCTCGGCTTGAACGGCGTCAACTTGATGAGGCTGATGGCGGCAAAAAATGTTTACTTTATTCCGTTCGGCCAGGATGACCCTTACAAAAAGCCGAATTCGCTCGTCGCCAAAATGGATCTTTTAGTGCCGGCGGTCGAAGAAGCGCTCTCCCATAAACAAATACAGCCTATCCTGGTCCATAATGATCAATAAATCTTTTGAAAATAAAGATGTAACAAAAAATATCAATCACCACGGCACACATCTATGTTAAAATAAAATGTAAAATGCATAGTCAACCAATCGTTTACGACGATTAAGGTGGAAGGAGTTTTACAATTGGGCAGAGGATTACATGTAGCAGTAGTTGGTGCGACAGGCGCTGTAGGACAGCAAATGTTAAAAACACTAGAAGACAGGAATTTTGAACTGGATAAACTGACTTTATTATCCTCAAAACGTTCAGCAGGTACGAAACTGACTTTCAAAGGCGAAGAGTACACAGTAGAAGAAGCTCGTCCTGAGAGCTTTGAAGGCGTCAACATCGCGCTTTTCAGCGCCGGGGGAAGCGTTTCGCAGGCGCTTGCTCACGAGGCTGTCAAACGCGGGGCGATCGTCATTGATAATACGAGCGCGTTCCGGATGGACCAAAACACTCCGCTCGTCGTACCTGAGGTCAATGAGGAAGATTTGCACAAGCACAACGGGATTATTGCAAATCCGAACTGTTCAACCATCCAGATGGTTGTTGCGCTCGAACCGATCCGCAAGGCTTTCGGTTTAAACAAAATCATCGTATCGACTTATCAGGCGGTGTCTGGAGCCGGAAACGAAGCTGTAAAAGAGCTCTACGGGCAAACCGAAGCCATTTTGAACGACAAACCGTTCGAGCCTGAGATCATGCCGGTGAAGAGTGATGAAAAACACTACCAAATCGCATTTAACGCTATTCCTCAAATCGATAAATTCCAGGAAAACGGCTTTACGTTTGAGGAAATGAAAATGATAAATGAAACGAAAAAAATCATGCACATGCCTGAGCTTCAAGTTTCAGCCACATGTGTCAGACTGCCGATTGCAACAGGGCATTCAGAATCCGTCTACATCGAAACAGACCGTGATGATGTGACAGCAGAGGATATTAAAAATCTGTTAAAAGAAGCTCCAGGCGTCGTTCTGCAGGATGATCCAGCTAAACAGGTCTATCCGATGCCTGCAGATGCAGTAGGGAAAAGAGACGTATTTGTCGGCCGGGTGAGAAAAGACCTTGACCGCCCGAACGGTTTCCATCTGTGGATCGTTTCCGACAACCTGCTGAAAGGCGCGGCATGGAATTCCGTACAAATCGCAGAAAGCCTAAAAGCTTTAAATTTAGTTTAAGATTTCTAACGGGATGTGAGAAGAGAGTGAGGCAAAAATGAAGGCCTGCTCTCTTCTGTTACGTCCGAAATCAACTTGGAGTGAAATAAAGTGAAAATCATCGTTCAAAAATTCGGCGGAACGTCTGTAAAAGATGACCGCGGCAGAAAGCTTGCCTTAAACCATATTAAGGAAGCGGTCAATGAAGGATACAAAGCGGTTGTCGTCGTATCGGCCATGGGCCGGAAAGGCGATCCGTATGCGACTGATTCATTGCTTGATCTGCTTTACGGCGGACAGGATACAATTACCGAGCGTGAGCAGGATATGCTTTTATCATGCGGGGAAACGATTTCCTCTGTTGTGTTCGCCAGCATGCTTTTGGAAAACGGGATTAAAGCTGCTGCTTTAACCGGTGCGCAAGCGGGCTTTTTAACAGACAACAACCATACGAATGCAAAGATTCTCGAAATGAAGCCGGAGCGGCTTGTCAGCATGCTGGCCGACCATGATGCGGTCGTCGTCGCAGGCTTCCAAGGCGCGACTGCAAAAGGGGATATCACAACGATCGGCCGCGGCGGAAGCGATACATCGGCCGCTGCGCTTGGCGCGGCTCTGGACGCGGAATTTATCGATATTTATACAGATGTCGAAGGCGTCATGACAGCTGATCCGCGCATCGTTGAAAAAGCGAAGCCGCTGCCTGTGATTACCTATACGGAAATCTGTAATTTAGCCTATCAGGGGGCCAAGGTGATCCACCCGAGAGCCGTTGAAATCGCAATGCAGGCGAAAGTGCCGATCCGCGTGCGTTCAACCTATTCAAACGAAACCGGTACGCTCGTCACAAGCCATCACAACTCGAAAGCCGGAAGCGACGTTTTTGAGCGGCTCATCACAGGCATCGCCCATGTGAAAGACGTGACACAGTTTAAAGTCCCGGCAAAAGAAGGACAATATAACGTACAGACTGAAGTGTTTAAAGCGATGGCGAATGCGGGCATCAGCGTCGATTTCTTCAATATTACACCAAGTGAAATTGTCTACACGGTGGCTGGAAACATGACAGACCGCGCCCACAGCATCCTGAAGGAATTGGGCTATGAACCGGCCGTGACGAGAAATTGCGCGAAAGTGTCAGCGGTTGGCGCGGGGATTATGGGCGTTCCAGGCGTCACCTCAAAAATCGTTACCGCTTTGTCAGAAAAAGGCATTCCGATCCTGCAGTCTGCTGACAGCCATACGACGATATGGGTGCTCGTGCACGAGAAAAATATGGCGACGGCCGTAAATGCGCTGCATGAAGTGTTTGAACTGTCAAAATAAATATGATTGAATCATGATGAGGTGAAAAAAATGAACTTCGGAAATATCGCAACCGCGATGGTTACGCCCTTTGACAAAAATGAAAATATCGATTTTCAAAAACTGTCAAAGCTGATCGATTATTTACTAAACAATGGGACGGATTCCCTGGTCGTTGCCGGAACAACCGGAGAATCGCCGACGCTTTCCGAAGAAGAAAAGGTAGCGCTCATTCAATACTCTGTCAAGGAAGCGGCAGGCCGTGCCCCAATCATCGCCGGCACGGGAAGCAACAACACGAAGGCGTCGATCAAGCTGACGAAAAAAGCTGAAGAAGCCGGCGCTGACGCTGTCATGCTCGTCACTCCGTACTACAACAAGCCTTCTCAGGAAGGCATGTACCGCCATTTCAGAGCGATTGCGGAGGAAACATCGCTGCCTGTCATGCTTTATAATGTGCCGGGAAGAACGGCTGCTTCGCTCGCACCAGAGACGACAATCCGCCTTGCGGAGATCCCGAATATTATCGCCATTAAAGAAGCGAGCGGCGACCTAGATGCGATAACAAAAATCGTAGCCGAAACCCCTGAGGACTTTGCAGTTTATTCAGGAGATGACAGCCTGACACTGCCGGCGCTGTCCGTGGGAGCGAGAGGAATCGTTTCCGTTGCATCACACATCATCGGACCGGAAATGCAGGAAATGATCAAACATTATACCGAGGGGAACACGGCTCAGGCTGCTTTGATCCATCAAAAGCTGCTTCCGCTGATGAAAGGGCTTTTTGCCGCACCGAACCCGTCTCCATTAAAGACGGCTCTTCAGCTGAAGGGTCTTGACGTCGGGTCCGTCCGGCTCCCTTTGATTCCGCTAAATGAAGATGAACGACTCCGTTTAAGCAGCCTGATGAACGGCCTGTAAAAAACAATACGGACGAAAACGGTCATTCTCTTTTGGAGGGGATGACCGTTTGTCATATACATAATGGTTCTTGTTTTCTAAATTTAGATTCAGGTATAATAGGGACAAGTGATGATGGACGGGTACTTAGATTAGGAGGATTACAATTTGAAAAAAAATACAGAAAATATTAGAATCATCGCCTTAGGAGGCGTCGGAGAGATCGGAAAAAACCTCTATGTCATTGAAATCGATTCAGACATATTCGTGGTTGACGCCGGCCTCATGCATCCAGAAAATGAAATGCTGGGTATCGATGTGGTCATCCCTGACATTTCTTATTTAATTGAACGATCTGACCGCGTAAAGGCGATTTTTCTCACACACGGGCATGAAGAAAACATCGGCGGCGTATTTTACTGCCTGAACAAGCTTTCTGTGCCTGTTTACGGAACGAAGCTGACGCTTGCCCTTTTAAAGGAAACGCTGAAGCAGTACGGTGTAAACAAAAAGCCCGATTTAAGAGAAATTCATTCAAAATCCGTTATTACATTTGAATCGACAAAGGTGTCATTCTTCAAAACAAATCACAGCATCCCGGATTCCGTCGGTGTCAGCTTTAAAACATCCCTCGGATCCATCGTGTGCACAGGCGATTTTAAATTTGACCAGACACCTGTGTTAAACCAGACAAGCGACATCGGCGAAATTGCCAAAATCGGCAACAGCGGTGTGCTGTGCCTGCTTTCCGACAGCGCCAATGCCGAGAAGCCGGGCTATACGCCTTCAGAAGCACTCGTTGGCGGAGAGATATCCGATGTGATGTACAACGCCGAAAACCGCGTGATTATTGCCGTGTTCGCGTCTAACTTTAACCGGATTCAGCAGGTGATTGATGCCGCGCTGCAAAACGGCAGGAAGCTTGCAGTTTCAGGGAAAAATATTTCGGCGATACTCCAGCTGGCGATGAAACTCGGGTATGTCACGGCAGATGAAGATATGTTCATCCCTGTCCAAGAAGTCAAAAAGTATCCAAAAAGAGAAGTCGCGATTTTGACAGGGGACAACCATGGAGAGCCGCTCGCCGCATTGACCAGGATCGCAAAACAAGGGCATAAGCAGCTTGACATTGAGGAAGGGGATACCGTCCTGATCGCATCCTCCCCTATCCCGGGTCAGGAGCTTGTTTACTCCAAAGCGGTCGATCTCTTAACGAGAGCGGGCGCCCAGGTCGTATTCGCACAAAAACGCGTCCATGTATCAGGCCATGGCTGTCAAGAAGAGCTGAAGCTGATGCTCAACTTGCTGAAGCCGAAGTATTTAATCCCCGTAAACGGTGAATACAGAATGCAAAAAGCGCATTCCAAGCTTGCCGAAGAAATCGGCATGAAACGGAGCGACATTTTCCTGATTGAAAAAGGAGATGTCGTGGAATTCCGCGGACAAAACGTTAAAATCGGCGATAAAGTACACTCAGGCAATATATTGATCGACGGACTCGGCGTCGGCGATATCGGCAACATCGTGCTCAGAGACCGCCGTCTGCTATCCCAGGACGGAATCTTAATTGTTGTGATTACCCTTGATAAAAAGAAAAAACATCTAGTTTCAGGACCCGAAATTATCACGAGAGGTTTTGTCTATGTCAGAGAATCTGAACAGCTGATCGTTGAAGCGACAGAGCTTGTCAGGGAACTCGTCAACGAAAGCACAGAAAACGCCGTCGTCGAATGGTCCGCCTTAAAACAGACGATGCGTGAGGCATTAAACCAGTTCCTATACGAAAAAACGAAACGAAAACCAATGATCATTCCAATCATCATGGAAGTATAAAAAACCAAGAGACTCCTCTTGGTTTTTTTTCATGCCTTTTGCGTTGAATGAAAAAAACGCCATTGTCCATAATACAAAAGAAACTCGAGAAAGAGGTGAGCCAGATGGATTCAAACCGGATACAAAACGGGGACAGCCAAGGGGAGCAGCCGGCTAAGCAGGACGCAAAAGACAGTCTCGTCAACAAAATCCAGCAGCTCGGCGAAACGACACTCCCGCAGATGGGGCAGGACACCAACATTCACTGCCTGACCATTATCGGACAAATTGAAGGTCACGTCCAGCTTCCTCCCCAAAACAAAACAACAAAGTATGAACATGTGATTCCCCAGATCGTTGCAGTAGAGCAGAATCCTAAAATCGAAGGTCTGCTCATCATCTTAAACACGGTCGGAGGAGACGTAGAAGCGGGCCTTGCGATTGCGGAAATGCTGGCGTCCCTGTCAAAGCCGACGGTCTCTATCGTACTGGGCGGCGGACATTCAATCGGAGTTCCAATCGCAGTGTCCTGCGACCACAGCTATATCGCTGAAACAGCTACGATGACGATCCATCCGGTCAGGCTGACAGGGCTTGTCATCGGTGTGCCGCAGACATTTGAGTATCTCGACAAAATGCAGGAAAGGGTCATCAATTTCGTGACAAGCCATTCCAACATATCGGAAGAAAAATTTAAAGAACTGATGTTTTCAAAAGGCAATTTAACCCGTGACATCGGGACGAATGTCGTAGGAAACGATGCGGTTAAATACGGATTAATCGATGAAACCGGCGGAGTCGGACAGGCGATTCAAAAGCTGAATGAATTAATCGAACAAAACAAGGGCGCCCAGGAAGGGATGATCCAATGATTCTGTATACGACAATGCCGCAGGAAATCGTGTTCGCAGGGCAGGCGGAAAACTCGAACTTAAAACAGATCGATGTAAACGGCGTGCCCCTTTTAGTCGAGATGAACGGAGAGGAAGCAAGGGTCGTTCAGGTTCTCAGCACGAACCCGATGGATTTTTTAAAACAAGAAACGGCCCCTGGGCAGACGCTTAAACTGACATTTTATAAATAGCTGGAGTGTCTCAAGGATAAATATGCTATAATAGGGGAATCCAGAGGAAAATCGCAGCCGAAAAAAGGCTGCTTTCTCTTTGTTTTTACATTTTTTAACACGCAGTAAGGTGATGGAACATGGCAAAAAGAAAACGAAAATCAACAAAGAAACAAAAACAAGGAAAAAAACGGATCCATCTTAAATTTGAATTGTACGGATTAATCTGTATCGCCATCTCGATTATTGCGGTTTTGCAGCTTGGCGTAGCAGGGCAAACGTTCATTTACATGTTCCGCTTTTTCGCCGGTGAATGGTTCATCCTTTGCCTTCTCGGCCTCTTTTTAACGGGCTTGTCTTTATTTTGGAAAAAGAAAACACCCAGTTTTTTGACGAGGAGAAAAGCGGGCCTTTACTGCATCATTGCAAGCATGCTGCTTCTTTCACATGTCCAGCTGTTTCAGCATTTGACCGAAAGGGGAATGGTTCAGTCTCCGAGCGTGATCCAAAATACGTGGGAGCTGTTTCTGATGGATGTAAAAGGCGAGACAGGATCGCCTGATCTTGGAGGCGGAATGATTGGAGCCCTTTTATTCGCGGCGTCATATTTTCTGTTTGCATCTGCAGGATCTAAAATCATCGCCGTCTTCCTGATCTTGATCGGCCTTCTTTTGATTACGGATCGGTCGCTTCAGGAGACGCTGATCAAATGGATGACCCCGGTCGCCTCCTTCATGAAAAACCAGTGGCAGGCCTTTTTAGCAGATCTTAAACAATTGAAAAACAGCTCGCCGAAAAAGAAATCCGGAAAAAAACAAAAGACGCAGAGAAAACCGAAAGTGTCTGAAGAGCCTGTACAAGAAGCGGACCTTGATCCAGATCCGGTTATTCAATCAGAACCGATTATTTCAAGCTTTTCCGACCGTGATGAAAAGCCCGAAGTTCAAGCTTACGAAGCTCCGGCGGCTCCTGCTGAACCTCCTGCTGAGCCCGAAATCGGTGAGGAAATGCAGGCCTCCGGCGCGCCCGAAATCACGTTTACAGAGCTAGAAAACAAGGATTACCAGCTTCCGTCGATTCAATTGCTGGATGATCCGAAGCACACAGGGCAGCAGGCGGATAAAAAGAATATTTACGACAATGCCAGGAAGCTGGAAAGGACGTTTCAAAGCTTCGGAGTTAAGGCGAAAGTCACCCAGGTTCATCTCGGCCCGGCCGTCACGAAATATGAAGTCTATCCTGATGTGGGCGTCAAAGTCAGCAAAATTGTCAACTTAAGTGACGACTTGGCTTTAGCGCTCGCGGCCAAGGATATCCGCATCGAAGCCCCGATCCCCGGAAAATCGGCGATTGGAATCGAAGTGCCGAATGCGGAAGTGGCGATGGTTTCCTTGAAAGAAGTGCTTGAATCGAAACTGAATGACCGGCCGGATGCAAAGCTGATGATCGGCCTCGGCCGGAACATTTCCGGAGAAGCGGTATTGGCAGAGCTGAACAAAATGCCCCACCTTCTTGTTGCAGGAGCGACCGGAAGCGGGAAAAGCGTCTGTGTCAACGGGATCATTACAAGCATTTTGATGAGGGCAAAGCCCCACGAAGTGAAGATGATGATGATTGATCCGAAAATGGTCGAGCTCAATGTCTACAACGGGATTCCGCATTTGCTCGCTCCCGTCGTGACAGACCCGAAAAAAGCATCGCAGGCTTTGAAGAAAGTCGTCAACGAAATGGAGCGGCGCTACGAATTGTTTTCTCACACGGGAACGAGAAATATCGAAGGGTATAACGACTATATTAAACGGATGAATGCCGCAGAAGAAGCAAAGCAGCCGGAGCTTCCATACATCATTGTGATTGTGGACGAGCTTGCCGACCTGATGATGGTCGCTTCCTCTGATGTTGAAGACTCGATCACAAGGCTTTCGCAAATGGCCAGGGCGGCGGGCATCCACCTGATCATTGCGACGCAGAGGCCTTCGGTCGATGTTATCACAGGGGTCATTAAAGCCAACATTCCGTCAAGGATCGCTTTCAGCGTATCGTCTCAGACCGACTCCAGGACGATTCTTGATATGGGAGGCGCTGAAAAACTTCTCGGCAGAGGGGACATGCTGTTTCTCCCTGTCGGCGCCAATAAACCGCTCCGCGTTCAAGGTGCCTTTCTGTCAGACGAAGAAGTTGAAAAAGTTGTCGATCACGTCATCAGCCAGCAAAAAGCCCAATACCAAGAAGAAATGATTCCAGAAGAGACGCAGGAAACGGTCAGCGAAGTGACAGACGACCTTTATGACGAAGCGGTCGCACTTGTGGTCAGCATGCAGACGGCTTCTGTATCCATGCTGCAAAGGAGATTCCGCATCGGCTATACAAGAGCGGCGCGGCTTATCGATGCCATGGAAGAGCGGGGAATCGTCGGCCCATATGAAGGATCAAAACCCCGTGAAGTTCTCTTGTCAAAAGAGCAATACGAAGAACTCTCTTCTTGAGAAGAGAGTTCTTGTTTAACATAATTTCATTATGTAAACTAAAAAACATCTATTTATTTATTTGACAAAACATGATATAGTTATCCTCAATTAAAGATAATTTGAATCTGATCTGTCAGACGGAGGGAAAACATGTCGATAAAAGCTGACAATCAACGGTTATGTTTAAAGGTGATTGATCGGATAAAAGATGATATTCAAAATGGGGTCTTTTGCGAAAATGAACGGCTCCCGAGTGAATTTGAGCTGTCAAAGATGCTTGGTGTGAGCAGAACGGCTTTGCGTGAGGCGCTTAGAATACTGGAAGAAGAAAACGTCATCATCAGAAGGCATGGAGTCGGACATTTTGTAAATGCCAGACCGTTATTTCTATCAGGTATTGAGCAGCTGAACAGCGTCACAAAAATGATCGAGCAGGCAAGCATGACGCCGGGAACCATTTTTATGTCCTCACAGGTTACCGCTCCCACTGAAGAAGATATGCTCCGGTTTCAATATGCGGAAGAAACCGAGATCTTTTTGCTTGAGCGGGTGAGAACGGCAAATGGAATGCCGGTTGTCTACTGTCTTGATAAAATACCTGTGGACATTCTCCCGGAAGGCTTTTCACACGAGCAGGAGTCGATGTTTGAATGGCTTGAGAACAAATCCGGCGCCGTGATCAGCTACGCTGTTGCCGATATTGTGCCAATCGGATATCATGACACCATTTCCCAAATTCTTGAATGCGATCCTGAAACGTCTTTGCTGCTGCTCAAACAGACTCATTATGACCAAAACGATAAGCCCGTTTTATATTCTTTAAACTATTTTAGGGCCGATAAATTCAGATTTCATGTCGTCAGAAAACGTTTTTGATATGCGGGCGCTCTATTAGGAGCGTGTTTTTTTTGCCCGCTTGAGCGCCTATACATAAATAAGCCCGCATCATGGAACAATAACAGATGGAAATACTGATGAATTGGGTGAAAAAAGTTGAGCAGAAAAAAAGACATGAAAAGCATTTTTGCGCTGTCTTCGGTCCCGCTCGTGATGACGCTCGGCAATTCGATGCTGATTCCGGTTTTGCCGGTGATCGAAAAAAAATTAAACATTTCTTCGTTTCAGGTGTCGTTGATCATCACGGTTTATTCAATTGTGGCGATTGTATGCATCCCGATTACCGGCTATATGTCGGACCGGTTCGGAAGAAAAAAGATCATGCTCCCATGCCTTCTGATTGCGGGAGCTGGAGGAGCGTTAGCAGGTTTGGCTTCAACTTTTTTCAATGATCCGTTTGCGATGATTTTAGCAGGTCGCGTCCTTCAAGGAATCGGCTCAGCCGGCGCAGCGCCGATCGTCATGCCGTTTATCGGCGACTTGTTCCAAAATGATGAAGAAATCAGCGCGGGACTCGGAGATATAGAGACGGCAAATACTGCCGGCAAAGTATTAAGCCCGATATTAGGGGCTTTTTTAGCATCTTGGGTTTGGTACATGCCGTTTTGGTTTATCCCGGTCGTGTCTCTTGCCAGCTTTTTTCTCGTCTTGTTTTTTGTTCCCAAACCGAAGGACAAAGATGATGAAAAGCAAACGTTAAAAAACTTTGCAAAAAGCGTACAGGAAATTTTCAAACGGGAAGGTCGGTGGCTTGTTTCCACTTTTGTCATCGGCGGAATTATTATGTTTCTTTTATTCGGAGTGCTCTTCTACCTGTCGGATACTTTGGAGAAGAAGCATCAAATTGACGGGATTGCGAAAGGAGCGCTTCTCAGCATTCCGCTGCTTTTTCTTTCCGTCAGTTCCTACCTTGCCGGAAAGCTGATCGGAAACGATAAGATCAGAATGAGGATCTGCGTGCTGATCGGCATGATCCTGCTGGCTTTGTCGTTTGCCGGTTTGTGGTGGAACCACAGCTTTTACCCGTTATTTTTGTTTATGTCCATCGGCGGCATCGGCATCGGAATTGCGCTCCCTTCTTTGGATGCGCTGATTACCGAGGGAATTGAAAAAGAAGAGCGCGGCACGATATCTTCGTTTTACAACAGCATGAGGTTTATCGGTGTTGCGCTCGGACCGCCGGTTTTCGCCTATATGATGACAAATGCGGGGTGGCTGATTTTCATCGTATCGCTTTTGTGCAGTTTAGCTGCACTAGCGCTTGTGCTGTTTAATATTGACCCGAAAGAAGACGAAAGTGAAGCGGCAAAGACGGTGTAGATCTGCACCGTCTTTTTCATAAGGTTTTTTAGTTTCCTTAAATCTCCTCCAGTTGATATAATTACAACCATACAGTCCAAGCGCATATGCTGAAATGTGGTCATAATACATAATATAAACAAGGACGAAGGAGGTTCTAGTATGACATACCTTAACGAAATAAAAGGAAAGCACCGCGGATTGACAAGCCACATTGTCAAAACGGAAAAATTCAAAACCGTCTCGATTATTTTTAAAATGCTTGCTCCTTTAACAAAAGAGGATGTGACAAAGAGGGCGCTTTTTCCGCATGTGCTTTTGCGGGGAACGAGCACCCGCCCCAAAACGGCCGAACTCAGATCGTATCTTGATGAACTTTACGGCACTTCCGTATCATGCGATCTCTCCAAAAAAGGGGAAATGCATGTCATCACATTCAGGCTCGATATCGCTAACGAAAAATTTTTAAAGGATCAGACACCGCTTCTGGAAAAAGGGCTTGAGCTTTTGTCAGAGATCATTTTTTCGCCGGCGCTTGAAGACGGGGCCTTTCTGCCGCTGTACGTGTCTCAGGAAAAACGCACACTAAAGCAAAGAATACAGGCGGTCTATAACGACAAAATGCGCTATTCAAATTTGAGGCTGATTCAGGAGATGTGCAAAGATGAGCCATACGCGCTTCACGTCAACGGAGAGCTTGATGATGTGGACGGCATCACGCCTCAAAGCCTGTATGAAGCTTATCAAAAAGCGGTCAGCGAAGACCAGCTCGACATTTACGTCGTTGGGGATGTGGATGAGCAGCAGGTGGATTCGTACATTTCCAAATACTTTGAAGCAAACGAGCGGGAGCTGAGACCTGTTCCCGAGCTTGAGCAAACCCGCACAAGGGAGCCTCAGGAAGTCATCGAGGATGCTGATGTCAAGCAAGGGAAGCTGAACATGGGATTTCGGACGGGAACGCATTTTACGGATGACGATTATCCGGCGCTTCAGCTGTTTAACGGCTTGTTTGGCGGATTTTCACATTCCAAGCTGTTTATTAATGTCAGGGAAAAGGCCAGCCTTGCCTATTATGCGGCTTCCAGAATCGAAAGCTTTAAAGGGCTGTTGATGGTGATGTCGGGGATTGAAGTCGGCAATTATCAAAAAGCCGTCGACATCATCAAGGAGCAGTTTCAGGAAATGAAAAAAGGCAGCTTTACAGAAGAGGCAATCGACCAGACGAAAGCCGTCATTAAAAACCAGATTCTTGAAACGCTTGATACACCGTACGGTTTAGTCGAATTTATTTATCAGCAGGCTGCCGCCCAAACCGAATTTTCCTTGGAAGACTGGCTGGGACGAATCGACAATGTCACAAAAGAAGACATCATCGAAGTCGGAAAGAAAATCGATTTGGATACAACGTACTTTCTCAAAGGGACGGAGGGAGCATCTTGACGAAAACGATCGAATTTGAACAGCTGAAGGAAACACTATATTACGAAAAAATGCCTGGCGGCCTCGATGTCTATGTTCTTCCGAAAGAAGGATTTAACAAGACATATGCGGTCTTTACCACAAAATACGGGTCGATTGACAATCAGTTTGTCCCGCTCGGAAAAGATGAAATGGTCCGCGTGCCTGATGGAATCGCACACTTTCTCGAACATAAGCTCTTTGAAAAAGAAGACGGCGACGTTTTTCAGCAATTCAGCAGGCAGGGAGCTTCGGCAAATGCGTTTACCTCCTTCACAAGAACGGCCTACCTGTTTTCAAGCACGTCAAATGTGGAAGAAAACCTGGAAACGCTCGTCGACTTTGTGCAGGACCCTTACTTTACAGAAAAAACGGTTGAGAAGGAAAAAGGCATCATCGGACAGGAAATCAACATGTATGACGACAACCCCGACTGGCGCCTGTTTTTCGGCCTGATCGAAAACATGTATCAAGAGCACCCTGTCCGGATCGATATCGCAGGCACGATCGAAAGCATCTCTCATATTACAAAAGACCTTTTGTACGAATGCTATGAGACGTTCTATCATCCGAGCAATATGCTGCTGTTTGTCGTCGGTCCGGCCGATCCCGAAGCGATCATTCGCCAGGTCCGCGAAAACCAGCAGAAAAAACCGTATACAGACCAGCCTGAAATCGTCCGGAAAGAAGTTAAAGAGCCTGGGGCCGTATTTAAAAAAGAACAGGAAATTAAAATGAATGTTCAAAGCTCAAAATGCCTCGTCGGTTTAAAAAGCGCTCATCCGATGAATACGGGAGAAGCCCTGCTGAAGCATGAGCTGACCATCAACCTCATCCTCGAGTGTCTGTTTGGCAAAAGCTCAAGCGATTACGAAAGAATTTATGAAAAAGGGTATATCGATGAGACATTCAGCTATGACTATACTGAAGAACACGGATTTGGCTTCGTCTCTGTCGGCGGAGATACGCCTGAGCCTGACAAGCTGGCCGAAGAGCTCAAACAAGTGCTGTTCAAAGCGAAAGAAACGATCACAGCCGAAAAGCTGGAACTGGCCAGAAAGAAAAAAATCGGCAATTTCCTGAAATCGATGAATTCGCCTGAGTACATCGCCAACCAGTTTACACGGTACGCTTTTCTGGAGACGAGTCTGTTTGATATCGTCACCGTACTCGAATCGATTACGCTTGATGACGTTCACCGCGTCATTGAGGAAGAAGTTGAGGAAGACAGGATCACCGTCTGCAAAGTCGTTCCAAAATCATAAAGCAAGGTCTGAAAGTTCAGCGTGCAGGGATATTTCCGATGCACGCTGAACCTTTCTTCTTTTTTAACGGAAAGGTGGAAATATGGTATGACAAAACTCGCTCTCATCACCGGCGCAAGCGGCGGAATCGGGCAAAGCATCAGCGAAAAGCTTGCGCAAAACGGGTATGATCTTCTCCTCCATTATCATACAAATGAGAAGGCGGCCGCTTCACTTGCAGAAAGGCTGTCACATACATACGGCATTCACGCTGAAATCATTCACGGCGACCTGTCCGACCCCGGAGGTGCAAAAACCGTTTCCGCTTCCATCGGCGGACGGGCGCTAGACGGCATCGTCTTGAACAGCGGACAAAGCTTCCGCGGGCTTGTGACAGATATGACCGATGAAGCTGTACAGGACATGGTGCAGCTCCATGTCTCAAGCCCGTTTCTATTAACGAGGAATCTGCTTCCGGCGATGATCAGGAAAAAGTCCGGCGCTATTGTAGCCGTCAGCTCTATTTGGGGTGAGACAGGGGCGTCGTGCGAAGTTTTATACAGCATGACAAAAGGCGCGCAAAATGTGTTTGTCAAAGCCCTTGCAAAAGAGCTTGCGCCGAGCGGCATCAGAGTCAACGCTGTTTCTCCGGGCGCTGTAAAAACAAAGATGATGAGCTCATTTTCAAAAGAGGAAGAAGAGATGATCGCCGATGAGATTCCGATGGGAAGGCTCGCCGAAGCCGAAGAGGTTGCAGACGCCGTCTTGTTTCTGCTCTCGGCGAAAGCATCTTATATCACGGGTCAAATTTTGTCAGTTAATGGCGGCTGGCATTGTTAAAAACATGTATAGTTTACGATTCCCAAGAGAATAATAAGGCTGTAACTTCAAGAGAATGGAGGGGCCTGATATGTCCGTACTGGATAATTGGGATCAGTGGAAAAACTTTTTGGGCGACCGTTTGAACTATGCCCAAGAACAAGGAATGTCAAAAGAAACCATCTCAGATCTTGCATATGAGATCGGCGATTATTTGGCCGGTGAGGTTGATTCAAAAAACCATCAAGAACGAGTGCTCGCAGACCTTTGGAGCGTGGCTTCCGAAGAAGAGCAGCGCGCCATTGCGAACGTGATGGTTAAGCTTGTTGAAAACAACAGCTCACATTAAGGAGAGAGTGTGTTCACTCTCTCTTTTTTATAGGCGCGATTTTGCCTGCGGCACCGCTTTTATCGTTTGCTTTTCGCCCCGACAGGGTAAACAGCATTCAGGCGCCGATACAGCAGGTTTTTCCCGATTTTGGGAAACGGACGTTTTTCTTATTTAATCACAACATTCTGCTTTCTAATTAAGACAAAATGCTTTATGATAAAGGAAGGTAAATTTTTGCCACGATGATGGGTAGGGAGGTTATCATTTGGCAAAGCTCGAATGGTACTTAGAATATGAAATCCAAGTCAACCGTCCCGGACTTCTGGGAGATATATCCTCTTTATTGGGGATGCTTTCAATTAATATTGTGACCATTAACGGCGTCGATACACAAAGAAGAGGCCTCTTGTTAAAATGCCGTCATATAGATCAGATTAAGCGATTGGAATCGATTTTGAACACGATGGATACGATTAAAGTCACGAAGCTCCGCGAACCGAAGCTTCGCGACCGTCTCGCTGTAAGGCACGGCCGCTATATCCAGCGGGATGCAGACGATAAAAAAACGTTCCGGTTTGAACGCGACGAGCTCGGCTTGCTTGTCGATTTTATGGCTGAGCTGTTTAAAAAAGACGGGCACAAGCTGATCGGGATCAGGGGAATGCCCCGCGTCGGCAAGACGGAATCAATTGTTGCTTCAAGCGTCTGTGCAAGCAAAAGGTGGCTTTTTGTTTCTTCGACGCTGCTGAAGCAAACGATCAGAAGCCAGCTGATTGCCGATGAGTACAGTCCGGAAAATGTTTTCATTTTGGACGGCATTGTGTCGACGAGAAGAGGATCTGAACGCCATTTGCAGCTCGTCAGTGAGATTATGCGTCTGCCGGCGACCAAAGTTGTCGAGCATCCGGACATTTTCGTGCAAAATACGGAATATACGATGGACGATTTTGACTACATCATCGAATTGCGTAACAGCCCCGATGAGGTGATTACATATGAGCACGCTGAAGAACCGCAGATGTTTGACCATTCAGGTTTTTCCGGCTTTGATTTTTAAAATGGAAGGTGTTTGTTGTGACTGAACTAGGAAATCGGCTGAAAGAAGCCAGAGAGGAAAAAGGGATGTCATTGGACGACCTTCAGGCGGCCACAAAGATCCAAAAAAGGTATTTAACGGCCCTTGAAGAAGGAAACTATGATATCATTCCGGGGAAATTTTATGTGAGGGCTTTTATCAAGCAGTACGCCGAAGCTGTCGGCCTCGACTCGGAGCACTTGTTTGAAGAGTTTAAAAAAGATATCCCTAATTCTTACAATGATGAGGTTTCTGAGAAGCTTTCTTCAATCAAGCCGCAGAGGGAGCTTCCCAAGTCTGCCTCAAAAGCGCTTGAACTTTTGCCCACCTTGCTTGTGGCAGCCGGCGTTATCGTTGTGATCGCGATCATTTACGTCATTGTTCAGGCTGTAAACGGCGGAGGGAATCAGCAGGCTGAAGGGCCTAAAACAGAGGAATCGCAAAGCAAGTACGACGTCTCAAAAGATTCCCCGCTGACTAAGGAAAATCAACAGAACACGGATGCGCAGAAAGACAGCGCTGAAGGCGACAAAGAAAAAAAGGATCAGCAGTCTGATGAGAACGACAAGCTGACCATTAAAGCGACCGCAAGCGAAGGCTCTTCCACAACCTATGAAGTATCAGGATCCGACAAGCTGGAGCTTGAAGTAAAGGCAAGCGAAAACTCATGGGTCAGAGTGCGCGACGAGAAAGGAAGCTCTCTTAAAGAAGGAATGATGAAAAAAGGGGAAACCTTTCAAAAGAATATAACCGATCAATCGCAAATTGATTTGCGGATCGGATATGCGCCGGGCGTTGAAATTAAAATCAACGGAGAAGTTCTTTCTTACAAGCTCGATCCTAAGACTGTGATGACACAAAACATAACGATTCAAAATAAAAAGGAGGAAAAGTCATCTTAATTGCACAGATGACTTTTTCTTGCGTTCATCATCATTAGGAAAACATACATATATGGAGGAACCTTTATGTTTAATTTACCGAATAAAATCACGCTTTCTAGAATCGCATTAATTCCTGTTTTTATGGTCATCATGCTTGTGCCGTTTCAGTGGGGGGCTGTCTCCTTCGGCAGCGAGTCGATTCCGGTCACCCATTTGATCGGCGCACTGCTGTTTATTTTCGCTTCGGTCACCGATTGGGTTGACGGCTATTATGCAAGAAAGCTGAACCTTGTAACAAACTTTGGGAAATTCCTTGACCCGCTTGCAGACAAGCTGCTCGTGTCTTCCGCTTTGATTATTCTGGTGCATTACCATCTTGCTCCGGCCTGGATGGCCATTGTCATTATCAGCCGGGAATTTGCCGTAACGGGACTGCGGCTCGTCCTTGCGGGAACGGGGGAAGTCGTCGCAGCCAACATGCTTGGAAAAGTGAAAACATGGGCCCAGATCATCGCGATCTCTGCCCTTTTGCTTCACAATCTCCCATTTGAGCTTGTATCCTTCCCGTTCGGCTCTCTTGCTTTATGGGTGGCTGTCTTTTTCACAGTCGTATCCGGCTGGGATTATTTCGCTAAAAACTGGGATGCTTTAAAAACATCGAACTAAACGTAGGGAAGTGGAAACAATGAAGTTGGAAAGAAAAGCGGAAATTATCGCTGTCGGCTCTGAGCTTCTGCTCGGACAAATCGTTAATACAAATGCTCAGTTTATCAGCAGGCATTTGGCCGAAATCGGCATTAACGTCTTTTATCACACGGCGGTGGGAGACAATCCGGAGCGCCTTAAACAAGTCATTCAGACAGCGCAGCAAAGGTCTGACTTCATCATTTTTTCGGGAGGCCTCGGACCGACGAAAGACGATCTGACAAAAGAAACGATCGCCGAAGTTGTCGGGCGCCCTCTTAAGCTCGACGATGAAGCCTTCGAATCGATTCAGGATTACTTCAAAAAAACGAACCGGGAGATGTCGCCGAACAACCGCAAACAGGCGCTGATCCTCGAAGGATCCGATGTTCTGCCGAACCGCTTTGGGATGGCTCCGGGAATGCTGCTTGAGCATGAATCGCGCTTTTATATGCTTCTGCCGGGACCTCCGAAAGAGCTGGAGCCGATGTTTGAAAACGAAGCGAAGCCGCTGATTTTGGAAAAGCTCGGCTCGAGGGAAAAGATCGTGTCAAGGGTGCTGCGCTTCTTCGGCATCGGTGAATCCCAGCTTGAAACCGATTTGGAAGATCTCATCGATGCGCAGACTAATCCGACAATCGCTCCGCTTGCGGCAGACGGGGAAGTCACGCTCAGGCTTACGGCAAAGCATGCGGATCCGGAGGAGACAAACCGCTTGTTAAAAGAAACGGAAGACCGCATTTTGGAGCGGGTCGGAGAATTCTTTTACGGGTATGATGATACATCCCTCGCAGAAGAGCTTGCGAAAGCATGCCGGAGCAAGGGTATGACTCTGGCTGCTGCGGAAAGCTTTACAGGCGGGCTTTTTTCCAGCTGGCTGACGGAAATGAGCGGCGCTTCCGAATATTTCAAAGGCGGCGCCGTCTGCTACACAAACGAATTGAAAGTGTCAGCGGCCGGCGTTTCGGAAGACACGCTGCAGCGCTATGGTGCGGTCAGCGCGCAATGCGCTAAAGAGCTCGCCGCAGGCATCAGAGTCAAGACAGGAAGCGATATCGGCATCAGCTTCACTGGAGTAGCCGGGCCGAATACGCAAGAAGGCCATCCGGCTGGAAAGGTGTTTATCGGCATCTCCGTGAAGGACCAGGCTGAGGAAGCGTTCGAATTTCAGTTCGCCGGATCCAGGTCTGCGGTGCGGAAGCGTTCTGCCAAATACGGCTGCCATCTGTTGCTGAAAATGATGGAAAAATAAGCGGAAACCGGATTTTCGGAATATCTTTCTTTCGAAAAAGGCCATTCCATTTTAGGAGATCGATTTTTCCTCTTAAAAAAATCGAATATGCGTTCGCTTTTTTCTTGGCAAATCCGCATAAACAAGGTATAGTAGATATAGCGGAAGTGATAAAGGAGGAAAATAGAATGAGTGATCGTCAGGCAGCCTTAGATATGGCGCTTAAACAAATAGAAAAGCAGTTTGGTAAAGGTTCGATTATGAAACTCGGCGAACAAACTGAAACGAGAATTTCAACAGTTCCGAGCGGTTCTTTAGCGCTCGATGCGGCTCTTGGAGTGGGCGGATACCCGCGCGGCCGGATTATTGAAGTATACGGGCCTGAAAGCTCCGGTAAAACGACGGTGGCGCTTCATGCGATTGCCGAAGTTCAGCAGCAGGGCGGACAAGCGGCGTTCATCGACGCCGAACACGCGCTTGATCCCGTCTATGCACAAAAGCTGGGCGTCAACATTGATGAGCTTTTGCTGTCACAGCCTGATACGGGCGAGCAGGCGCTCGAAATCGCTGAAGCCCTTGTCAGAAGCGGAGCGGTGGATATCGTTGTCATCGACTCTGTAGCAGCGCTTGTGCCGAAAGCTGAAATCGAAGGAGATATGGGGGATTCCCACGTCGGTTTGCAGGCCAGACTGATGTCTCAGGCGCTTCGCAAGCTTTCCGGAGCGATCAATAAATCGAAGACCATCGCGATCTTTATCAACCAGATTCGTGAAAAAGTCGGTGTCATGTTTGGAAATCCTGAGACGACGCCAGGCGGAAGAGCGCTGAAATTCTACTCTTCTGTCCGCCTTGAAGTGCGCCGCGCAGAGCAGCTGAAACAAGGCAACGACGTCATGGGGAACAAGACGAAAATCAAAGTCGTGAAAAACAAAGTGGCACCTCCATTCCGGACAGCCGAAGTGGACATTATGTACGGGGAAGGAATTTCAAAAGAAGGGGAAATCATCGACCTCGGAACAGAGCTTGACATCGTTCAAAAGAGCGGTGCATGGTACTCTTATCAGGAGGAACGCCTTGGACAAGGCCGTGAAAACGCCAAACAGTTCCTGAAAGAAAACAAGGATATCCTTTTGATGATTCAAGAGCAGATCCGGGAGCACTACGGTTTGGATACTGGAGGCGCTGCTCCTGCACAGGAAGACGAGGCCCAAGCTCAGGAAGAACTCGAGTTTTAATCATGAAACGTGTGAAAGGCTGCCGGCCCGATCGGCAGCCTTTTACTTTATTCTTCGCTTTCAGGCGCTTCTCTTCCATCCATCCTCTTCATGAGGGCAGTTTGAAAGGCGTTTAATCCAGAAACGTTAAGACCGTAAGCTTGACAAGTATTTCCCACACAATTACAATGAAATTGTATCACTTGTTTTTCTTAACATGATTGATAAACATTTAAACTTGACAAGGGCTGTGAATCCGCTTCACTCCCTGTGAAGGTTCTGTATGTTGAGAAGAAGTACAATGTACATGCCGACACTTACTTTTAGCAAGACAAGTTCATAGCAAGAGGAGGTGAAAGTTATGAGTCCTTTAGCAATTCTCATCTCCATTTTGCTGAGCCTATTCTGTTTAGTTGTTGGCTACTATGTTCGTAAAATCATTGCCGAAGCAAAAATTTCAGGTGCGCGAAATGCAGCCGAACAAATTCTTGGAGACGCAAAGCGGGATGCTGAAGCGTTGAAAAAAGAAGCCCTTCTTGAAGCAAAGGACGAGATTCATACGCTTCGGATAGAAGCTGAACAAGAAGTTCGTGAAAGACGAAATGAGCTTCAAAAACAAGAAAACCGTTTACTTCAAAAGGAAGAGAACCTTGACCGAAAAGATGAATCATTAGATAAACGGGAAGCGATGTTGGAGAAGAAAGATCATTCTCTGAATGAACGACAACAACATATTGAAGAGATGGAAAGCAAAGTGGATGAAATGATTCGTATGCAGCAGTCAGAGTTGGAGCGTATTTCAAGTCTGACGCGAGATGAAGCGAAGCAAATCATTCTGGAACGGGTTGAAAACGAGCTTTCCCATGACATCGCGATCATGATGAAAGAAAGTGAAAATCGAGCGAAAGAAGAGGCTGATAAAAAGGCGAAAAATATTCTTTCATTGGCTTTACAGCGCTGTGCGGCAGATCATGTGGCCGAGACAACGGTTTCAGTTGTCAACCTTCCAAATGATGAGATGAAAGGCCGCATTATCGGACGTGAAGGACGTAATATCCGTACATTGGAAACATTGACGGGGATCGATCTGATCATCGACGATACGCCGGAAGCCGTTATCCTTTCAGGATTTGATCCGATCAGGCGTGAAACAGCCAGGATCGCTCTTGATAAACTCGTTCAGGATGGCCGCATTCATCCTGCCAGAATCGAAGAAATGGTTGAGAAATCCCGCCGTGAAGTGGATGATTACATCCGCGAAATGGGTGAACAGACGACGTTTGAAGTTGGAGTTCACGGTCTTCATCCCGATTTAATCAAAATCCTCGGCCGCTTGAAGTTCAGAACGAGCTACGGACAGAATGTACTGAAACATTCAATGGAAGTGGCGTTTCTGACAGGCTTGATGGCTTCAGAGCTCGGAGAAGACGTAACGCTCGCAAAAAGGGCAGGACTTCTTCATGATATCGGGAAAGCGATTGACCATGAGGTGGAAGGAAGCCACGTTGAAATCGGTGTGGAACTGGCCACCAAGTATAAAGAGCATCCAGTTGTCATCAACAGTATCGCATCTCACCACGGAGATCAGGAGCCGACTTCCATCATCGCCGTGCTCGTGGCCGCAGCCGATGCGCTGTCTGCCGCAAGACCAGGCGCAAGAAGCGAAACGCTCGAAAACTATATTCGCAGGCTTGAAAAACTGGAAGAAATCTCCGAATCATACGAAGGTGTTGAAAAATCATTCGCGATACAAGCGGGACGAGAGGTGCGGATCATGGTCAAACCTGACTCAATCAATGATCTTGAAGCCCATCGTTTGGCGCGTGATATTCGAAAACGAATTGAGGACGAGCTTGACTACCCTGGACACATCAAGGTAACCGTAATCAGGGAAACGAGAGCCGTTGAATACGCAAAATAAAGTGGTGCGAATGCGCCACTTTATTTTTTTGTTTCCTTGTGTAACACTATAATTAAAACCTATTTAAAAAAAGAAAGGGTCAAATTATGAGAATTTTATTTATTGGAGATGTCGTCGGTTCGCCCGGCAGAGACATGATCAAAACCTATTTGCCGAAGCTGAAGCTCAAATATAAACCGAATGCCGTCATCGTCAACGGAGAAAACGCCGCACACGGAAAAGGCATTACCGAAAAAATATATCACCAGCTCATTCAAGCTGGAGCCGACGTTCTCACGATGGGAAACCACACATGGGATAAAAGGGAAATATTTGATTTTATTGATGATGCGCCGCAGATCGTCAGACCCGCCAATTTTCCCGAGGGCACGCCTGGAAAAGGCATCACATACATAAAAACAAACGGTTCGAAGGAACTGGCTGTGATCAATTTGCAAGGCCGCACTTTTCTGCCTGCGATCGATTGCCCATTTCGAAAAGCTGATGAATTAATAGAAGAAGCGTCAAAAAGAACGCCGTTCATCTTTATCGATTTTCATGCCGAAGCGACAAGCGAAAAGCAGGCGATCGGCTGGTATACGGACGGCCGCGTTTCAGCGGTTGTCGGAACGCACACGCATGTTCAGACAGCGGACAACCGCATTCTTCCGAAAGGCACGGCATATATAACAGACGTGGGGATGACTGGGCCTTACGACGGTATTCTCGGCGTCGACCGCGAGACGATTATCAAGCGTTTTAAAACGAGCCTGCCCGTCCGTTTTGAGATTGCCGAAGGCCGCACAACTCTGAGCGGAGTTGTCATCGACATCGACGAACAGAGCAAGAAAGCCGTTAAAATTGACCGGATATTAATTAATGACGACCACATGTTTTTTGAATAACTAAACAGAAAATCATTTTAGAAAAATATTAAAAGGAAAGCAGGAATATCCCGGTCCTATCGTGAATATAGTAAAAATGGAAGGTACCCTGCTATTTTTGAAAAGCAATTAAAAGGGGATGGCTTTGAAAATAGCAACATCTAATAATGATTGTTCTAATGAACACTCACTTATCCATTGTAAACTTAAGGGGGAGCAGGAATGGAAATATTAAAGGTTTCAGCAAAATCAAATCCAAACTCGGTCGCAGGTGCGCTCGCAGGAGTCTTGAGGGAACGAGGGGCTGCAGAAATTCAAGCAATCGGAGCTGGGGCATTAAATCAGGCTGTTAAAGCGGTAGCGATTGCACGGGGATTTGTAGCGCCGAGCGGAGTCGATCTGATTTGCATTCCGGCGTTTACGGACATTCAAATTGACGGTGAAGAACGAACAGCGATTAAGCTAATCGTAGAGCCTCGCTGATAGAAAGATCACTCTTTTTCAAATGCTTCAACCTGCTTACTTTTACGTAAGCGGGTTGTTTTTGGTTTGTCCGTTTTTGAAAAATCAGCCGGGAGAGGATCAACATGAAGATTTTTGATGCCCACTCTGATTTGCTGCTGAAGCTCTGGAAAAATCCGAAGCTCAATGAATACAGCGACCCGTCGCTTCAAACGCCGGTCCAAGCGCTTTTAAACGGAAAGGCGAAAGTGCAGTGTCTGGCGATTTTTCTGCCTGAAACCGTGCCAGACACAATAAGGCTTGAAATGGCGCTTATGCAGATCCAGCTGTTTCACGAAAAAATTGCAAAGTACAAGCGGATCAAACTGATCAAAAATAAAGCCGATATCGACAAGCTCAAAAGCGATGAAACCGGCATCATTTTAACGATGGAAGGCTGTGAGCCGATCGCAAAAAACTTAAGGCTGTTTGACATCTTTTTTCAGCTCGGAGTCAGAAGTTTCGGCCTGACATGGAACTGGGCCAATACGTTCGCAGACGGCGCTTTAGAAGAAAGAAACGCCGGCTTGACTTCTTACGGGGAAAGACTGATTCGCAAGGCGAACAAAAACCGGGCATGGACAGATCTCTCCCATTTATCCGAAAAAAGCTTTTGGGGTGCGATTGAAACGGCGGCGTATCCGATCGCCTCTCATTCGAATGCCCGCAGCCTTTGCCCTCATCCGAGAAATTTAAAAGACGATCAAATCAAAGCGCTTATTGATAAGAACGGCGTCATCGGCTTGACATTTGTCCCTGAATTCGTGAGAAACGGAAAAACGCCTGTGATCAAAGATATCCTCTCGCATATTGACCATGTCTGCTCTTTAGGAGGCGAGCGGCATATCGGATTCGGGTCTGATTTTGACGGCATCGACCGTGTCATTCCGAATCTTGAAGCCCACAAAGATTACGGGAATCTGATCGAAGCGCTGCAGCGCTCATATACACCAAGTCAAGTCGACGGATTTCTCTTTCAAAATTTCATCAGCCGCATCCCATTTTAAAAAAATATCATACATTTTTCAGAGGGTGTTCATCTGTTTTCTCCAGAAGGACACTGGTGTTTACCAAGACTGATTATCGTGCTACAATCCTTTTGTAAAGCGATTTTACAAAGGGGGTCTGTTCATCTTGGACGGAAATATGAAAGCGCTTATCAAGAAGCCGGGGGAGCCGGGCGCCAGCTTCGAGCTCGTCCCGATTCCGAAGATCGACAAACACGAGGTCCTGATCAAAGTCAAAGCCGCATCGATTTGCGGAACCGATGTCCATATTTATAATTGGGATGAATGGGCGAAAAGCAGGGTTAAACCGCCTTATGTGTTCGGCCACGAATTTTCCGGCGAAGTTGTTCAAGTGGGGGAAAATGTGACTACGGTAAAAGAAGGGGAGTATGTTTCGGCAGAAACGCACATCGTTTGCGGAAAGTGCCTGCCGTGTTTGACCGGAAAAGAGCATGTCTGCAAAAAAACGCTGATTCTCGGTGTCGATACAGACGGCTGTTTTGCTGAATATGTCAAAATGCCCGCCGCAAACATTTGGAAAAACCCGGCCGGCATGCCTGAGGATCTCGCTTCTATTCAAGAACCGCTCGGAAATGCCGTGCATACGGTTCTGACGGGAATGACGGCTGGAGTGAAAGTCGCTGTCGTCGGCTGCGGACCGATCGGACTGATGGCCGTGGCAGTTGCAAAAGCGTCTGGGGCGGCGCAGGTGATCGCCATCGATAAAAATGAATACAGGCTCGACCTTGCATTGCAAATGGGGGCAACCGATATCATCTCCGTTGAAAAAGAAGATCCGCTCAAAAATGTAAGCGCTTTAACAAATGGTGAAGGGGCGGACTTGGTTTGCGAAATGTCAGGCCATCCGACGGCAATCCGCCAAAGTTTAAAAATGGCGGCAAACGGAGGACGGGTTCATGTCTTAAGCTTGCCTGAGCATCCCGTATGCATCGACATGACAAATGATATCGTCTTTAAAGGATTGACGGTCCAAGGAATTACCGGCCGCAAAATGTTTGAAACGTGGAGACAGGTCAGCGGTCTCCTCCAATCCGGCACGATTCAAATCAAGCCTGTCATCACTCACCGTTTCCCGATGGAAGAGTTTGAAAAAGGCTTTGAACTGATGAGAAAAGGGCAATGCGGCAAAGTCGTACTGATACCGTAGAAAGGAGAGATTAATATGAAAGAATTCAATTTTTTAGCTTCCGAGCTTAATACAATGAAAGAAAACGGAACTTTTCAAGAGCTGCCGATCATCGAATCAATGCAAGGATCAACCGTCAAAATGAAAGGAAAAGACATTATACAGCTTTCATCCAATAACTATCTCGGGCTGACGTCTCATCCGCGCCTCCAAAAAGCGGCCGAAGAGGCGGTCAAACGGTACGGAGCTGGAACCGGATCGGTCCGTACAATAGCCGGAACATTCACCATGCATGATGAGCTCGAAAAGAAGCTTGCTTCATTTAAAAACACTGAAGCGGCACTCGTATTCCAGTCCGGATTTACCGCAAATCAAGGCATTCTTTCAAGCATTCTCACCAAAGATGATCTTGTTATCTCAGACGAATTAAACCATGCTTCCATCATTGACGGCATCAGACTCACCAAAGCGGGCAAAAAAGTATATCAGCATGCGGACATGGAAGATTTAGAAAAGATTTTGAAAAAGTCGATGAACTACAGAATGCGCCTTATCGTTACAGACGGCGTGTTTTCGATGGACGGAGACATCGCGCCGCTGCCCGAAATCGTCCGGCTCGCTGAACAGTATGACGCATTTGTCATGGTCGACGACGCGCACGCGTCCGGCGTTCTCGGCGAAAACGGGCGCGGAACGGTTCACCATTTCGGGCTGGACGGGAAGGTTCACATTCAAGTCGGCACACTCAGCAAGGCGATCGGCGTATTAGGAGGCTATGCGGCCGGATCCAAGGTGCTGATCGACTACTTAAAGCATAAAGGAAGACCGTTTCTCTTCAGTACTTCCCATCCGCCGGCCGTCACTGCGGCATGCATTGAAGCGGTCAATGTGCTGATGGAGGAACCTTCATTGATTAAAAAGCTTTGGGACAATACCGCGTACTTCAAAAAAGAGCTTGAAAAAATCGGCCTTCCGCTGATTAAGAGCGAAACGCCGATTACGCCGATTTTGATCGGTGATGAAGCTGAGGCATGCCGCTTCTCAAACACGCTTTTTGAGCTCGGTTTATTTGCCCAGGCCATTGTATTTCCGACCGTCCCGAAAGGCAAAGCGCGGATCAGAACGATCATGACCGCCCAGCATTCGAAAGAAGAGCTCGATAAAGCGCTTGAAATCATTCAAACCGGCGCTAAAAAAGCGGGTCTGCTTTAAACTCATCGATTTCTTTTTGAACAAAGCAAATAACCATTGATAATCATTTTCAGTTAGTGTACAATGATGGGTTCTGGGTTGTGCTGACAACCGAGAACCTTTATACTGAAGAGTGGAGCTTTGTTTGAAAGGAGATCAAAAACATGAATGAGAAACAGCGCATTGAAAGCGGACAGGTCAATCCATCGGACAAAAAATCCGAGAAGGATTACAGCAAGTACTTCGAAGCTGTTTATGTTCCGCCTTCATTAAAAGATGCGAAAAAACGCGGCAAAGAAGAGGTTAAATACCATAACGATTTTAAAATCTCAGAGCAGTTCAGAGGCATGGGCGAAGGACGGAAGTTTTACATCCGCACGTACGGCTGCCAGATGAATGAGCACGATACCGAAGTGATGGCAGGGATTTTCATGGCGCTCGGCTATGAACCGACCGACTCGACGGAAGATGCAAACGTCATTTTGCTCAACACGTGTGCGATCCGGGAAAACGCGGAAAACAAAGTGTTTGGCGAAATCGGCCATTTAAAAGCTTTGAAAAAAGACAATCCGGATTTGATCCTCGGAGTCTGCGGATGTATGTCCCAGGAAGAATCAGTCGTCAACCGGATTTTAAAGAAACATCCGTTCGTCGATCTGATTTTCGGTACACACAATATCCACCGCTTGCCCGAACTTTTGTCAGAGGCTTATCTGTCAAAAGAAATGGTCATCGAAGTGTGGTCTAAAGAAGGCGATGTCATTGAAAACCTTCCGAAAGTCCGCACCGGCAAAATTAAAGGCTGGGTCAACATCATGTACGGCTGCGACAAGTTCTGTACGTACTGCATCGTGCCGTACACAAGAGGAAAAGAACGAAGCAGACGTCCTGAAGACATCATCCAGGAAGTGAGAAGGCTTGCGGCTGAAGGCTACAAAGAAATCACGCTTCTCGGACAGAACGTCAACGCCTACGGCAAAGATTTTGAGGATATGGAATACGGACTCGGCCACTTGATGGATGAACTCCGCAAAATCGACATTCCGCGAATCCGCTTCACGACAAGCCATCCGCGCGATTTTGACGACCATCTGATCGAGGTGCTCGCAAAAGGCGGAAACCTTCTGGACCACATCCATCTGCCTGTCCAGTCCGGAAGCTCGGATGTCTTGAAACTGATGGCGCGCAAATACGACCGGGAGCGCTATCTTGAGCTTGTCGCCAAAATTAAAAAAGCGATGCCGAACGCATCCTTAACAACGGACATTATCGTCGGCTTCCCGAACGAAACAGACGAGCAATTTGAAGAAACGCTCTCTTTATACAGAGAGGTTGAATTTGACAGCGCCTATACGTTCATCTACTCGCCTCGCGAAGGAACGCCTGCTGCCAAAATGAAAGACAATGTTCCGATGCGCGTGAAAAAAGAACGGCTTCAGCGGTTAAATGAAGTGGTCAACGAAATTTCCGCGAAGAAAATGAAGGAATATGAGGGGCAGGTTGTCGAAGTGTTAGTAGAGGGTGAAAGTAAAAACAACCCTGATATCCTTGCCGGCTATACACGGAAAAACAAGCTTGTCAACTTCAAAGGACCAAAAGAAGCGATCGGCCAGCTTGTCAACGTGAAAATCCACCAGGCGAAAACTTGGTCGCTTGACGGGGAAATGGTAGGAGAAGCAATCGAGGTGAAGTAAAGTGACGCTTTATACGAAAAAAGAGATTGTTGCAAAAGCGCGGGAGCTCGCAAAAATGATTGCAGAAACGGAAGAAGTCGACTTTTTCAAAAAAGCGGAGGCACAGATTAATGAGAATGCCAAAATAACGGGCATAATCAACCAAATCAAAGCCCTGCAAAAGCAAGCCGTCAACTTTAAACATTACGAAAAGCACGAAGCGCTTAAACAAACGGAAGCAAAGATTGACGCGCTTCAGGAAGAGCTTGACGAGATTCCGATCATTCAAGAGTTCAGAGACTCCCAAATGGAAGTCAACGACCTTCTTCAGCTTGTCGCGCATACAATATCAAACCAAGTGACAAACGAGATCATCACATCGACCGGGGGAGACCTGCTGAAAGGCGAGACCGGTTCAAAAGTGAAAAATTCATCACCGAGCTGTTCTCTATAATTTGGCGGCGCCTTTTAAGGCGCCGTTTTTTTTGAATTCAATTTCCCGCCGCGACGGCTTATTGAAAAGATTCGTTTTTCGGCTGTCTTTTTCTTTTCTGATTTAAGTCAAGTTTATCCTTTTACCTGCATACACTTAAACAGATTCATTATATGGGAATTTATTTTGATTTCTCAAGGAACGCACATTAGACGAATGCCCAGCATAGGATAATACGAGGAAAAACAAGGAGGCATGACCGAATGTCTGAATACAGGGAAATTATCACTAAAGCGGTGGTCGCGAAAGGCCGGAAATTCACCCAGTCCACTCATACAATCTCCCCTTCGCAAAAGCCAACCAGTATTTTAGGCGGTTGGATTATCAATCATAAGTATGACGCTGAAAAAATCGGAAAAACCGTGGAAATTGAAGGGACATATGATATCAACGTCTGGTATTCATATGCGGACAACACCAAAACCGAAGTTGTGACAGAACGCGTTTCCTATGTTGATGTCATTAAGCTCCGGTATCGCGACAAAAATTACTTAGATGATGAACACGAAGTCATTGCGAAAGTGCTTCAGCAGCCGAACTGCCTTGAAGTGACCATTTCTCCGAACGGAAACAAAGTGGTTGTACAGGCGGAAAGAGAATTTTTAGCAGAGGTCGTCGGCGAGACGAAGGTCGTCGTTGAGGTCAATTCTGATTGGACGGAAAGCGATGAAGAAGAAGCGTGGGAAGAAGAGCTTGATGAAGAACTTGAGGATATCAATCCCGAGTTTTTGGTTGGAGATCCAGAAGAATAAAAGGAAGCTAGGGAAACACCGCCCTAGTTTCTTTTTTTTCAGCACGAATCTTTATGGTATAATGAGTGTTGGAATCAATAGAAACGTTTATACATAGTGAGGGATTAAATATGGCAGGCTACACGCCTATGATACAGCAATATTTAAAGATTAAGGCAGAGTATCAGGATGCCTTTTTATTTTTTCGTCTTGGCGACTTTTATGAGATGTTTTTTGAAGATGCAAAAAAGGCGTCTCAGGAGCTCGAAATCACGCTGACGAGCAGGGACGGAGGATCAAGCGAAAGAATTCCGATGTGCGGGGTTCCTTATCATTCCTGCTCTTCGTATATCGAACAGCTCATTAAAAAAGGCTATAAAGTCGCGATCTGTGAACAGGTGGAGGACCCTAAATCGGCCAAAGGAGTCGTCAAAAGGGAAGTCGTGCAGCTGATCACACCCGGCACCGTGATGGACGGCAAAGGGATTCATGAAAATGAAAACAACTTTATCGCCTCTGTCAGTAAATTTCAGCATACATACGGGCTCGCTTTTTCTGATTTGACGACAGGCGAGAATTTAGTAACGGCTATCGAAAGGCTTGATGATGTCGTTTCCGAAATTTACTCTGTCGGAGCAAGGGAAATCGTCGTCAGCCGCAACCTTGACGAGAAAGACGTCGCAATGCTGAAAGAGCGCTGCGGCGCCACGATCTCTTTCGAGGATGAACAAGCGGATGAAGTGCCTGGCATTGTGAACGGACTGGGGTCCAAAGAGCTTGTCGATACGTTTATGAGGCTTTACGTCTACTTGAAGCGGACGCAGAAAAGAAGCCTCGACCACCTTCAAAACGTTCAGGCCTACGAGCTCGAAGAAGCGATGAAAATCGATTTGTACTCGAAACGCAATCTTGAACTGACGGAAACGATCCGTTCGAAAAACAAAAAAGGCTCGCTTCTTTGGCTTTTGGATGAAACGAAAACGGCCATGGGAGGGCGGCTGTTAAAGCAATGGATCGACAGGCCGCTGATCAGAAAGGGACAGATCGAAGAGCGCCAGGAAATCGTTGAAACGCTGATCGCCCATCTGTTTGAGCGGGAAGATTTGCGCGAACGGCTGAAGGAAGTATACGACCTCGAGCGGCTCGCCGGAAGGGTCGCATACGGCAACGTCAACGCCAGAGATTTGATCCAGCTGAAGGAATCGCTGAAACAAGTCCCGGCCATCAAACAGCTTGTCGGCTCCCTCGACCATCCGAAAGCAAAAGCGCGCGCCGAGAAAATCGATCCGTGCGGCGATCTTTTGAATCTTTTGGAAGACGCGCTATACGAGAATCCGCCTCTTTCATTAAAAGAGGGGAACTTAATCAAAGACGGCTACCACGCGAAACTGGATGAATACAGGGACGCAAGCAAGAACGGAAAAGACTGGATCGCAAGGCTTGAGCAGCAGGAACGCGAGTACACGGGAATCCGCTCTTTAAAAGTCGGCTTTAACAAGGTGTTCGGCTATTATATTGAAGTGACGAAAGCGAACATCCATCTGCTTGAAGAAGGCCGCTATGAACGGAAGCAGACGCTGACCAATGCAGAACGCTACATCACGCCGGAGCTGAAAGAAAAAGAAGCCCTGATTCTCGAAGCGGAAAACAATATTTGCGAGCTGGAGTATGAGCTGTTTTCCGAGCTTCGCAGCAAGGTGAAGGAATATATCCCGCGCTTGCAGCAGCTGGCAAAAATGATGAGCGAGCTTGATGTGCTCCAATGTTTTGCGACGATCAGCGAAAACCGGCACTATGTTAAGCCGGAGTTTTCCGATGATGTCGTTCAGGTGATCGACGGACGGCATCCGGTCGTAGAAAAGGTGATGGACAGCCAGTCTTACGTTCCGAACAGCTGTGAAATGGGCAAAGGCAGGCAGATGCTTTTAATCACCGGGCCGAATATGTCCGGGAAAAGCACGTATATGAGACAGATGGCGCTGATCTCCATTTTGGCGCAGATCGGCTGCTTTGTTCCTGCGAAAAAAGCGGTGCTGCCGATCTTTGATCAGATCTTTACGAGAATTGGCGCAGCGGATGATCTTATATCCGGACAGAGCACGTTTATGGTGGAAATGCTTGAAGCCAAAAACGCGATCGTCCATGCGACGAAAAACAGCTTGATTTTATTTGACGAAATCGGCCGGGGTACGTCCACTTACGACGGAATGGCGCTTGCACAAGCGATCATCGAGTACGTTCACGAGCACATCGGCGCGAAGACTTTATTTTCCACTCACTACCACGAGCTGACGTCCCTTGAAGAAAAGCTGGACGATTTGAAGAATGTCCACGTTCGTGCGGAAGAATACGAAGGAAAGGTCGTTTTCCTTCACCAGATAAAAGAAGGAGCAGCAGATAAAAGCTACGGTATCCATGTCGCGCAGCTGGCTGAATTGCCCGACGGTTTGATCAGCAGGGCGAAAACGATCCTGAAAGAACTTGAATCCGGCGCAAAAGAAGCCGCTCCATCAACGGCACCGAATATGGTAAAAGAGGCGGCGGAAGAAGCCGCGGCGACTGTTGCAGATCAACCGGCCCAGCTGTCATTTTTTGAGACGGACAAGCCAATAGAAAAAGAGACGAAGCTCTCCAAAAAAGAGCAGGCTGTTTTAGCCGAATTTAAAGCGATGGATCTGCTCGATATGACGCCTATACAAGTCATGAATGAACTGTACAGGCTGCAAAAAAAATTAAAGTAACAAAGAGGTGAGCCAACTTGGCAAAAATTGTTCAGCTGCCTGACGATTTATCGAATAAAATCGCGGCGGGTGAAGTAGTGGAAAGGCCGGCGTCGGTCGTCAAAGAGCTTGTCGAAAATGCAATCGATGCGAACAGCTCCGTGATTGAAATCGATGTTGAAGAAGCGGGTCTCGCCTCGATTAAAGTGCTTGACGACGGCGAAGGGATGGACGCAGAAGACTGCAGAACGGCTTTTTTGCGTCATGCCACAAGCAAAATCAAAGACGAAAACGACCTGTTTCGCGTCAGAACGCTCGGATTTCGCGGAGAAGCTTTGCCAAGTATCGCGTCTGTCTCACACTTAAGCATTAAAACGAGCACCGGAGAAGGGGCAGGCACCCATTTGACGCTGCAGGGGGGAAGAATCATTTCCGAGCAAAAAGCGCCAAGCCGCAGAGGAACCGAAATTACGGTTACCAACCTGTTTTTCAATACGCCGGCAAGGCTGAAATACATGAAAACGATTCATACCGAGCTTGGCAACATCACAGATGTGGTCAACAGAATCGCCCTTGCCCATCCGGAAGTTTCGATCAGGCTGCGTCATCAAGGGAAAACGCTTCTGCAGACAAACGGAAACGGCGATGTCCGCCACGTGCTTGCGGCGATTTACGGCACGGCGGTTGCCAAAAAAATGCTCCCGCTTGAAGCGAGATCTCTTGACTTTGAAGTGAAGGGCTATATCGCTCTTCCTGAAATTACGCGCGCCTCGCGAAATTACATGTCATCTGTCGTCAACGGCAGATACATTAAAAACTTCCCGCTCGTAAAAGCGATCCACGAGGGCTACCATACGCTTCTTCCGATCGGCCGCCATCCGATCACGTTCATTGAAATCAACATGGACCCGCTCCTTGTGGACGTCAACGTGCACCCGTCAAAGCTGGAGGTCAGGCTGAGCAAAGAGACGGAGCTTCACGAGCTGATTCGCGACGCCATCAAAGACGTCTTTAAACAGCAGCAGCTCATTCCAAGCGTGCAGGTCCCGAAAAAAACCGCACCTCTGATCAATAAACCAGAGCAGCAAAAGCTTGATTTCGACCAGGTACGAGAACCGGCACCTCTTTCTGATTCTGATGTTGAAAGAGAGTATAAGCCGGAGCCTTCGTTTTCGGCGATGAAATTAAGCTCGCTTGTCAAAGACCCGCCGCCTTCCGCTCCCGTAGAGCGCGAAGAAAACGTAATGCAGGACACCGAGCCTGAATGGCCCGGAGCTGAAGAGTATACGCCTGAAGCCGCGCCGGCCGTACAAGCAGAACCGGAACAGGCAGGAGAGAACGTCCAGGACGAAGAGACGCCAAAAGAAAGGGTGCCGATCATGTATCCGATCGGCCAAATGCACGGCACCTACATACTTGCCCAAAATGAAAACGGGCTGTACATCATCGATCAGCACGCCGCACAGGAGCGGATCAAATACGAATATTTCCGTGAAAAAGTCGGGGAAGTCGAATCGGAAGTCCAGGACCTGCTTGTGCCGCTGACATTCCATTATTCAAAAAATGAAGCGCTGACGATCGACCAGCACTTGGACGATTTAGCCAAAGTCGGCGTCTTTCTCGAATCGTTCGGCGCCGGCAGCTATATCGTCCGATGCCACCCGACATGGTTTCCGAAAGGGGAAGAAACGACGATCATTGAAGACATCATTCAGCAGGTCCTTGATGACCGCACGATCGACATCAAAAAACTGCGCGAAGAAGCCGCAATCATGATGAGCTGCAAAGGCTCCATCAAAGCCAATCATCACCTGCGGGACGACGAAATCACCGCCCTGCTCGATGAGCTGCGCAGAACATCCGACCCTTTCACATGCCCGCACGGCCGGCCGATCATCATCCACTACTCCACCTATGAGATGGAGAAGATGTTTAAGCGGGTAATGTAATTTTTAATCGCTCACAACCTTTGGTATATCAATGGCTGTGGGCGATTTTGATTTTATTGACCACATTTTGACCGCATTAACACTAGACGGCCTGCTTTAAATCTTGCCGTCTGTAAGAAGACAATTAGGAAGCGGCACGTATATCGTCCGGGTATTCTGTTTTATGGATGATTGTAAGCTATAATTCTAAGAAAATTTGGATAACCAAAAGAGGGCTTCTCTTTGAGATCAGGTCTCATAGGCAACCATTAGTCAGATTTCGCAGCTGTTTTCATTTTTCTAGAAAATGTTATAATGAAAAGCCACGAAATGACTTGAAGAGGGGGAATTTTGATGCATTACATAACGGCATGCTTAAACATCATCAGCGATAAAGACCTTAATGAAATAATGAAGGAATTCAAAACACTTGAGGAAAAAACGAACAAAGAAGAAGGGTGTATTCAATTCCATGCTTATCCGCTTGAACCGTCGGAGCGCAAAATAATGCTCTGGGAGATTTGGGAAAACGAAGAAGCTGTTAAAGCCCATTTCACGAAAAAACACACAAAAGATGTTCAAAATCAACAATTAACAGAAGTAGAATGGTTAATCAAAAGCAATGTGAATGATTAAAGCGCGAAACATTCAATGACGAAAAATTAACCCCCGTAATCGAGTGGAAAATTGTTGGAGGATTGTTGTCCAACGCTGCCAACAGTCATCATTTTCATTTAGAAATCATCAGATTATTCATAGCAGTGATTAGAAAATTTTTTTGTCCGAGGTACTGTAATGATTTGATTCACTGCATGATATGAAGGGATACAAAAAGCTCGGTTCTGTCGATGTCACCGATGAAATCGGTACAGGCAAGGACTTCATCGGCGGTTCGTACATGCTTTATTCAAACGGTCAAATTGTCCGAAAATACATATCCGGCGGTGAAGTGAAATACGAACTTGTCAGTCGCATACCGGAAAGCAGAGTGAAGAAAAGCAACATTGAAAAAGCTCTTGATTGGGCTAAAGACACAGTTGGGGAATTGTCCGGTGGTTATGATGGTTATAGAGCGATAACAGGTGTTGACCCTGTGACTGGTGAAAAACTAACCGTCACTGACCGTATCCTGTCCGGTGTTTCTGTCATACCCGCTACTAAAGTAGTCAAGGTAGGGAAATATGCTTTCAAAGCCACTAAAGGTGCGAAGACGGCGAAAAGGGTTTCGAATGCCGAGAGAAGTGCTAATGCTACGCCTAAAATTAATAGAAAACAAGCTCTCAATCAGGCAAAAGACTTAGCTGGCAACAACCTACACGTCAATGGCAGGTTGGCGATGATATAACTAAGAAGGGTGTAGACTATAAAAACTATAAATATAGTTCAAATCCAACCCATCATGGACGTTACTATGAGTACGAAACTCCTGAAGGATTAAGAGTGGTTGTTACCCATACTAACGATAACAGATTACACGCACATGCAGGTAAGCCTGACAAAGAGGCAAATCAATTCAACTATGACTTTAAGAAAGAGAGATATACTAATATATACGGTCCTAATGGAGACCACCATATATACTATAAATAAAAGGTGAGGAAGTTATGTCGTCTCGTAATGAAATTATTAAACAAAAAAAGCGATAATGAATGCAAGGAAATCGATGAAGGAATTTACTTGCTTAGAACTATTAGATTTTGAAGAGTTTGATTCTCCTTGGATAGACTTGTTCGAGCCATTACTAAAACAATTTCGAAGAATAGATTCCAAACCAACTTATTATAAATTAATTGGGGATTCTAAAGAAAACAATATTTTATGGATAGAAAATTCCCTAAGTTTCCTTAAACAAAAAAAAGAGTGGTTTATCGTTGTTCCCAAATGTTTACAACCAGTGTGGGCAAATGTTCGAGTTTTAGACTATTCTAAAGCAATTCATGAGCTTTGGGAAATGTCAGAACCTGATAATTTCCTAATTGCTGATAAATCTACAGGAATGATTGCAAAAATATTTTTTGAAGAACAACAATACGAGATCCATATTGGAAAATGTAGTCTTGATAACATTAAAAAGAATAACTAAGAGAACTATTTAAACACCTTGATTGGCAACTGCCTATCAAGGTTTTTTCATATTCAAATCCGACAAAAAGGGGGATAAAATGGGGGACTTTTTCTATTCCACTTTGTCATACGATAGAGACAAGAAAAACGAACGTGAATATCGAGTCCAAGAAGGAGAGCCTGCGGACACTGACCTTTTGCATATGGATGTTGTGCAGCTGATTGGTGGCCGCTTTTTTATTGGCCAGAATGGGAGACGCACCTTTCCCTTATCAAGTGTGAACTCGGATGTATCGAATGATGATGAAGGTCGTCAGCTTCACAGGAGGAACGGCTGGAGGCTGGAGTCTATGCAGGATTGCGCGCGATAGTCAGGGGACGCAGGGAAGTCCTTATAAGAACAAAAAGAAAAGCAGGCAAATAACCTGCTTAAAAACTGATTTTGCCCTTGAAATAGACTCGCAAAATCAAATCTCGGGTCTTTCTGTTAAGCAAAGAGAGAGCCAACAAAGCGAGAAAGAGTTACTTTGCGATGCAATTTTTAAATTGCCGCTCCAGTTCCTCTTTGTCCAAGTCCTTTCCGATGAAAACAAGTTCGCTTTGTTTTTTCTCGTTTTCGTTCCACTTCCGGTCCGGACGTCCTGAAAACAGCATATGAAGCCCTTGGAATACGATTCGATATTCTTCGCCTTTAATATAAAGGATCCCTTTATAACGCAATAAATCTTCTCCTTTTTCCCGTACGAGATAACTCATCCAATGATCCACCTTTGCCAAATCAAGAGGCTTCTCTTCCCGAAAAGCGATAGAAGACACTTTATCATCGTGATGGTGGTGATGATGATCTTCTAGAAAATGAGGATCGATTTCAATTTTTCGATTGACGTCGAACGTATTGATCCCCAGTATATCTCTTAAATTGACCTTGCAATCTCTGGCATACAGCCTCTTAGCCGTAGGATTAATGTTGACAAGTCTTTGCTCCAAGGATTTCAGCTCGTTATTCGATACTAAATCTGTTTTATTGAGGATGATGACGTCAGCAAATGCGATTTGCTCTTGCGCTTCATCCTGATCATCCAGATGTCTGGTGACATGCTTGCTGTCTACTACCGTGACGATGCTGTCAACTTCAAATATTTCGGATAGCAGTTCATCCATGAAAAACGTCTGGGCAACGGGGGCAGGATCAGCCAGTCCCGTTGTTTCGATTAAAACGCGATCAAATGCAACTTTCCCTTGATCCATTGAGAATACAAGCGTTCTCAGAATGCGAATCAAATCTCCGCGGACCGTGCAACAGATACAGCCGTTGTTCATTTCCAAAATTTCTTCTTCAGAATCAACGACAAGCTGGTTGTCTATCCCGACTTCTCCGTACTCATTGACAATAACCGCGATCTTTTGATTGTGCTTTTCTGTAAGTATTCGATTTAAAAGTGTGGTTTTCCCGGCGCCTAAGTACCCAGTGAGAATAGCGACAGGAATTTTCTTTTTAGTTATAGGCATGATCATTCGACTCCATTTAAAATTTTTTCGATACTTTGATTACTTTTTCTTTTGGAACTCCGGAGATGACGCCGGATGAACGTTCGAAGCGTTGGCCGTCATACAAATGGCTTGCTTTTTCTTTATAATCTTCATTGGTACAAAGCGAGTCAATCAGGAGGGGGACATCCTCAGGTTTTAAATCTCTATACCAAGTTCCTCTCGGGTAATGGATGGCCACGCACTTATCTTGACACCTTCCATTACACCGCGTGCGCGTTGTATGAATGAAATCATCAAGCTCCCGGTCCGAGATTTCTTGCCGAATCACTTGAGTCAGTTCCTCAGCTCCGGCCCGATTGCAGCTGCTGCCGTTGCAGATAAAAATATGATGTTTCATATTACTTAAATCCCATGTCGCCATATGTATCTTCCCTCCAAATAAAACAGAATTATTCCGATTTGTAAGCGATAAAATGATAAAGAACTGAGAATGAATATAGAGGCGCCCCGGTCGATCACTGTCCGAAAGGTGATACTCATAACGGGGAGACGGCCCCGGCAACATCCGCAGTATTTCACTCCTTTCGAAAAGCTCCATATATTTCAGCCTTCTTTTGCGCCTTTGGTTATTTCAATACTACAACAAAACGTAATTATTACGATTTGAAAATCATTTTATCTCTTTTTCAAGTCAAACGCAAATAGAAGAGGTTAAACGGTGCCAATGAGATCTGTGCAGCTTCTTTATCCAGCCGCACCTTGGCGCAAAAACCCCTTGAGCAATCAAGGGGTTTTTTATCTATAGCAATTTTTCCATTGCCATTACATCGATAAAACGTCCATCTAAAATTCCTTGATTTTTAAAGATGCCAACTTGCCTGTAGCCCATTTTATTGTATAGGTTTTGCCCAAGTTCGTTAAAGGGAAATGTAAAGAGGACGATTTTATAAAAACTATTCTCTTTAGCTGTTTTTTCTAGAGCTTGAAGAAGGAGGCCGCCTATTCCTTTTCCGCGGCATGCACGATCAACATAGACAGAAAGGTCGGCAACACCTTGATAAGCACAACGGTGGGAGTACGGGTTCAAAGAAGCCCAGCCTACAATTTCTCCTTTTGATTCGGCCACAAGGACAGAATAGCGCCCTTGATGTTCCTGAAACCATATTTCGATATCGCTCATTTCCTTTAAATCTTGCTCCAGAGTCGCAATTCGATCTTCAATGCCCTGATTATAAATAGTTAAGATAAATGGCAAATCGGCAGAAATAGCTTTTCGAATGTTTATGTTATGCATGAGTTCCTCCGTAGAAGGACTTCGAGTGCAGCATCATATGATAAGTTGGTCACTAAATTGTCCGCAAGTTTTTGAAAGCGCGTTCGTTATTGTTTGCTTGACGGATCTAAGCGGAATTGGCAACAGACAGGGTAAAAGAGAGCAGGCCTAAGCTTTGCTCTCTATTTTTTTGACACTTCATCTTTGAATAAATGTTTCTATTTCCCGTTACTTGATATCGATGGCCGAAGCTTTATTGTCCCAATCAGAAGCCATATTAGCAGTTTTGCCGTACCAATCGGAATGTCTAAACAAAACGCCTTTGCCGTATCCTTGAGTTGAAGTATGCTCCCACAGCGTCGTTGAATAGCTTGATGAAGGAGACGCCGTACTTAACGATGAAATTCTGTCATTCCAGCTGGATGGCAAGTTTTTAAATCCGTCTCTCCAGTAAATATACTGCCCGCCTTTATTTTTATATTCATAGAAATCGGTACAGCAGGGACCGCTGGCAGAAGGTTTGAATTGCTTCTCAAGCCTCTGCTTGTCTTTCGCGATAAAGGCTTCTAAAGTAACCTTGCTCGTAAATCCATACGCAAGCAAATCGCCGTTCTTATTCTGCTTGGGCAGAACCATGGTTACTTTGACATCTCTGACGGATTTGGCGTTGGCTTGAGCCGGCGAATCCACATTTTTTCCGTCAACGGTTAAGTAGTGGAAAGATTTGACCGTATATTGATTCCGCTGCTGATCGTCCAGTTTCACTTTAACATCGCTTTCATTTTGCGACGCAGCGCTTGCCGTCGACGCGGAAATCAAACAGGCAGCGGCAACGAGTCCAATCCCAATTGTTTTCTTGAACTTAGTTTTAAACATATAACAACACTCCCTCTCTTAATTTTCCTATTTATTAATAGGATGGAAAAATAATAGCATTAATAGAATGAAAATCATGTCTCTTTTTGAAAAAAACATTAATTTTCTATTAACATTCAGCAGCAGGAGAGGTTCGGTATCTGTATTGCATTAAAAAAAGGCTCTTTTTTAAAAAAGAGCCTTTCATGATGGAGTCAACAACGGTAAGCAGGAGGAGAACATGTAAAATAAGGAGAAGGTCATAAGTTATTGCTGACTTTTAAAACGAACTTTTTAGTAGCCTCCATATCCACCGCCGAACCAGCTGGCGCCGATGATGATTAAGAGAATGAACAGAACAACAATTAAAGCAAAACCGCTTCCGTGTCCGTAACCTCCGCTCATATGTTTCACCTCCCTAAAGAGACATAGTTTATCCTATGTCACTTTATAAATTTGGTATAGGATATTGATTTACATTTTTAAAAATAGTTGAACCAACTTCACCCTCATGCGAGTCTCAGATGAAGAGCCGACTATCATGAGGACTTCGTGCAGAGAGGATGAAAATGGTGATTGGCGTCCTTTAAACGGAATATAATGCAATAAATCCACCGAAAAGGGCGCTGAATAAATTGAATTTTCAATTAACTGAAAAAGACATGCTTCGTATCATCAGGAATGGTCTTCAAACGGCACAGTACCCTAAGCATATGATGATCGTTGGTGCCGGGTTGTCCGGACTTATCGCAGCGTCTTTATTAAAGAATGCCGGGCATAGAGTGACGATTGTGGAAGCAAATGACAGAGCGGGAGGGCGTGTTTTTACTTCCCGTGCGCCCTTTAGCGAAGGGTTGTATTTCAATGCCGGGCCGATGCGCATCCCCGATATCCATACTTTAACGATGGAATATATTAAGAAGTTTAATCTGCCTGTCAATGTGTTTATCAACCGAACCCCCATGGATATTCTTTACGTCAACGGCGTGAAAACCCGTCTTCATGAGTTTGAAAAAAATCCGGGCGTTTTAAGGTTCCCTGTTGCTCCCCATGAGTAGGGAAAAACGGCAGAACAGCTGATGCTTTCTGCTTTGCAGCCTATCCTCAATTTTATCAGCCAAGATCCGGCGAGAAATTGGCGTATTGTTGAAAAACAATACAGGAACGAATCGTTAGGATCTTTTCTCAACACTCATTTTTCAAGCGGTTCCATCGATATGATTGGTGTGCTTTTGGACATGGAAGCGTACATGGGATTGTCCCTTGTCGAAGTATTGCGGGAATCGATTTTTTTTACATCGCCGACTCGCTTCTATGAGATTACATGCGGCATGGACCTGTTGACGCAAGCTTTTCTTCCGCAATTAAAGGGGAATATTTTATTCCGTCAAAAATTGATGAAAATGTCTCAAACTAAAAACAGTGTAACAGCCCATTGCATTCACCAGCAGTCGGCAGAACATTCAGCGGTGACAGGTGACTTCGCGATCGTAACAATACCTTTTTCAGCATTGCGATTTGTGGCATTTGAGCCGTTTGAATCCTTTTCCTACCAAAAGCGGAGAGCGATTCGGGAGCTTAACTATATTGCGGCGACAAAAATAGGAATCGAATTTAAGAGCAGGTTTTGGGAAAGAGTCGGACAGCGCGGCGGCAGATCGATTACCGATTTGCCGATTCGCTTTTCATACTACCCTAGCAGCATAGGAGGACACGGGCATGCTGTCATTTTAGCGAGCTATACGTGGGCTGATGAAGCGCTAATATGGGACAGTCAGCCTGAAGAAGAGCGGATCCGCTATACGCTGAAAAATTTAGCGAAAATATATGGAGATATCGTGTATTCTGAGTTTGTATCAGGCGCTTCTTTCAGCTGGACGCAAAATCCTTTTTCAGCCGGAGCATTTACAGCTTTCGAACCAGGGCAGGAATTAGAGTTGTATCCTTATATTCCGATGCCTGAAGGAAGGGTGTATTTCGCCGGGGAACACGCTTCCCTCACTCATGGGTGGATGCAGGGAGCGATTGAATCGGGAATACGGGCGGCGTATGAAGTAAATCAGGCCTCCCGCGTATAACATGAACTTTGCAAGTATTTTAATAGAAAGAACCGATTTTAAGGGATGGGGAAGAGTCGCTGTTAAAAAGCGGCTTGTTCGTTTTTATTGAGTTAAACAGACGGATCTTCCAATAAACTCCGCCTTCTGAGGGGATGTAAATTTGTTTTTGCTTCCTCAACAGTAAGAAGTGTTTCCATTCGTAAAAACAAGTTTTTAAGAACTTCATTTATAAAAAATTTTAATGCTTATGATACAATTGAATTGCAGATGTAACTCGACAAGCAAAAAAGTGTTTTGCTGAGGTGAATGATCGGATTGCCCGCATTTTTTCGTTAAGAACCCTCCTTTTTCTTACAACAAAAAAAGCCCCCAAAACGAGTTTTCCCTTAGGAAAGGCTCATGACATACCGGATGGAATGACTTAACATTCTGCCGGGCAGAATAGCTAAGAAAGGATTGAATCACATTGAATGCTGCTCGTGATCGAAACATCATGCTTTTGCTTCTCTGTTTGACAGCAGGTATTGTAGATGTGATTGGGTACTTAAGTATCGGTCACGTATTTACCGCTAATATGACCGGGAACATCGTACTGTTAGGATTATCAATCGGCAATTCTCTTCATGCGACCGCCGTGTACTCGCTGATCGCACTGTTCGGATTTATCATCGGCGTGATTATATCAGCAGCCATTGTCGGAAAACAGGAAAAATCGTTCTGGCCGACAGGCGTCACGATTGCACTTGCTGTGGAAGCAGCCGTATTGCTTCTATTTGCCTGCCTGACTTTCTTTGAAAGTTCGCCGCACCTTTTAATCTTGCTGTTAAGCATTGCGATGGGGCTTCAGACTACGGCAGCCAGAAAGCTCGGCATTGCAGGGATTTCCACTACTGTCCTAACGGGGACGCTGGCAAACTTTTTCGAAGATGTGACAAAACGATTCCTCAGTAATAACAACCAAAAGGTCATCCATAAGGACGCATGGCTTCGCGCTTTGACGATTGTGCTCTATTGCCTGGGGGCTGTCATTGCCGCACTTGCTGAACCTGAGCATCCGTTTGTTGTGATTTGGATTCCGATCGTTATCATTATCGGTATTATTGCGGTTGCAGGCACAAGGTTTCACGGAAAGAGTGAGGGATGACCAGATAAGGACGGTTCTATACACCGGCATTCGTGAACCATCGATTGTTACATATGTTTTATGAAGGTGCAAGTCCGGGTAATAGGACGGGGAAAAGCACCAGTATCGGTTAAGATTGGGAGGAGGATAAATGGTTGGAACACATTAATATGGAGCAGTTTATTTTATTAGCGGCCTTATTGCTGATTATCGGTGTACTGACAACGAAATTTTCGACTAGGCTCGGAGTGCCCGCCCTTGTATTGTTCTTGATTGTCGGGATGATCATGGGGAGCGATGGTCTCGGAATTATTTATTTTAATAATCCCGAGCTTGCCCAGCTGATTGGAATTATCGCACTTGTCGTCATCCTTTTTGAAGGCGGTTTGCAAACAAAGTGGTCTTCGGTCAAAGCGGTCGCCGTTCCTTCATTGTCGCTCGCGACGATTGGCGTTTTGCTGACCACCTGCGTGGTTGCGGTTGCCGCCAAGCTGATTTTTAATGTTTCTTGGATGGAGGGCTTTTTATTCGGAGCGATTGTCGGCTCTACAGACGCAGCCGCGATTTTCGCCGTATTGAAAGGCCAGAATATTAGAGACAGATTGAGCTCCACTCTAGAAGCAGAGTCGGGTACAAATGATCCGATGGCGATGTTTTTGACTTTATCGCTCATCCAGCTGCTGACGGCTGACCATTCATCTTATTTCATGCTTGTTATTTCATTTTTCTGGCAGATGGGAATGGGACTTTTGCTCGGATATTTACTCGGGCGGTTCGCCAGCTTTGCCATCAATAAAATCAACTTGGATTCGAGCGGACTTTATCCGATCTTCGCTCTTGCTTTTGCGCTTCTTACCTACAGTCTTACAGATGTCATCGGGGCGAGCGGCTTACTGGCCGTCTACATTGCCGCGCTTGTCATCGGAAATCAAGATTTGACTTACCGACATTCCATTTTCAGGTTTAATGAAGGCTTTGCCTGGATGATGCAGATTTTGATGTTTATCATTCTCGGATTATTGGTTTTTCCTGCCCAATTTTTATCCTTCGATATTATTTTCAAGGGCTTCTTGCTTTCCCTGATTTTAATTTTTATCGCCCGGCCGGTTGCCGTTTTTCTGTCGACCATCAAAATGGGCTTTAATTTTAACGAAAAAATCTTCTTATCATGGGCCGGATTAAAAGGGGCAGTCCCGATCGTTCTTGCAACATTTCCGATGACGATGGGGCTTGAAAACAGCCAATTGATCTTTAATGTCGTATTCTTCGTCGTTTTAACATCGGCTTTGATCCAAGGGTCAACCATATCGGTCTTCGCAGAAAAATTGAAATTGAACGGACCGCAGAAAGTAGAAGCGCCGCATTCGCTGGAGCTTGTTTCCATCGGCAAGGCGAACGCCGAAATTATCGAATTTGAAGTCGATGACCAAGCAGCCATTACCAGGCAGATGCTGAAAGACATCAGCTTTCCAAAAGATGCCCTGATCAATGCGATCATCCGAAATGGGGATTTGGTCACGCCGCATGGAGAAACGAAAATTAAACCAGGCGATATTTTATATATCCTCGTATCGAAAAAACAAAAGAAGGAACTGAAAAAATTTTTAAACAGAGAATTTGATTAAGCCGTCGGAAAAGCACAGTACAAGGCAGACTTGCTCAGTATGTCACGAATAAAGGTCAATGAAGGGTACTGCACCGGTATTCTTCATTGGCCTTTTTTTGCCATGTGGAAGTTCAGCTATATGATAAGTGACATTTAGACCTTTGTTGATCAATTGCTCATATCCATTTATAATTTAAAAATCAAATATTAGGAGGCGCATGAATGATGAAGTGCAAAAAAATAAGTGGGTTAACATTCGAGGGGAAAGCGCATCATTAACCCTATAAACTGCGTGATTCCCCTTTAATTTTGGGGGTATCATTCAATTGAAAAACAGTAAAATACAAACCTTTAAACATCAAAAGAAGGCATTTTGGTGGCTTAGCTTTGTCGCTTTCTTCAGCGTGATGAACGAAACCGTATTTAATGTTGCATTGCCGGACATAAAAAATCAATTCGGCGTGTCGCCTGCGGCGGCAAATTGGGTGAATACGAGTTTCATCATTTCCTTTGCTGCCGGTTCAGTTGTTTACAGCAGGCTTTCTGATATGTACGGCGTCAGGAAGCTGTTTGTGGCCGGACTGCTCATCTATGGCGGAGGCTCATTTATGGGTTTGTTGGCTCAAGCTTATTTCCCGGCTGTGATCTTTGCGCGCTTTGTTCAAGGATCCGGGGCTTCCGCTGTACCCGCGCTTATCCTGGTCATCATCACGCGCTATGTCCGTCCGGAGGGCCGGGGCAAAGCATTCGGCATTGTCGGATCACTGGTGGCAATGGGCGAGGGAATAGGTCCGGCCATCGGCGGAATGATTGATTGTACATTATATTCATTGGTCGTTTCTGTTTATTCTGCCGATGGCAGTGCTGATGGCGATTCCTTTCTTCTTTAGAAATATGCCTGATGAAGCCGCTGCAAAAGCAAACCTGGATATCATTGGGATCGGACTGCTGACAATCAGCATTGTGATGTTCGCTGTATATATATCGCTGTATCATGTCTTTTATTTACTGGCGGGCATTTTTTGCTTGATTGGAGCTGCAGTTCATACCCGACATGCAGAACATCCGTTTATTGACCGTTCTTTAATAAAGAATCGCCGATATATAGGCGTCGTTTTGGCAGGATGTACTGTATTGGGAAGCGTTGCGGGCGGAGCCCTTACAGATCGCTTCGGCAGCCGGTTTGTTTTTACTCTTGGATGGTTATTGATCTTGTCAACCATGGCAGCCGCGTCACAGGTCGGCGACCGGACACCATGGTTGATGACGATTATGCTCGTGTTTATATTTGGCGGTCTTTCATTTGTGAAAACGGCAATTTCAAACAGTACCGCAGAAAGCTTGGAAGAAAAGGCTGCAGGCGCTGGAATGGGGATGCTGAACTTTGCCTGTTTTTTATCTGAAGGAATAGGCGTCGCATTAGCAGGAGGCTTGATGGCAGTGCACGGGTTTGGCTATTCTGCGCTTCCGGCAATGAACGATGCCTGGAGTGCTGTATTCAGCCGCTCGTTTGCCATATTCACAGTTTTTGTATTGGCTGGCGGATTGCTATATTTATTGACTTGCAAACGCAAAAAATCTTAGGATATTCGAGTGGTTGGGCGGGAAAGCCCAGCCGTTTTTTATGCTGACTCGATTTTCTGAAACATAATGAAAAGAAAATCGTATTTGATGTAAAGCTTCTTGAGAGGATGAAAATGATGAAAAGAAGCATCGGCACCTTTGAAATTGACGGACTGACAATTGAATATTCGCGAGTAGGTGAAGGGAAGCCGATTCTTGTGATGCACGGAGGTCATTCGAATTGCCGCGAGGAATTTGGGTATCGAGATCTTTATGAGAGCCGATTCTCTATCATCACGCCTTCCCGTGCAGGGTATGGCCGGACATCGAAAGAAATCGGGGACAGTTTGGAACTTGCCTGCTATTACATATGAAACTGCTTGATCATTTAAATATCAAGAAAGTTCATGTGGTTGCGGTGTCAGCCGGCGGGCCAAGCGGAATATGTTTTGCATCCAAATACTCGGAAAGAGTAGAATCCTTAATTTTGCAAAGCGCTGTCACAAAGCAGTGGCTGACAGCGAAGGATATTGAATATAAAGTTGGTCAGATCATCTTTCGGCCGCCTGTTGAAAAGGCCGTATGGAAGCTGATATCGGCGCTTAACAATCGATTTCCGGAATGGATCTTTAAGAAAATGCTATCCTCCTTTACTACACTTCCTGCTGATCAGGCGATGCTGAAAGTCACGGAGGGAGATATTGAAGAAATGAGAAAAATGAACAACAGACAGCGTTCAAGTCGAGGGTTCTTGCTTGATTTAAAAAATATAGACGATTTATCTTTCCATCATTTGAAGGAGATTTCTTGTCCGGTATTAATTATGCATTGCCGATATGATCGTGTTGTTCCAGCCGAGCATGCTTTTCATGCAAAAAAACTGATTCCTTTTTCAGAAGTCTATCAGGCAGACAGCTGGGGTCATCTCATTTGGCTGGGAACAGAGGGTAAATCTGTCTCACAGAAGGTCATCAGCTTTTTAAAAACCACATCATCTTGATCATAAGATGAATAAAATTTTAGGATCGCAGCCTACCCGCAAATGAAGTAGTGCAATTTTTTAATCAAGAGCAGAATGATCTTTCCGAACAGAACTGATGAACGTCGTACAAGACTTGCAAATAAGATGAATGAGAAATCCTCCCTGGCCGGTTTTCGGAGCACAAGGGAAACTTATGTATAAGAATCTATTCCGATAGAGGGACAGGTACGGGATGAATCATTGATTACCGTTGCCTGCGATTTCCCAGGGGGGAGAGAGTTGGTAAACTTGATATCATCCGCGGGTTTGCTTTGCTTGGCATTCTTTTAGCCCATAGGGAAGTCGTCTTTGGCTGTGGATATTTCAATTTGGGCCTGCTGAATGGATATGGCGCAGTTTGGCTTGCGGCAAGCGGCAGCTTCTTCCTAAACTCGCGATTGAAACGATGCGGCTATGCAATATGGTGAAACGTTGCATGAAAAACTTAACATTTTAAAAATCCAGCCGATATGATGAATAAATAACTGCACGCTTCCGGCAAATGTGGTATGGTAGCTAGTAAGTTTAGGAAAAGGGAGGATATTGATGATCATCGTCACAACAGATACAATCGCAAATCAAAACATTGTCGAAGTCAAAGGGCTTGTCACAAGCAGCATCGTTCAGTCGCGGAATATCGGAAAAGATATTCTGTCAGGGTTGAAGTCAGTCATTGGCGGAGAATTAAAAAATTACACCCAAATGCTTGAGGATTCGAAAAAAGCTGTGAGGGAACGGCTCGTGAATCAAGCTGAAGAGCTTGGAGCAAACGCGATCGTCGGTCTAAGGTTCGAACTGTCTGCAGGCCAGGGAACCTCCGAACTCATCGGATATGGTACGGCTGTTGTAATCGGCTAGCTTGCAATCGAAAACGAAGGCGGCGGCTCTCGTTGCCGCCTCAGCGAGTCAAGAAGGCTTCCCTGTCTGTTTCGTCTCTTTATGTTTTTGAGTCAGATGGGGATACTTTCTGTAGATGACAAACGCTATGATCGCCATATATAAGCCGTAGACGCCGACAGAGAGCAGCTTGTTTTCGCTGAAATTGGCACCTGCGATAGAGACGACGAGAACGTTGGGGACTTTTCCAAGCGTCGAAGCCGCAAAAAAGACAGCCCATTTCACCTTGCTTAAACCGCAGACGATATTCATGACAACGGCTGGGATAACCGGGATCAGCCTGCCCAATAGTACGGCTGTAAAAGCATTTTGGTTAAAATACGCTTCATATTCGCTCATTTTCGGGTATTTCGTTAAGTGTCTGCGAGCCATGTCTCTGAATCCGTAACGTGAGAGGAAAAACAAGAGCATGGTGCCGAGCATAGACCCCGTCAGCGTGATCAGCACGCCGTTTGCGATTCCGAACAAGGCGCCGTTTAATCCGGCAATGAGCGCAAACGGGACGATCGGGAAAAATACACAGGCCGCCACAAGCAGCATGCTGAATAATACCGAATAAACGCCTCCGTCCCTGATGACGTCGAGCCAGGAATCTTTGCAGACGAATCCGACCGCGATGATACTTGCCATGATGATGATAGTGAATAGTTTTCTGATCATACCGCTCCCGCTGCCTTTCTTTGTCTTTAGCTTCTACATTTGCAATAAAGCTTCTTCTAAGTGTGCCAAAATCTCGTCAGTTTTTGAGAGGTTGCAATTGCTGAGCATAATCAGCACTTTTTTCTCATCCATGTATCGGTTAATTGAGCTGATAAAACCGTGGATTTCTCCATCATGCCATATTTTATACTTATTTTGATGATTAATAAACCATCCGTATCCGATCGAATTGTTTTGAATGAGCGCCGGAGAAGGGCCTTCGGCTGCAAAAGCCTGCTTTTTGACGCGGCTGTAAAGGGCTTCTTTCAAAGCATCTTTTGAGACAAGCTTCTCGGTGTAAAGCGCCCTGTCCCATAAGTACAAGTCTTCAACGGTTGAATACAGCCCGCTTTCCCCGTAGCCGTATACGATAGGCGCTTTGATCATTTCACGATTCAGGCATAAATATCCGACTGTAGGCGAAATATCTTCCGGAGAAGAGAAAAAACCGGAGTTTTTCATGCCTAAAGGGTCAAAGATCAATTGTTGAATAACGTCTCCATAAGCTTCATTTGTGATCGTTTCAATGATTTTTGTAAGCAGTATGTATCCTGAATTACTGTAATTGAACCTTTGTCCCGGCCGAAATTCAAGCGGCTTGTCAATAAAACGTCTGATAAATTGGTCCAACGGTGCGCGCTCCAGCTCAATATCGAGCAATTCTTCCTCTAGAAAATCAGGAATTCCGGACGTATGGCTTAATAAATGTTTGATGGTAATGCTGTCGCCGTTCGGATAGCCTTCTAAATAGTTTTGTACCGGGTCATCTGTACGAAGCAGCCCCTTTTCTTGCAGCTGCATGACCGCTATAGCTGTGAATTGCTTTGTCAGTGAGGCAATTTGGTAGCGTGTAGACGGTTCATTCTTCACCTTGTCCTTACAATTGGCATAACCGTATCCTTTCGATAACAGTATACCGTTTGAATCTGCCAGCAAAATGCTGCCGTGAAAATGATTGTTGGATGCTTGTTCCATTAAATAATCATCAAGATGTTCCGCTGTATATACCAATAACAACAGTCCTTTCATATCTAATTATGATAAGAAGAAAACAATAAACGATAGTTTTGAAAGGAAATGAAGCAGGAAGCGCGACCAAAATAACATTATAAAAATTTTTTTGTATTTTCCATCATTTGCAGAATAATTTAAGCTAAATTTAAAATAAGGCAATTTCATGACATCCGTTAAAACGAGTGCTGTTTTGACGGATGTTTTTTATTATAAAACGATTGAAATATAAGTCGGCAGTAACGAAAAGGGGAATAAAGTCGTACACAGCCTTAAACTAAGGGCTAAAGTTCTGTGTTTTTTTGCAAGGAAAAGGACTATATTAGTATTTTTTAATTTTAATTTAATTTTGAAGGGTTTTTCCTTTATGATCTATAATATGTTATTTAACATAGTGAAAGAGATTTTTAAATCTTTGGTGCTGTCATGAAGCAAAAATAACAGGAGGTTAAGAAATGGGACATAAACATATCGCGATTTTTAATATTCCGGCTCACGGCCATATTAATCCAACGCTAGCTTTAACGGCAAGCCTTGTCAAACGCGGTTATCGGGTAACATATCCGGTGACGGATGAGTTTGTGAAGGCTGTTGAGGAAACTGGGGCAGAGCCGCTCAACTACCGCTCAACTTTAAATATCGATCCGCAGCAAATTCGGGAGCTGATGAAAAATAAAAAAGATATGTCGCAGGCTCCGCTGATGTTTATCAAAGAAATGGAGGAGGTTCTTCCTCAGCTTGAAGCGCTCTATGAGAATGACAAGCCAGACCTTATCCTTTTTGACTTTATGGCCATGGCGGGAAAACTGCTGGCTGAGAAGTTTGGAATAGAGGCGGTCCGCCTTTGTTCTACATATGCACAGAACGAACATTTTACATTCAGATCCATTTCTGAAGAGTTTAAGATCGAGCTGACGCCTGAGCAAGAGGATGCTTTGAAAAATTCGAATCTTCCGTCATTTAACTTTGAGGATATGTTCGAGCCTGCAAAATTGAACATTGTCTTTATGCCTCGTGCTTTTCAGCCTTACGGCGAAACGTTTGATGAGCGGTTCTCTTTTGTTGGTCCTTCTCTTGCCAAACGCAAGTTTCAGGAAAAAGAAACGCCGATTATTTCGGACAGCGGCCGTCCTGTCATGCTGATATCTTTAGGGACGGCGTTCAATGCCTGGCCGGAATTTTATCATATGTGCATAGAAGCATTCAGGGACACGAAGTGGCAGGTTATCATGGCTGTTGGCACGACAATCGATCCTGAAAGCTTTGATGACATACCTGAGAACTTTTCGATTCATCAGCGCGTTCCTCAGCTGGAGATCCTGAAGAAAGCGGAGCTGTTCATCACCCATGGGGGTATGAACAGTACGATGGAAGGGTTGAATGCCGGTGTACCGCTCGTTGCCGTTCCGCAAATGCCTGAACAGGAAATCACTGCCCGCCGCGTCGAAGAGCTTGGGCTTGGCAAGCATTTGCAGCCGGAAGACACAACAGCAGCTTCACTGCGGGAAGCCGTCTCTCAGACGGATGGTGACCCGCATGTCCTGAAACGGATACAGGACATGCAAAAGCACATTAAACAAGCCGGAGGGGCCGAGAAAGCCGCAGATGAAATTGAGGCATTTTTAGCACCCGCAGGAGTAAAATAACCATTTAAACGAACCCGGGAATCCCCGGGTTTTTTGTTGCTGCCGTAAGGAAGCGGGAAAAGTATACAGCGGCGCTTTTTGAACATACTACCTTCTATTAAATGTATTAAAAAGGAGGAAGTGTTTTGTCAAATCAGGGCAATTTCAAAAAAACGATCTCTCTGCTTGACCTGATTTTGATCGGCATGGGTGCGATATTCGGATCGGCTTGGCTGTTTGCCGTCAGCAATGTCGCTTCAAAAGCCGGGCCCGCTGGAAGCTTTTCGTGGATTATCGGCGGCGTCATTATCCTTTTAATCGGCCTCGTTTATGCCGAGCTGGGAGCTGCGTTGCCGCGGACGGGCGGGATTATCCGCTATCCGGTGTATACCCACGGCCACCTTGTCGGATATTTGATTTCATTTATCACGATTGTTGCCTATACAAGCCTGATTTCGATCGAAGTGACGGCTGTCAGGCAATACGTAGCCTATTGGTTTCCCGGTTTGACGATAAAAGGTTCTGAATCGCCGACGATTATCGGCTGGCTTTTGCAGTTTGCGCTGCTTTGTTTGTTCTTTTTACTGAATTATTGGAGTGTCAAAGCGTTTGCGAAATCAAATTTAATTATTTCGGTTTTTAAGTATTTTGTTCCTTTGACAATCATCATCGTGTTGATATTCCATTTTAAATCGGCGAACTTTGCGGGAGAATTTGCGCCGTTTGGCTTTGGCGGGGTTCAGACATCCATTTCGACCGGCGGGGTGATGTTCGCATACCTCGGTCTACATCCGATCGTTTCGGTCGCCGGCGAAGTGAAAAATCCGCAGCGGAACATCCCGGTTGCTCTGCTGATTTGCATCATTGTTTCGGCTTGCGTCTATACGATACTGCAAGTGGTGTTTATCGGAGCCATACCGACTGATATGCTAAATGACGGATGGAAAGCGATCGGCAGGGAATTTTCTCTTCCGTTTAAAGATATCGCGGTGCTGCTCGGGATGGGCTGGCTTGCCACTCTTGTCGTTCTGGATGCGATTTTATCACCCGGCGGAAACGGCAATATTTTTATGAATACAACATCGCGCTTGGTTTATGCATGGGCGCGGAACGGCACATTGTTCAAAATCTTTGCCAAGGTGAATAAACCAACGGGAATTCCGCGTCCGTCGTTGTGGCTGTCGTTTGCGCTCGCCGTTTTTTGGACGCTTCCGTTTCCGTCTTGGGACGCGCTCGTCAATGTTTGCTCTGTTGCCCTGATCCTCTCCTATGCGATTGCTCCGGTTTCAGCAGCGGCGCTGAATGTGAATGCCAAGCAGCTTAAAAAGCCTCTGCAAATCAAAGGAATGGCTGTCATCGCTCCTGTCTCCTTCATATTTGCGTCGTATATCGTCTATTGGTCAGGGTGGAACACCGTGTCATGGCTGCTCGGATCACAGCTTGTGATGTTTGCTGTTTATTGCGCGTGTAAAAAATACGTTCCGCAGGACGATGTTTCGTTTGCACAGCAGCTTAAATCAAGCTGGTGGATCGTCGGATATTATGTGATGCTCCTGATTTTATCGTTTCTGGGCTCATTCGGTAACGGCCTTGGCCTATTGAGAACGCCGGTCGATTTAATCTTGATCGCGCTAGGATCGATTGCGGTATTTTACTGGGCGAAATATACGGCGCTGCCAAAGGCAGTCATTGATTATGATGAGAAAAAAGAAGAAACCGTTTAAGTATGAAAACCCCGCTGTATGGACTGCGGGGTATTCACACGTTTTTATTACAGTTGCGGAAGATCTTTAGCCGTTTCGGCAGCTTTGGTATCAATCTGAATTTGTTCAGATAAATTCGCAGGATGGTAATACCCTTTGGAAATCATATAGTTTGTGATCTGTTCATGGGTGTCAATCGCGTCGTTTAAATACTGCTTAAGCGTTTCGCGCACTTCTGGAGAAGATGTTTCCGTGATAGCTGTGGCAATGTTTTTGACACCGGTTTTTGCCGAGATTAAAAAATCGGTGGCAATGACTTGTTCAGTCATCGCGCCCATGCCTGTCATGTTTTGGATGAATTCGTTCATACGGTTTCACCTCTCACTGACAATAGACCTTGTAAATGCTCGATCTGATGCTTTGTTTGGGATGCATCACGCTCCAAGATGTCGCGAAGCTCTTGATCCTGAACCATTCCCGTCATTGTTGATGACTTTGTCAGACAAAGGTTTTTAAACATTAACAGCTCATGCAGCTCCAATGTTTCATGGATCGCATTATTCAATCGCAAACATTCCTTTCAAATTTGTTATTGTGTGAAGGACACATCTTTAGTATCAAAATTCGTTAGCGGGATTATTCGGTTTGTTATTTTACAATAAATCACATAATGATGTCAGACTTTTCGGACGCGAAAGAATTTGGTCAAGAGCCATGTTCCTTGCGGAAAACTGAGTGTGAGCTGCCAGACGCCGCCGCCGTCAAGTCCGTATTCGGTGATCAGCTGCAGTTTTTTTCCGATGCTGCGTGCGTCTTCAAACCATACGACATGCCGTCTGCCCTGTTCATCGGTGTATCTGAAAAAAGGGGACTCAGAATTTGTATCATATTGAATCGGTGCCTGGTGCTTCATGGCGAGCTGAACGGCGTCTTGGTTGGCGATTCCGGGGTATACGGCACCGGGCTGATAGGGCAGGGTCCAGTTATAGCCGTAAAGCGGAAAGCCGAGAACGATTTTTTCTTTGGGGACATGGCGGAGAGCAAATTGAATTGTTTGCCGGACTTCATTGATCGGAGCAATGGGGCCGGGCTCGCTTGTCCCGTGGTGCCAGTCGTATGCCATGATGAAGATAAGGTCGCTCACTGCACCGATTCCGCCATAGTCATACCCTTTCAGCCAGGCGATATTTTCATTTGTTTTCGGCGGAACGGCAATCGTCAACACATAGCCGGACGGCTTCAGCCGCTCTTTCAACAGGCGGAGAAAACCTGAAAATAAATCTCTGTCTTCCTCCAAAATCTGTTCGAAATCAATATTGACGCCTGCATATCCTTTTCTGGAAATCGTTTGGACAATATTGTCGATGAGGCGATTTCTTACGGCAGGCTGATTTAATACGCGGTGCGCAAGAGACGGACTGAAGCCTGATTCAGTTAGATTGGTGACTGTCATGAGGGGAGGAACGCGCCGTCTCCAAGCCGTTTGTACGGCCGGTGAATCATTCAGCTCGCTTAACGATCCGTCGCTTGAAATGTGGTATTCAAAAAATGCCAGATACGTGGCGTATGGGGCAAAATTATGAATCAATTCCTGGTCTAACCGGGGGTTTCTCAGTGTGTAATATCCTAAAGCAGTGATCGGTTTTTTCGGCAATTCCGGAATCATCACTTTTATCCCCGGCCTCATATTGGAAGGGGTTACAGACGGATTTGCTTTTTGCAATGCTTCGACGGATACAAACGTCCGGCGGGCAATCGTGTAATAACTGTCTCCCGGCTGAACGGTATATGTATAAAGCGGTATTAAAAGAGCCTGTCCGGGGACAATGTTTGTTGCGATCAACCCATTCGCCAATCGGATCTGGTCAATCGAAATTCCGAACTTGGCGCCGATGACAAATAGTGAATCTCCCGGCTGGACTGTATAAATAAACAACTGGCACACTTCCTTTTGTTCCTCTGTATGTGACAGGGGGTTTTATGCTATGTCTATGACCGTTGCAGAAGGATCATGCGCCGTTTTTTACAGCTGGAATGGTGAATAGAACCGTGAAGCGGATAATTCTTGACTGAACAGTCTAGAAAGTGTATCCTTCAAATAAAGGAGGTGATAGGGGCTTGGGAAGGAGCAAAGAATTTGATACCGCTCTCGTCCTTCATAAAGCGATGGAGGTTTTCGGCCAATTCGGCTATGAGGGGGCGTCGATGCAGGAGCTGCTCAGCCGCCTGGGAATTGCCAGGCAAAGTCTGTACAATGCATTCGGGACTAAAAGGGGTCTGTTTATCGCCGCCCTTACAAGATATCTAGATGATAAAAATGCGCAAGTGATCGCCATGCTTGAAAGCCCCGGATCAGTGAAGCAATCGGTTCGGCAGATCTTCCAGGAAAGCTTAAACGTTCTGAAAGACCCCGAACGTTCAAAGGCATGCTATATCATCAACAGCGCAATTGAACAAATTCCCCGCGATCCGGAGGTTGCCGAATACTTCGATAAGCAGACAAAGCAGTTGGAAACCGCCTTTTACAAAGCGCTTGTCCGAGCACAGTCACAGGGGGAACTAAAGAAGGGCCTCCATGATCTTTCAGCAGTTGCCCGTTTTTTGAATCAAACCCGGCTGTCGCTCACGTTTCAGGCGAAGTTAACGGGGGATTTTGATGCCCTTCAGGATCTGATCGATGTCAGCCTGTCTATTCTTGATTGATATATTGTTTGTCATGGGGAGATGGGCTGCTGCCCGTTTTTATCACTATTTTAGACTGATTGGTCAAAAAAGAATGGAGGAAAGAAAATGACGCGTGCGATAACCGATGTGATGGAACTGTTTTTGCAGTCGATGCTTGAAAAGGATATGGAAAAGTGGATACAGCTTTGGGATCAAGATGCGGTGTTTGAGCATCCATACGCACCGCCGGTTTTTCCTAAAAAAATAGAAGGTAAGTCAGCGATTTACGATTATATAAAGGATTTTCCCGAAAAAATCGATATTGTCCGCTTTACAGCGCCGACTATTCATCAAACGGCAAAATCGGGCTATTCGGCTGTCGAATTTGAATGTGAAGGCATTGTGTGTGAGACGGGTCTTCCTTATAACCAACAGTACATCAGCCTTGTAAACCTTAAAGCGGGCAAAATTGTCCACTACAAAGATTATTGGAATCCTTTGACTGTCGTCAAATCGTTCGGAGGACAGCTGCAAACCTTTTTATAATCTGACAAGGAGTGATGAAAGTGGGAAAAAAAATATTGATTACCGGCGGAACCGGTACGACAGGGAGCCGAATCGCCAAAAGGCTCGTGCATTTGGGTGCCGGCGTCCGGATCGCAAGCCGGAGAATACCTGCAATTACCGGAGCAGAACATGTATATTTTGACTGGAATGATCAAACAACTTACAAAGACGCATTAAAAAACACGGACTCATTGTATTTGGTTGCGCCTGTCGGTGTATACGAACCGTCGCCAATCGTACTGCCTTTTTTGGAAATGGCATCGGCATTCGGCGTCCGCCGCATTGTCCTGCTCAGCGCTGCAATTATTGATGAAAATGGACCGGTTTTCGGGAAGCTTCATCACGCGGTCAGGCGATATGTTCCTGAATGGGCGGTGCTAAAGCCTTCATATTTCATGCAGAATTTTGACCATCAGCATGGCGCTTCGATTCGGGAGAAAAATGAAATCGTCACCGCATCAGGCGACGGCAAAGTCGGGTTTATAGATGCAGACGATATCGCTGAAGTAGCTGTGCGCGCATTGCTTGATCAAAAGCCGCATAATACGAGCCATATTTTGACCGGGCCGGAAGCCTTGAGTTATGCCGAAGCCGCGGCAATCATCGGCAGAGCGGCAGGCCGCGACATCAGACATGTCAATGTCGAAGTGTCCGCGTTGAGAACAAGGTATATAAAGGCAGGATTATCTCCCGATTATGCCGGCTTCATGTCGGAATTAGATGAGAAAATCAAGAACGGCAAAGAAAACCGCATCACGGATACAGTGGAACGCATCACGGGAAAAAAACCGCGTTCACTGGCTGATTTCGCTAATGAACACACCGGACGCTGGCGTCTGTTTTAACTCGTTCCTGAAGCTGAACGGTCTTTTCTCTTCATTTTTGACCGTTCAGTCCAATTAATAAAATGTTTCGTTTATTTCCCATGACTCAACTGTACAGTAGGCCAAGTGAGGGTTCATTCCCATGCCCATTAAATAAGCCATTGCCGCTACTTCTTCCATGGCATGGTGATAGGAAGTGGCTTGGGCTTCATTTAAACCGTAATGAACAAAAGGTGCTACTGTGCACAACGTCTTATGTTTCAAGTGGGGAAACAACGGACATTTAATGTGGTGCAAGGCGGTTTCGGGATGCTGATACTGGGGGATATGCGTATGCTGTTCGGGAACCGCCGTCTGCTGTAAATGTTCTGCATTCTCCATTTCTTTCGTCCTTTCTCGTGCGGATTTTCGTTGTATTCTATGTTCCGCTTATGCCCTGTGTGTTAGACAGTTGTCACGGTTTGATAGGCAAATAATAAGACAGAAAGGTCAAATACCGGTAGACTTTTAAGCAGGATAAAAAAAGGAGGTATTTTTTATGGCTAAACATCATTTTTACCTTCAGGCAGACTGGCCTGGAAAACGAAACGACATCGGAAGGATTGAAAGCGGGAATTTAAAAACCGAAATTTCGATACCAAAGGAAATGGACGGCCCGGGGGCGGGGACAAACCCTGACGAAATGCTGCTCGGTGCCGCTGCGACTTGCTATATCATTACACTTGCAGCGATGATGGAAAGAAGCGGATTGGAAAAAGAGAGCCTGACGATGGAATCCGAGGCCGTTGTCGATGTGACAGGCGGGGTGTTTACGTACGAAAAAATCATTCACAGACCTCTGATCCGCCTCCCGAAAGAAGCGGCGCAAAAAGAGGCCGAACTTGCCGAAAGACTGGCTAAAAAAGCGGAGACATCATGCATGATATCAAGGGCGGTTCAGGGCAACGTCGCCATTGAATTAGAGCCGAAGATTGTCGTCTCCAAAGCGGATTAGATTTCGATCGTGAGCTGAGCCTTTTGATCCGCTGCTTCGGTGCGCTTTGAATTGAGCAGAAAGACGCCGCCGATGATCAAAGTAAGCCCAATAAGAGTTTTGAGATTAAATGGCTCCTGAAATATAAAATGCCCGATTGCAGCTGTCAAGGCCGTTCCGGTGCCGGCCCAAGTCGCATAAGCCGCTGATAAAGGCAGTGTTTTTAATGAAAAGCTCAGAAATGTAAAAGAAGCCGCAAAACCGATTATCACGCCGGCTGCGGGCAGGGGGGCGCTAAAGCCTTCTGACAGCTTCAGCATCGTGCTTCCGAATACTTCGGACAAAATGGCAGCCGCCAAAAAGATCATGCCTTTCATGACATTCGCCTCCTTATGACAAATTGATCAGTACAACGCCTGACACGAGACAGATAATGCCGGCGATATTTCGCCGGTTCAGCTTTTCTTGAAACCACAAGACGCCGATGATTGCAGTCAGAACGGTGCCCGCTCCGCTCCAAGTCGCATAGGAGAGGCTTAATGGAATGACCTGCAATGTGAGCGACATCATGTAAAATGCGAGACCGTAGCCGATTACTACAAGAACCGACGGCTGCCAGCGCGCGAACCCGTCAGATATTTTCAGCATGGCGGCTGCCGCCGCTTCTGACAAGATGGCGATCAGAAGAAAAATGTAGCCTGCAATCATACGGAATCCTCCTCTATCGATTTTATTGCATGATTCAAAAGGAGAGCTTTCTCTTCGTCAGCCAGCAGTTCCAATTGAAACATTCCCGAAAGCCAGATGCGCCGGATACGAGTTTGACATATGCAAAGGCCGGGGGGGCAAACTCCGCAGCGCCCTCTGCGCGCGCTTGTACAAAGTTGAACGGTAGTTTTCATTCGAATATCATAAAGCGCAGCCCATAAACGATTTTAAAGTGTTTCAGCTTTTATTCCGAAATCGTTATGAGCTTCTTCAAAGCTTTCCCCTTTTTTAGACATAAAAAAAACCCCGCTTCACTAACCGGTTGGTAAAATCCATCTTAATTGATGCAAAAGTTCTAAGTCAAGAAAAAAGTAATGTAAAAAGGCCCCTGAAAGAGCCTTTATCTGTCAGAAATAAGGATAGTAAGGATACGGCGGATACGGATATCCCCAAGGGCCGAGAAGCGCTCCGGCAGTAAGGCCGCCCAAAAATCCTCCGAAGAAGGGGCCCGGACCGAAAAATGGACGCGGGCCGAAAAACGGCCGCCCAAAAGGTCCGCCAAAGAAAGGCCTGCCAATGATTCGCTGGCTGTCGTCGTCATATACAGGAGCATGGTCGAAATGATACATAAAAAAATCCCTCCAATAATAAAATGATACCTGACTAACATCACTGTATTCTGCCCAGCCGTTTTTGCCTGGGCGCCCGCCGGATTTTTTAGTGAAGCAGCCCTCAAAAAGGAGTGAACGAAAACATGACGCTGTATCAGTCGGATTGGTCAAAAGCGCCTCCCCATGCCCACGCCTACAGGGCGAGAACAACGACTGCCGAGGGACATTACCACCTAATTGAGGGTTTTTCCCAGCCGGCAAACGGGAGCAATACAGATGGGCACGTTCATTTTTATTCCGGAATTACTTCTTTCGTCGATGGTCATTACCATAGGTATTATGCGATTACGGGGCCAGCGATTCCGCGGGCGGACGGCACGCACTATCATGAAATCGAGGGCACGACCTATTTGGCATATTCTGCGGCTCCCCCGGTCAGATATGGCGGAGTCGTTTATGTAAGCGATGGAATGAAGGAAAGGCACCGGCATCCTTTTAAGGGTTACACAAGAGAAATCGTCGGAAATGAGCCGATTGGCTGGTGAGGGAATGTTTGGAAAACAGTGAAAACGGGTAAAATGAAATGGGTGTTTTTGAATGTGAAATGGTATAATGGGAGGAGCTTGTTTAAAGAGAGTGATCATCAGTGAATAAAACGAAGCCGCCGGTCATCGTTTTGATCGGACCGACCGCTGTCGGTAAAACAAAATTAAGCGTCATGCTGGCCGAGCGTTTGAACGCGGAAATTATCAGCGGAGACTCAATGCAGATTTACAAAAGAATGGATATCGGCACAGCAAAAATCAGAGAAGAGGAAATGAACGGGGTTCCGCATCATCTGATCGATATTAAAGAACCGACGGAATCTTTCTCGGTAGCTGAATATCAGGAGATCGTCAGACAAAAAATTGCAGAGATTGACAGGCGAGGGAAGCTTCCGATGATTGTCGGGGGAACCGGGCTCTATATCCAGTCTGTCCTTTACGACTATTCATTCACAGAGGAAGCAGGCGATCCTGAGTTCCGGGCGGAGATGGAGGCGTTCTCTGCGAAGAGGGGGGCCGAATATGTTCACGATCTTTTGAAAGAACGCGATCCCGAAGCGGCAAGAGCCATTCATCCAAATAATAAACGAAGGGTCATCAGGGCGCTTGAAATCCTGCATACAACAGGAAAAACGATGTCCGAACATATGGAAGGACAGCGGAAAGAGCTTTTATACACGACGGCTCTCATCGGTTTGACGATGGAGCGGGAAGTGCTCTATGACAGGATCAACAGCCGCGTTGACCAGATGATGGATGAGGGGCTGCTGGATGAAGTGAAACTGCTTTATGATGAAAACGTAAGAAACTGCCAGTCTGTCCAGGCGATCGGCTACAAAGAGCTTTATGCGCATCTCGAAGGCAGAGCGTCCTTGGAAGAGGCGGTTGAGACATTGAAGCGGAATTCGAGACGCTACGCCAAAAGGCAGCTGACATGGTTTAGAAATCAAATGGATGTCGCATGGTTTGACATGACGCCCCCTGTCAATATCGAGCAGAAAAAACAGGAAATTTTCACTTACATAGCAGGAAAGCTCGAACTTTAATCGAAACAATATGGTATAGAGAAACAAGGAGGACCAGAAACATGAAATCGATAAATATTCAAGATCAGTTTTTGAATCAGATTCGGAAAGAAAATACATTTGTCACGGTCTTTTTACTGAATGGATTTCAGCTGCGCGGACAAGTAAAAGGATTTGACAACTTTACAGTGTTGATTGAATCGGAAGGAAAGCAGCAGCTCATATACAAACACGCCATTTCTACGTTTGCACCGCAAAAAAACGTTCAGCTCGAACTGGAATAGCGATTCACGGACTAAAAGACCATGCCTTGCATGGTTTTTTCAGATTGCCTGACAAAATCCTGAAACAGGTTACTGTTTTGGGATTTTTCGTTTTCAAAGCGACTTTACAATCACCTGCGGCCGTTGCCGGTCTTTCAGAGGAAAAAAACTTTGGCAACCTGTCTAAAACGCCGCCGTCATCACGTCCTGTGAAAGTCCGAGGCATTCAAATTTACAAAGCGGCATCTAGTCGCTAAACTAAGTAGTGTTTACATCAATTCAGTTTGAAAATGAAAAGGAATGAGCGAACAATGAAACCTAAGATCGTCATCAACCATTGGGAAGAGACGTGTGAAGATGATTCCTGCTATGAATACGGCACAAGTATTCTCGTAAACGGAAAAGAGCTTGTCAGGGAAGCGTCGATCATGACGGCTGTTCAGTCGGTTCTTAAGGAACTCGGCATCGAAGCCGATATTAAAGAGGTATGCGAGAACAAGTGCTGTGACGCTTACAAAAAATAAGCGAAAAAGTCTAGTCTACTAACTCAATTTTTTTCGTGTTATGATAGATTTCGGTTTGTGAGTAGGATGAGCGAACGGCTCTCATTCTACTCATATTTCTTTGGCCTAAGGCCTCCTAAGCTGAAGCGAATTGTGAACTTTCATCAACTCGAGCACAATATATTGTGTTTTCTTGAATGATAGTATACTATATATTGTGTAAGGTTCGAGTGGAAGACTCGGAAACAATTTTACTAGGTCGTGATAATGATGATTCAGATCGTATTTGATTCAAAAACGGGAAACGTTCAGCGCTTTGTGGATAAGACGCCTTTTCGCAATAAACGGAAAGTCAGCACAGAGGAGTATCTAGACGAACCGTTTGTTTTGATCACGTACACGACAGGGTTTGGGGAAGTTCCGAAAACGACTGAGATGTTTCTTGAGAAAAACGCCCATCTTCTTTTGGGAGTTGCGGCAAGCGGAAACAGAGTGTGGGGAGACAATTTTGCGAAAAGCGCAGAAAAAATCTCGAAGCAGTATCAGGTTCCGATTCTCGGCAAATTTGAGCTCAGCGGGACGGCCAAAGACGTTGAACTGTTTACTCAGGAGGTAGAAAGAGTTGTCACAAAATCAAGTGCCAAAATGGATCCAGTTAAACAATGAGATCATGATCCAAAAAGACGGGAAATTCCAGTTTGATAAAGATAAAGAAGCTGTACATAGTTATTTTGTAGACTATATCAACCAAAATACGGTATTTTTCCATGATCTGAAAGAGAAAATCGATTACTTAATCAAGAATGACTACTATGAAGAAGAGTTTTTAAGCCGCTACACGTTTGAAGAAATCAAAGAAGTGTTCAAAGAGGCTTACGCCAAAAAATTCAGATTCCCGTCCTTTATGAGCGCTTTTAAGTTTTACAATGATTATGCGCTGAAGACAAACGACAAGAAAAAAATTCTTGAACGCTATGAAGACAGAATCTCTATCGTAGCTTTATTTTTTGCAAACGGGGATAAGGAGAAGGCGAAGGAATTCGTCAGAATGATGATCAACCAGGAGTATCAGCCGAGCACGCCGACGTTCTTAAATGCCGGCCGCAAACGCCGCGGAGAGCTGGTCAGCTGTTTCCTCTTGGAAGTCAATGATTCCTTGAACGACATTTCGAGAGCGATTGACATTTCGATGCAGCTGTCAAAGCTCGGCGGAGGCGTATCTTTAAACCTTTCAAAACTGCGTGCGAAAGGCGAAGCGATCAAAGATGTCGAAAACGCGACAAAAGGTGTCGTCGGCGTGATGAAGCTTCTTGACAACGCATTCCGCTACGCTGACCAAATGGGGCAAAGACAAGGCTCAGGCGCTGCGTACTTAAACATTTTCCACCGCGACATCAACGATTTCCTCGATACGAAGAAGATTTCGGCTGACGAGGATGTCCGGGTGAAAACATTGTCCATCGGGGTTGTCATTCCAGATAAATTCATCGAGCTTGCAAGAGAGGATAAAGCGGCATACGTCTTCTATCCGCACACCGTTTATAAAGCGTACGGCGAGCACCTCGACGAAATGGATATGAACGAGATGTACGACCGGCTTGTGGAAGATCCGCGCGTCAAAAAAGAAAAAATCCACCCGCGCAAGATGCTCGAAAAGCTTGCGATGTTAAGATCGGAATCCGGGTATCCGTACATTATGTTCCAGGACAACGTCAACAACGTGCATGCGAACAATCATATTTCAAAAGTTAAATTTTCCAACCTTTGCTCGGAGGTTCTGCAGGCTTCACAAGTTTCATCATACACAGACTACGGTCAAGAAGATGAGATCGGCCTTGACATCTCCTGCAACCTTGGTTCATTGAACATTTTGAACGTCATGAAAAACAAATCGCTCGAGCAGACAGTTAAGCTTGCAACCGATTCGCTGACGCACGTTTCTGAAACGACAAACATTACAAACGCACCGGCTGTCAAAAAAGCGAACAAAGCGATGAAATCCATCGGGCTCGGAGCGATGAACCTGCACGGATTCTTGGCACAGAACAATATCGCCTACGAAAGTGAGGAAGCGAGGGACTTCGCGAACACTTTCTTTATGATGATGAACTTCTACTCGATTGAACGATCCGCCGAAATCGCCAAAGAAAAAGGTGAGACGTACCATGGGTACGAAGGTTCAGCTTACGCAACGGGTGAATACTTCGAAAAGTATGTTACACAAGATTTCTCGCCTAAATTCGAAAAAGTGGCCAAGCTTTTTGAAGGCATGCACATCCCGACAAAAGAAGACTGGAAGCAGCTGAAACAGTTTGTCAAAGAACACGGATTGTACCACAGCTACCGGCTGTGCATCGCACCGACCGGATCCATTTCATATGTACAGTCAAGCACAGCATCGGTTATGCCGATCATGGAGCGGATTGAAGAAAGAACATACGGCAACTCCAAGACGTATTATCCAATGCCTGGACTTGCGCCGAGCAACTGGTTCTACTATAAGGAAGCGTATGATATGGACATGTTCAGGGTTGTCGACATGATCTCGACGATTCAGCAGCACGTTGACCAAGGCATAAGCTTTACATTGTTCCTGAAAGATACAATGACGACACGCGATTTGAACCGGATCGATCTTTATGCCCACCATAAAGGAATCAAAACACTTTACTATGCAAGAACGAAGGATACAGGGCAAGAAGGCTGCCTTTCTTGTGTCGTTTGATTAAAGGAGAGTATGCGAAAGTGACGAAAATTTACGATGCAGCAAACTGGTCAAAGCATGAAGATGATTTTACCCAAATGTTTTACAACCAAAATGTAAAGCAGTTTTGGCTTCCGGAAGAGATTGCGCTTAATGGAGATCTTCTGACATGGAAGTACTTGGGTAAAAATGAACAGGACACATACATGAAGGTGCTCGCGGGGCTGACGCTTCTCGATACAGAGCAGGGGAACACGGGAATGCCCCTTGTTGCTGAGCATGTGGAAGGGCATCAGCGCAAAGCGGTGCTGAATTTCATGGCGATGATGGAAAACGCGGTCCACGCCAAGTCCTATTCAAACATTTTCATGACGCTGGCCCCGACAGAGACGATCAACGAAGTCTTTGAATGGGTCAAACAAAACAAATACCTGCAGAAAAAAGCTCAGATCATTGTCGGGCTCTATGAAAAAATCCGCCAGGGCGATAAAATCTCGCTGTTTAAAGCGATGGTCGCATCCGTTTATTTAGAAAGCTTCCTGTTCTACAGCGGCTTCTACTACCCGCTTTATTTTTACGGACAGGGCAAGCTGATGCAAAGCGGCGAAATCATCAACCTGATCTTGCGTGATGAAGCGATTCACGGCGTCTATGTCGGCCTGCTCGCTCAGGAGATTTACAATCAGCAGACGCCGGAGAAAAAAGAAGAGCTGTATGCATTTTCCATTGATCTATTGAAAGAGCTTTATGAAAATGAGCTTGAATATACAGAAGACCTGTACGATCAAGTCGGCCTTTCACACGACGTGAAGAAGTTCATCCGCTACAATGCCAACAAAGCGCTGATGAACCTTGGCTTTGAAGCTTATTTTGAAGAAGAAGAGATCAATCCGATCGTGTTGAACGGGTTGAATACGAAAACGAAGTCACACGACTTCTTCTCAATGAAAGGGAACGGCTACAAAAAAGCAACAGTTGAACCGTTAAAAGACGACGACTTTTACTTTGACGATAAGTAAGCCGGGCTAAAAGGGCGCGCCAGCGCCCAAGCCCTGCCCTTCAGCTATTGATACACGGCAAAATGAGAGCAGAACGAATCTGCTCTTTTCACTTTGAGGAGGAAACGGATACAATGGGAAAAATGGACGAAATGATTCTCGTGGTCCCGCGGGAAAACGTATTTGCAAATGAAACGCTGACCTTCCAAGGCGTCAACAGCGACGGTGAGACGATCGGGAAGATCATGGCGCATATTGAACGCCACTTCAGTGAAATGAGAAGGGGAGACGCCGAGGAAGATCCTGCATTTAAACAGCCGATCCCTTATGTTGTCATCAAAAGAGAAGACGAAATATTTGTATATGAGCGGCTCGAAGGCGGAGGGGAAGCGCGGCTTCACAACAAGCTGTCACTCGGCTTCGGCGGACACATGAACTTTGCCGAAGGGCTTGACTTTCCCGATATTCTGAAGTTGAATACAGACCGCGAACTTGATGAAGAGCTTCTAATCGAGGAATCAGCTAAAGAAAAAATGGTGACGCTCGGACTGATTAATGATGATGAAAACAGCGTCGGGAAAGTACATATCGGAATCCTTTCAGCGCTTGAATTAAAACCGGGCGCACACGTTGAAGTCAAAGAAAAGGAGCAGATTGCCGGCCGTTGGATGAAAGCCAGTGATCTGAAAGAAAAAAGCGTCTATGACAGACTTGAATCTTGGTCACAGTTTGTCGTTGATATCTTAGTTTAAATTGGAAAACTCGCTGATCAGCGAGTTTTCTTTTCGTATAGAACCGGTTTCCATTGAAAAAATGAGCCATGCTTTTCGATCAGCCCGAAGCCGGGATATGGGAAATGACAGCCGTGGAGCAGGAACTGTCCGTTATAAGCCTGTCGGGCCAGCAGTCTCCTTGTCTTTTCTCCCTCGATAGGATCATGCTCAAGCGAAACCCGCAGCTTCGGATTGGAGATACTTTCCGGAATATGAAATACATCATTGATGATCTGACAGACGCCGTCTTTTGTATGCAATTCAATGGTCAGGTGTCCAGGCGTATGTCCGGGCGTATGGATCAGCTTCAGTCCGGGAAGCAGTTCGGTGTCTTCTGTCAGCAGCTTCAGAAGCGGCCGGACAGCGGAGAGAATGTGAAACTGAGGAGACGCCGGCGTTTGTTTTGCGTACAGCCATTCTGCTTCACTGAGCAGATGAACAGCGTTTGGAAAAGCGGGCTCTCCGTTTTTTAGAAGACCTCCCGTGTGATCTAAATGACTGTGTGACAAAATGACATAGTCTATCGAGTCAGGCTTGATTCCCGCCTGCTTCAGGTGATGAAGCAAGTGCCCGCTTTCTTGTCCGCCTGTTTCCCCAAATCCCGTATCAATCAGTATCCGTTTGCCGTTCGTCTCCAGACAGGCAAAGTTCAGCGCTGCTTCAAATTCTTCAGGATAACGTTCTGTTTCCTTGGAGTCTCCTCCCGCCAAAAAAAAATCCCTTGAAACCCGAAATGCTCCATCAGATAAAATTGTCATTTGAAAAGACTCGAGCTGCATGCGGTATGGCTCCTTCATGATAAATCCTTCCCCCTTGTGTTTGACCGAGCTGCCTTTGAAAAGGCAGCTTCATTGTGTCTTTTCATTTGCGATGAGATTTTTGATCGGTTATTATTAAATCGTAATTATTATGATTTAATAGCGGAAGTATAACTGAATCCGTTTATTCTTTCAATCAAAATATACTGTTTAAAAGGAAAGGAGCATGATTTTATGCCGACACTGGAAGAGCTGTATCGGTCCGTCATTATGGATCATGCAAGATACAGGCGAAATTTTCGAAAAATCGATAAACACGGCGTGTATTACGTCCATTACAAAAATCCAACATGCGGTGATGTGATGACTTTGTTTATCGACATTAAAAATGAAAAGATCGAAGACGCAGCTTTTATCGGAGATGGGTGCAGCATCAGCATGGCTTCCTCATCAATCATGACTGAACTGATAAAAGGAAAGACGTTAAAAGAAGCCGGGTTAATGCGTGAAGCGATGGAAAATATGATCAGAAAAGGAGAAGAGCCGGAAGAGGATCTGCTGGGAGATGCCGTTTCCCTGATTGGCGTCCATCCGTTGCGGGCCCGTCATAACTGTGCCCTGATGCCTTGGCAGGCGCTCGATCGGATCAAAGAGAACGTTTATTAAATGAACATCACATCTAAAGCACTCCGGTTCTAAAGCCACCGGCAAAGAATATCGGAAGATTCAAGGGAAAAAAGGGGCAGTAACGAAAGAGGTATGGAAAACGAAACGAATGTAAAGCAGGAAGCAATGGCGCAGCTTAAACGGAAAGGCATTCGAATGACACCGCAGCGGCTGGCTATCTACCATTATTTTCTAGCCAACAGGAACCACCCCACAATAGCTGAAATTCAACAATCATTGAGGGAGATATATCCTGCCGTCAGTACAGCGACGATATACAACACCATCCGCTATTTTAAACAAGAGGGCCTTATAAAAGAAATGGGGTTTACCGATCCGCTTCGTTTTGATTTGGCTCTAGAGGAACATGATCATGTCATATGCGAAGTATGCGGGAAGATCGTCGATTTTCATTGTCCGCAACTAGAGAAAGTAAAAGACATTGCGGCACGGCTGACCGGATTTAAAGTGACACATCACCGATTGGAACTGTACGGCATCTGCAACGATTGCCAGGCGAAAAGAAAATACGCCGCTAAAGAGAAAGGGGTTAGATAAAAAATTTGCTTGTGCGAAAAACCAAAAACCGATATATTGGTTTTATGATGAAGAATAACATTAAACGAATCAAACGAATTTCGCTTCGGGAAGAAGTGTATCAAACGCTGAAGCGCGCCATCGTACATTTGGAGCTAAAGCCGGAGGAGCGCCTGCATGACCAGGAGCTTGCAGAGCAGTTTGGCATCAGCCGCACACCTGTCAGGGAGGCGCTCAAACGACTGGAAGATGAAGGCCTTGTTGAAGCTGTCCCGGGATCGGCAACACGTGTAGCACCGTTAAATCGCGAGGAGGCTGAACACGCTTTTACAGTCACTGCGGCGCTGCATGCGCTGGCTGTCAGACTGTCGCTTCCTTTTTTAACGGATTCCGACTTTGATCAGCTGGAGGCGCATAACAAAACGTTGCAGCAAGCGATTCAAAAAGAAGACATTATCGAAGCAATCGAATCAGATGCTGCTTTTCATGACGTGTTTTTACAAGCATCAAAAAACCCGGAAATAACCCGGGCATTGGAAAGGATTTCTTCAAAAATTTACCGCCTTGAAATGTCGCAGTTTTCCTCGATCGGCAGCTTGAAATCTGTTGAACAGCATCAGAACATCATCGATGCCTGCAGACAGGGGGATCGGAATGCGGCCATCAAGCTTGCCGAGGAAAACTGGCTCAGTCTCGGAGATCGATTGGCCGGACATCAGGAAAAGGAGTGAAGGGATTGTGAGGCCGATTATACTGGGCGTTTTTGCAGCCTTCTTTTTTGCTTTTACATTCGTTTTAAACAGGGCGATGGAGCTTGAAGGGGGAAGCTGGATCTGGAGCGCTTCGCTGAGATTTATCTTCATGGCGCCTCTTTTATTTGCCATCGTTTGGCTTAGGGGGAATGTGAAAGAGCTTTTTCAGGAAATTAAAAAAGCGCCGGGCATTTGGGTGAGATGGAGCATCATCGGCTTCGGTCTCTTTTATGCGCCGCTCTGTTTTGCGGCGGCTTACGGACCGGGCTGGCTGATCGCGGGAACATGGCAAATCACGATCATTTCCGGTTCCCTCTTGGCGCCGCTTTTTTATGAAACCGTTCAAACAAAAACAGGTCCCGTACAGATAAGAGGCAAAATTCCTTATAAGGGGCTCACGATGTCGTTCATCATTTTAATCGGGGTGGCGCTGATGCAAGCTGAGCACGCGGCACAGCTTTCTTTGCACGAGATGCTGCTGTGCATCGCGCCGGTTATATTGGCTTCATTTGCTTATCCGCTTGGGAACAGAAAAATGATGGAAGTTTGCGCCGGGCGCCTCGATGCTTATCAGCGGGTATTGGGGATGACGCTGGCAAGCCTTCCGTTTTGGCTGATCCTCTCGCTGTACGGGCTGGCATCGGCAGGTGCGCCCAGCCGGGGACAAGTCATTCAGTCAGGATTGGTGGCTGTATTTTCCGGAATATGCGCGACTGTGCTGTTCTTTGCCGCAACAGATCTTGTAAAAGGGGATATGCGCAAATTAGCGGCTGTTGAGGCCACACAATCGTTTGAAGTGCTGTTTGCGGCCGCTGGTGAAATTTTAATCCTATCGAGTCCGCTTCCCGGTGCCATCTCATGGAGCGGAATGGCTCTTGTGATTATCGGAATGGTGTTGAACAGCCATGCATCGAATCAAAAGCCGGCGGTTCAAAGTAAAGCTGCAAAAGCATAAAAAAAGCCTGCGATCTATACGAGACAGATCGCGGGCTTTTCTTGATGATTGTCCCTATTCCTGGTAAATGAAAGCATCAAATCCGGCGTTTTTGGCTTGCTGAACAAGCGCTTCTGCATTCTCTTTCGAAGAAAAGGCGCCAATTTGCACTTTGTAAAGGCTGTCCCTGTCAATTACAATGGCATCAAACCCTTTTGCTTTCGCTTGAGCGGCAAGTGAATCGGCGTTGGCTTTGTCCCTGAAAGCGCCGATTTGCACTTTAAAAAGGGCTGTGGATTTTTTTGAAAGGTTAAATGCCCTTGCCAGTCCGTTGGCGTGGCCTCTCGCAATGGATTGAATAAACGCGGATGACTTCAGTTTCTCGGCGTCGCTTGTATTGTCTACAAAGCCATTTTCCGTAAGCAGTGCTGGCATTGCTGTTTCCCTTAGCACGTGAAAATTGGCTGTTTTCTTGCCGCGATCCCTGAAATCAACCACTTTTAAAATCTCTTCATGCATGATATCCCGATAGGTGGTGGTAGGTGCGCCGACGCCGGGATAAATGTAATCCTCGAAACCTGTCCCGCCCCCGGCATTGATGTGAATCGATAGAAAGTAGTCCGCCCCCCAGCTGTTCGCGGCGTTCGTGCGTTGCGTCAGACTGACGGTTTGGTCGCTTGTCCGGCTCAGCTGGACTGTAACATTTTGATATTCATTCAGGAGAATGTTTCTTAAAGCCAAGGCGATTTGCAATGTTAACTGTTTTTCTTGCAAACCATTGGCTGAAGCGCCTGGATCAGTCCCGCCATGGCCGGGATCGATAAAAATTTTTACCACAAGACATCACCTCAATAAACAGTCTATGAACTGATGTATGGGAAGGGTTGTACGATTGTCACCTGATAACGGAATTTTTTAAATATTCAGCTTATTATAGAACGCAATATGATCTTTAGGCAAGGGGGTTGCATGATTAATGTTTTTATCATATAATAAATTACGCTGCATTGTACGTAATGATAATTAAGTTTTAACCTTTAAGCTGTAATAGGGAGTTTTATATCGGAACCGGAATGTCATGCCTTCCTCGAAAGGACGACAGGAACGTTTCTGCAGACACCCACTTTGAGGAGTGTGGTTTAAAACTTTCTTACTTGCATACGGCAATTGCAGCACTTAAGTCATTTGAACAAAATGGCTTTTTTATTTGCGGAAAAATAGTTTACAATAAAAATTTTATGTAAACTAAATTGCTGTGAAATTTGAAATAAAGGGCGGTTTCCGCCCTTTTATTCATTTTAAAGCGAATTGCGTAATATGAAATTAATGCGTGAATGCCAGCCGGCAGAAGATGCAAAAATGACTGGCGTCAAAAATGCTGAATGATCATAATTCCTGTGATCATCAGGACGATTCCTAGAATGCGCTGGACGTTCAAGCGGTGTTTGGGGATTCCGAACCACCCAAAATGATCGATGACGAGGGCGATGATCATTTGGCCGCTTAAAGCCAAAACAACAGTAAGAGACGCTCCGACAATCGGCAAAAGCAAAATATTGGACGTAATAAAGACGACGCCGAGTATTCCGCCTGTCCAGAGCCACCACGGACTGCTTGTGACAAAGGTTTTTGCTGTTTGTAAATTGTTTAAAAATAACCGCCGATGCTCAATGAACGATGTAAGAAAAAGAAGAACGAGCATTCCCACCAAAAACGAAATCAGAGAAGCGATAAAAGGTGAGTGGATAGCATTTCTCAGCTCTGAATTAATGGATGTTTGAATCGGGGATGCCATTCCGGCAAAAAGCCCGAGCATCATGAAAAGAAAAACGTACATAGATTTGTTTTTCATCTGTGATGAACTCCCTTGCTATTTAATATTTTTTGATGATGAAAACTCCGGAAATAATGAATAAAATGCCGATGATTCTAGGAAAGTTTAATTCATGAACGGGTACGTGAAACCATCCGAAGTGATCGATCGCCAGAGCCATGATCATCTGCCCAAGCAGAGTGACGACAACCGTCAGAGCTGATCCAAGACGCGGAAGCAACAAAATATTTGAAGTTAAATAAAAAACGCCTAAACATCCGCCTCCAATGAGGATCCACCAGGGAATGGAAGGAACAAGTCCGATGATAGACAAAAAATGGCGCTCTGTCACTAAGGCGACAATGAGCAGGAGAAGCGTCCCGACAAAAAAAGAAATGGCCGCCGCCCCGTAAGGTGACCCGATTTTCATGCCCAGCCGTGAATTAATTGAGGTTTGAACGGGAATGGCCATTCCGGCCAAAATGCCGGCTATCAGTATTAAAATGATCATCATTTCTAAAAACTCCTTTTTGCGTTGATTGGAACGATTATTTCAAATCTGCGGAAAGCCTTGCTGTTTTGAAGGACACCTTGTATTTTGGCGAAAAGGAGTTCATGATGCAAGTGTTGATTGATGAAAAGATTGCTTATTGTGATCCCCTCTGCGGCTTAATGTTGAGAGTGCCCCCTTATGTATTAAATAGCGCAAATCGGTAGAACAGCCAAGTGGGACAATAACTTTGATTTTTACGATCCGCCATACAAAAACCTTTGGTATCCCAGTCATTGTAAAGCTCACTTTTGTCTTTTCTTTTGCGACCTTTGCCATTGCATCCTGCACATTGAAATTCAAAGCCAATACTTTCCTCAACAGCCGCTTTATTTCTACATATCATTTCTATATTTGTATAAAAAATCAAGTTTGAATCACGGCAAAATTCCGCTCACCCAATTGAACAGGCAAATTTTTGGGAAAGAAGAATTGTTAAACTGAAAAAAGTCCTTTACACTACAAGTAATATTTTGTTAGGGGGTGGGAACGTGTTCAACGAAAGAGAGGCGCTCCGATTAAGACTGGAGCAACTGAACAATGCCGAGATTCAGATCATACGCGAACTCCAAAGTGAGCGGAAAGACATTTATTCCAGGCTGCGGGAATTAGATCGTCAAAAAGTTTCTTCATCACATCATAAAAAAACTTTATTAGAGTTAGTCGATGAAACTGTAAATCTCTTGAAAAAATAGATCGAGTTGTAGATGAAAGAATTAACAGCAGCCGATGCTTGACCAAAAAGATAAAAAAGCAAGTTATACTTGTAATTGTGCGAAAAATGGAAAGGTTAGCAACTTGACTAGAAAAAAAACATTGTATAAGATTATTCTTACAAATCCAATAGGAATAAAAGCCCTAAAACTGACTGACTTGTCAATCAAGGCTTAGGGTGAGGAGGGAAATACATGGGGAATACAGACACAAGAGAGGAATTGCTACATATCGCGCTTGAGCTTTTTGCTACGAAAGGATACCACGCGGCAAAAATTTCAGATATCGTAAAACAGGCTGGCGTTGCACAGGGAACCTTTTACTGGCACTTCAAAAGCAAAGAAGAAATCGCCAAGGAAATCATAGGCAGAGGGAAAGATAACCTTCTCGCAGCCATTCATCAAGGCTACAGGCAAACGTTTGCTCTTGCCGATGATATGATCCAATCCACGACAGCGCTTATGAAAAGAATTTTTACGTTTGCACAGGAGAATAGAAACTTAATGACATTTTTATTAGTCAAGGGACAAGGCGCCGATCCGGAAATCAGGGAGGCAATCGAAGAGGCGCTGATCAGTGTTGAACAGGCATTTAAAAAGAACATTCAAAGGGCTACAGAACTTGGAATGCTAAATTCCTCCCATAACACTGATCTGCAGGCCACCATGTTAACAAGTCTTGTGTTGGGCACACTATCAAAATGGCTTTTTGGGCCAAAGCATGATCTGAATTATGTTCCTAAGTTTTCAGTTGATGAAATGACTGAAGAATTGGTTCATTTTGAATTTTTCGGACTGATTGGCCAAAGGGGGAATTAAATTTGTCTACTATTCAAAAAACAAATGGAGAGTTTGGGATTTTTCATGAAGCCGGTATGCAGGCGAAAGGGTCTTTCACTCCGAATTCAGACGGACTTACACCGATTGAGCTGTTGGAAGCTTCATTAGGTATGTGCATCACCATTTCTTTGCAAAAGATGTTTGAAAGGGATGGTATAGAGGTGCTGGAGGATGAGTTTTCCGTTTCTGTTTCCGCCGCTAAAGCCCCCGAAGGCCCGTCCCGTGTTGAAAAATGTTCGGTTAGCGTTAAATTGCCTGAGCATCTTCCGACCGACTATAAAAAGAAACTAATCACCTCTGCTGAAAGGGCATGTACAATCGGCAATACGTTAAAGCGAGGGGTAACGATTGATACCAATATGGTGTAACAACCTACATGATGAAACGAAGGAGCATGAAAATGGAAAACAACAGTAAAAAACCTTCCTATACAAACGCTGATGATTTTGCTGTTACATCAGTCCCTGAAAATAAAAGAAAATCGATTTTTAACATTACGATTACAAGCTGTGCCTGGATCATCTCATTGTCGACGATTGTGACTGGAGGGGCATTAATCCAGGGATTGAATTTTGCACATGCCGTTTTAGCAGCTGTCTTAGGCATGCTGATTCTTGCGGTATATGGCTTTTTTCAAGGAGTAATGGGTGCGAAATACGGAATATCGACTACCGTTCTTGCCCGTCTGGCCTTTGGTCGCTACGGATCGAGCCTTTTTGGAATTGTCTTGGCGCTGACGCTTGGAATCGGCTGGTTCGGCTGGCAGGTTGCTTTCTTTGGCACGACCATTTCCGAAATGTTTCCGGGTGTTTGGCTTGCAAAGCCTGAGGTCGCCATCGTTTGGGGCGGCATTTTAATGATCCTTACCGCGTTTATAGGATATCGCGGGCTTGCCGCTTTAAGCTTTATCGCTGTACCTTTAGTCGTCATTTTTTCCATATGGGGAATCATAAGTGCTGTCAATTACTCAGGAAGCTGGCATAACTTGCTGACATTTCACCCGACAGGGGATCCTCTGACGATATTTGCCGGAATTACAATTGTCGTTGGAAATGCTGCATTGGGCGCGGTTGTTTTTCCTGATGTGACGAGATATGCAAAAGGAGCGGTTTCAGGAGGAATAGGCGCTTCTGTAGGTTATTTCCTTGGAGGAGTGTTCTGTCTTGTTGCGGGAGCGGCAATGGCGATTGCCGCGAATGTTCCGGATATCGGGTCAACACCGAATATTCCTGCCGCTATGAGCAAGCTTGGCCTGGGCTTTTTAGCATTTTTAATCATCGTTTTTGCACAATGGACGACAAACGATAACAATTTGTATACCGGTTCGCTAGGGCTTCGCAATGTTGTGAACATTCCTAAGAAAGCACTTGTGGCGATCATGGGCGTGATCGGAATTATCATTGCATTACTAGGTGTCCAAAATATGTTTGTGCCATTTTTAACATTCTTAGGCTTGTATGTTCCGCCGATTGCGGGAGTCATGATCGCCGATCATTGGATCACAGCACCTGTCATCAAGAAAAAACAATATCAATTCGGGGCTGGAACAACTTATTCGAAGCTGAATGTTGCGGCGATTCTTTCGGTGATCATCGGAGGTTTTACCGCTTCAAAGATAACGTTCGGCATCGGGCCGATTAACTCTACTATACTTGCATTTTTGATTTATATCATCTTTACGTTTATTTTCACAAAATTAAATCTCCGTTACGAAATCGGAGAAGCGACAGAGGAATCGTCTGGTTTTTAAGCGGATAAGGAGGAAAGGTTTTCAATGATGAATGAAAAAAACCAATGGGTATTTGGAATTGATGTCGGCGGGACGTTTACAGATTTAGTGGCAGTCAACAAGGACGGAAAAATGGTTTCGACGAAGACGCCTTCAACCCCAGACCAGTCTGATGGTGTCATGAACGGAATTAAAAAAATGGCTGAAATCATCGGAATAGACGTAAAGGATCTATTAGCCAATAGTCCATTGGTTGTCCATGGAACAACAGTTGCCACTAACGCCTTGCTGGAATATAACGGAGCAAAGGTGGGGCTTCTCACAACGGAAGGCTTTCGGGACGAAATCGAATTCCGCCGCGCGTATAAAGAAAGCGTGTTTTCTCCGCGCTTAGAAGCTCCTTATCAAATTGTCCCAAGAAGGTATCGTGTGGGGATTCCTGAACGACTGGATCATACAGGAAATGTCGTAACTAAGCTTGATGAAGAAGCCGTCCGCCGGGCAGTCCGCGGGTTTATCCAAGAGGGGGTCGAAGCCGTTGCTGTCTGCTTTCTGTTCAGCTTCATGAATCCTTCACATGAAATCCGTGTCAAAGAGATTATTCAAGAGGAAGCTCCCGGCATGTTTGTATCGTTATCGTATGAAGTGCTGCCGCAGATTCGGGAATTTGAACGGGTGAGCACGACCATTGTCAATGCGTTTACCGGCCCTTCCATGCAAAGCTACTTAAACCATCTTGACGAACGGTTTCGCGAAGACGGATTTACTGGAGAACTGTTTGTTATGCAATCAAACGGGGGGGTCCAAAATGTCATTCAAAGCGGGAAATTTGCCGCGGGTGGCCTTTTGTCAGGTCCAGCCGGAGGAGTGACGGCTGCTTCCTTTATCGGGGAAAAATCGGGCTACGAGAACGTCATTACCGTAGACATGGGCGGAACAAGCTATGATGTCTCGGTTATCGAAAAATTAAATCCGGCGATCACGACGGAAAATTGGATCAGCAGATACAGGGTTGCCTTGCCGATGATGGATATCCATACGATCGGCTCCGGCGGCGGAAGCATCGCCTGGATTGACAGCGGCGGAGCTTTACAAGTCGGCCCGCGAAGCGCAGGCTCAAATCCGGGGCCGGCCTGCTACGGAAGGGGCGGAGAAGAACCGACTGTTACAGACGTGAATGTCTTCTTAGGCTATATCAACCCTGATAACTTCCTTGGCGGAGAAATGAAGCTTGACCGTTCGCTGGCTGAAAAAGCCATTCGTACACGAATTGCCGAACCGCTCGGAATTTCGACAGTGGAAGCCGCGCTTGCAATCTCACAAATCGTCAATAGTGATATGTCAAATGCAGTCCACTTTGTAACGACACAGCGAGGCCATGATCCAAGGAACTTCGCCCTGATGGCTGTCGGCGGCGCCGGAGCCATCCATGCAGGCAAGCAGGCGGAAGACCTGGGCATTAAAACCGTTATCGTTCCGTCCCTTGCTCCGGTCTTTTGTGCGCTCGGCGATGTGGCGGCAAACCTTAAAGTAACGGAGCTCAGGACGCGCTTTGAAAGTTTGAAAAACGTTGACCTGCAAGCGATGAACGCCGATTTTGAAAAGATGGAACAGACGGCCCGCGAAAAACTTGGAGGCCAATCGGTCACCAATCAATATGAAACGCGTCGCTTTATCGATATGCGCTACGCGGGGGAAGTCCATGAAGTAACCGTACCGGTGAAGTCAAGGACGCGAAGGATTACAGAGTTGAATCTTGAAGCAACGGCGGCAGACTTCCATGACCTTCATGAAAGAATGTTTGCCCATAAAGACCCTGAGCACGACATTGAAATCTTAAACCTCCGTCTTGATCTGGTGGGAGTCAGAGAGCCGTTAAAGCTTAAGGAGGAGCAGTTTGAACAAGAGGATCCTTCAAAAGCGAAAACAGGTGAACGCGATATGTATTTTGACATCGAACCGGCGAAAACGCCTATTTTCAACGGGTCAATGCTTGAGCCGGGCAACCTGATTGTCGGTCCTGCCATCATTGAGCAATGGGGTACGACCATTGTTGTTTACCCGGGACATGAGGCTCTAATCGATTCATACCGCAACTGTGTCATCGAAGTAAAGCATGCTCAACAGGCGACAAGAGGTGGAAATGCATGATCCAAGCTCAAATTCTTTATAGAAAGCTGCAAGCGATCGGCAGAGAAGTCGGGGATAATTTGCAGCGAATCTCCCGTTCTCCTGTGCTTTCGCAAGACCGGGCATTTGCTGCAGCGATTTTTACGAATGAGCTGAAAATCGCGGTTCAACATCAATACGAGCCTGAACATTTGTTCGCATTAAAAGAAAGTGTCGAAAATCTGTTCGACTATTTTTCGTTTGATATCGCAGATGGAGATGTGCTGCTGGTCGCAGATCCATACAGCGGCGGAACGAAAGGGCAGTCGCTCACCATGGCGGCGCCGCTATTCCTTGAAGGGGAGCTCGTACTCTTCCCCGCTATCCGCGCTCAGATGATTGATTTGGCCGGCGAGTATCCGGGGGGCTTCCATCCCGATGCATTTGAAGTATGGCAGGAAAATATCAGAATTACTCCGGTTAAGCTTTATAAACAAGGAGTTCTGCAGACTGATATTCTTCGTTTTTTATTATCAAACAGCCGGGTGCCCGCTTCTTTTAAAGCGGATCTTGAAGCCATGTATACATGTTTGCATGGTGCCAAACAGCAATTGAAAACGTTTCTTGGCAGCTACGGTCAAAAAACAGTGGCCGCATCGATCAAAAGCATGTTTGAATACAGCCAAAAAAGGGTTGAGCATCATGTCTCTCATCTGCCTGAAACAGAAATGAGCGCTGTCCAGGAGTTTGAAGTTACCAAAGGGCACAAGAGTACAATTCATGTGCAAATTTCAAAGAAGGAGAATGCGGTTGAGATCGATTTGAGCGGATCGTCAGAGCAGTCCGTAAAGCCGGTTAATTCACCTGCCGCTTTAACGAAGGCGTTTGCCGTTTGGCCGTTTCTTGCAAGGATTGCCGATGAAATACCGATCAATGAAGGAACGCTTCAACCTTTTCAAACGAAGACGAGGCCGGGAACGATTCTAGATCCGGAATTTCCGGCAGCTACAGCACTAGCTCCAAGCATTACCGGACATTTCGTCGCTGCAGCGGTATTTAAAGCCATTCAAAACGGACAAGGCACAAGTGAAGAATTTCCGCCGATTTATGGGCCAGGTCCGCAGGCCGTTTTTTATCCGGAGCTTGGCACAGGAGCCGAAACAAAATCAATCGTTCTCGCACCCGGGTATCCTTCAGCTTCAAAAGGCTTCGGACCGCCTGCTTTATTTGGCCAACGGATGCTTGTCTCTGCGGAGGAATTGGAGCTTTACCACGGTTTTAAAATGGTTTCCCGGGAGTGGACGGACAATGGGGAGGAAATGGAAGTGTCCCTGCTTAACCAGGAGGACGATATTTATTTCAACCTTCTTCTGCCTTTTAGCGAAAGGGGAAAATACGGGTCTCTGTCAAGAACGGGAGACCATGACGAAACCTTTTATGAAAGCACGGTACACCAACATGTGAAAAAAGGCAACCTCCTCGTCTTTACGTACTCTCAAAAGGAGGAGCAGCTATGATCAATCAGGACTTTATCTTATCACAGGTGGTCGGCGGTTCTCTTGATGCGGTTGCCAGGGAAATGAGCGCCACTGTCACGAGAACGGCCCGTTCACCATTGTTTAACGAAGCGCATGATTTTACGACGGGCGTCTTTGACCTTTCCGGCAAAAAATCGCGCCTTGTCGCGCAGGCCCCCGGCTGTACGCTTCACCTTTATGCGGTCGTAGGCGCAGTGGACCATCTATTGGACGCCTTTCGGTATGATCTTCACCCCGGGGATATTCTCCTGGTGAATGATCCGTATCATGGAGGCTCGCACAGCCTTGACTGGACGATCGTCATGCCTGTTTTTTATAATCGCAAGCCGATCCTGCTTCCTGCTGTACGAAGCCATATGGCCGATAATGGCGGTCCGGTTGCCGGAGGGTACAATCCGCGCTCAAAAGACATTTGGCATGACGGGCTGCGGATTCCGCCGTTAAAAATTTATGAGCGGGGAGAAAAGCGAAGGGATGTATTCGATTTAATCGTTGCAAACAACCGGCTTTCACATTGGCTTGAAGGCGACTTAAATGCGATGATCGGGGCGTGCAAGGTCGCTGCCTCCCGAATCCAGACGATGCTGGATAAGTATGGCGCCGAGAAGGTGATTACAGCCATTGACAACCGGATTCAATATACAGAAAACAGGGTTCGCGATGAAATCAGCAGCTGGCCGGACGGCACCTATGTCGGTGAAACATTCGCTGATCACGACTTTCAAGGCAACCGCGATATTAAGGTTCGCGCAACGGTGACCGTCAAAGGCAGCGATCTTCACATTGACTTTACCGGTTCATCCCCGCAAGTAAAAGGCTTCATCAACAGCCCGCTCTCAAATACGACTTCGTTTGCTTTTGTCGGTATTTCGACTTGCTGTGATGAGGATATTCCGATCAATGAAGGATATATGAATCCGGTAACAGTAACCGCGCCTATAGGAACAGTTGTGAACCCGCAGCTGCCGGCACCGTGCGGACACGCGACTGCGTGCGTCGGAGCAGAAATAGCCGAGGCTGTTCTTCAGGCCATTTCACAATGTGCGCCAAAACGGGTCGGAGTGAACGCCCATAAGCTTCCTCTCGCCTATTCTCACGGAAAATACGATGACGGCAAGCCGTGGGTGAATCTGAATTTTTACGGCTATACCGGCGGTGCGGGAGCTGCATACGAAACGGACGGATGGGGGCTTTATCCTCCTGTTATGACAGGAGTTATTCTTCCATCTATTGAAATGACCGAAGTTCAATACCCGAGCCGTGTATTAAAGCATGAATATACAAGCGATTTTACGGGTGCGGGCCGATGGAGAGGCACACCCGGGTTGGATGTTCAAATCCAGCACTTAAAGGAAAGCCGCACAAGCGTCATGATGGCAGGGGGCCGAAACACAACAAAAGGCTTCTGCGGAGCCGGCGATTCACCAAGCAACAAGGTGATTGTCGGGTATGGAACAGACGAAGCCAGAGAAATCGATGAAACGGCTTTTGAAGTCAAAATGCCTGTGGGCGGCATCATCCAATTTTACCGTGCAGGCGGCGGAGGCTGGGGAAATCCGCTGGAACGTGAACCGGAAAAGGTGCTGGACGACGTCTTAAACGAGTTTGTCAGCATTGAATCAGCATTGCAGGATTATGGTGTCGTGATTGACCCTGAGACACTTGCCATTAACGAAGCTGAAACAAAACGTGTGCGGGCATCCAGGCTTCCATAAATAAAAAAGCTGATCTGAGAGGAATTACTTTTCGGATCAGCTTTTTTTCTTTTCAAGACATCTATGGTAAAAAGAGGATAATTGCTTTCGAGAGAGAATGTAAACATAACCGGTTTTATCTTTTTAACCGGCGGGTACATAACAGATTAGCATGTGAAGGAGGCCAAATCATATGAAAAACAAAAAAGCGTTTTGGGGACCTTTTCTGTTCGGCGTCGGCATCATCGCCATGATCGACGGCATCATCTTTCATCAATTGCTTCAATGGCACAGCGTGTACATGGACACAGACCGCTCTCACCAAATTATGAGCGACGGACTGTTCCATCTGTTTTCGCTCGTCATCCTTTTCATCGGCGGAATCCTGCTGTGGAACAGGGGCGAACTTGGCAGCAGCCGGCCGCAGCACATCTTTTGGGGAGCCTCTTTGCTTGGGGCGGGCTGGTTTAACTTCCTTGAAGGCATCATCAACCATCATCTTCTTCAGATTCACCACGTCAACCAGCTAAGCCCGAACCGCCTCTTATTCGACTTTGCTTATGACGCATCGGGCCTTTTGATCATTCTGGCCGGATGGCTGATCTACCGAAAAGGCAAACAGGGATAAAACAGTGGTTTGTCCGCACAGCTACCTGAATACAATAAGAAAATATTTCTCGGGAAAGCGCAGGTTTCAACAAGACCTGCCCTGTTTTTGTCAAAATTTGAAGAAATAAAAAACCCCCATTTTAAAAATTGATGTGATCAGTAACAGCCGCTTGAAGAAGTCGTTTTATGTAAACAAGTTTTTAAAATGCGGCAAAGTGCAGCTGTTCACTTCAAGCAAAAAGGGGATTAAAAAAAGATATTCAGTGGAAAAAAGGTGTTCATATCGTTTAACGGACATCTTTTTTAAATAGGAGGTTTACATATAAAATGTTAAGTGTGCTGCTGCCTAATTTGCTTATATTTTCTGCTATCATTTTATTTTTATATTACATGATCGTATTGGTAAAGGAAAACAAGATAAATCGTAAACAAAACGAGGAAACCCAACAGTTGCTTAGGGAGATATTAAAGGAAGTAAAAAATAAAGATTCAAAGTAATAATAAATGTTATTAAAGTTTCAATATTTCTGGATCAATATAGTCCCAAGGGCAATATGAAGAGGTACTCACAGCAAAAACTGTTATAGAACATAACGACCGCATCTCTGGTCGTCTTTTTTAAAACGCGGCATGTTACTTATCTTGATAGGAAGGTGTCATTCTGTTGAGTAGACAGGGTTTTTGACCGATTCCTGTCCGATAGTAATAAAATATTCATTGACTTAGGAAGGGGTTGAATTCATAAAGTCTTGCAAAATCACTAATATCCGCTTGCTTTCTGGATAGCATTGTTAGAACGTTAGAAGAATAAGGTCTTGGAGGAACACATTTGTTACGCATCCTTTCACTATTGAATGCTACTGAAAATCCATATTAAAAGTACTGTAAGGCTACTTAAAGTATGACATAATGTGGAGCTTCTTGATGAATGGTATTACGTTGAGTATAAAATTTCATCAATAGAGCATTACAAGAGAAAGGTCTACCTTTATATCCTAGTCAAGGTGCTACAGTTGAGCTTTGGGAAAGGAAGCTTAAACAATTGGTCGACTAATATTTAAAGTGTTTTTGTTAGGAGGTAAAACAGTATTGGATAAGAAAGATATTAAGTTCCTCGAGGAGCTGCTTTATAATACAGATAAAGACGATCTAGTAAGAGTGACGAGAAATATTGAAAACCCTGTGATTCTTCAAGTTTTTGCAGCGAATTATAATTGGAATAGTGGTTTTGATGTTCCAAAAGCAATTCTTGAGAATGAGAATTGCGATTATGGTACGGGGTTATTAATGTTCCATTATGCAGATGGTTATCGTATGCTCGAAAGCCCAGACAATGTTTCAGCATCTGCTTTAGAAGAATGGAAAGATTTTTTAATCCAAACATATCAAAAGCTTATAAATTTGCAGTTTAAATCTCAAAATATATCCTGAAATAACAAGGGTTCAACGGTTTAAGTTTTAAAAAAATAACCCGCATATTCCCGATGCTTTACTTGAAAAGTCACCAGGGAAAGTGATTGAAGTTCCGAAAATTTAACGCGTTTTTCACCCAAAGTTACCCGTGGATTTCAATCCATTAGAATTCTCACTTTAAAATATGAGGCATATCATTTCCCAAAGTTATGCACCCATCAGATAAAAGAAAAAATACTTACTGATGTATAATTTGAAATATTAACGCATTACATTTCTTCATCTGAAGTACCGACTCGAATGCAGCAATTAGGAAGAAGTGAAATTTAATGAGAAGTATACTGTTTAGAAAGAGGTATTCGTTAAACAAAAGCACTGCAATGGTTTATTAATTTGTAAAAAGCATAAACTAAAAGACCCGACTGCCGCTGACAGTCGAGTCAAGTATACAAACCAGCTCACAATGGGCTGGCTCATATTAAAATAGACTTTCCCTTAGAAGGATAGATCTTTACTTTAAAGGATGATAGATTGTGATGAAAAACATAAGCAAATATGTTGTCCTGTTTTTTGGGGTAGCCCTATTTTTATACTTTTATGATATGTTTATGCCTAAAAGTGTGCTTTATTTTGTTGTGGGAATACCAGCATTATATATTAGCACAGTCCTTATCATGAAAACTTTAAAGCTACAAAAAATACAAAAGATTAATCCAGAATTAAAATAGACCCCTTATTAAAACAGGGGGTCTAATTCATAAACTGCATTCTTAATTGGCCTTTTAGTTCAAAATAGACGGGAGGGAGCTGTGTGTTCGAAAATCTTCTTGTGCAATATTTGAATTTCTTTATGATTTCAACACCTCGATGATTTTAGATGGGAAAGATAATAACTTCCTCTCAGGGCATATATCCTAATAATTAAGGCAAACGCGTTACACACTAATCAATTCGATCATAGTGACCATGAATAACAACGGCTCCACTGTTATTGATCAACCATATCATCTTTAATTTTCTCAAAACGAGCCTGGTTAAGAATCTTTTTAGCAAATTCTCTATTTTGAACACATTTTCTAACATTAGCTTTTTCAGATTCAATAAAGAGTTTTTGGTATTTATCTTGAATATCTTCGTTAATATTTTTAGATTTATGAATATAAAAAAAGGAAAAATTGAATTTTTAAAATACATGTATAAGAAGTTGGATTGTGATTTTTTTAAACCACAAACCATATGGCTGGGCTGTGATTATTCAAAGATTACGGTTTTATTCTGAACAAAGAGAGATGTAAAAATGGTAAATGTCTTAAATAATATCTTGAAAAATGACAGATTGGATGCATATCCATTATTTAAAAAGTTTTGTTCCCTCAAAGAAAAAGGGTTGCGTAAGAAATCCTTTACAGCATTATCTTCCTTTATTGATGAAGCAAAGAAATGGGATGATATTGCACAACAGAATTTTGCTTGTTGGCTGTTTGCTTTATTTGAAACATCAGATGATATTCACCATGTACTCGTTCATCCATTGGAAAAGGAACTTTTACAGCCTTTGCTTGAGAGATGGATGAAGAGTGATCCTGAAGATTCAAGACCATATAGGTGGTATGGGGTGTTTTTAAATCCTGAAAACCGTGTCGATTATTTAAACAATGCACTTAGACTTGGTGGCGGGAATGAACAACTATCCTTATTAACTCTAATCGATATTAATTTGAACGCCCTTTGGTATTCATTTCATCATATCTCCGAAGATTTGTATCTTGGCGATATTAAAGAAGATACAGCACTTCTTGCTAAGTCCCGGCAATTAAACAACAAAGTAGAATGTGAACAAACAAGGAAAAACAATAACGAAGCACTTAACTATTATCAAGATCTGTTGGATGACTGGGTGATGTTTAAAAAAGAACGATCAAAGGGATTTGTTGAATGGTGTGAAAATAAGGGTAGAACCTATTATTGGGTCAAAGCTTATTATTACGAAAGATAACTATATTATGTTCAGTAACAGAATCATGAAGACAAAAAAGGCGAATTTCATTTCCTTCAAATCAAAAAGACTTTGGTGAAGATCCCGCTGTGAAACAGGGGAGAGCCGAGCAGCGCCTGCAGCACATCTTCAGACAGATTGGCTCCATTCCCCGAAGGACCTCATCAATCACCACTTTCTCCCGATTTGCCATGTCAACCTGTTAAGCATTTACCAAACAGGATGAAAAAATTGGTTTGTCCGCACAGCTTACCTGAATACAATAAAAAATAAAGTATTTCTCGGGAAAGCGCAGGTTTCAACAAGACCTGCCCCGTTCTTGTCAAAAAGCATTGGATTGTGCAGTCATGTGGGCGTCTGTCACGGCATAAGCGCGCCATGAATAGGATATAAAGAGAGAATGGTGAGGTGAGTGTGTTGGAAAGGGCTGTTACTTATAAAAACAACGGACAAATCAATATCATATTGAACGGTCAAAAGCAGGTTTTGGCCAATTCAGAGGCTGAAGCCGAATATCAGGCCGCACTGCAAAAAAATGAAGCCAAACACAGCATTCTGAAAGAAATTGAAAGGGAAATGAACACGCTGGTCGGAATGGAGGAAATGAAGCGCAATATCAAGGAAATCTACGCCTGGATTTTCGTTAATAAAAAGCGCGAAGAACAAGGCCTTAAGGCCGGAAAACAGGCGCTTCACATGATGTTCAAAGGAAATCCGGGAACCGGAAAAACGACCGTCGCCAGGCTGATCGGCAGGCTTTTTTACGAAATGAATGTTCTCTCAAAAGGCCATCTGATCGAGGCGGAGCGCGCCGATCTCGTCGGTGAGTACATCGGCCATACGGCGCAAAAAACGAGGGATTTAATCAAAAAAGCGATGGGCGGAATCCTGTTCATCGATGAAGCCTATTCCCTTGCCAGAGGCGGAGAGAAAGACTTCGGCAAGGAGGCAATCGATACATTGGTCAAACATATGGAGGATAAGCGCAACGAATTCATTTTAATCCTCGCCGGATATTCGCGGGAAATGGATCATTTTCTTTCATTAAACCCGGGCCTTCAGTCAAGGTTTCCGATCAGCATCGATTTTCCCGATTACTCAGTCAGCCAGCTGATGGACATTGCAAAACGGATGATGGCGGAAAGGGAATATCAGTTCAGCCCTGAGGCTGAATGGAAGCTGAAAGACCATCTGATGGCCGTCAAAAGTACGGTCAGCCCCGCGAAGTTCAGCAATGGCCGTTTCGTCCGCAACCTGATCGAAAAATCCATCCGGTCGCAGGCGATGAGACTGCTGATGGGAGACTGCTACTTAAAGAATGACTTGATAACCATCAAAAGCCAGGATCTCGACTTGAAGGAAGACGCGCCGCACGTATAATGGCGCGTTCTTTTTTTATTTTCGAGGATTTCTGGCAACCGCTCCCTTCGTTTGTTATGATAGTACTGCTTATTGACTAACGTTAAGAAAGGAACATGATCACTTGAACGAACAGGAAGTCATGAAAGAGAAAGCCATATTAGTCGGATGCCAGCTTCCGCACGTGTCTGATGAGCGTTTTTCATACTCGATGGAAGAGCTCGCCGCGCTGACGAAAACGGCCGACGGAACGGTTGTTTCCACGGTCACGCAGAAGCGGAACCGTGTGGATGCTGCTACATATATCGGAAAAGGAAAAGTAGATGAATTGGCGGTGCTCTGTGAAGAGCTGTCGCCCGATGTTTTAATTTTTAATGATGAATTGTCGCCGAGTCAGCTGAAAGCGCTTGTCACAACGCTTGACGTGAAAATCATCGACCGGACGCAGTTGATCCTTGATATTTTCGCCAAACGCGCGAGGACAAGGGAAGGAAAGCTGCAAATTGAGCTGGCACAGCTGCAATACGCCCTCCCGCGGTTAAGCGGCCAGGGAATCAACCTGTCAAGGCAAGGCGGAGGAATCGGAACAAGAGGTCCAGGGGAGACAAAGCTTGAAACCGACCGGCGCCATATCAGAAACCGGATTCATGAAATCAATGTTCAGCTGTCTACCGTCATTCGCCACAGAAGCAGATACAGAGAAAGAAGAAAGAAAAACGGTGTACTGCAAATCGCGCTTGTCGGCTACACCAATGCAGGGAAATCGACATGGTTTAACAGGCTTACAGACGCCGACAGCTATGAAGAAAACCTTTTGTTCGCCACACTTGACCCGATGACCCGCAAAATGATGCTCCCGAGCGGATACAGCGTGCTGCTCTCGGATACAGTCGGGTTTATTCAGGATCTGCCGACAACTTTGATCGCGGCTTTCAGATCGACGCTCGAAGAGGTGAAAGAAGCCGATCTGATTCTTCATATGATCGATTCTTCTCACGAAGACTACGAGGGCCATGAGGAGACGGTCAAGCGCCTTCTTGAGGAACTTGAAGCAGACGATATTCCTGTTTTAACCGTCTATAACAAAAGAGACCGGAAGCGGCCTGATTTCATCCCTTCTTCAGGGAGAGGGCATATCATGACGAGCGCCAAAATAGACGGAGACTTGCCGCTGTTTAAGCAGGCGGTTGAAGACTATCTGAAAAAGGAGCTGCTCGTTCCGTATGACGTGAGAATTCCCGCTTCAGAAGGAAGGCTGTTGTCGAGAATCAAGTCTGAGACAATGACGAACAGCACCGTTTTTGACGAAGATCGCGAAGCATATGAAGTGGAAGGATATATTCTCCCTGACCAAAACATTTTGGGAGAGCTGAAGAAGTATATGTAGGAAAGGATACTGCAAAACATGTTTGAGACATTAAAACACGGAGATCTACTAAAGAAAACGGCGGTGGAGGCTGAAACCGACATCGCACAGATCCACAAAACAATTGATGAAATCAGTGAACGAAATGAGTGGAGGGTGCTCGAAAGCTACAGAAAGCACAAAGTATCGGACACGCATTTCACACCATCGACAGGCTACGGCTACGATGACATCGGCCGCGATACGCTGGAAAAAATCTATGCCGACGTCTTCGGCGGTGAAGCGGCCCTTGTCAGACCGCAGATCATCTCGGGAACCCATGCAATATCAATCGCTTTATTCGGCGTTCTCCGCCCGGGGGAAGAACTTCTTTACATCACTGGCAAACCGTACGATACCCTCGAAGAGATCGTCGGCGTCAGGGGCGAGGAAAACTCGGGGTCTTTGAAGGATTTCCAGATCGGATACAGCCATGTCGAGCTGACAGAAGAGGGAGCCGTTGATTTTGACCGGGTGGCAGCTTCCATCACGCCGCAGACAAAGGTCGTCGGAATCCAGCGCTCAAAAGGATACGCAGACCGTCCGTCTTTTACAATTGATGAGATTGAGAAGATGATTCGCTTTGTTAAAGAAATAAACGAAAACATCATCGTTTTCGTCGACAACTGCTACGGCGAATTTGTAGAAGAGCGTGAGCCGTGCCATGTTGGAGCGGATCTCATGGCAGGCTCGCTTATTAAAAACCCGGGAGGCGGCCTCGCCAAAACAGGCGGCTATATCACCGGCAAGGAAAAATGGGTGAAAGCCTGCTCCTACAGAATGACTTCACCGGGAATTGGCAGTGAAGCCGGTGCATCGTTGTACACGCTCCAGGAGATGTATCAGGGCTTTTTCCTTGCGCCGCATGTCGTCTCCCAGGCATTAAAAGGAGCAGTGTTCACAGCCCGATTCCTCGAAAAGCTCGGCTTTAGGACGAATCCTTCATGGGGCAGCAAGCGGACCGATTTGATCCAGTCTGTCGAATTTTCCACCCCGGAGCAGATGATCGCGTTTTGCCAGGCGATTCAGTACGCTTCTCCGATCAATGCCCATGTGACGCCGTATCCGAGCTATATGCCGGGCTATGAAGACGATGTCATTATGGCTGCAGGCACTTTCGTACAGGGAGCAAGCATTGAATTATCAGCGGATGGCCCTATAAGACCGCCTTATGTGGCGTATGTCCAAGGCGGATTAACCTACTCCCATGTGAAAAATGCGATATGCAGTGCTGTGGATGCGCTCATGAAGCAGGGATTAATGTAAAGAAAATAAAGAATATTTTCATGTAAAGAATCCTTACATCGAGTTGACACATTATATAACATCACATATAATAAATTTATATAAGAAAAGGAGGAAATTGAGATGAGTGATAAAATTCGCCGCTCAATGCCCTTATTTCCGATAGGTATCGTCATGCAGCTGACTGAACTGTCCGCAAGGCAAATTCGGTATTATGAGGAAAATGGACTGGTATTTCCTGCAAGAAGCGAAGGGAACAGACGTTTATTTTCATTCCATGATGTAGATAAGCTGCTCGAAATTAAAGATTTGATCGAACAAGGTGTAAACATGGCGGGGATCAAACAAATTTTCGCCAAAACAGAAAACGAACAAAAAGAAGACAAACAAGACAAGCCGAAAAAAGCAGAGAAGCACAACTTGTCGGATGAAGAACTGAGAAAACTGCTGAAAAACGAGCTCATCCAAGCAGGCCGTTTCCAAAGAGGGACGACATTCCGCCAGGGAGACATGTCCAGGTTTTTTCATTAATTTGTTAGCAACTGCATTGCTATATACATTTACCTTTTAGAGGAGGAGTTTTACGAATGGCAAAGTATACAAGAGACGACATTGTTAAACTAGTAAATGAGGAGAATGTAAAATATATTCGCCTTCAGTTTACAGACATTCTTGGAACGATTAAAAACGTTGAAATTCCTGTGAGCCAGCTGGAAAAAGCACTTGATAATAAAGTCATGTTCGACGGCTCTTCAATCGAGGGATTCGTCCGCATTGAAGAATCCGATATGTACTTATACCCTGACTTAGATACATTTGTGATTTTCCCATGGACCGCCGAAAAAGGTAAAGTAGCCCGCTTCATCTGCGATATTTATAATCCGGACGGCACGCCGTTTGAAGGTGATCCGCGCAACAACTTAAAACGCATTTTGAAAGAAATGGAAGACATGGGCTTCTCAGATTTCAATCTTGGACCAGAGCCGGAATTCTTCCTGTTCAAGCTAGACGAAAAAGGCGAGCCTACGCTTGAACTGAACGACAAAGGCGGATATTTCGACCTTGCGCCGACTGATCTTGGCGAAAACTGCCGCCGCGACATCGTACTTGAGCTCGAAGAAATGGGCTTTGAAATCGAAGCGTCTCACCACGAAGTTGCACCTGGACAGCACGAAATCGACTTCAAATACGCCGGAGCCATCCGCGCTTGCGATGACATCCAAACGTTCAAGCTCGTTGTTAAAACAATCGCGCGCAAACACGGCCTGCACGCAACATTCATGCCAAAACCGTTGTTCGGCGTAAACGGATCAGGCATGCACTGCAATCTATCACTCTTCCGAAACGGCGCCAACGCCTTCTTTGACAAAGACGCCGATCTTCAGCTGAGTGAAACGGCAAAGCAATTCATCGCCGGCATCGTCAAGCACGCAACAAGCTTTACAGCTGTGACAAACCCGACTGTCAACTCTTACAAGCGCCTTGTTCCAGGCTATGAAGCACCTTGCTATGTGGCATGGAGCGCGCAAAACAGAAGCCCGTTAATCCGCATCCCGGCTTCCCGCGGCATCAGCACGCGCGTAGAAGTCAGAAGCGTAGACCCTTCTGCGAACCCGTACCTTGCCTTGAGCGTACTTCTTGCAGCAGGACTTGACGGCATCAAAAACAAGCTGGAAGCACCGGCTCCGATCGACCGCAACATCTATGTCATGACAAAAGAAGAGCGCCTCGAAAACGGAATCGTCGACCTTCCTGCGACACTCGCAGACGCTCTCGAAGAATTCAAATCAAACGAAGTCATGGTCAAAGCCCTCGGCGACCATCTATTCGAACACTTCGTCGAAGCAAAAGAAATCGAATGGGATATGTTCCGCACACAAGTCCATCCTTGGGAGCGCGAGCAGTATATGTCTCAGTATTAATCTAGGAATCCCTTGGCACCAGCGGTGTCAGGGGTTTTGAATTTTGGTCAAAAGAATGTAAGGGGTCTTCTTTTTGGTCTTTGACCAAATTATGACCAAAAAAATGTGAAGTTATAATCTAACTCCATAATTGCCTCGTAATCTTTCATTCTATTTTGGTCGCTATTTACTGATATATTTGATGTCAGCACCTGTATTTCAAGAGCAATACCACGTGAAAAGCGTGGTCAGCTTGGAATGCCGCGGCAAAAGTGACCTAATGAACTAAATACTAGGTGGGGTGGACATGTTATATTAGGGTGAACAATAAGCTGAGGGAGGAAATATTTGAATGCTTGAATTGGATAGGAATATAAACAAAGTAAACGGCCTTAAAGAAGAGCACGCAAAGGGAATCCTGAAGATTATTTGCGGAAAACTGGATAATCTAAAACACGCGGGTGATCAATATACAGAGAAAGAATTTGTCGAAGATATTCGATCGATAATTGAGAACTTTCCAGAATTAGATAATAAAGAAGAGAATAATGAATAAAAAATCCTTCTTGCAAGAAGGATTTTTTTTATAACCATACCACACCGACGACATATACGATCGATATAGTTATAAACAATTTTTAAAACGGGAGGTTTTGAAAAAGCGAAATAGTAATAACTAAAGTTGATAAAGAGCCCAAAGATATCAAAGATACAATTTTTCGGTTGTTTTGCTTTTTTGAAGATTTACTTAGTTCATAAATTAATGCACCCCATAAAAGCATGGATGCCAAAATAATAATACTCATATACGCATAATTCTCCTTTTTATGGTTAACATTGTCATCAATTTTACCACATTTAGGATTGAGATGTCGATGAAATAAGCATCTTTATTTCATTTTAACTCTTATAGATTTGATTTCTTCAGGTCTATTTCATTCTTTTACTGAAGAACAAAACCGTTTATTTTCAACGCGGACATTATATTTCCTTCGAAGTTCTCACTATGAACACTGGTATTCACTTACTCTCTAGTATAGAGTTCCTTATTGAAATGTCTTTATTGCTTTTGTTGTCGAAAATGAAATGGAAACCTTTTATAGCCATAACAGAAAGAGACTATGCAACAAAAAAGGCTAACAAAATGAGGTTGCAAGCTGCAGCCTTTTTAGTTTGAAAAAAGTCAGTACAAATGGAAAGAAATCATCCAACTCGCTGCTGTACTTTAAGGTGACAAGTGAATTAAGTGAAAGGAGAGACTGTACGTCAGGTCCAGGAAACGTTGGCTGTTCTGAGAGCAAGGTATTGACGGCTATACGGCCAGAAAGCGGCGGGACCGTCTACTGGTGGTATTTACGGGTCTAAGACAAAAGATTAAAAAAATTAGAAAAGTTAAGTAATACAACAATTTTAACAGAATGAAGTATACGTAGATAAAAATTTTGAAAGAAATCTGTTGAGTTGAATTGGTCTTGAGGAATAAAGAGCTGATTTAAGAGGGAAAGAAACAATACCGCTGAAAAACAACTATTGACATATGTAAGTAAATAGAATAAATTATTGATTGTCAATAAAAAACAACTTATTTTATCATAACACACAAGTTATAAAAAGTCAATGTTTTTTTAAAAAAAGATGCTTTTGAAAGGAAGAGAGGTTTATGAACTTATCTCGTTTTTTGAATTCCATTCAATTATCCCCACAATCAAAACCTATGATGGAGCTACTTGAATTAAATGAAAAAACAAAAGAGCATGGCCTGATCTTAACACCCAGCGATATAAAAATGTTAATCGTTTATAGAAATAAAGTGCTTCATGATCATGGACGTATAGAACTGGGGATTGAAGTACTAAAGGAATTAATTGAGGTGTTTGCTGCTTCACCCTATATGGATGAGGATAATTATGTCGAAACGTTAATCGAGCTTCAGGAGATTTTTTATTATCTCAGAAATGAAACAGAAGATAAGATAGGGGACATGAAACTGATTCATCAGATGATGGAGTGTTTTAACGGGCCTTCTGCCGGGTCTTTAGAGATATTAAGAAGTAAAATGGAGGAACTCGCGGAGAGTTTCAGAAGAGATACGATGAGAAGTGAGTCTTTATATAAAGGTGATGAATAACATGGACAAAGAAAACACTTTAAATCGCTATGATTTGGTTTCAAATTTTACGATTGATAAATCAAAGTTAAAGCAAAGCCAATATATGTTGTCGCTTCTAAAAGAAGGCCAAAGTGTTGGAGTTATTACCAGCGAGAAAGCATACAAGATACAGGTAGAGATTATGCAAATTCTGCAACGATTGATAGGCCAGTATACCAAAGGGGAAAGTATGTCGGTGACAACGGAAACGGCGGAAGGGATTATGGTTTCCCTCATGTATGCAATAGATGCTTATGCTCTCCATTTTGAGAAACCTGAAGAGTTTATAGTACATTTACATTCTGATAGTATAAAAAATATATATACAAAAGGTGTCGCATTACTTCACTGTTATTTTGAAGAAGCTAAACAATTATATCAAGACGTAAAAAAAATAAAATTAGATGTGCCTGTTGATGCTTATACTTTAACCATTGACGAATCGTTACCTGTATTTATGAATCATTATAATGTTATTTTTGAAGCTCAAAATACCATGGCGAGCATTGACTATCCTTTAGCCATTGACAACATGGAACTGCAAGGTGTTTTTTATATTAAACAGTATTTAGAGCGACTGCTGATAGAAACGAGATTCTGTCACTTTTTTAACCATCACGATTTAATGTATGTCTTGGCAAACTTTGGAAGAATATGTCATTTTAATTATCGCATAGAACTTTTTAATATTTTTGAGTTAATGATAAACAATGCTGTTTTTTCACTCCTATCCGGGGGCGAAGCCAATCAAGTCAGAATTTCTGAAGTTCAATATGACAGGTTAAGTCGCTTGTTAAGTGATTGCCATGCTGATAAAAGGGCAAACTTAATTAACAATGCATTTGATCGGTTACAGCGGGATTTAAAGACGGATCAAACAATTTCTGATTATATCAATTTGTATCGCAATGAATTTATTCAAAGGGTAAATAACGCTGCGGAAATTGATGGCTTCAAAATGTTGATCATCAGAGAAATTGAAGAGAGAGAAAAACCAATAGCGTTAATGTTAAATGAAAATGATCGCATGAGTGATATTGAATTGCGGAAATTGGTGGATTGCATCATGGAACGAAAAAACACAGCAGAAAAAATATTGCTGATCCGCGATCATTTTGTTTCACTACATGATTATTTGGATTTGCTAAATTCGGGGTGTCTGTTTGACGACGAATATGACGCACTTTTTGCTACGTTTGGGAATTTTGAATTGGCCATTTTTGCGAAAATTGTATTTTATGAAGAATTAAGAGGGGGAATTCTCAATTTCATTGACATTGTTGCTGACTGCTCTGAAGCAAAGAGCGAGTGGGAAACATATTATATGAAATTTATTAAACAACTAGAAGATGAGCGCATTGCAACTATTGGACACCTGATCAACGATATTGACTATGAGGAGATTTCGTTTTATTAAGTTAAAGACGTTATTATAAGTTCTTTTAAAAAGAAGAGTCTAAAGAAAGACGAAGATAAATAACAGCACTCGATTAAATGCAATCTCATCCCGCTAAGGAAAGTTTTTTCAATACAACTTAAAAGCTTAAAGTAACTCTACTCCAATTTGCTTAGTGAATTTTACTTTTATTCTCTTTTCTTCTCCAATACTTATAACCATGAAATCTTCAACTTTCTTAATGCTAGTTATGTTTTGAAAAACACCTGTAAATACTAAGAAATCTTTATAGGTTATATCCAGGCTACAAGTTAGTTGATAAACATCCAGCGTTAAAATTAACTTGAAGTTTTGATTATCTTTAAAAGTATAAATCAATTCGCCGGCCTCTGGATCATCAGCTATACTGACCGGCTCGCTCTCAAAAAGTTCCAGTAAATCATATTCATTATATTTTATAAACATCCAACTGACTCCTTAAAATTATAGTGATATTAATGAAGTTAAAAAAACGCAGATCTTTAAAGATTTCGATCATTACTGTGCAATAAGAATTTCTGTTTTTCAATCGTTGCAACTTCAAAAGCTATTCCTCTCGGTATTGTTGTGTCACTTGAGGAAAGAATCATGCATGGAAGTGAAAAGAAGGCTGAGTATTTGTTCAATTCTATAAGGAAATAGCAGTATAATCAACACCTCTTTAAAGGGAACAAAATGATGAATACATCTACTACGATGGTCGTCCTGGTGAAATCAGGCTAGAGCCGTCCGGTGCATCCGAAAAAAACTCCGGAAAGAGAGGGACACTTAACAAAGTATGAATAGTGAAATAGACAAATGTATATTTTGTGAAATAGTTAGTCGGAAAATTTCAAGTTTTGAGGTTTATAAAACTGACTATGTGACAGCATTTCTTGATATAAATCCTGTTACAAATGGCCATACATTAATCATACCAAATAAGCATATTGAAAGACTGGATCATATAAACGATCCCCATCTATCTAATGAAATAATGGATTCTTTAATTAAAGTTCCTCAATTATTAATTCAGTCAGGTATTTGTGATGACTACACGATACTCTCAGACAACGGTCACTTTGCTCAGCAAGATATTAAACACCTGCATTTTCATGTCATACCGAGACATATGAATGAAAAGTTTGAATTCAAATTAAACACCGACTTTACTGCAGCTAAGAAGAGTAACTTACTTTCGATATGGAAAAAGATTGTAGGGAGATGATGAGAAAAGATCGTACCAGAACTTTAAAAGTGGAAAGATGAGTTGATCTTTTGTTTTAGTGCGGGTTTTGCTGAATTCATCATTTCGGCCTCAGAAATTCTTCCCTTTGTTGTATAATGGTAACCATGATTATTAATCATGGTTGCAAGGGAGTAAATTATGTTATTAATAGCTTTTGTATTCGCGTATTTTATCAAGCAGCCGATATTAAGTTTTGGGACACTTTTTCTTTTCATCTACGGATTTAGATTTTCTTCTAAAGGCATTAATGCTGAAAAATGCGATTATTATATTAATCAATATAGACTTATATTTTGCTTCGTCATACCTTTCCTTAATTTTTATATGTATTGGTCAACGATAGGAGGTAATGCAGGATTCGGGTTTACGTTTAGCCCGCTTACCCTCATGCAAAAGCTGTCTTTCTTGTCACAAGTTATTTTGATATTCTTACCAGAAATTCGCAAATTTTTATCTCGAAAAAACTTCATTCATATTGATGAAAAGAAGCAAAAATTAGCATCGGTTTTGTATCCAATTGCTTTAATCCTAACAATTTGTATGGCATATTGTTAAGGATCTTAAGCAATGGCCTTTACTCTACATGAAAGTTGCATCCACTATACTTTGAAGGGGGCTATTGATGAATTTCGATCCGGAAAAACTAAGGAAATTTCTTAATTGCGCGTCAAACCCGTCAAGCCCAAAGAATACAAAGATTAAAAATTACTGTGTGAATCAAGAATGCCAGGAGTTTGTAGCCTTTGATATTGATTTTGAAAATGTAGACATCGCTCTGCGTATTGCCGGCATGTTGGGGAAATCCGCCACGAAATTTACGATAAATCATTTTCTTTTCCCTGGTACGAACAAAATAGATTATATTCAATTTATAATTTTTGAAATTAATGATTCAGAACTATTAGCATTTTTAGAGCAACTATAACAGCATTCTTGTTTGAATGCAGTTCTCTGGGTGAAAATAAAGCAGGGATCTCCCCCATAAGCCGCAGCAATCATAATTGTCTTAGATATTTGGTGTTGCGAACAGTCCCTTTGCAAGACAGCTTCGCGGGTTCATCAGGCTCAGCCGATTAGATGGCCAATGGTCTGTGTGAAAGGCCTTGGCAGAACTGCCTTCAAAAAAAAACACCATTATACCAATCAGGAGGGCAAAAAGTGTTTTTTGCAAAGATCATCGATCGTTTAGCCTTATATGATTTGCACAGAAAAAGAAGTAAAGATGAACATTTTTCCGCTTTTTCATTGAATCCGATTGACAGAGACGAATTTTATAAAGCAAAAGCGGCTGATGTCGCCATTATGCTTTATGAATCAAGAAAAAACCATTTGGCCGGACATTTCAGCTATGAATCTTTAATTCCATCCGGGGACCCTGTCAACGATGCTTTAAAAGGCGAGGTTTTTTTAAATAAAAATGATATAGATCAGCCTAATGTTATTTTTGTGCACGGCTGGCGAATGGATTCATACGACAGAATAAAAAAGATATTTCATGATCGTATTATGAACGAATTAGGCTGGAACTTGTATTACTATTCTCTTCCATATCATTTTGAAAGAGAGCCGGAACATTCGCTTTACAGCGGAGAATTGATGATAAGCGCGAATTTGAATCGTACGGTTGATTCGACGAGACAAGCTATCGTCGATTTACGGGCTCTTATTCATTGGATCAAAGCAAATAAAAACGGCCCTGTTATTATAGTGGGCGTCAGTTTAGGCGGGTGGATGACAAATTTACTGGCTACCCTTGAGACTCAAATCGACATAGTGGTATCGATATTTTATGCTAATCGTCTTTCTTATGCGATATGGAATACCATCCCGGGTAAATTCATAAGAGAAGAATTAGAACAGCACGGTGTGACATATGAGGATTTAAAAACATATTGGGAAATCACAGATCCCAGCCAAGCTGCGCCGAAAATTAACAAAGATAACATTTTGCTGATTTCCGCCGTGCATGACCAATATGTTCACTTAGAGGATGCTGATAAGTTGTGGGAAAGCTGGGGGAAACCCGAAAGACATCTCTACAACTGCGGCCATGCCGGAATTGTTCTTTGTCGCAAAAAACTGGCATTAGATACAATTTCTTTCATCCGAAAAAAATTAAAGCAGCTTCATAAGTAATTTCAATTTATTAATAAGCGGGCAATTTCCAGAATGCTAAATCATTATATAGGAGGCTTTTTATGTACTTTGTTTCCGGATTTGTTTCAGTTTTGCTTGGTCTCGTCATGCTATTTACCTTACGGTTGTTATCTGTTGCTATTCCTCATGTTATAACTGATGCAGCTGGCAATGATGAAGCTTCAGCTTATTTTCAATCCTCTGTATTATTTTATCCTGTGCTGCTGCTTATTTTAGGCGTAGTCTTGATTATCGTTCATTTGCGAACAAATGATAAGGAAAAGGATTCATTCAAAGGCGAGTAAAAAATGGCTAATCCGGAATATTGGGCCAAAGTGAGCGGAGTGGTGAGACAGTTTGTTTCGATCTAAACATAATATCCCAAAAGTGAAATTTGATTATAAGTTCACATCTGATGAATCAGATATCCCAATGAAAATGAGAAAAGGCCCTTCAGTAGCAATGAGAGTAGAGGGAGAACTTGAAATCAAAATAAATGAAATTACATATTTTAAAGAAAATATCGCCTTATTGGAATTTTATGTTTCTTTAAATGAGTGGATTAAAAAGAACAAGAAAAAAAACAAAGTTACGGAGTATAGATATTACACAATGGAGTATGAAAAGGGCGAACCCATTATTTCATTGATACCATTTGATTATAAGGCTCGACTAACGACCATTTGGGAAACTCAACAATTATATAATGTATTCGACCTTGATTACATCACCGAACAAATGGAAATTTCACGCAAAAAACTTGGACGTGATATTGAACATCATTATAGGATTTCATTGAAAAGCTTTGTTGGTAAGATCCCATTAAGAAAATATTGATTTATCCTAAAGGCTAAAAACACCTTATCTGCGATGTGAAAATGAAATGCATATTCTAAAAGAAGCGGGTATATCAATGGCTATGAACGGAGAATCACAACACCATTGATATGGAAGCATCCAAAAAAGGAGAATAAAACAATGAACTTTTGGCACAAGCGCTTTCAAGATGAGAACTATGTGTATGGAACTGAACCGAATGCGTTTTTGGCAGATTCGCAGAAAAAACTTCAATTGTCGGGCGATGCTTTAGCCATCGCAGAAGGCGAGGGGCGCAATGCGGTTTTTTTAGCAGAACAAGGGATGAACGTCACTTCATGGGATTATGCCGAATCTGGACTGAAAAAGACGCAAAAGCTTGCTGAAACCCGTCATGTATCAGTAAAGACGGAGCTTGTTGATTTAAATGAAGCGTCTTGGAATCAAGATCAGTGGGACGAGATTGTATGTATTTTTGGACATTTTCCAGAAGAGCTGCGCCGAAAAACGCTTCTGGGAGTAAAAAAAGCCGTGAAGCCCGGGGGCTTTTTCGTAACGGAAGTGTATTCGACGCACCAAATCCCTTACAAAAGCGGCGGGCCGCAGGATCCAGAACTTTTATATACACCGGAAGAATTTTTGCAAATCTTTTCAGATTGGCGTACTGTCCACTTTTTTATGGGAGAAGTCGTTCGTCATGAAGGAGATTCGCACAACGGCCTGTCCCACGTCATTCAATTTATTGGGCAAAAGCAATAAATACTGCCTGGGAAATCTGATTTTAAAAAGGCGCCGTTCACGGCGCTTTTTTTTGCGTAACCTTTTCACCCTCATTACTACTAATGTAGTGAAAGCGGGGGAAACGATGAAAAACAATATTAGACTCAAGCGGCTGCTGATGATCAGCGCAATTTTGCTTTTAATCGTCGGGGGATATGTCAGTGCAATGATCTTTGGAAAGAAAGTGGTGTATGAAGGAACGGGAGAAAGCGGTCTGTGGCATGCTTCGATTGAGAAATCGGATAAAACGTCAATCGGGCCTAATTATTTTTTGAATTTATATTGGAATGGCACGGAAGAAGATGCGAAAAGAACGATCGTGAAAACAATCACCTTATACATAGATGGCAAAAAGTATGATGACAGAGGAGAATACGATCTTTCCGAGTATACGGGAGAGGAAATGGATGGCGGAGGCCATATGGAAGATCATATCGCGACTTTTGATTTTATGCCTGAAGAGGATGTTATCGGGCATGCATTATCAGTTAAAGTGGAATGGAAAACCGGAGATGAAGAAAACGCGGAAACAATGAAATTAAACAAGATTCCGTGGTATAAATGAAACGACGATCACTGAATAGGGAAGTGATTTAAAATGAACGATATTGAGATCAGAAGGCCGCGAATTGACGACGTTGAAGAGCTGAATCAGTTTTTCAGAATTGTGGTCGAGGATACCTTCGCTAAAGAGGGAATAGCCGATCTGCTCGATGATAAAGAAAGTGAAATTGAAAGTAAGAGGCAATACTTGAAAGCAGATTTAGACAGCAAGGGGAATAGCCGGCACTTTTTTATCGCTTCAGATCAACGTCTGAATAAAATCATCGGTACTATCGAATATGGCCCTGCAAGCGAATTGATCAGCATTTGTACGGATGGAGCTTTAAAGGATTTATATGAGGTAGGAACGGTATTTGTCCACCCGGATTATCAAAGACGCGGAATCGGGACTTTGCTGTTGAACGTCATGTTTTTGACTTTTTTGAATCAGGGAGTAAATGAATTTTGTTTGGACAGCGGCTATCCCGGTGCCCAGAGAATATGGAAGAAGAAATTCGGCGAGCCTGACTATGTGCTGAAAGATTATTGGGGGAAGGGATACGATCATATGATTTGGAGGAGACGGACGAAGGATATGCCGATTGATACAAGAACATCAGTCATGCCGTAGGTGCTGCCCATAGAGGGATCACGAACAAAACCATCCTTTATATTCCATATATGTGTTAACCATAAAAAGAACTTTTCTTGAATTTATTTTTAAATAAATTGTTAAAGTTAAAAAAGTCCTATAAACTATAATGGAATCTTAATTTTAGGATGTGGGAGATATGTTCAACGAAAGAGAAGCGTTGCGTTTGAGACTTGAACAGCTAGGTGATGCGGAGATCCAGGTGATGCGGGAATTGCGAAAAGAACGAGAGGGCATTTATTCGAAGCTGCGTGAATTGGATCGGGAGAGTGAGCCTGCAATTAACAAAAAATCTTCATTAATCGACTTGGCAAGCGCTGCAGCAGAGGAATTAAAACAATCCCAGCATGCCGCTGACAAACATCCGCCTATCAAGACCCCATCTCATACTATTTTCCAATCAAAAACAACCATACAGCGTGAGGCTGCCATAAACATTTTAAGCCGCTATGAAGAGGGCTTGAAAGGCATTAAGCTCAAAACTGAAATCGAGAAAGAAACCGGCTTTCCGATTAAAAACATGACGACATTTATGAAGAGCTTAATGAAACATCGCCCAGATATTAAAAAGCCTGCCCGCGGCCATTATATTTTGCATAAAGAAAAAGACCTTTGAGGTTTTCGTCATTATTCCAGATTCATATTGTCATAAATCAGAGCGGAATCTTTAAAAATTGAAACCAAACAGCACCTATATCGTATATTTAGCTAAAACTAATGCAAGGGTGTTCTACATGTTGGATAAAAAGAAATACTTCATGATTATGGTACCGGCTTTAATTTTAGGGTTTTTATTTCAATTTTTTGTTCCCTCAGAACAAAGGTACTTGGGGATTGTGTTTATTTTAGCAGGCGGGGTGATTTATTATCTTTGGGTGCATATCGAAAAGGACAAACAGAAAGATTGAGCTCATCCTTTGAGTTGGAATCCACTAAAAAAACGTCTGTTAAGACGTTTTTTTAGTGATATCCATTGTTAGCCAACCTGCTGGGCGGCAACCGACTGAGCCGGTAAACAAATGCTCAAACAGCCGTTTCTCCCAGATTTTATCGATCTTTTAACTTTAAGGCGTAAGCTTTGAACTGTTAAGAGCTTTGATGCTTAAGCTTTAAACGCTGAACGCTGAGCTTTGAGCTTTTATCTCAATATGGGCACAGCGTCTCTTTGGCTGTGCTGATGATATAAAAGGAGGGAGTAACCTTTCCCTCGGAAGGTGTTTAGTTTGATCGGTTTTCGGTTGACTAACAATCGGCCGTCAATCGATGGTGATTTTGGTGAGTGTATTGCTCTCGGACAATGCAAAGTCAACTTCCATTTCAAAGTCCTCGATCTTTTTTGATAAGCAATCGATCTTCTCTTTTAGATTCAGCGGATCGATGATTTTTGCTTCATTTTCTGCGAGGAAAGATTTGACGATTTCCTGGTTTTCAGCCGCTTTTACTTTGCCGTCTTTTCCGAAAAGTGTCTCGAGATGCTTGTCCAGTCTTTCCGTTACTTTTTGATTGACGTTCTCGGCTTCGCCGACTAAATCAGCGTACACTTCCTTCAGTTTATCCAAAAGCTGAATGTCGTAGCTGATAGAGGTTTTTCTTTCGATGGCTTCAGCTACGGTCATCTTGACTCCGGCCACTTCGATTTTGGTCGTCGCGTTGGATACAACAATGGCAGACTTAATGGCATTTCGCCTTTTGATTAAGGCTTCGATTGATTGGTAATCGGCTTTCGCTCTGGATTCCAAGTCTTCGGTTGTCCGAAATCCGTTTGGCAGTTTTTTTCCGATCATCAAGCCTCCGAATGTGGCTTCATTTACGGCCCGCTTGATTCTTTTATCCAACATTTTGAGTTCGCTTAGTGCTCTGGTGATCGTAAGTTCCATTCTATAGCCCCTTTGTGTTTTTTATATTGAAAAGGTAAAATGCCTTTATTTACTCATAAGAGTAATCATTATATCATATTTATTTTCCAAGTGTTATATTTTGAGTATATATTTTCATATTGTATAATAGTCCAAAAAGATTAATAGAAATCTATAGGAGGTCTAACCGTTTGCGATTTCATTGTTACGATGAACATTGCATTTCCCTTGAAGCAGAACAGGGAGATCAGCAAAAAATTTAATATGCTCGACAATGAGGTCTGGTATCAAAATATCGCCAACCGACTGGGAACCTTTCAGTAAGGCGCTTTATCGCGCAATCGGATGCTGAAAGGATCTTAAACGGTCATGAAGAAACCAGTAAGTTCCGGATTGAATGATGACAAGAGCTTTTAGCAAAAGAAAAGCTATGCTGAGTACTTTCCTTAATTCCTATTGTTTGTCTTTGTTCGTTTCACTGCAAAACATACAGCGAGGACGGCTGCGATAAGGGAGGCAGCTCCGCATGCCAGCTTGATCAGCGGTTTCAACAATATCAACTCCATCTGTTTCGGTATATGTGTAAATTATAAAAGGGATTCATATCCAAAGACAGCTTATGATTAAGATTTTAAAGAAATTTTAAGGAAATAAGTCCTGTGCCGACCGGTTGACAATGAAAAGCCGATCATCTAAAATGAATGATAGTCATTCATTTTTAGGGAGGTCTGCATATGTCAAAGCAAACGTCCGGGAAATATGAAAAGATTTTGCAGGCGGCCATTGAAGTCATTTCTGAAAAAGGGCTTGATAAGGCGTCGATTTCAGATATCGTGAAAAAGGCGGGTACTGCGCAAGGCACTTTTTATCTTTATTTCTCATCCAAAAATGCGCTGATTCCAGCGATCGCGGAAAATCTTCTGACACATTCTTTGGACCATATTAAGAGCAAGGTCGACGGAACCATGTCTTTCTGGACCGCCTTGGATATCATGATCGATGAGACGTTCAACATGACGGAACTTCATCAGGATATTATCGTTCTTTGCTACTCAGGTCTTGCCTTTGACCATTCGATGGAAAAATGGGAGGCAATCTATCAGCCTTATTATTCCTGGCTTGAAGGACTTATTGAAAAAGCAGTTGAGAAAAACGAGGTCATTCCGGCCATTAATGTGCGCTGGACGGCCCGAACGATTATCAACTTTGTCGAAAACACAGCGGAACGTTATTACATCGGGGCGGAAAACGACGAAGAGCTCAGTGTGTTCAAAAAAGAAATATTTACTTTTCTGAAGAGAAGCATAGGAACCAAGTAAAAAATGACCGGCTGCAGCTGTTCATTTTTTATCGGACTAAAAAATGACTGACGTTCATTCACAATAGGAAGGGTGTTATCATTGAGTTGGCTCCTCGTAATTGCTGCGGGTTTTTTGGAAGTGGTGTGGGCCTCAGGTCTTAAACATGCGGATTCATTCGTCGATTGGCTGATGATCTTTGTACTGATCGCGGTAAGCTTTATTATGCTGATACGATCTTACAGGAACATTCCGATGGCGTCGGCTTATACCGTATTTGTCGGGATCGGAACGGCCGGCACATATGTGACGGGTATTTTTATGGGCGAGACCTTTTCAGGAGGGCAAATATTCTTTTTGATCGTGCTGTTGGGAGGCATTATTGGCATGAAGATGTTTACAAAAGAGAACAATGCCCAGTCAGGAGGTGATGAATGATGCCATGGATGTTTTTAGTGATTTCCGGAATCGAAGAGGTTATTGCCGCCATCGCTATGAAATATGTAGACGGCACAAGAAAAAAATGGCCGATTATCGTCATGGTGTTGGGGTTTGGCTTGTCTTTTTTCTGCCTTTCAAAAGCAATGCAGATGCTATCAGCCGGTGTTGCATATGCCGTATGGACCGGAATCGGCAGCATCGGCATTACGGCAGTCAGTTTATTTTGGTTTAAGGAGCGTATTCGTGCTCCGCAGCTCATCTCGCTTGGCTTTATTATAATCGGGGTGATCGGCCTGCGCCTTACATCATCTTAAATTTTAATTTGCATTGGAGGTTGCTGATATGATTAATCAGCTTAAATTGCGTCCGCTTGAAAGAGAAGACCTTCCGTTTGTCCACCGTCTTAACAACGATGCGAAAATTATGTCATATTGGTTTGAAGAACCGTACGAGACTTTTGTTGAGCTGCAGGATTTATTTGACAAACACATTCACGACCAAAGCGAGCGGCGCTTTATCATAGAGAAAGAGACTGAGATGATCGGATTGGTAGAGCTGGTCGAAATTGATTATATTCACAGGCGGGCGGAGTTTCAAATCATAATTGATCCCGAGCATCAAGGGAACGGTTATTCGTCAAGCGCAACATATTTGGCAATGAACTACGCATTTTCCGTCTTGAACTTGCACAAATTGTATTTGATCGTCGACGAAGATAATGCAAAAGCGATTCACTTGTATAAAAAGGCAGGGTTCACTATCGAGAGCGAGCTGCAGGATGAATTTTTCGTCGACGGCTATTATCGTAACGCCATTAGAATGTGCATTTTTCAGGATGAGTTTTTATCACTTAAAAAAAGCAAAGAGGAAGGCATGCAGGGATAAATAAAAGAGATGGCGGCGCCATCTCCTGCATGCTTTTTTAATTTTTCACACCTAATTGCTCTTTGGCTTTGGCGGGAATATCGTCTTTGTCAACCTCTTCCCATGACTTCACGCCTTTGTTTTCAGAATAGAAAAGCCTCAAAAACGCGCCTATGCGAAGGTTTTTATCAGCTGTGAATTCCATTGTTTTTTCTTGACCGTCTTCATCAAAACCGGCCAGTTCATATTTGAAGACGGAGTATTCCTCGCCGTCGTCAAATTTCGACGTGTCTTCCTCCCCGTTTCCAGTAATGTGAACATAATATTCGTCCGTCCCCACACGGTTTAAGTTACATCCGCTTAAAAATGCGGCAAATATGATCATCAGGCTGATCCATGGAATATGGTTTTTCACTTTTTCTCCTCATTTATGTTTCTGTCTAAAATGATAAGATTCATTGTCTGATAAAAAAATTGAATAACGTGACATGAACATTACACTTTTGTAAGGGATCGTTTTAGCACACGCAGGCAAATTAAATTTCAATATCCTTTTTATTCAATAAAGTTTATAATATGGAAAAAAGGAGGGGCGCCAATGAAAAAAATCGTATGTTTGATGGTGTTTTCAATCATGACGGCCTTCGGTATTCACATCCAGCCTGCTGAAGCTGCGGTTATAAAAGATGAGAAAAAGATGACCATGACAATGACTGAAGATCATGTGGGATTTTTTATGGCGGACAGCACCAATGTAAATTACTACCCGACATGGCTGTATTACAAGCTTACGATTTTTAACGCGGAAGGCTGCACACTCAACATCAAGCTGCAGAGAATCACGTTAACAGGACATGCGGTCACTTTAAGCGAGAAAGAGTATACGGGAAATCATCTTCATTTAAGTGCTGCAGATAAAGTGAGCGGGTCGCCGCACCGAAATCATTTCTTGGATATCACAAAAGTGTCGGGGTGCGGGGATGTTGGAATCACAGGTTTTTACGGCTTTGAGCACCAAATGCCGGGCTACTAATTGATATAGAAAGCGCGGGAGGGGACTTTTCCAGAGTCCTTTTTTCATATCATCGCAAAAAATGCTAAATATCAGGAGAAAAAACAAACGCTGCTTTTATTGAGAGGCGCCATCCTCTTGCTGCTATGTTCTGCGGCTGGTTATGCTCTTTATCAGCATGTTGCCGGAGGCCGGAATGAACAGGCAGGCGCCGTCCTTCATCAGCAGGCATTACATTTTAAATTATCGACTTTAGAGGGCGGTGACATCGAACTGAAAAAATGACGGGGAAAGGCGGTGCTTGTCAACTTTTGGGGGGCTTTTTGTACACCGTGCAAAGAGGAGATGCCCGTCATGCAAAAAGCTTATGACCGTTTTAAAGGAGACGGTTTTGAAATCATCGCTGTCAATGTGCGTGAATCGAAAGGTGCGGTAAAGAGCTTTGTCGACCGCCATGGCTTAACTTTTCCGGTCGCTTTGGATCAATCGGCTGAAGTTTACCGTTCTTGGGAAATGTATTATTTGCCTGCAAGTATATTCATTAATCGGGAAGGGAGAGCGTAGCGAATGTATGTCGGAGGAATGTCTGAGCGGCAAGTTGATATGTGGGTTGCAGACATTCTTAGCGATTCATAGAAACTCATTCAAAAGGCATAGACAAACACCTATTGTTCTTATCGTTCATAAGGTAGCTCAGGAGAGGAGCGATCTTATGTTTTTTCATATTAAAGAACTACAGTATCACGCAAAGCCTGATAAACCCGATCCATTATTTGCGAAAAAGCTGCAAGAGATACTTGGAGGACAGTTCGGGGAAATATCAGTAGCTCTGCAGTATCTTTTCCAAGGATGGAGTGTCAGGGGCAATGGCAAGTACAAAGATCTGCTGATGGATACAGGAGCTGAAGAGCTTGCCCATATCGAGATGCTGGCGACGATGATCGCAAGGCTTTTGGACGGTGCGCCGGTCGGTGATCTTGAAAAAGCGGCAAAAGATCCTGTGATCGGTGCCATTCTGGGAGGGATGAATCCGCAGCATGCCATCGTATCAGGATTAGGGGCGATGCCGGCCGACAGTGTGGGAAACCGCTGGACCGCCGATTATATTATCGCAAGCGGAAATTTGCTTGCCGACTTTCGGGCAAATTTAAACGCGGAATCACAGGGGCGCCTGCAGGCCGTCCGCCTTTATGAAGAGACGACGGACCGCGGTGTTAAAGATATGCTCTCCTGGCTGATTGCAAGGGATACGATGCATCAAAACCAGTGGCTTGCAGCCATCAAAGAACTGGAAGCGAAAGAAAATGTCGTCGTCCCAAGTACGTTTCCGCGCAATCTGGAAAAAAGGGAAGTCTCCCATGTATTATTTAATTTTTCAAGAGGCAACGAGAGCGCTGCAGGCAGATGGGCGAAGGGACCGAGCATGGATGGAGAAGGCGTTTTTCAGTATGTTGAGCATCCTCAGCCCCTTGCGAAAAAACCGGTGTTAAGACCTGCGCCTCCATATATTCATGATACGCCGCCATCAGTTATTCAACATCACCGGGATGATGTACTGCCTCCGAATCTTTATTGAACCGCTTTATTTTTCCTATGATCATATTTCGGGCTTGCAGCGAATAGCCATATTGAAGAATGGTATTTAAAGGGAGGCGCAAGCTTGAAAACTTATAAGGAAACGGCCGTTTTCGAACATACCTTTTGGCTTCAGGTTTTAGGTGATCATGCGCGTTTTATTTTGGACTCTCTCGCCGAAAGGGAAAAAAACGATATTCAAAAGGCGAAGCAGTTCAAGCAAGCGTTTGATGTTTTGCTGAAAAAAGTGAACGCTTCGCCTGATTTGTATTCATTAACGCTTGAAGCTGAAGAATATGCTCTTCAGTTCAGGAAATTTAAACTCTTCATCATTAAAAGGCACCTGACAGGCGATATTAAAATTCACCTTTCTCCAACTTTTATCAACCATATGGTAAATGAACTGGAGGAACATTTGCTTGTGCTAAAATACTTGAAAAAGCGGGAAGCGCCGCCTGTTTTCCACGAGCTGCACCACCATATGCTGTGGCTGATGGATGCCGCCGGACATGCCGGCGCGATTGCCGATGACTTGGATGCGGTTGAAAAACGATTGAAAGAAAAGAGCCGGGAGTTTGTCAAACACTTTGAACAGTTCTACATTAAATCCGTTGAATTGACGGGATATCTCAGAGCGAATGTTGAATCTTTTCCCGCTCTCAGAAGGATGAACAAAGACGTGAAGCTTGAGATCGAACTGTTCCGTACATTTTTGAAAGAAGTGGAGGAATTGGAGCTTACAGATCAGATGCTCGGTACGTTCTCCGCACTGATGGCAGACCATATGATGAGGGAAGAATGCTATTATTTAATGAAAATCGCCGAATCGACAAATACGCAAGAACCTGCGTGCGACCCTGCAAAACCGAGGCTGCTTGAAAAGTAAAGCCGGCGGTTTTGCTGTTTTTTTGATGAAGCTGCGAATCGATTTGGCACCTGCAAGTTTGCACAGCCTTTTTCATGCGATTATAATTCAGAATATATAGAAAATCTAAAGACTGTTTGGAGGGCTTTTTCGTGCAAGTCAGAAAAATAAAGGATTCAGATGCCAAAAGCTATCTCAAACTCTGTGAAACGATCGATGAAGAATCTGAATTCATGCTGTTTGAACCAGGTGAACGAAAGCTTCACGCGCAACGGCAAATCAAACAGATCGAATCCGGAATGTGCGAAGTTTTTGTTTGTGCGGCTGACGACGGAAGCTTAATCGGATATGTTGCAGCAGCCAAGGGGCAGGTTCAGAGAGCTCGCCACCGCGCCCATGTGGTGATCGGCATACGCCAAGCGTATATCGGACAAGGTATTGGAGTAAAGCTTTTTCAGGCATTGGAAAAATGGGCCTGTGAAGAAAAGATTCACAGACTTGAACTGACTGTTATGACTCATAATACAGCTGCCGTTCGTTTATACAAAAAAACGGGCTTTATCATTGAAGGCACTAAAAAGCATGCTTTGAAAGTAAAAGGGCAATATGTTGATGAATATGTCATGTCCAAATTAATCAACGAACAGCAAAGGGAGGTTTCAAATGAATGACGGGTGCCATCAGGCCATTGCTGCTGTCAGCTATTACAAAACAGAACGGACGATTGATTTTAACCGGCAAACTTATACAAAAAAGCAGAATCAAATGTACTTGTACAACGATAAAATTTTAACAGCAAGCCGCCAGTATCGTTTGGAGCACGTCTATGACGTTTCATACAGACCTTTTTCCGAGGCCGGTTTGCTTTACCTCCATACGAACAAGGGGGTATTTGCTTATGAAGTGAACGTTGACCCCGGGTATTTCATTGAGGCTTTTAAAAAACAGAAAAATCCAATTAAATAAATTGCAATATATATGAAGTTTTTAGCAGTAAATGCTAGAATGAATGTTGGGAATTTTGCAAGGGAAGGAACATACCGGAGCCTGTTAGGGCGATTGACCTTGTTGGCTTACCGGGCTTATGCCACTTGGCGGTGTTTATATGTCACTGCTATGCTTGATGGTAGAACGTCCGCTTAGGCTGCAGGTGTATGTTTGAGCAAAGATTTTAAGCGGCTTTTTCCAATTTTCTTTCACATAACAAGTCCTTGACGTTCCCAGTATATTTAAATACATAGACGGTTTAACTTAATTAGAGAAGTAGAGAGGACAGACAGCTTAATGAAAAAGAAGACACAGAATACGGTTCAAAAGATCGTAGAAGCCGGATATCGTCTGTTCGCCCAAAATGGATATTCGGCAACCTCTGTAGATGAAATTATGAAAGAAGCCGGTTTTTCTAAAGCTACGTTTTATTTGTATTTTAAGTCAAAGGAGATGCTGTTTCTCCATATTATGAATGAGCAGATGGAAGATCGCTTTCAGACCAGCATGAATTGTTTTCGAAAAAAGACGCTGAGGGGATTGCTCGCGGGGATTGAACACTTGATTCAAACATCAAATAAAGAGCATTCGACAGCTTTATTTTTGGAATTTATGGCAAATAGTCATAGATATCCTGAGATTCAAAGAAAGGTAGCCCTTCTGTATGAGCAGTGGAGGGAGTTTTTTGTCGAAATGATTGAGCAGCTGCAGGAAGAAGGCATTGTTCAGAAACAGCTCCATCCGAAGGTGATGGCGTCTACGCTGATTGCCATCTTTAACGGCTACAACCATCAACACCACGCGGATCCGTCGATTAATAAACAGGAACAGCTTCAGTCCATTATTTTCTTGCTGAATCCGAAGCTGCATCTTTAGATAAAAGACAAGCTATGAATACATCATAAGACTTTTGAAACAGCCGGCGCTGCCGACCTTGAGTCGGCGGTTTTTTGCGTCAGATGAATCCACTTCGGTACGCCGCACAACAAAGCAAATCACATGCAACCGTTTAACATCGAGCGTTTATTTCTTTTAAATAGTTGACACAAGCAAATCGTTATTATACAATTATCTCGAATTCGAGATAATTAAAAAGGATGAATGCCATGGGCAGTCAAGATATGGAGAGATATGAAGAGGAGTTGTCTTTAAAGGCATTTATTGTCTTGTCTCGAGCATTACAATCGATTAAAAAGCGTGTGGAAGAAGACATTAAATGTTTAGGATTAAATCCAACTGAGTTTGCTGTTTTAGAATTAATCTATAATAAAGGCGATCAGCCGATACAAAAAATAGGCGAAAAGGTATTAATCGCAAGCAGCAGTATTACCTATGTTATAGATAAGCTGGAGAAGAAAAGTTTAATAGTAAGAAGGCCTTGTCCTAAAGATCGCCGTATAACATACGCTGCCTTAACGAATGAAGGAACTGCACTGATGAACAATCTTTTTCCTAAACATAAAGCAGCTATGAAAGGCATTTTCGGCGGGCTGGACATTAAAGAAAAAGAAGTTCTAATTGAAAAGTTGAAAAAACTGGGCTTCCATGCCCAAAGCATGTAAATTTTTTTACGACAATATCTCGAATTCGAAATATACGAATTCATAATAAATGTCGATTGCGAGGTAGTAGTAATGACCGAATTTCTAGAGTTAGTAAAAGAAAGACGATCAGCAAGTAATTTTCTTCCTGGATATTCAATTTCTGAACAGGAGCTTAATGAAATATTTGAAATTGTAAAATTGGCTCCCTCTGCTTTTAATTTGCAGCATACAAACTATATTGCGGTGTTGGATAAAGAAAAGAAGAACATGTTGCATGAAGCAGCTAATGGCCAATACAAGATCCTAAGCTCGTCGGCAGTCATCATCGTTTTGGGTGACAAAAAGGCCTTTCATCAAGCAAAAGAAATCTACGAAGGTTTAAAACTGCTCGGAGTACTTAATAAACAAGAATATGATGATATGGTTCACGATACGGTTTCTTTCTATCAATCCAGAGGAGAAGCATTTCAAAGGGATGAAGCCATCAGGAATGGCTCATTATCTTCTATGCTCTTTATGATGGCTGCTAAAGAAAAAGGTTGGGATACTTGTCCCATGATTGGCTTTGATCCTCAAAAGGTAAAAGAGGTATTGAATATAAATGAGCAATATGAGGTCGTCATGATGATCACCCTTGGGAAGGAAAAATTAGAAAGCAGAAAACCGCGGGGATTTAGAAAACCTGTAAATGAATTTGTAACCTATATCTCTTAATAAAGCTATGTTTCATGAAAGAGGAGTGAAATGATATGAAAAAGAAAACAAGCGGAATCCATCACATTACCGCGATTGTCGGCCATCCGCAAGAGAATGTCGATTTTTACGCTGGCGTTCTAGGTTTACGTTTAGTGAAAAAAACTGTTAATTTTGATGATCCGGGAACATACCACCTGTATTTCGGTAATGAAGGCGGAAAACCGGGAACGATTATTACATTCTTTCCATGGGTGGGTGCTCGCCGAGGAGTCATTGGAGATGGCCAGGTGGGAGTTACTTCATACGTCGTTCCTAAAGGCGCAATGGCATTTTGGGAAAACAGATTGGCAAAATTTAATTTGCCTTATACAAAAATGAACCGTTTTGGAGAGGAGTACTTAGAGTTCGATGATCCTCATGGACTTCATCTGGAAATTGTCGAAAGAGAAGAAGGGGAAAAGAACAGCTGGAAGATAGGAGAAATTACACCGGACAAAGCAATCAAAGGATTTGGCGGAGCAACACTTTTATCCAAACAACCGGAAAAAACGGCTGAATTATTAGAAAAGGTTATGGGACTTGAAAAAGTTGGTGAAGAAGGAGATTTTGTACGTTTTCGTTCTTCTGGTGATATCGGGAATATAATTGATTTGAAATTAACAACTATAGGCAGCGGACAAATGGGGATTGGTACAGTTCACCATATTGCCTGGAGAGCTATTGATGACAATGATCAATTAGAATGGCAAAAATATGTTGCAGAAAATGGTTATCGTGTTACACCCGTGCAAGACAGAAATTATTTTAACGCGATTTATTTTAGAGAACACGGGGAGATTTTATTTGAAATTGCAACAGATCCTCCAGGGTTCGCCCATGATGAATCACATCAAACAATGGGAGAACAGTTAATGTTGCCGGCTCAGTATGAACACTACAGAGAGCAGTTAGAAAGAAGATTAATTCCTATAACAGTGAAGGCGCTGGATTAATTTTTGCACGGAAGTGATTCAATGCTGTCCATTGATCCGCTTACAAAAACGGAAAGAGAGAACTACAAGTTTTTAATCGGGAGTATCATACCAAGACCCGTGGCGTTTGTTACAAGCCTGTCAGAGGAGGGCGTCTTAAACGGAGCTCCATTTAGTTATTTTAATATTGTATCTTCAAATCCTCCCATGATCTCCCTGTCCATACAACGTTCTGAAGGGAGCCAAAAAGATACAGCGAGAAACATTCTGAAGAGCAAAGAATTTGTGGTCCATATCGTTGATGAACAAAATGTTGAAAAAGTGAATGCAACGGCCGCGAGCCTACCTCCAAGTCAAAGTGAAATTCAGTTAGCGGAGTTAACCCCGGTTGAAAGTGTGAAAGTCTCGGTACCGGGGGTTAAAGAAGCGAAAGTGCGCATGGAATGTGTTCTGGAGTATTCATTAGAGTTGGGAGATAAACACTCTCCCGGCTGCGATTTCATGATAGGTCAAGTCGTTCAATATCATATCGAGAGCGGCATTTATGAAAATGGAAAAATTGATCCGAGAGGCCTCGGAGCCATCAGCCGATTGGCCGGGCATGATTACGCAAAGATTGGTGAAATCTTTACCAGGGAAAGACCGAAGTAATATAACCATCCACGATATCTCGAAGTTGAGATTTATTAAACTGAAATGTTTTAAGCTTATTGTAGCAAGGAATAATAAAGGCAGCGAAACACTTTCAAGGGGGTGGTTTTTAAAAGGTTTAAAAAAAGAAAACAAAAAAGCGGGTGTAAAATATGGGATTTTTAAGACAAATTATTTAGAAAATCAAAGGAGATGGATCATATGTCAAATGTGAAATTAGCTGTAGTTTTTTATAGTATGGGCGGAACAAACTATCAATTAGCAAAATGGGCTGCAGAAGGCGCAAAAGAAGCAGGCGCTGACGTCAAAGTATTAAAAGTACAAGAATTGGCTCCGCAATCAGTTATTGAAGGAAATGAAGTATGGAAAGCAACTGTTGATGCAACAAAAGACATTCCAGTCGTAACCTCAGAAGATATAGAGTGGGCAGACGCTATTATATTCAGTACACCAACGCGTTTTGGCAATATGGCATCCCAAATGAAACAGTTTCTTGATACACAAGGCGGACTTTGGGCAAACGGCAAGACAGTTAATAAAGTTGTAAGTGCAATGTCCTCCGCTCAAAATCCACATGGTGGTCAAGAAGCGACGATCTTGTCCTTATATACTTCAATGATGCACTGGGGAGCTATTATTGCTTCTCCTGGATACACTGATCCTGTCCTATTTGGGGCTGGCGGAAATCCATATGGAACGAGTGTTACAGTCGATCAAGACGGGAAGATGATTGAAGACGTAGAAGCCGCAGTGAAACATCAAGCAAAACGAACGGTGACCGTAGCTGAATGGGTCAAAAAGGGCAATCAGTAATATTTGAAATTTAAAAGAGCCAAATGACTGGCTCTTTTTTTAGTTGGTTCAGTTGAGCCGTTTTTCTTATTTGATGTCTTCATTTGACTGCGAACACGCCATAATTGCGCGGCATAAGGAATAAGATATCCGACATATCCTATAACGATGCCCGTGCAGGAGGAATCCGTCTTTTAAGTTGATGATTTCACAATGATAAAATTTTTTTCTATTAAATTTTAAAAAAATGAAACTTTAAGTTCATATGAACGTAAACATAAGTGAAATGATTTTATTTAGTCATACGATCAATCAACAAATGCAAAAGGGGTGAAACAAAAGTGAAAGTCATGATTGGTTCGATCATATTGCTGCTCATTATAGGGTTTGGCGTATGGCTTATGTTGAGCCCGCTTTTTAAAAAAGTCGGAAGCGGGGCGACCAAAATAAAGAAAACGCTGGAGGACGACAAAGATGAATGAAAAACAACCAAAGAAAAATAAAAACAAAACGCTGCTCGGCGGAATCATTGTCGCTGCCGCTTTAATTATTGGAGGATTCACGGCCTCCCTGTTCATCGAGAAAATCCCGAACGGATATGTCGGCGTCGTTTATTCCCCGAATGGCGGGGTAAAATCGGAAACGCTGGATCAAGGCTGGCATTTAGTCGGGCTGTTTGACAAAGTCACAAGATATCCGGTACGGATGCAGACTGTAAACAATCAGGATATTCAAGTGGCTACTTCCGACGGCAAAAACATCTCAATGGACATTGCCTACAACTATGTCGTTCAGCCTGATAAAGTCGTAGAATTGTTTAATAAATTCGGAGCGGTCGATATTGAATCAATCGAAAACAGCTACTTGAAAACAAGGCTGTGGGACGCTGCGAGAAAGTCGATTTCCAAATATTCCGTCATTGATACATACGGACAAAAATCATCTGATGCCGCTGCAGAAATTCAAAAAACATTTGCAGATGATATGAAGGGGCTCGGCTTTGTCATTGACGATTTAACACTCGGCGTGCCGAAGCCTGATAAAGCGACTCAGGAAGCGATTGACGCGCGCGTGAAGTCTTCGCAGGAACTGGAAAGAACACAGACGGAGCTGAAGATCGCCGAAGCGGAAGCGAAAAAGAAAAAGATCGAAGCCCAAGGTATTGCCGAGTACAACGAAATTATTAAAAAGTCGATGTCGGATGAAATGATCAAGTATCAATGGATCCAAAAATGGGACGGAAAAATGCCTAAAGCGACCGGATCGAATTCCCTGATCCAGATTCCGACCGATGAGAAAGGAAAATAAAACGAAAAAAATCCCTTGCCAAGGGATTTTTTTCGTCTCGGGCGCACGTATATAATGGTGTTAACAATCGTTTCTGAGACAGGGGGTAAGATGTTGTTTGCTCCGGAAGCCATTCTCCGTACGTGGAGAAAATTTGACTCTTTTCCGATGGAAACGCTGACAAAAGCATGGTTTTATCATCAGGCAGGAGATGGGAGACAGCGGGAAGTATCGATGATGAAGGAGCACTATCAAGAGTACGGGATTGCCGGCAATTGTTTTGACCTTTCGATTTGGCTGCTGGATGAGTTCACAAAAGACGGAGTGGAAGCTTTTCCAATCGGCCGTTCGTTCAAAACGGAACGCGCGCATGCCGCAGTCATCGCCCTTGATGAAAGAGGCCGGCGCTTTTTGTGTGATCTGGGAGACCAATGGCTGCATCCGATTCTGATCGATTGCGAATCTGAAGATTATACCAATGAAAAGCTGGGCGGTTTTTTCCCTGCCGCACAAGTTCAAGTCATGCCGACAGCCGGCGGAGTTGAGGTCCTTTACCATCGGCCGAACGGAAAGGTGTCGACTCAAGTCTACAATACAGACCCTGTTGACATGTCCGTTTTTTTAAAGGCGGCTGAATACTCGCAGGCGGCATTGAAGCCTGCGCCTTTACTGGAATGCAGAATTCCGTTTCAGCATGAAATCGCCCATTGGGAATTCAGCGGCTGGGACATATATCTTAGTACGAGCAAAGGATTATACAGAGAAGCGAAGCCGGACACAATCGAAGGATGGACTGAAAAAATCCACGATATCTCAGGATACGATAAAAATGTTCTCAAGAAAGCATTGGAGATTTATCAAACCCGCGCGTGATCTTAAACCTTGAAAAAAACTCATTTTATACATATCATGTGGAAAGAGGAGAGGATAAGATGAGCCATTATGACCAGCAATACAATGCAATCATACAAAAAATTATTGAATCAGGGATCTCCGATGAAGAATATCAGGTTCGGACGAAGTGGGATTCAGACGGAACGCCGGCTCATACGCTGAGCATCATGAGCGAAAAAATGCGGTTTGACAATTCAGAAGTGCCGATTTTGACGACGAAGAAGGTGGCGTGGAAAACGGCCATTAAAGAGCTGCTTTGGATTTGGCAGCTGAAATCCAATGATGTTCAAGTTCTGAATGATATGGGGGTTCATATTTGGGATCAATGGCGTCTTGAAGACGGCACAATCGGAGCAGCGTACGGCTATCAATTAGGGAAGAAAAACAGAACGGTTAACGGCCAGAAAGTCGATCAAGTGGATTATTTGCTTCATCAGTTAAAGCATAACCCTTCTTCACGCAGGCATTTGACCATGCTGTGGAATCCCGATGATTTGGATGGCATGGCTTTGACACCCTGCGTCTATGAGACGCAATGGTATGTGAAAGAAGGAAAGCTCTCTTTAGAAGTAAGAGCGAGAAGCAACGACATGGCGCTTGGCAACCCGTTCAATGTGTTTCAATATAATGTCTTGCAGCGCATGATCGCGCAAGTCCTCGGTTATGAGCTGGGCGAATACATCTTCAACATCGGTGACTGCCACATCTATACCCGTCACATCGACAATTTAAACATTCAGATGAAACGCGAGCAGTATGAAGCGCCAAAGCTATGGATCAACCCGGATATCAAAAATTTTTATGACTTTACAATCGATGATTTTAAATTAATCGACTATAAGCACGGCGACAAGCTGACATTTGAAGTTGCCGTATGAACAGGCGGATTTCCCGCCTGTTTTTTTGTACAGTGATGAAAAACGGCCTTGGAGGATGATTCAAGAAGATACAGACATATAATACGGCAAGACAGGCACAAGGGCTGTCGATATGGAGCTGTTTGCGGGAATTCATTAAAACACGCGGCTGAAGTTATGTTTTTACCAACGATATCAACGGTTCATGTTCTGATGCAAAAGCGATGACGTGCAGCATCTTAAAAAATAACGTCATAGAAGAATAAACGTTCATTTACACAATCTAAACGTCTTTTTCACAAAGAACCCGAAAAGCAAAAACAATTCTCTCTTAATCTGTTAGTAACACCAGCATATACAAGAGGAGGTTGTTTTTGTCATGATCAAAAAATGGGCGGTTCATCTGCTGTTTTCCGCATTGGTACTGCTTGGGCTTTCGGGAGGCGCCGCATATTCTCCTCAGCATGCCGAAGGTGCTGCAAGGTATGACGACATATTGTATTTTCCGGCATCACGCTATCCCGAAACCGGCGCTCATATCAGCGACGCAATCAAAGCAGGGCATTCAGATGTCTGCACGATTGAAAGATCGGGAGCGGATAAGCGCCGCCAGGAATCACTGAAGGGGATTCCGACTAAGCCGGGCTTTGACCGTGACGAATGGCCGATGGCCATGTGTGAAGAAGGGGGCAAAGGAGCGTCTGTCAGATATGTCAGCTCATCGGATAACCGCGGAGCCGGCTCCTGGGTCGGGAACAGGCTGAGCGGTTTCGCCGACGGGACGAGAATTTTGTTTATCGTTCAATAAAAGGCGAAAAACAAATATCTTTCCTTTGGGAAACATTTTTGTTGACAGGAAAATCGTTGTGGGGGATAATGGTAATGTAAGCATATTATCATTCCCTCTGTTTCAGGTTCGCATCCTTCATTGCCGAATGGATGTGAGCCTGTTTTTTCGTGCAAAAAAACCGCCGACCGGCGGTTTTGCTGATGAGTCCGTGTTTTAATGAACAGTGCGAAAAACGCCGATGACTTTTCCGAGAATCGTCACATTCTGAAGGATGATCGGCTCCATCGTCGGGTTTTCCGGCTGAAGGCGGATATGGGTTTCCTCCTTGAAAAACCGCTTAACAGTCGCTTCGTCGTCTTCGGTCATCGCAACGACGATATCCCCGTTGTTTGCGGTGTTCTGCTGCTTGACAATCACATAATCTTGATCAAGAATTCCGGCATCGATCATGCTTTCTCCCATGATCTCCAGCATGAAGACGTGCTCATCCGGCGGCGCCAGGCGTTCGGGAAGCGGAAAGTATTCCTCGATGTTTTCGACTGCGGTAATCGGTGTACCGGCGGTCACCTTTCCGATGACCGGGACATTGACAACCTGGTTTTTCGGAATATGAATTTCCTCCTCTGTATCGAGAATTTCGATCGCTCTCGGCTTCGTCGGATCCCTTCTGATCAATCCCTTCGTTTCAAGCCTTGCCAAGTGGCCGTGTACCGTTGAACTTGACGCCAGGCCGACCGCTTCTCCGATCTCCCTGACGGAAGGCGGATAGCCTTTGCGCTTCACTTCTTCTTTAATGAAACGCAAAATATCAAGTTGTCTTTTTGATAGCTTCGTCATTTTTTGCACCTCAAAACGTCGATTTTAGCTAGATTATAGCATGTTTTTCCTCTGAGTACAAACATAGGTTCGAAAAAAACGATTGACAGAAACATTTGTTCGTATGTATACTGAAGTCACAAAAACCGAACAAACATTCTGGGGTGATGGATATGAAAAAAGAATCATTGATTTTTGTCAGTCTGTTTACTGCTGTGATCAGCTGCTGTATTCTGTTTGTGTCTTTTGCCGGTAAGATCGAAGAAAGAAAGCAATATGTTAAAATAGAAGTGCAAGAAGGCGATACATTGTGGGAGCTGGCCGACCGGATCAAAGGCGGAAAAACCGCTGACAAACACAAATTCATCGAATGGGTCGCCGATAAAAACAATCTGCCGACCTCTGTCATTAAACCGGGAGATGTCTTGATCCTGCCGGTAGCCAAACAGCACTCCGATCAATATCAGCTTGCAGTTGTAGAATAAGAGATTGAGGGGATTTCCATGAATGCGATTATTTACACCAGGGTAAGCACTGCGAAGGAGCAGCAGGAAACCTCATTAAAGCGGCAGGAGGAAGAGCTTAAGTCGCTTGCCGCCGAACACGGGATGAACGTCGTGAGCGTCATTTCCGAGCAGGCGAGCGGATATGAAATGGACCGCGACGGCGTCTTCGATCTGCTCGAGGAAATCAAAACATCAGACATCGACGCGGTTTTAATACAGGATGATACGCGGCTTGGAAGAGGGAATGCCAAAATTGCCCTTCTTCACTGTTTATATAAAGAAGGCGTTCAAATCTACACGCTGGCTCACCGCGGAAAGCTCGAGCTTTCCGAAGCGGACTCGATGGTTTTGGAGATTGTCGGCATTGTCGAGGAATACCAGCGGAAAATACATAACCTGAAAATTAAGCGGGGAATGAAGAAGGCGGTCGAAAACGGCTACCGCCCGGAGAGGAACCTAAAACACCGCAATGAAGGCGGCGGGAGAGAGCGAATCGAAGCGCCTCTTTCAGAAATCGTCAGGCTCAGGGAGAACAAGCTGACGTTTGCGGAGATTGCAGCCGTGTTGAGAGGCTTCGGATACAGCATATCAAAAGCAACCGTTCACCGCCGCTACCAGGAGTATAAGGACGGCCTTGCAGACTAATCTGTTGTCAAACGAAAGCGGATTTAGTAGTATGATGGATATATACCGAATCAAAGGAGTATCTTATGATTTCTAAAGAAAAAATAGCCAGAATTAACGAGCTTGCCAAAAAAGCAAAGAGCGGATCTTTAACAGACGAAGAAAAAGCAGAACAGCAGAAGCTTCGCCAGGAATACCTTCAAGGCGTCCGCGCGTCTATGAAAAACACGTTGAAAACTGTGACGATTGTTGACCCTGAAGGTAATGATGTGACTCCTGAAAAGCTCAAACAGGAAAAAAGAAACCGCCGATTGCATTAATTTTAGGGAATACGCCGATATCGTATTCCCTTTTTGTATATACTACAATTTAGAATGAAGGCAAAGATTCGTCATTTTTCGCCCAGCTTTTGAGCTGAAATGGTTGTGAAAACCGATGGGTAGATTTATGATAAGAAAGTAGAGTCCATACAGGAAGGGGATCATAATGAAAACGATTGAATTAAAATCTGTCGCAACAATACGAACACTCTCCATAGACGCGATTGAAAAAGCTAAATCCGGTCACCCCGGCATGCCGATGGGGACTGCTCCGATGGCTTATGCGCTTTGGACAAAAATGATGAATGTCAGCCCTGAAAATCCGAATTGGTTTAACAGGGACCGTTTTGTGCTTTCCGCCGGACACGGATCAATGCTTTTGTACAGCATGCTTCACTTAAGCGGATATGACGTTTCAATTGAAGACCTCAAAAATTTCCGCCAATGGGGAAGCAAAACTCCTGGGCATCCGGAATTCGGACATACTCCGGGTGTAGATGCGACTACAGGTCCGCTTGGCCAAGGAATCGGAATGGCTGTCGGAATGGCGCTTGCTGAACGTCACCTTGCTGAAACTTACAACCGTGACGACTATCGCGTCGTTGACCATTATACATACAGCATTTGCGGTGACGGAGACTTGATGGAGGGAATTTCATCCGAAGCGGCTTCGCTTGCGGGACATTTGAACCTCGGCCGTCTCATCGTGCTTTATGATTCAAATGACATTTCGCTTGACGGCGAACTAAACCGCTCATTCTCTGAAAATGTAAAGCAGCGCTTTGAAGCGATGAATTGGGAAGTGCTTTATGTTGAAGACGGCAACAACATTGCCGAAATTACGGCGGCCATCGAGAAAGCGAAACAAAATGAAAAGCAGCCGACATTAATTGAAGTGAAAACAACGATCGGTTTCGGTTCTCCAAACCGTGCGGGCACATCCGGCGTCCACGGCGCTCCGCTCGGATCAGAAGAGGCGAAATTAACGAAGGAAGCGTATGAGTGGACATACGAAGAAGATTTTTATGTTCCTTCCGAAGTGTACGAGCACTTTAACGAAACAGTGAAGGAAGCGGGCAAGAAAAAAGAGGCGGAATGGAACGAACTGTTCTCCGCATACAAGAAAGCCCACCCGGAACTTGCCGAAGAGCTTGAACTGGCGATCAAAGGCGAGCTTCCTGAAGGATGGGATCAGAAAGTACCTGTATATGAAAAAGGAAGCAGCCTTGCTTCACGTGCATCCTCAGGTGAAGTGTTAAACGGAATCGCTCAACAAGTGCCGTTTTTCTTTGGCGGATCCGCGGACTTGGCCGGTTCCAACAAAACGACAATCAAAAACGGCGGAGATGTTTCAGCGAAGGATTACGCCGGCAGAAATATCTGGTTCGGTGTAAGGGAATTTGCGATGGGAGCAGCTTTGAACGGAATGGCTCTTCACGGAGGCCTCCGCGTATTCGGCGGAACGTTCTTCGTTTTCTCCGATTACTTGAGACCAGCGATTCGTCTTGCTGCATTGATGGGGCTTCCTGTCACCTATGTATTTACACATGACAGCATTGCCGTCGGTGAAGACGGACCGACTCATGAGCCGATTGAACAGCTGGCATCACTTCGTGCGCTGCCGAACTTGTCCGTCATCAGACCTGCCGACGGAAATGAAACAGCAGCTGCCTGGAAGCTCGCGCTTCAATCAAAAGACCAGCCGACTGCGCTTGTGTTGACACGCCAAAACTTGCCGACAATCGATCAGTCTGCTGAAACGGCTTATGAAGGCGTTAAAAAGGGTGCATATGTCGTTTCAAAAAGCCAAAACGAAAAACCGGAAGCGATCTTGCTTGCGAGCGGATCTGAAGTTGGCCTTGCGCTTGATGCACAAAGCGAGCTGCAAAAAGAAGGCATTGACGTATCCGTTGTCAGCGTTCCGTCATGGGATCGATTTGACAAGCAGCCGGCTGAATATAAAAACGCTGTTCTTCCAACTGATGTGACAAAGCGTCTCGCAATTGAAATGGGATCGCCGCTCGGATGGGAGAGATATACAGGCACTGACGGGGACATTCTCGGAATCGACCAGTTCGGTGCATCAGCTCCTGGCGAAACGATCATGAAAGAATACGGTTTTACGCCTGCGAATGTAGTTGACCGGGTGAAAAAACTGTTAAATCGCTAATCGGGCATATGAAAGAGAATGATCTGCGGATCATTCTCTTTTTTTCGTTTCGACAAAATTAGTCGCTTCTTTTATCATCATCAGACAATTATTTCTAACCCCCTTTTGTATAATAGAAAACATATATCTTTCGAAACAGGGGGATGAGACAGGGATGGAACGCCATTATTATACGTATTTGATAGAAGAGGAATTTGCCAGCCATTATTTTGGAAGAGAGTCCGTCATGTTCAAACTGTTTTACGATTATCATTGGACGAGCCCCGATCAAAAGTCTCAATTAGCCGCGAAACAGATCGAGTTTATTACAAAACCGATTCCCGCTGCTCATATACACAAAAGAATGAAAATGAACCTCTGCCGGGAAGACTATACACAGGTTGACTATGTATACAGATTGATTGTTCCAAAAGGAAGCGCTTCTTTTATTATCAAAGACCGTCATATTGAGATTTTGGCAAAGGGTCCATTCGATGCCGAAACGGTTTTCTTTGAGGTATTGCGAAAAGTCAGTCCGTGTTTTCTTGCGATGGATTTTAATATGAAACGTTATGGCTGGCTGAACCCTGTGAAAGAAAGAAATTTTGTATAAAAAAAAGAATTTGGACTGTAAATGTTGTATAATAGCGTTTGGTTTAGTACACTTTATACGAGACAACATGAAGGAGGAAATTAAATGGATTTGTGGGTTGTCATCCTAGTGGGCGTTTTAGCATTGCTCGCAGGTGTTGCACTCGGATTTTTTATTGCTCGTAAATATATGATGAACTATTTGAAAAAAAATCCGCCAATTAATGAACAAATGCTGCGCATGATGATGATGCAGATGGGTATGAAACCATCCCAGAAGAAAATTAATCAAATGATGAAAGCCATGGAAAATCAAACGAAATAATGCGAATGCGATTATGACATAGAAGGAACATGGTTATAAAATAAAAAACCCGCTTCCGGGTTTTTTATTTTGATCTATGATTATTGTGTATTTCCGAGAGATAGTTTTTGGTATTCCAAGAGAAGGATATCCAGCTGCTGGCTGTGCTGAATGGTGATATGTGAAGTCATGCCGTTTGTCATGACGATTTTTAGCAGCTCTTTTCTTTTTTCCTCAATTTCATGAAGCAGATTTTCTTTCATCACAGGAATTTATCCTTTCTTCTGTAAAAATCATCTTTTTGTTGCCTACTAAATGCTATTATATCCATATATAGGTTTCTTTTCAATTCTGAAGGTGATAAGGGTAAATTGTCAAAATTGATTATATAAAGAAATTCGTGAAATCAACATCCTTTTTTGTGATATGTTAGGAAATTGAAATGTAATTGTCATATCAAATGATTTTCTTTCATGGTATTCCAAAAAATAGAAGGGAGAAAGAGATGGCTGATATCAATTATATTCTCGCTTTCGGTGCAGGGTTTCTATCGTTTATTTCGCCATGCTGCCTGCCGCTTTATCCCGCTTTTTTATCATATATTACCGGTGTCAGCATGAGTGAAATCCATTCTGACAAACTTATGTTTCAAAAAAGGAGCTTGGTACATACGGTCTTTTTCCTGATCGGCTTTTCGATGATCTTTGTGGCACTCGGCTACAGCACGTCGCTTGTCGGGTCGTTTTTTAAGGATTATCATCAGCTCATCAGGCAGCTTGGTGCGGTTTTTATCATCTTTTTCGGATTTGTCACTTTGGGGGTTTTTAAGCCTGAATTTTTAATGAAAGAAAGGCGCCTCCAATTTAAAAACAGGCCTGGAGGTCTGCTCGGTTCCATCGGAATCGGAATGGCATTTGCCGCCGGCTGGACGCCCTGCACCGGCCCGATTCTTGCAGCGGTTATTGCACTCGCCGGAACGAACCCGATGTCGGCCGTGCCTTATATGGCGCTTTATGCACTCGGATTCAGCTTGCCGTTTCTGCTTCTGTCTTTTTTCATTACAAAGATGAAATGGCTTCGGAAGCATCAGCTCATCATCATGAAGATCGGCGGAGTTGCAATGATTGTAGTCGGCATCCTGCTGTTCTTTGACTGGATGACGAAAATCATTATCGTATTGTCAAGCCTGTTCGGCGATTTCAGAGGCTTTTAAACTTTGCTAAGGACCGCCTTGGTTTTTTGTTACAATAGGACTTATTCACAGCAAAACTGAATAATGATGTTGGAGGGGAGTATGACAAGGGTTTTAATTGTTGATGATGCAAAATTTATGAGAGATAAAATTAGAGAAATACTTGAAACAGAAGACTTGCAAGTCGCGGGTGAAGCCGAGAACGGGGAAGAAGCTGTTTTGCTTTATCAAGAGCTGCAGCCGGACTTGGTTATCATGGATATTACGATGCCTGTGAAAAACGGGATAGAAGCTTTAAAGGATATGATCCAGCTGAACCCGAAAGTGAAAGTGATCATGTGTACGGCCATGCGGCAAAAGCGGATCGTCGTTGAGGCGATCGAAGCCGGAGCCAAGGACTTCATCGTCAAGCCTTTCGAGGAAACGAAAGTCGTCGAAGCGATTCGGCATGTGCTCGGAAATGCTTGCAGCTGATAAACGTGAACATGGTTTTTTTCTTCGTTTTAGAGTATAGTAACAAGTAGAGAAATTAGCTTTAGAAAAAGGGATGATATGTATGATGATCGTCGTTTCATCTATACTTGCTATCGTGATGGCCGTCATTGTCATGGCTGTCAGAATCAAGTCATCTGAAAAACCGGCTACGGCCAAAAAAATTATACTGCCTCCGATTTTTATGAGCACCGGTGCTCTCATGTTTTTATTTCCGGTGTTCCACGTAACCGGTGCTGAATTTTTGGAAGCTCTCACCGTGGGCATGATCTTTTCTATTTTCTTAATTAAAACCTCAAAATTTGAAATCCGCGATGATAAAATCTATATTAAACGGTCCAAATCGTTTGTGTTTATTTTAATTGCGCTGCTCGTCATCCGGATCGTGATGAAGAGCATATTAAGCACAACGATCGATTACGGCGCACTGAGCGGAATGTTTTGGATTCTGGCTTTCGGGATGATCGTTCCTTGGCGGATTGCCATGTATTTATCGTTTAGAAAGCTTTCAAGCCAGATTGAAGCGTCAAATCACATACAGGTCAATTAAAACAAAACCTTTCCTGAAAGAAGGAAAGGTTTTGTTTATTTAAAAAGCTCTTGATATGTAGAGTGATCAATGTTCTTTTCTTTTAAACGTTTCACGAGGAACTTATGGTCTCTTTTCGGTGTGGCCATAATATAGCCTCTGATGATTAAATCCCGGTCGATGGCGCCTGCTTTTTCTTTCAATGCAAGCTCCCCGATCTTACCGGCGATTTTTGCTTTTGCTACATCGCGAAACAGCTCGGGTACGGGTGAAACCAATTCCTCAAGCAGTTCTTTTTCTTCGTCATTCCACAAATGCCTTGTCTGTTCAATATAATAATCCTGCCAGTCCAGCTCAGATTTCCCATCTTCTTTAGGCAGCCTTTTTAAAAATTTGCGAAACATGAAAAAACCGCCGATTGACAAGAGGACGATCATGATGACGATCCAAGCGAGCATCAGCCATAAAAACCATCCTTCCAGCATCTCTCATCACTCCTTTGTCTATAACCTATTTTACATGAAGGCGTTTTAGAAGAACATAGAAAAAATAATATAAAATGGGACACCGGCCTGGTCAAAAGAGATGCTAGAACATAATCTATTGTATAGCGATTCCCTAATCGGCCATAGAGAATTGCTAGAGGATATTTGACGAACGAACGGAAAAAAACCCGGATGGCAAGTGTTTTAAGCGCTGTCCGGGTTCTGCTTGTTGTGCAGGTTTGATATAAAAGGAATATTGATTGAAAGCGAAATGTCATCTTTGCTTGATTCTTTATTGATTTTAACTGCAAGAATGTTGTTTTCGCATTCCGCTTCGATCTGTTTGTCATTCAAAAAGAAAGGAAGCATCAGCGATTTCTCGTAAAGCTGCTCATCGGTTTTAACTGCAAGCTTGAAATCGTAGCCTGAAAACGTCAAGTCAAGATGCCGGACATTCAAGTGGCTTAAATCTGCTTCAATTATATATTCAGTGCTCGTTTCATAAAGGTCAATCGGTAAAGTTTCATCATAGAGGAGAAAAGGGTCGTCAACAAACTGTTTCATCCATTCTTTATCAAAATCTGCGGAATCGAAACGTTTTGTATTTGTCATTGGAGCATTCCTCCATACCTAGCCTTACCATTAGATTATGCACACCTTTGAATTCATGTGAAGGAGGGTGGACAACGCCTCAGGGTGACGCGCGGTAAGGAAAAAAACCGCGCCGTGAAAGGCGCGGAAAAAATGTTACATATCGTGACTGGAATTGTGTTTTTGTCTTGTATGGTTCCGGTTTTTTACTTTTTTGCTTCCGCTCAAAGGCTCTGGCTGCCCCGGCTGAGCTCCTTTCGGTGCGTTTTTGCGCATATCTTTGCCGTCGTTTTTATTTGTCAATGTTTTAACCTCCTAAGATATTCATGAAGGATCTTTCGTATTTATTGATTGGTTTTCCGTTTTTTGTTGTTTTGGCGTTCCGCCTCAGTGAGTATGTGCTGATCATTTTCAATATATCCCGCGCCGTTTCCTTGGCGTTTCGCATTGTTCATTCCATTTATTACATGATTTGCTTTTCGTTTGGCCAATTTCAATCACCTCAGACTGTAGTATAGCCTTAGCGGGTGTATTGTATAAAAAAATGTATTTCCAGTAAAATAAACTTTTTTCCGTATATAAGTCATTCTTATTGAATTTAATAAAAACATTGATATTTACTTATGTTTAAAATTGTTTTAAGATTAAATTGTGAGAAAATTGTGGTGAAATATGCCGATTTTTCTGGCGTATGATCTTGATCTTTAAAGGGGGATTTTGGAGAAATGGCGAATCAGCAACAAATCGCAAAAAAAGACGCTTTTCAATCAAGAAAAACGTTTACAGTACAAGGCAAAACGTACAGCTATTATTCTTTAAAAGCATTAGAGGATCAAGGAATCGGAAACGTATCAAAACTTCCTTATTCCATTAAAGTTTTGCTCGAATCCGTTCTTCGTCAAGTAGACGGGAGAGTCATTACTGAGGAACACGTTGAAAACTTGGCAAAATGGGGCACTGCCGAATTAAAAGATATTGACGTTCCTTTCAAACCATCCCGCGTTATTTTGCAGGACTTTACCGGCGTTCCAGCCGTTGTAGACCTTGCTTCATTAAGAAAAGCGATGGCTTCAGTCGGCGGAGATCCGGATAAAATCAATCCTGAAATACCGGTAGACCTTGTCATCGACCACTCCGTACAAGTTGACAAAGCGGGTACGGAAGATGCATTGACCGTTAATATGGACCTTGAATTCCAACGAAATGCAGAGCGTTACAAATTTTTAAGCTGGGCTAAGAAAGCGTTTAATAACTATCAAGCTGTTCCCCCTGCTACAGGTATTGTTCACCAGGTGAACCTTGAGTATTTGGCAAACGTTGTCCATGCAGTGGAAGAAGACGGCGAGATTGTCACTTATCCTGACACGCTTGTCGGTACTGACTCCCATACAACGATGATCAACGGAATCGGCGTTCTCGGCTGGGGCGTCGGCGGAATTGAAGCTGAAGCAGGCATGCTCGGCCAGCCTTCATATTTCCCTGTACCTGAAGTAATCGGTGCGAAGCTTGTCGGAAAGCTGCCGAACGGTACGACAGCGACGGACCTTGCGCTTAAAGTGACACAGGTGCTGCGTGAAAAAGGCGTAGTCGGAAAGTTCGTCGAATTCTTCGGTCCGGGTGTTGCGGAACTACCGCTTGCAGACCGTGCGACAATCGCAAATATGGCTCCTGAATACGGCGCGACTTGCGGTTTCTTCCCTGTTGATGAGGAAGCATTGGAATACATGCGTTTAACAGGCCGTGATGAAGAACATATCAATGTGGTGAAAGAATATTGCCGTCAAAACGGACTGTTCTACACGCCTGATCAGGAAGATCCTGTATTTACCGATATCGTTGAAATCGACTTGTCAAAAGTTGAAGCGAACCTTTCAGGTCCGAAGCGTCCTCAGGATCTCATTCCGCTGACTGACATGAAAGAAACGTTCCACAAGCATTTGGCAAGCCCTGCGGGCAACCAGGGATTCGGTTTAAACGCGAGCGAGGCTGACAAAGAAATCAAATTTAAGCTTGAAAACGGCGAAGAAGCCGTCATGAAAACGGGTGCGATCGCAATTGCGGCGATTACCAGCTGTACAAATACATCAAACCCTTATGTCTTAATCGGTGCGGGCCTCGTCGCCAAAAAAGCGGTTGAACTGGGATTGAAAGTACCGAACTATGTGAAAACATCTCTCGCTCCGGGTTCAAAAGTCGTAACAGGCTACTTGGTTAATTCAGGCCTGCTGCCGTATATGCGCGAGCTTGGATTTAACATCGTCGGCTACGGCTGTACGACATGTATCGGGAACTCCGGACCGCTTGCGCCTGAAATCGAAAAAGCGGTTGCCGAAAACGACCTGCTGATTACGTCTGTCCTTTCCGGTAACCGTAACTTTGAAGGCCGGATTCATCCGCTTGTCAAAGGAAACTACTTGGCGTCTCCGCCTCTAGTCGTGGCCTATGCATTGGCAGGTACGGTAGATATCGACCTGAAAAACGAACCGATCGGCGTCGGCAAAGACGGTCAAAATGTGTACTTCAACGATATTTGGCCGACGATGGACGAAATCAATTCCGTCGTGAAGCAAACCGTTACTCCTGAGCTGTTCAGAAAAGAATACGAGCGCGTGTTTGATGACAATGAACGCTGGAATGCGATTGAAACAACGGATGAAGCCCTGTATAAATGGGATGAAGAGTCCACTTACATTCAGAACCCGCCATTCTTTGAAAACATGTCAGTTGAGCCAGGTACAGTTGAACCGCTTAAAGGCTTGCGCATTGTCGGCAAATTCGGAGACTCTGTCACGACAGACCATATCTCTCCTGCGGGAGCGATCGGCAAAGACACGCCGGCCGGAAAATATTTGCAGGAAAAAGGCGTTTCTCCTAGAGACTTCAACTCATATGGTTCAAGACGCGGAAACCATGAAGTCATGATGAGGGGAACATTCGCCAACATCAGAATCAAAAACCAGATCGCTCCGGGCACTGAAGGCGGTTATACAACGTATTGGCCGACCGGAGAAGTGATGTCCATTTATGATGCCTGCATGAAGTATAAAGAAGACGGCACAGGTCTGGTCGTCATTGCCGGAAAAGACTACGGAATGGGTTCTTCCCGCGACTGGGCGGCAAAAGGAACAAATCTGCTCGGCATCAAAACCGTCATTGCAGAAAGCTTTGAAAGAATTCACAGAAGCAACCTTGTGCTGATGGGCGTTCTTCCGCTGCAATTTAAAGAGGGAGAAAACGCTGAAACGCTCGGTTTGACCGGGAAAGAAACAATTGAAGTAGACGTGAGTGAGTCGGTGCGCCCGCGCGATCTCGTCCAAGTCAAAGCGATTGCCGAAGACGGCACGGTCAAGTCGTTTGAAGCTGTTGTCCGCTTTGACAGCGAAGTGGAAATCGATTATTACCGTCACGGCGGAATCCTGCAAATGGTGCTCCGCAATAAAATGAAACAGTAATTGAATGAGGAAGAGAGAGCCTTTAGCTTTCTCTTCTTTTTTCAGCGTAATCCTGAATGTGGAGGATGCCGATGATGAAAAAAGTGCTGGCTGCCGCGTTTCTTTTAGTCTTGGCCGGTCTTGCGGTTTGGAATTTTACAGGGCAAAAGGAAGCCGAAATCGGCATTGAGAAAGGAGACAAGGCGCCTGATTTTACGCTGCCGTCATTAAAGAATGGAAACGATGTATCTTTGTCAGACTTTAAAGGGAAAAAAGTGCTGTTAAATTTTTGGGCCACCTGGTGTAGACCGTGTGAAACCGAAATGCCTGCAATGGAAGAGCTTCAAAATGAAAATCAGGACATTGCCGTTTTAGCCGTCAACTTTACATCTTCCGAGAAAAACGAAAAGACGGTCAAAGCGTTTGCCGAAAGGCACGGTTTACATTTCCCCATCGTCTTAGACCGAACGGGCATCAATGCGAAATACGAGATTTTTTCATATCCGACGACATTTATCATTGATGAAAACGGAATCATTAAAGATATCGTGCTGGGGACGATGTCGAAAAAGAATATGGAAGAAAAGCTGGGATTATAAAAAATCCCGGCTTTTTTGCTTATATTGCCCAAAAAATGGTGAAAATGAAAACAAGCTGGAGGTGATTCAACATGAAAAAAGCGAAAAGGCGAACATTTGAAGAACTTGTCTCGGAAAATAAAAAGGAGCTCATGACCAACCAGGAGTTTCTTGATCGGCTGGAAGATAAGCTTGAAGAGAAATTTAAGCTGAAGTGAGTTTTTAAAAATCGATTCATGTTTACGCTCCTTTTTGAGAATCCTAATGCTGAAAAGGAGGGATAGACATGCCGAGAGAACACGACAAACAGTCTAAATTTGCCCCGAGCCATCTTGGGACAAAACCGGTAGAATATAAGCGCAACAAAGGAAAAAAGATGCATGATAAATCAGGAGAAACACCGATCATTATGCAGACAAAAGGCGAGTAAAGATGAAAAGGAGGCAGAGACCCGAATGACACATCAAAAACATCATCCGGATGACAGATCAGACAACGTAGAAAAGCTTCAAGACATGGTGCAGAACACAATCGAAAACATTGAGGAGTCTGAAGAGCAGCTGTCTTTTGCCAGCGAGGCGGAACAGGAACAGATCCGCGAAAAAAATGAACGCCGAAATGAAAGCATTGAGGCGATGCGCAATGAAATCCATGACGAGGCGGAAGCCCGCAAAAACGGATATCATCAATAAACCAGGGCGACCTGGTTTTTTTGCATGAAGCCGTCCGTCGTGTTTTTGCCCATTGTATATGCTAGAATTGGATTAAATACATTTGTGAAAAGGGAGTAGAGGGAATTTGTACGTCTCAAAAAAAGAAATAGAAGTCCGCTATGCCGAAACAGACCAAATGGGTGTCGTCTATCACGCCAATTATTTGATTTGGATGGAGGTAGGCCGGACGGCTTTAATTAAAGAACTCGGCTTTTCTTATGCCGAAATGGAGAAAGACGGCATCCTGTCGCCTGTCGTGGATATCAATGTCCGCTACGTCAAACCTCTTCGCTACGGTGAAACAGCGACGGTACATACGTGGATTGAAGATTACAACGGCTTTAAAACGGTATATGGGTATGAAATTTTTAATTCCGCCGGAGAAACCGCTGTGAAGGGAACATCGTCCCATATTTGCGTTGACGGGGACAGCTTCAAACCGGTTCAGTTCCGCAAGCTTTATCCAAAGTGGCATGAAGCATACGAAGAGGCCAAAAAGTAATGGCGTTCGGTATTAAAAGAAACGAGCTGAACGAATGGAAGCGCGCCGTTTTAAACGGCGAAGTTGCGTTTCTTACGCATTACTGGCTCGATGACAGGTATCCGGATGTCAAAACGGTGACAAAAGCAGGATGCGCGAACATTGAGAAGCTTGCAGAGTGGGGCAAACAGTACGGACTGAAAAAAGAGTGGATTGATAAAAGAAGCGAATTTCCCCACTTTGATTTATTGGGAGAGAAGCAGATCATGATTTTAAAACAAGAAAAGCTCTCAAGCCATATCAAGCGTTTCAGGCTTGAATAATACGGTGTTTTAAAGAAACTCGGACATCCTTGAAACAAGCAAGCATTGTTCTTGCTTGTTTCATTTTGATGAGCAAAAACGTATCTTTAGTTTCAGTTATATTGTCATCATCTGTTTCAATCACAAAGTTCACCTTTACTTCAGTGTTTTTCATGCCTTGATAAGCCATTTTATTTTTCGTAAAAAAGTCCCTAAAACAAGAAGTTTTAGGGGGAAAGAGTGAGCGGCTGATTAATTTTGATTGTCTAATTTATGCAGGATGTCCTTATCTATTTGCTTCTCGCTCGCTTTTTCTTTGCTGGATATGATTTCCCTTCTATCTTCCCAATGAATAATATAGTACTGACCTTTCTGCATTTTTTCTTGAGAAGAGAGCTTTAGGTTTTTGGATTTCCCATCTTTATCATAACCCGTAACATCATAGTTATAATTTATATATGTGTATCCATCACTTGCTTTTTCTTTCACGACTTTTGGATCTGTTGTAATTTTGACGTAATAATCTTCCGTTGAATAATATCCGGAATATAAAAAGTAGCCCCCGACCAAAATTATCAGTCCTGCCGTTAAAATTCCTAAAAACCATTTCATCATTTATCACCTCGGAACCCATCATATATAAAACCTCCCAACGAAACCATTGATTTATCTTACATATTCCTTTCACATTTGTAAGCAATAAAAGTCCAAGCGCATCAAAAAAACAGCTGCTTGGAGCAGGGAAGTTGCCCATTGCTCAGGAAGCATTAGAATCATCAACATGACGGTGTAATGTTTTCAAAGCAAAAGGACATCTTTCCGGCGAAGATGTCCTTTGAAAATATCCATCATTATCTATTGGGACTTCCATCAATATATCTCTGCACCCTTGTTGGGGATGACTGCAATAGAAAGTGTGCCATCCGGACAAACCAAAATCTCAAGACGCATTTTTGAAGTTTTAATCAATGAAAAAATTAAGAGCAGTCAAAATTATAGAAAAACCTAAAATAGTACCTACGACAATGCTATGCCGTTTACGATTCATTACAACAACAGCGATATATTCACGGATCATGGCGTTCGGCCAATAATAAAAAGCGGTTTTTGAACCGATCCCCTGGCTCTTTAAGCCTGCTCGTTTTGCATATAGGCTGGCGCGGAACAGGTGGAAATTGTTTGTTGTGAAGATGCTGTTGTATTTGCCGTCTGATAATGAGTCCATCAGTTGTTTGGAGAAAAGCATATTTTGATATGTATTTACAGAACGGTCTTCTTTGAAAGTGTGCTCTTCAGGTATCCCTTTTTTTAAAGCATATCTCTGCATGGCTTCTGCTTCAGAAAGGTTTTCATCAGGTCCTTGCCCGCCGGAAAAAATAATTTTCGGCGGAGGAGCAACAGCTGCTTGTTTCCGATAAAAATCGACAGCCTTATCTATCCTGCTTGCTAAAAGCGGGGGTACAGTATCGTTAATTAATCCGCTTCCGAGAACGATGATGTAATCCTGATTAAGTTTCGGTCTGTTAAATTGATATAGAAAATAGGCTGTTAAGAAATTTGTTAAATGAAAGAAGAAATAGACCGCAATAAGCGATGATCCCGCAAACAACGGCTGAACATTTGGCGATAAAAAACGAGCGGGGTCAATCACTGACAATAGAAAAAATATGATAATGCCTAGCCCGGAAATTAAAGTCAAACAATTAGACAATCGTCGTCCTTCTCTTTTGATAAGAATTCTCGCATTCAGAAATAACCCGATCATTAAAGCAAATAGACCGAACGTTAGGATAAAGAAAAAGATCAGCAGCGGTACAATGACGAAAAGTCTGAAAAAGCCAATTCCGAAAACGTATGCCAGATAGTAGGAAAGAACAAGAAATGAACAAAAAAATAGATTGAATAAAAAACCGTTGATGATCCTTCTTCGGTCCGTTAAATAAAAGATCAGAAAAACAGCCAGTAAAATAAAAGTTGTCACACCGTAAACCATGACCAAACACCTCGATGTAAATGACTTTGTATAATATTAGAGTGTGTAAAAATCTTTATTGAATGGGGAAATCCTTGCCGCTTTATTTTAAACGAACTGTATTTTAGATATACAGGATCTGTACCCGCTCAGTTATTCGTGTTTGCTGCCCCGTATATAATGTCCTTTAGGAGCTTTACGCAGCTCGCGGTGTACATTTGCCGAACACTCAGGCAAGCCACCCTAGATTTTGAAGGCTTTTTTTCGGCACTTCAATGACGAAGAAAAATAAAAAAACTTGCAGAAAAACGGGGGATTCTCTGCAAGCCGTAAAAAATGATATTTTACTGATATTCAAAAACAGGTTCTTCCGCAGATTCGTTATAGGTGACAAGCAGATCATGGCCGTCGAAATACCATACATCGCTTTCTTCAACGAAAAACGTAATGCCGTCTTTTTCCGCACTTACACCGATTTGCTGCGGCTCATCTTTTGAGACCCCAAGGGAGAAGCCTTTTTGAACATTGCTGCATCCTCCGTAGCGGACAAAGAAGCGAACCTGATCACCTTCTTTTAAATCAAGCTCGTTCTTATACCATTTAAGCGCCTCTTCATTAATTTTCAAATTCACGGGCAAGCACTCCTTCATCATTTGTTTCAAAGCATGCTGAATCTATTTATAGTATATAACGTTTTTGTCCGATCATGAAAATATAATGTTCTTCGGATAGGCTCATCTTTTGCCGGACATCCACTTGATTTTGGGCTCGGTTTTATCGATGATGCGTTTAATGTTCGTCCTGTGTCTGTATACGACAAACGCCGTAAGAAAGGCGACGACTGCCACCAATAAAAGGTCTTTCGTAAACAGACTGTAAACCGTTGTATACAAGCCGGTTAAAATGGAAGAAAGCGATACATATTTTGTGATATACAAAAACAGAAAGAACACCGCAACCATTGTGAGAAACAGAAGAGGCTGATAGCAAAGCAATACGCCTCCGGAAGTAGCGACAGCTTTTCCGCCTTTAAATTTTGCGAACACAGGGAACATATGCCCGATGACTGCGGCTACGCCGGCCAGCAAAGGGTGTACGCCGATGTGCAGGATGGCGGGCAGAAAGGCGGCGAGCGTCCCTTTCAAAATGTCCGCAGCCACAACGATAGAGCCGGCTTTTACGCCGAGTGTCCGAAATGCGTTGGTGGCGCCAAGATTCCCGCTGCCGTGTTCCCTGATGTCGATTCCTTTGGCGGCCTTTCCGACAATCAAGCCGGACGGAATGCTGCCGAGTAGATAGGCTAAAATAAATAATAAAGCTATTAACATTTCATTTCTCCTTTTTAGATGATCCCTTCTCTTTATTTTAACATGAGAGGCGCCTTCCATGACGGCTTTTCTTTAGAAGTACCGTATATATCATACAAGATAATGCGCGCTAATCATATGAAAATTTTGATTATCTCCTTTGTTTTCGTGTAAACTGAACTTAAAAGGAGTGATCGGTGTGGAAAATCCTTCTAAACAGGAAATCAAAACCATTCTTGAAAACAGCAGACGAATTGCGGTAGTCGGCTTGTCCGACAACCCTGAAAGAACATCGTACATGGTATCAAAAGCGATGCAGGACGCGGGATATGACATCATCCCTGTCAATCCGACCATTGATGAGGCGCTGGGCGTCAAGGCTGTGGCATCCTTAAAAGACATTGAAGGACACGTTGATATCGTCAATGTGTTCAGAAGATCCGAGCATCTGCCTGATGTCGCAAAGGAATTCCTGGAGATAGACGCAGATGTGTTTTGGGCGCAGCAGGGGCTTGTCAATGAAGAAGCTTATCAGCTTCTGAGCGAAAAAGGCTATACGGTGATTATGGATTTGTGCATAAAAGTGGCACACTCGTTAACAAAATCGGCATAAAAAAGACAAAAATCCTTGTTTTTTCAAGGGTTTTTGTCTTTTTTATGCGAGAATATGTTTGCGAATTGCTGTGAAAAACGGCTACAATAAGTCTTGGACAGTTTTTTAAGAATGATTTTCCAATTGCGATGTGGAAAGCCTTGTGCTGCGGGTGATGAATCGTGTAAAATGACGGCTGTGCAAAAAGCGGCTTTCATTTTAACATGTTCCCGACAATGCTTGAAGAAATTGGAAAATAATCGGATAATACTTTGCTTTATATGACAGAGTGTGTATTATTCTTTATAAGCAATGTTTGATTTTTGAAAGGGGTTTATGCATTTGGTTAAAAAACAGCAAGTTGACTATAATGATGATTCCATACAGGTGCTCGAAGGCCTTGAAGCGGTCAGAAAACGCCCCGGTATGTACATCGGTTCGACAGACAGCCGGGGACTGCACCATCTCGTATATGAAATCGTCGATAATTCCGTCGATGAAGTCCTTGCGGGCCATGGGGATCACATTATAGTAAAAATACATAAAGATAACAGCATATCGGTGCAAGACAGAGGCCGGGGAATGCCAACAGGAATGCATAAGCTCGGCAAGCCGACTCCAGAAATTATTTTGACAGTGCTGCATGCCGGAGGAAAGTTCGGCCAAGGCGGCTATAAAACGAGCGGGGGGCTGCACGGCGTCGGTGCATCCGTTGTAAACGCCCTGTCCGAGTGGCTGACAGTCACGATTGAGCGGGACGGAAATGTTTACAGGCAGCGTTTTGAAAACGGCGGCAAACCGGTGACATCCCTTGATAAAATCGGAACGACCAAAAAGACCGGCACCCTGATTCATTTCAAGCCTGATCCTGCGATGTTCAGCACGACGACGTTTAACTTTGAAACGCTTTCAGAGCGTCTGAGAGAATCAGCCTTTTTGTTAAAAGGACTAAAAATAGAATTGATCGATGAACGCGATCAAACAAAAGAAACGTTTTTATACGAAAACGGAATCGAAGCTTTTGTCGCTTATTTAAATGAGGAGAAAGACGCGCTTTCTGAAGTGGTCTCATTTGAAGGAGAGCACAACGGCATCGAGGTTGACTTCGCGTTTCAGTTTAATGACGGCTATTCCGAAAACATCCTGTCGTTCGTCAATAATGTCAGAACGAAAGATGGAGGAACCCATGAGTCCGGTGCCAAAACGGCGATGACGAGAGCATTCAACGAGTATGCGAGAAAGGTGGCCCTTTTAAAAGAAAAGGACAAAAACCTTGAAGGAACGGATATCAGGGAAGGCCTGTCAGCCATCGTTTCCGTCCGGATTCCCGAAGAGCTTCTTCAATTTGAAGGACAGACAAAAGGAAAGCTCGGCACAAGTGAAGCACGGTCAGCCGTTGATGCAATCGTCTCTGAGCAGCTCGCCTATTTTCTTGAAGAAAACAGGGAAACGGCAACATTGCTTGTCAAAAAAGCGATTAAAGCCTCCCAGGCGAGAGAGGCTGCGAGAAAAGCAAGAGAAGAGGCAAGAAGCGGAAAGAAAAGAAAGAAATCCGAAGCGACGCTCTCCGGGAAGCTGACGCCTGCACAATCAAGGAATCCATCCAAGAACGAATTGTATCTCGTGGAGGGTGATTCTGCGGGAGGATCAGCAAAGCAGGGACGAGACCGGAAATTCCAGGCTGTCCTGCCGCTCCGCGGAAAAGTTATCAATACGGAAAAAGCGAAGCTGGCCGATATTTTTAAAAATGAAGAGATCAATACGATCATTCACGCGATCGGCGGAGGGGTCGGCGCCGATTTTGACATTGAGGACATCAATTACGACAAAGTCATTATCATGACAGATGCGGATACAGACGGCGCGCATATCCAAGTGCTGCTCCTGACTTTTTTCTACCGCTATATGAAGCCGCTGATCGAGCACGGAAAAGTGTTTATCGCACTGCCGCCGCTCTATAAAGTGAGCAAAGGGTCGGGCAAAAAAGAAATCATTGAATATGCCTGGTCTGATGAGGAAATGGACGACGTCCTCAAAAAAGTCGGAAAAGGATATACGATCCAGCGCTATAAAGGTCTCGGCGAAATGAACGCTGACCAGCTTTGGGAAACGACAATGAACCCCGAGTCAAGAACACTTGTCAGGGTTAAAATCGATGACGCGGCCCGGGTGGAACGGCGCGTAACGACATTGATGGGCGACAAAGTTGAGCCGAGGAGAAAATGGATTGAGAAAAACGTCGCTTTCGGACTTGATGAAGAAAGCAACATTTTGGAAAACGAGAATTTATCGGTCGCTGAGGAGGTTTAAATAAATGGCACAGCCAGAGATTTATCATGATTTACCATTGGAAGACGTGATCGGCGACCGTTTCGGCCGATACAGCAAATATATTATTCAGGACCGGGCGCTCCCTGATGCGCGCGACGGCCTGAAGCCTGTTCAAAGAAGAATCTTATACGCCATGCATGCGGAAGGGAACACATACGATAAGAATTTCCGCAAGGCCGCAAAAACGGTCGGTAATGTAATCGGAAACTATCATCCTCACGGAGACAGCTCGGTCTACGAAGCGATGGTGCGGATGAGCCAGGACTGGAAGGTTCGCAACGTGCTGATTGAAATGCACGGAAACAACGGAAGCATCGACGGTGATCCGCCGGCTGCGATGCGTTATACAGAAGCAAGGCTCGCGGCGATCGCGTCAGAGCTATTGCGGGATATTGACAAAGAAACGGTCGAGTTTGTACCAAACTTTGATGATACGAGCAAAGAGCCTGTCGTCCTTCCGGCAATGTTCCCGAACCTGCTTGTCAACGGATCGACAGGGATTTCCGCCGGGTATGCGACTGACATTCCGCCGCATCATCTCGGGGAAGTGATCGATGCCGTGATTAAGCGGATCGACTCGCCGAACTGCAGCGTGGATGACCTCATGGAGTTCGTAAAAGGTCCGGACTTTCCGACCGGAGGAATCATCCAGGGGAAAGAAGGCATAAAAAAAGCCTATGAAACCGGAAAAGGAAAAATCATCATCAGGGGCAAAGCCGAGATCGAAACAATCAGAGGCGGCCGCCAGCAAATTGTCATTACTGAAATTCCGTTTGAAGTCAACAAAGCGAATTTAGTGAAAAAAATGGACGAATTCAGGATTGAACGGAAGGTCGAAGGGATTTCAGAAGTCCGTGACGAGACCGACCGGACAGGCCTCAGAATCGTGATTGAGCTGAAAAAAGAAGCGGATGCACAAGGCATTTTAAATTTCTTATACAAAAACACGGATTTGCAGATTCCTTACAACTTTAACATGGTCGCCATCCATAACAGAAGACCGATGCTGATGAATCTCACATCGATTTTGGACGCTTATATCGGCCACCAAAAAGAAGTCATCACCAACCGTTCTCAGTATGAGCTGAAAAAAGCGAAGGAAAGGCATCATATCGTAGAAGGCTTAATGAAGGCACTGTCCATTTTGGATGAGGTCATTGCGACGATCCGCTCCTCCAATGACAAGCGCGATGCCAAAAACAATCTGATCGAAAAGTTCGCATTTACTGAGCCGCAGGCTGAAGCGATCGTTTCCTTGCAGCTGTACAGGCTGACAAACACAGATATTACGGCCCTCCAGGAAGAAGCAAAAGAACTGGACCAGAAGATCAAAGAGCTGGAAGAGATCCTTTCCAATGATAAGAAACTTTTGAAAGTGATCAAAGACAGCTTGAAAAAGGTTAAAAAAACCTATGCCAGTCAAAGGCGCTCTGTCATCGAAGAAAAAATCGAAGAAATTAAAATCAACCTTGAAGTGATGGTGGCGTCGGAAGACGTTTATGTGACCGTAACGAAAGACGGTTATATTAAACGAACGAGCCAGCGGTCTTTCGCCGCATCAAACGGCCAGGACTTCGGCATGAAAGATACCGACCGTCTGCTCTGTCAGCTGGAAATGAATACGACAGACGTTCTGCTCTTGTTCACAAATAAAGGGAGCTATGTCTATTGTCCAGTTCACCAGCTCCCTGATATCAGATGGAAAGATTTAGGTCAGCATATAACGAATATCATATCGATTGACAGCGATGAGTCCATCGTCAAGGCGATTCCTGTCAGAGAGTTTACCGAATCTGAATACCTGCTGTTCTTTACGAAAAACGGAATGGCGAAAAGAACTCAGCTGATGCAGTATAAAGCACAGCGCTATTCAAAAGCACTGGTTGCCCTTAATTTAAAAGGCGACGATGAAGTGGTCGATGTTCATGTAACGGACGGAACGAAAGATTTGTTTATTGCGACACATTCCGGCTACGGTCTGTGGTTCACAGAAGATGAAGTCAGCGTCGTCGGCGCAAGGGCGGCCGGTGTCAAGGGCGTCAATTTGAAAGACGGCGACTTTGTCGCCAGCGGACAGGTTTTAGAGGAAAAAGACGTGCTTGTGCTCGTGACCCAGCGCGGATCTATTAAGCGGATGAACCGCAGCGAATTTGAAAAAACGTCAAGGGCGAAACGAGGGGTTCTCATGCTGAGGGAACTGAAGAAAAAACCTCACCGCATTGCCGGCCTGCTCGCATGTTCATATCATGATCAAATCACGCTTCAAACCGAAAAAGGCATCACAGAGGAGATGCTTGTCAAAGAAATCAAGCTTCATGACCGGTACAGCAACGGTTCTTTCATCATCGACGAAGATGAAGCAGGGGAAGTAACGGATGTATGGATCAGCAAACATGAGCTGGAGTGAAATCGAACAGCACGCCGTTGATCATTCAATATCTAGGGGCGTCACCACATGTCTATCAAGCCGTTTCAATGCTCAGAAAAAGAGCATGCCGGATAAACCTTAAACAGCACGATGTTACTTTCTTGTGACACAATTATACAGCATCTAATATATCAGAGACTGATTTTTTCTCTTCGGTGAGATTTTCGCCCGTTTTTCTGATTCAACATTTCTTTGCTTAATTGATACCAGAGTAAAACAACCCAGTCCGTGTTCGCGCCTTTAGTGAACATGGACTGGGTTTTTCTTGATCACGCTATGATTATTGTATTTCTAACTCTTTTACGGTTTCGCCTTCAACTAACACAGGTTGATAGTAGGTTTCGTTTGGTAAATCCTTCTTTCCTTGTAATTTTTTAATGACCCAATCAGCTGCATCGTGTCCCATTTGTTCTTGAGGATGGGTCAATGTTGTTAGTTTGATATTCGCATTTTTGGCGATATACGAATTGTCCTGACCAATAATTGACAATTTGTCCGGGATAGAAATATTAAGTTGTCTGCATACATTTGCTACTTCCAGCCCTACTTCGTCGTTGTAGCAGACGATTGCAGTCAACACGTCTCTTTTTTCATTTAGAAACTTCTTCAGGTCTGTGTATAGGTCCAGCTTCGTCTCTATATTGTACGAAAGCACATGCTCCGGGTAAAATCGTAATTTGGCTTCACCAAGCGCTTTTATATACCCCTTCATTCGATACTTTCCTTGTAAATCATCCATTTTTGAAATGAGACCAATTTGTGTATGTCCTTTTGATATTAATTCTTTTGTTGCGAGATAGCTTGACTGCACGTCATCGAGACAAAGAAAAGGAACATCTAATTCTTCATAATAAGCATTGATCATGATGAAAGGAATATCCTGTTCCTTAAACGATAGGTAGTAGGCAATATTGGGATTGTACAGATTGCTTTTCGTAGGTTCAACAATTAAACCATCTACGCCAAATGACAGCATCATTTCCAAAGCTTTTTTTTCTTGTTCGACATCATTATTTGTACTAGCTAATAGTAACGAATAATTAGCCTCATTCAATCTCCCTTCAATTCCACGAATAATGGAGGGGAAAATGTAATCAGAAATGTAGGTCGTGATTACACCGATTATTTTGTTATTGGAATTCCCGCCGGCTTTTGATTGATACTGGTTACTAACATAAGTGCCAGACCCTTTTTCACTTCTTAAGAACCCTTCGTTCGATAGTTCTAAAATGGCTTTTCGAACAGTGTGGCGGCTGACTTTGTACTCTTCCTGTATGGCGGATTCAGTAGGAATTTGGTCTCCCGCTCTGTAAACTCCTGAAAGTATTTTACTTTTTATGTCATTAATGATGACCTTATACTTTGGTTTCATTTCACTCACTTCTTTCGCAGTTGTTCGCATTCTAATTTTTTTAATTGAATGATTTGTGTGGACATATTTTATCATGGCTTACAATGAATTAAAAGATTCCGCCTTATTTTCGTGAAAATTAACTAGCAATTATAAAAATTTTCTTTAGGTTTTATGTTATTCAAATACCTTTTATTATAAACATTAAGAGAAAAATAACAGAAAATATCGTCGTGATATTTATATGAACATATTATATTCTAGATTGACATATGTACGTACAAAAAATATACTAAGGTTGTAATAAAGTTAAGCGGAAAGGAAAATGCTTTCTTTCGAATTATAATGAAATCGCTATCAGAGGGGGGGATTACGTGAAAGCGAATCGAGTAAACATCAAGCAAGCCATAACTGAGGGAGAAACATCACTTGGAATTGAATTCGGATCCACACGTATTAAAGCAGTGTTGATTGATAGCAGTTTTGAAACAATCGCATCTGGAAGCTATGAGTGGGAAAACCTCTTGGAAGATGGATTTTGGACGTACAACTTGGTAGATATTATCACTGGATTGCGAACAGCTTATAGTGAAATGAAGAATGAAGTTGAACGAAATTATGGCATCACCATTCGCAAAATCGGTTCTATTGGAATTTCTGCAATGATGCATGGGTATATGGCTTTTGACAAAACAGGGGAGCTGCTTGTTCCGTTTCGAACTTGGCGTAACTCAACAACCGGTGCTGCAGCAAAAGAATTAACTGATCAATTTCAATTCAATATCCCCGAACGGTGGAGTATTGCTCACCTTTATCAAGCGATATTAAATGAAGAGAAGCATTTGCCTCGCATTGACTATATCACCACCTTAGCCGGGTACATTCACTGGTTACTGACTGGTAATAAAGCAATTGGCATTGGAGATGCTTCGGGCATGTTCCCGATTGATGAATCAACGCAAAATTACAATGAATCGATGGTCAAGCAGTTTGATGAACTGATTTCGAACAAAGGCTACCCTTGGAAGCTGAAGGATATTCTTCCTAAAGTTTATATTTCAGGCGAGCAGGCTGGTGAATTAACCGAAATTGGTGCAAAAATTCTGGATCAGTCAAAAAATTTACAACCAGGCATTCCAATTTGTCCACCGGAAGGCGATGCTGGAACAGGAATGGTTGCTACGAATAGTGTGAGGAAACGCACTGGAAACATTTCGGTGGGAACTTCAGTTTTTGCCATGATTGTATTAGAAAAAGAACTTTCAAAAGTATATCCAGAAATTGATTTGGTCACAACGCCAAACGGCAGTCCGGTTGGAATGGTTCATGCGAATAACTGCTCAAGCGATATTAATGCTTGGCTAGGATTGTTTCGTGAATTTTTTGAAGCAATGGGACAAAAGATTGAAACGAATAAATTATTCGAAGTGATGTTAAATAAAGCTTTGGAAGCTGACTCAGATGGCGGCGGTTTGCTAAGCTACGGCTATTTCTCCGGTGAAAATATTACGGGATTAGAAAAAGGCCGGCCATTATTTGTCCGCTCACCAGAGAGTCGTTTCAATTTAGCAAACTTCATGCGGACACACCTTTTTACAGCCTTTGCTGCTTTGAAAATCGGAATGGATATTTTGACCAAAGAGGAAAAAATTGAAATCGATAGCATTTTAGCTCACGGCGGTTTATTCAAAACCCCTCTTGTCGGACAAAAAATTGTTGCAGCTGCAATGAATACGCCGGTATCAGTTATGGAAACAGCCGGAGAAGGCGGTGCGTGGGGAATGGCTATTCTTGCTTCTTACATGATGAACAAAGGTCAAGAAGAGAGCTTAGAAGACTTCCTCGACAAAAAAGTCTTTGAAGAGGATGCCGGGCAGGAAATTTACCCTGATCAATTAGATGTAGAAGGATTTGAAGCATTTATCGAACGGTACAAAAAAGGTTTAATGATTGAGCAGGCCGCTGTAGACCATTTGATTTAATGGAGGGATTGACGTGCTAGAACAACTGAAAGAAGAAGTATTACAAGCGAATTTGGACCTGCCTAAATACGGACTCGTGAAATACACATGGGGAAATGCAAGTGCCATTGACCGTGAAACAGGTCTATTCGTTATCAAACCGAGCGGTGTTGATTATGAAACGATGAAAGCTAGTGATATGGTGGTTGTTGATTTAGATGGCAATGTTGTTGAAGGAGAGCTGAGGCCTTCATCAGATACAGCGACTCACGCAGTGCTTTATAAGCGCTACCCTGAAATTGGAGGAATTGTACACACTCATTCAACTTGGGCGACAATCTGGGCTCAAGCAGGCCTTGATGTTCCAGCGATGGGGACCACTCATGCAGACACATTCTATGGTTCCGTACCATGTGCCCGTTACTTGACACAAGAGGAGATTGATCGCGGTTACGAAGCAGAAACAGGTCATGTGATTATCGAAACATTTGAGGAGCGAGGGTTAGATATTTTAGCTGTTCCCGGTGTCTTACTTCACGGTCATGGTCCATTTACTTGGGGCAAAGATGTAAAATCAGCCGTATTGAATAGTGTGGTGTTGGAGGAAGTTGCGAAAATGAATTTATTTACAAGAGAATTAAATCTTTTTGCAAAAGAATTACCACAACGTATTTTAGATAAACATTACTTACGAAAACACGGTAAAAATGCTTATTATGGTCAAAAGTAATGTCAATTCTATCAAACTATCAATTATCCCATCAATTTAAGAAAAGAGGGTTATTATGTTAACAACAGGGAAAAAAGAATTTTGGTTTGTCGTAGGTTCACAGCATCTTTATGGGGAAGAAACGTTAGCGGAAGTCAGAGCGCACGCGCAAGCCATGACCGATGCATTAAATGAAAGCGCTGTTTTGCCATATCCGCTTGTATTGCAAGATTTGGCTGTTAATGCAGATAAAATCACTAGCATCATGAAAGAAGTAAATTATCGTGACGAAGTCGCCGGTGTTATCACTTGGATGCATACTTTCTCGCCTGCGAAAATGTGGATTCGCGGAACAAAATTATTGCAAAAACCATTACTTCATTTAGCGACACAATTTAATGAAAGTATTCCATGGCCAACGATTGACATGGACTTTATGAACCTCAACCAATCTGCTCATGGCGACCGTGAATACGGTTTTATCAATGCCCGTTTGAAAAAACAAAATAAAGTTGTCGTAGGTTATTGGGAGCGACCTGAAGTGCAACAGCAAATTGCAGAATGGATGGACGTAGCGGTTGCTTATAACGAAAGCTTCAACATCAAGGTCGCTCGGTTTGGTGACAACATGCGTAACGTTGCTGTTACTGAAGGGGATAAGATTGAAGCGCAAATTCAATTTGGCTGGACAGTTGATTACTTTGGCATCGGTGATCTTGTTCAATACGTGAATGCGGTTACAGATGAAGAGATTAATCGTTTGTTTGCAGAATACGCAGACCTTTATGAATTTGATTATGGCACTTACAGTCGGGAAGATTGGGAGAAGAGTGTAAAAGTACAAGCAAGCTATGAAATCGCTATTAAACGTTTCCTTGATGATGGTGGTTACAATGCTTTCACAACTAACTTTGAAGATTTATATGGAATGAAACAGCTTCCGGGTCTTGCCGTCCAACGTTTGATGGCGCAAGGATATGGCTTTGCCGGTGAAGGAGATTGGAAAACTGCAGCGCTCGACCGCTTGCTCAAAGTGATGAGCCGTAACCAATCAACTGGTTTTATGGAAGATTACACATATGAATTGGCTGCCGGTCAAGAATCAATTCTTCAATCGCATATGCTTGAAGTTGACCCATCTTTAGCAAGCAATAAACCAAAAATTATCGTCTCTCCATTAGGTATTGGTGATCGTGAAGACCCGGCACGCCTAGTGTTCGACGGAAAAGCAGGAGATGGCGTGGTTGTTTCAATGGCAGACTTTGGTACGCACTACAAATTGTTGATTAACGAAGTTTCTGCATTTGAACCAACTGTTCCAGCACCAAACCTTCCAGTTGCACGGGTGCTTTGGGAAGTGAAGCCTAACTTCCAAGATGGAGTGAAAGCATGGCTTGAGAATGGCGGCGGCCACCATACAGTTGTTTCATTGTTTTTAACAACAGACCAAATGATCACTTATGCAAAGCTCGTTGACTTGGAATATGTAGTGATTAAGTAATGCCTCTAACCTCCGAGGAGGTGCTGCTTCCTTGGAGGTGAAAATAGGCATCAGTTTTCAAAATATTTATGATTTTGTAAGCGTTATCGCGACATTCAGTAAAAATTGAAAGCGTTTAAAAATAGGCGAATAAAACCATGAGATTTAGGGAGAAATCCCACCAAATAATATCCTGGCATGTATTTGCGGCTTGAAAGCGCTTTTATTATTTCTTAAAAAGCCTTCAATATTTTTGCAGTGGATTTTTACACAATTTAATTTCAACCTTGAGGAGGAAACTTTAATGGTTAATGAAAAGAAAATCTCAAGTGGCTTCATTTACTTTTTTGGGGCTTTTGCGGGCATTCTTTTCGGTTATGATATCGGCGTTATGACGGGTGCTTTGCCTTTTCTGCAAAATGATTGGAACCTTCAAGACAACGCCGGGGTTATTGGATGGATTACCTCTTCGGTAATGTTAGGCGCTATTTTTGGAGGCGCCCTTGCCGGACAACTTTCTGATCGTTTGGGACGGCGCAAAATGATTTTAATTTCCGCTATCATTTTTGTTGTTGGATCCATTTTGTCAGGAATAGCACCTCATAATGGGATACTATTTTTGATTGTTTCTCGGGTTTTATTGGGATTGGCCGTTGGTGCCGCTTCTGCATTGGTCCCAGCCTATATGTCGGAAATGGCGCCTGCACGTTTACGTGGACGGCTGTCAGGAATTAATCAAACAATGATTTGTTCTGGAATGTTGCTTTCTTACATTGTTGATTTTCTATTGAAAGATTTGCCGGAAACAATGGCGTGGCGGTTGATGCTTGGTTTGGCTGCTGTACCTGCTTTGATCTTATATGTTGGAATGCTAAAATTACCCGAATCACCACGTTTTTTAATAAAGAACAATAAACTTGATGAAGCTCGCAAGGTGTTGAGCTATATTCGCTCTAACAAAGGAGAGATTGATTCTGAAATAACGCAAATTCAAGAAACTGCCAGAGAAGAAGCGAAGGCAAATCAAAATGCATCATGGGCTACCCTCTTAAGCAATAAATATCGTTTTTTATTAATTGCCGGTGTGGGTGTTGCTGCTTTTCAACAATTCCAGGGTGCAAACGCAATTTTTTATTACATTCCTTTAATTGTAGAAAAAGCAACAGGAAATGCAGCAAGTTCAGCTTTGATGTGGCCGATTATTCAAGGAGTTATTCTCGTGCTAGGTTCATTAATATTCTTAGTGATTGCTGATAAATTTAATCGCCGTACTTTATTAACAGTAGGCGGAACAATAATGGGGCTGTCCTTTATTTTGCCGGCAATATTGAATATATTAATTCCTAATGCGAATCCGATGATGATGGTTGTCTTTTTGAGTATCTATGTAGCACTTTATTCATTCACATGGGCTCCTTTAACTTGGGTCATAGTTGGAGAAATTTTCCCGCTGGTAATTCGCGGGCGTGCGTCTGGTTTAGCTTCATCATTTAACTGGATTGGTTCTTTCTTGGTTGGATTGCTATTTCCTGTTATGACCGCTTCGATGTCTCAAGAAGCTGTGTTTGCAATCTTCGGTGTGATTTGTTTGCTTGGAGTTGTATTTATCCGGACACGCGTCCCTGAAACTCGAGGTCGCAGTTTAGAGGAAATCGAAAAAAATGGAGAAAATAAACGAGTTGACGGAAAAAGCGCGTAAATAAAACCTATGGAGGCTTGGAGTAGAATTCAAAGAAGATATCTTGGGTGCCGCTTATCGCAGGGGAAATCCTCGCACTAGTGTATTTTGAAACAGGGGTTCAAAAGATCGTAAACATATGGATTTCCTCACGGCGCCTTGCTTGAGGGCGAAGTTGCTCACTTCGGCCTTTTTTTAATTAAAATTAGCCTCTTGTTTGTATCATTTCCGCTCAATTGTCCCGCTTCGTTATATCCTAAATGATGGAGCCGTCCTTCAACAGATAAAGGGACCTGGGCAATCATAAAAGATTGGGAAAACTTCAAGAAGAAGGGCGTTTAGAATGACAATTTGGCAGTAAACGCTAAGTATTGATGCGATTCGAAATTCATGGACGCCACGATTTGCCGATGGGGGAGGAACCAACGGCCTGCGTTCTTTGTTTTTTAAACGTGAACCATAAATCAAGGCGTGGTTGGACGCCGTGGCCGTTTCGTATTACACGGTTTTAAGCCATGCTATATAGCTGATTATTCAATACTAAATATGGAGGGGAAAACTCCGCCCTCCATATAGAATATAATTTTAAAATTAATTAAATACCATTCCGCCATCAATGATAAGAGCTTGACCAGTCATATAATCTGAATCTGGCCCTGCAAGGTAAGAAACGCATGCTGCTACATCTTCCGGCTCGGATAAGCGTTTTAATGCAATATTTTTAGCGAATTGTTCCATGCCCCATTCAAACGGCTTGCCTGCTTCATCAGCGGTTTGCTGTGCAATCCCCATCATCATAGGAGTTTTAACGATACCCGGACAAAAGGCGTTTACAGTAATACCTAATTCAGCTAGATCTTTTGCCGCAGTTTGGGTAATCCCGCGAACAGCGAACTTTGTTCCTCCGTAAACCGCTAAGCCCGGGTTGCCGACTTGGCCGGCTTGAGAAGATGCATTAATGATTTTCCCGCCGTGTCCAAGTTCTTTAAAGGCTTTTACAGCTGCTTGTATTCCCCAATAAGTACCGCCAACGTTAACATCATAGACTTTCCGATAATCTTCATATGTAATGCTTTCAATAGGGGTGGTTGGTCCAAGACCCGCATTATTAATCACCACATCAAGACCGCCAAGACGTTTTACTGTTTCATCGACAGCTTTAAAAACATCATCGCGATCAGCAACATCCACTTTAACCGCAATTGCTTTGCCGTTAAGCTTATTGATGTCCTCAGCAACTTGTGTTGCAGTTTCTACATTATAATCGGCAACTGCAACTGCGAATCCGTCCTCTGCCAATCGTTTGCAGATTGCTTCTCCAATTCCTTGACCGCCGCCAGTAACAAAAGCAATTTTTCCAGATACTTTACTCATATAAACATCTTCTTTCTATAAGTAATTGGTATTTAATTGGTACAGGAATATTATATCTTATATTTGTAGATTTGAAGTAAAGCCGCGGCATTTGTTGAAAATATGTTTAAAATTTTTCGAAAAAATTTAATAGTTTTTGAAAGAGGTGGAAGAACTGTATGTAAAACTATAAAAGGGATGTTCTGCTATAAAACAGCGATTCAGCCATCGCTAAACGGATGAAGACCAAATGAAAAGGCATGAACCCGCACAATGCCGGATTCATGCCAAACAAACTGCTTCATGAAATTTTATTGTCTAGCTTTTTCAAATCGCTTCAAATTCAGCTGTCCTGGCGATTGAAAAGATCGGTAATCGCGTGCATGAATTCAATTCCTTGAAAAACAAACAGATTGATTGCTGTCAATGAAAATAGTCCAATAATCACCATTCTTATGATAAATAACATGTTAAAACCTCCCGCTTTTTTTGTATGGTTATGGTTTTAAAACATGCGCTTTATCGAAATAAGAAGAGTGATAGAACACCGCGAGCATAAATGCCTTCAGATGCTCTTTCCGCCTGTTCATCATGAACGCTTGACCGGAAGCGGCAGCTAAGATTAAGAGAAGGACGGATTCAGCTCCGAAACCGAGTGAATTCCATAATGATTTCGCCTTTTCTTCACCATATTTTCCGACTGTCAGTTCATGGAGTTCGTCTCCTGAAACAGCGGCTTTTTGCGCATGGTGATTTGCCGGCATCTGGGGCATTGAGAACGAATGAAGGCTCGCAATGACTAAAAAGAATATGGACAGTTGCAGAAACAATGTCTTTTTCATTTGATCTCATCCCCTTAGTATCTCATCATCTTAGCATATTTTATTATATAATAAAAGATGATTATTTTGTGACAGTTTGCAAATAATTATTGACAACATTAGATTTTTCGCAGCGCATTTGAAATGAAAGCGCATTTTTATGTATGAATAAAGATAATACTCTGCTATAATGAGCATTGGGTCTAAAGTAATGATGATGCCATCAGCCTTTACGATTAAAAAACAGAAAATTCTATCTAGTTTTGCTTGCGTCATTATTATGATATAATCCTATCATGTTAGAAAACTTAACATCAAAACAAAATTCGTTTGTTTCAGGAGGGTGCTATGGAAGAAATTTTAAGCGAAATCATCAATGTCCCGAGCGGTTTTATTTGGACTTATTTAGTCTATATATTAATAGGAATAGGCCTGTTCTTTACGTTTAAATTGAAATTCGTTCAATTCCGCTATTTCTTCGAGATGTTTCGTATCGTCGGACAAAAAGAGGAGAAAGGAAAAGGCGTCTCGTCTTTGCAGGCATTCTTTATTTCCGCCGCTTCCCGTGTCGGAACGGGTAACCTGACCGGTGTGGCGCTTGCTGTTGCAACAGGCGGACCGGGAGCGGTCTTTTGGATGTGGGTCGTCGCGCTTGTCGGAATGGCTTCAAGCTTTGTGGAAAGTACGCTGGCTCAAGTCTACAAGGTCAAAGACGGCGATCATTTCAGAGGAGGCCCTGCTTATTACATGGAAAAAGCGCTGGGCGCCAGATGGATGGGGATTATCTTTGCCGTTTTAATTACAATTACATTCGGCTTGATTTTTAATGCGGTTCAAGCCAACACGATCGTCGGTTCGATGCAAGGGGCTTTCAACCTGGATAAAACAGTGGTAGGCATCATCCTTGCTGCAATCACCGGATTTATCATTTTCGGCGGATTGAAACGCGTTGTGACAGTTTCGCAGTTGATCGTTCCGGTCATGGCGATCATTTATCTTGGACTTGCTTTATTTGTCGTGCTGACGAATATTTCTCAAATACCGGCCGTTTTCGCGATGATTGTGAAGGATGCTTTCGGGATCGAGCAGATTGCAGGGGGTACGCTCGGCAGCATCATTATTATCGGTGCGAAGCGCGGTTTGTTTTCAAACGAAGCCGGAATGGGAAGCGCGCCGAACGCAGCAGCGACTGCCAATGTCTCTCACCCCGCGAAGCAAGGCTTTATCCAAACGCTTGGCGTATTCTTTGATACGATGGTCATCTGCAGTGCAACAGCCTTTATGATCCTGCTGTTCAATCTGACGCCTGGCAAAGAGCTTGACGGCATTCAAATTACACAAGCAGCCATGCAGCATCACATTGGAAGCTGGGCGCCTGCATTTGTCGCAGTGGCGATTTTTCTGTTCGCTTTCAGTTCAATCGTCGGAAACTACTATTATGGTGAGACGAACATTGAATTTATTAAAAAGAGCAAGACGGCGCTTGCTGTTTACCGTACAGCCGTTGTAGCAATGGTGATCTTCGGATCTGTATCCGGTTTCCAGCTTGTGTGGGACATGGCGGATTTATTTATGGGATTAATGGCGATCATTAACCTGATTGCGATTCTGCTTCTTTCCGGAATTGCTGCGAAAGTGCTGAAAGACTATACTGAACAGCGCAAAGCAGGAAAGAACCCCGTCTTTAAGGCAAGCTCGATTCCAGGTCTGAAAAATACAGAGGCTTGGGAAGACGAGAAGGAAACATTGCAATCGAAATAAACCATATTAAAAAAGGCGTCCTTGGGGGCGCCTTTTTCTTATTTTTACTGACAGCTGAAAGAAGTGATCTCGTTCAGGTCAATACCGAAGTAAACCCAGCGGAATTGACGCGGCCTCCAGCGGTAGCCCGCAATCGAACGACGGCCGACGAAAACCGGGTAGAACCAAAAACGGCTGCCGTTTCTCAAGCGGATGAACGTGTATCTGAACAGGCATCTTCTGATTCCGCCAGGATCAACGGCAAATACCGAAGGGCCGGAGTCTTGCGGAAATTGGCTCGGCGGCGGGGGGAGCAGCTGCTGTTGCTGCTGTCCTCCTGCTCCCGGAGGCGGCCCCGGCGGAAATTGCTGGCGATACGGATCATATAGTGAAGGATCGTATGGATACAATAAAAACGCTCCTTTCTGATGGTTTGCTTTATCGTATGATTGATTGGTAATATGGGTAGCTTGCCTATGGAGAAAAAAATCCCTAAAGCCGTTTTAGCTTTAGGGAAAATGTTTACATGCTTTTGCGGGGCGCCCGTTTCCGGTAAACAACATAGCTTCTTGTCAAATATTTTAGCGGCATGCTGAATACGTGGACGAGCCGAGTGAACGGCCAGACGATGAAAATGACGTAGCCCATGATGATGTGAAGCTTAAACCAGAGGGGCACGCTCGCCATAAGCCCGGCATCCGGCTTGAATAAGAAAATGTTGCGAAACCACGGGCCGATTGTTGTCCTGTAGTCGAATCCTTTTGAATCGATGTTTAAGAAGGTTGCCGCAAGCCCAGTGGTCATCACGAATAACAAAGCGACAAGGGTGATTAAATCGCCGGCAGAGCTCGTTTTTCGAATCCGTTTGTCCGTGAATCGGCGGTAGGTCAATATGAGAAGCCCTGACAGCGCGGCGATGCCTGCAGGCAGTCCGAAGCCGATCGCGATCTTATGGTACATATGCTCTGAAACGCCGAGCGCCTCATAAAGGCTTTCCGGAATTAAAATTCCCATCACATGTCCGCCGATGACAAAAAAGATTCCCCAGTGGAAAAGGCTGCTGCCAAGCGCAAGTTTTTTCTTTTCGAGCATCTCGCTAGATTTGGCCGTCCAGCCAAATTGATCATGTTGATAGCGGTAAATATGCCCTCCGATAAAAATGGTGATGACAATGTAGGGGAGGATGACCCACAGTATTTGTTCGATCATGGCTGTACATTCCTTTCAACACCAATTTCCTCTAAGATCAGCATTAATCCGTCCAATAACGGTGTATAGATGCTTTCATTCTCTGAAAGCTGCGATCTCAATTCTTCCAGGTTTGCTGCGTATTTTTGGAAAACAGCAGCAGCTTTTTCTTGATCCGCAACTGCGGCAAATTCAAGCATGAGCGGCAGATAATCCGGCAGCTCTTTATCTGTCGGCTGAAAACCGGACTGCTGATACAGATCTTTCAGCTGCAGCAATTCAATACCGCGCTCCCTTTGTTCGCCGGAGTTGAAATAGGTGACATAAAGGTTTGTTTTTTTGCCGAAATCAAACGTATATACGTATGTTTCAATCAATTCCTCAGACGAATAGGAAGCCGCGCTTTCCAAGAAGGCAAGCAGATGTCCTTTCAGCGCTTCATGCTCGATTTCGCCGATGATCTGCTGCCATTCGGAACGTTCTTTTCTCCACTCTTCATCAGGGTAGGAGAGGAGGTAAGAAAGAGCGGCAAAAACGGTTTGTTTGTCTGTTCCATCCATGAAGCTTCCCTCCAGTGTTTATATGTTTTGGCAAGAGCCGGGTCCTCCGGCAAACGATAATCCGCAGCTTCCTTGTTCCATGTATAGATCCGCGACTTCTTCGCGATGGGTTTGAGGAATGACGAACCGGTCATCGTATTTGGCGATTGCAAGCAGACGGTACATGTCTTCAATCTGCTCTTCAGTCAATCCGGTATCTTGAATCAGAGATGAATCGATCTGTTTGTTCGTTTGGGTCGCCCGCATGTGCATACGCATCACAGACATTTTCTTTAATGTCGTTCTAATATGGTGTGTATCACCGGCAGTCAGCAAATTGGCCAAATATTCGATCGGAATCCGCATTTCATCAATAGCAGGGAAGATATCTTCAGCTGATTGGGCTGTTCCTTTTCCTTCAAACATATTCATAATCGGACTGAGCGGAGGAATATACCATACCATCGGCAATGTCCGGTATTCAGGATGCAGCGGCAGAGCGATTTTCCAATCGATGATCATTTTGTAGATCGGAGATTTTTGCGCTGCTTCAATCCACTCCAGCGGAATGCCTTGAGCTTTTGCTTCTTCTGCAACAGCGGGATCATTCGGGTCAAGGAAAATCTCCAGCTGTGAGTGATACAAATCTTTTTCATTTTCGGCTGAAGCCGCTTCTTCGACTTTTTCTGCGTCATAAAGCATGACTCCGAGATAGCGGATTCTGCCGACGCATGTCTCAGAGCAGATTGTCGGCAGTCCTGCTTCAAGACGAGGGAAGCACAATGTGCATTTTTCCGCCTTGTTAGTCTGCCAGTTGAAATACACTTTTTTATAAGGACATGATGATACACAGTGTCTCCATGAGCGGCACGCATTTTGATCGACGAGAACGATGCCGTCTTCCTCGCGTTTGTACATCGCTCCCGACGGACAGGAGGAGACGCAGGAAGGATTGATGCAGTGTTCGCATATCCTTGGCAGATACATCATAAAGACGTCTTCAAATTCGGTTTTGATGGATTCTTCCATTTTTTTGACGTTTGGATCTTGGAGGCCTGTAATGTGGCCGCCGGCAAGATCGTCTTCCCAGTTCGGACCCCATTCAAGGTTCATGAAGTCTCCCGTAATGGAAGACTTCGGCCTTGCAACAGGCTGATGTTTTTTCTCCGGACTGTTTGTCAGCGTTTCATAATCATAGTTCCAAGGTTCATAGTAGTCATCGATCGTCGGCTGATACGGGTTGTAGAATAAATTCATGAGCCGCGTTGCTTTGGCGCCTGATTTAAGCTGGAGCTTGCCTTTTTTCAGCTCCCAGCCGCCTTTGTATTTATCCTGGTTCTCCCATTGTTTAGGGTAGCCGATGCCCGGTTTTGTTTCGACGTTGTTGAAGTACATATATTCTGCACCGGAACGGTTTGTCCAAGTGTTTTTGCATGTGACGCTGCATGTATGGCAGCCGATGCATTTGTCAAGGTTCATTACCATTCCGATTTGCGCTTTAATCTTCAAGCCAATCGACCTCCTTCAATTTTCTGATCACGACATTGAGGTCGCGCTGATTTCCTGTCGGCCCGTAGTAGTTGAATCCGTAGCTGAGCTGTCCGTAGCCTCCGATCATCTGCGTCGGCTTGACATGGATGCGGGTCGGGCTGTTATGGGTTCCTCCGCGGTTATTCGTCAGCTTTGTTCCCGGCACGTTGATATGTCTGTCTTGGGCATGGTGCATAAACGCCATTCCCTTTGGAATCCGGTGTGATGTCACGGCCCGTGCGACGACGACACCGTTTCGGTTGAAGCACTCGATCCAGTCGTTGTCCTGAATGTCGGTTTCTTCGGCATCGTCTTTATTCATCCAGACTGTCGGCCCGCCTCTGAAAAGGGTAAGCATCGGCAGGGAATCAAAATACATGCTGTGAACCGACCATTTATTATGCGGCGTTAAGTAGTTTAAAACGATTTCTTTTCCTTCCTGATCCGGACGCTTGTTCAAGAAAGGGCGGTGGATCAGGATCGGCTTGAATGTCGCCATGTTTTCGCCGAATTCTGTCATCATTTCATGATCAAGGTAAAAAGACTGTCTGCCGGTCAGCGTTCTCCACGGAATCAGTTTTTCAACGTTTGTCGTAAACGGAGAATAGCGTCGTCCGCCTTTTTCAGAACCGCTGAAAGCAGGGGAGGTGATCACCGTTTTCGGCTGAGCTGAAATTTGCTCAAATGTGAAGCATTCCTCTTCCCGTTCTTCAGCTAAATCTTTCAACTCAAGATTCGTAATTTTTTCAAGCGATTCCCACGCTTTAACGGCTACTTTCCCGTTTGAAGTGGAAGAGAGAGTCAATACCGCTTCAGCAGCTTGTCTAGCATCACTGATGTCGGGACAGCCCTTGGCGATCGTGTCGTCTTTTACGACGCCGAGCGTTTTTTTGAGAGAATTATATTCCGCTTCAACAGACCAGTTCATTCCTTTCGTACCAAACGGCTGTTTGACAACATTCGGCCCAAGCGATGTCATCTTATTGAAAATCTGCTTATAATCCCGCTCCACAACGTGAATTTGCGGCATTGTTTTGCCTGGTACGGCAGGGCAGTCGCCTTTGCTCCAATCTTTGATTTTCCCGAGCGGCTGCGCCATTTCTTGTGGAGTGTCATGGAGAAGAGGAGTCGCAACAGCCTCTTTGACAGGTTCCATATCCACTTCTTCAGCCAGATCGGAAACCGCTTTTGCCAGTGCTTTAAAAATATCCCAATCAGACTTTGCTTCCCACGGCGCGCTGATTGCCGGATTAAACGGGTGGATGAACGGATGCATATCCGTGCTGCTGAGATCGTGTTTTTCGTACCAGGTGGCCGCAGGGAGCACGATGTCTGAATAAAGGGCTGTTCCCGCCATCCGGAAATCGAGATTGATCAGTAAATCGAGTTTGCCTTCAGGCGCTTTGTCACGCCAAGTGATTTCTTCCGGACGGATGCTGTCCTGATCATCGTTCATCAGTCCGTTTGTCGTGCCGAGCAAGTGTTTCAGAAAATATTCATGGCCTTTGCCGGAGCTTGAGATTAAATTGGCTCTCCAGACAAATAGATTTCTCGGGAAGTTCTTTTCATTGTCAGGATCTTCAATCGAAAACTTGAGCTTTTTCTCCTCGAGCTGTCTGGCAATATAGATTCCGACTTGCTGAGCGTTCTCAGCGCCCGCTTTTTCTGCTTCTTTATACAAGTCGATGCCGTTTTTCTCAAACGTCGGATACGATGGAAGCCAGCCGAGTCTCGCCGCCAGCACATTGTAATCGGCATGGTGCTTGTAGCGCGATGTTTTTGCGATTGGTGAAGCGAGCCCGCTGATTTCCTGATCTTCATAGCGCCACTGGTCGGTGGCGAAGTAGAAAAATGATGTGCCGTTTTGCAGTTTGGCAGGGCCTCCCCAGTCCTTGGCCATCGCGATCGTCTGCCATCCTTCGGCCGGCCGGAGTTTTTCCTGGCCGACATAGTGAGCCCAGCCTCCTCCGTTAACTCCTTGGGCTCCGACGAGAAGCACAAGGTTCAGTACAGCTCTGTAAATGGTGTCTGAATTGAACCAATGGTTAATTCCGGCGCCGACAATGATCATCGAGCGGCCCTCTGTGTCAATCGCATTTTGCGCGAATTCCCTCGCGATCTTGATCACCATTTCACTTTTAATGCCAGTAATCGGCTCTTGCCAAGCCGGTGTAAACGGTTCAGGATCATCAAATGATGCCGGCGTCTGTCCGCCGATTCCGCAGTTGACGCCATAGTTGGCGAGAGTCAGGTCGAAAACGGTGGAAACAAAGACTTCCTCGCCGTTCAAGATGACTTTTTTGATCGGAAGCGGTCTTTCAAGCACTTTATTGCCGTCATGTGAGAAATACGGGATGTTGACCGTGCCGATCATATCTTCGTATCCAAGCATGGAAAGCCGAGGTGTGATCGGTTTTTCTGAATCCTCATCAACCATGCGCAGGTTCCATTTTCCTTTGCCGTCCCAGCGGGAGCCCATCGTGCCCTGCGGAATCGCAAATCCATCTGTGTCTTCGTCCCAAACGGCAGGCTTCCACTCATCGTGCTCTGTCGCGCGCCCGATATCTTTAGCATGGAGGAAGCGGCCTGCTGTGAACGTTCCGTTTTCCTCTTTCAAAGTCACCAAAAACGGGAAATCGGTATATTGTTTTGCATAATCAATAAAACGTTCCGTTTTCTGGTTGACATAAAAGTCTTGCAGAATAACGTGGCCCATCGCCATGGCCAGTGCGCCGTCCGTGCCTTGTCTGATGCTCAGCCAATCATCGGAAAACTTTGAGGACTCGGCAAAGTCCGGGCTGATCGAAATCACTTTTGCTCCTTTATAGCGGGCTTCGGCTAAAAAGTGAGCGTCAGGCGTTCTGGTAAGCGGGACATTAGAGCCCCATGTCATGATGTAGCCAGAATTGTACCAGTCGCTGCTTTCCGGAACGTCGGTTTGATCTCCCCAAATTTGCGGTGAAGCAGGAGGGAGGTCGGCATACCAGTCATAGAAGCTCAGCATCGGCCCGCCGATCAGGGACATAAAGCGTGATCCTGCTGCATGGCTGAGCATCGACATGGCTGGAATCGGCGAAAAGCCGACATTGCGGTCAGGGCCGTATTTGGCAATGGTATACAGAAGGGAAGCCGAAATCAGCTTCAGGACTTCGCTCCATTCGGCGCGGACAAATCCGCCTTTTCCGCGCGCCTGTTTATAGGCTTTCGCTTTTTCAGGGTTTTCGACAATTGATTTCCATGCTTCAAGCGGATTTTTGCTGCTGTTTAGCGCCTCGCGCCACATCTGGATCAGCACACCGCGTACATACGGGTATTTCACGCGGAGCGGGCTGTATATATACCAGGAAAAGCTGGCTCCCCGCGGACAGCCGCGCGGTTCAAAGTCCGGCATATCAGGGCCTGTCGAAGGGTAATCAAGCCGCTGCCCTTCCCATGTGACGATCCCGTTTTTGACGTAGATATTCCAGCTGCAGGATCCTGTACAGTTCACCCCATGGGTAGAGCGAACCACTTTATCATGCTGCCATCTATTTCTGTATACATCTTCCCAATCCCGGTCTTCATAAGTGGTTTGGCTGTGTTGATTGGAATGGCGTTCAATAGGGGAGAAATAATTTAATCTCCTGAAAATGGGACTCTTTTTCTTTTTTTTCATTGCTGGTTCACTCCTTCTGAGTCAGTGATGCTACCCTCACTATATATGGAGGAGGCGCTGCACCTTGTTAAATTTGTCACATGGTTTCGGCTTTTCACAAATTTGTCACATTTTCAGGAGGGGGAAGAGGGCGGACAAAAAAACAGCCTGCATGGAAGCGGGCTGTCGAATGGTTCAATCGCTCGTGTTCAAAATTCTCTTTTCCCCGTTAATCTCCTGAATCGGGGCGATGTTCTGGGTGAATTCCAAAGTGCCGATATAGCGGCCGTTTTCATCGCGTACGGCAAAATAGCGGATGAACACGTATTTGTCTTTAAATTTGATCCAAAAATCTTCAACATCTTTTTTGCCAGATTTAAAGTCGTCCAGAAGTTTGTTGACGATGTGGACGCTAGCCGGCGGATGGCAGTTTTGGACGGTTCGGCCGATTACGGCTTTTGTCCGGGCGAAAATCCGTTCCTTTCCGTGTGAAAAATAGCGGACCACATCGTTTTCATCGATGAAGGTGATATCGACCGGAAGATGGTTCATCATGTGTTCAAGCTGATCCACAGACAGAATACCGGTAGGGAGTCTGACATAGCCATCAGCCGCCTCTTCGCTCGTTTTGATCTGATGGCGTTCAGGCTTCCACACCGTTTCCGGAGCAGTCAGGCAATATCCGATCTCGTCGCTTTCGGCTGCGATTTTCAGCCATTCGTCTTCTGTCAGCGTTCTGAGCGCCATCGGCAAGAGGATATTTTCTTCTTTATAAATCATTTCCGTGCCTTCTTGAATGATAAACGTTAGTTCGCGGATGACCTCATCTTTTTTGTCCGGCGTATACTCTTCCAACAAACGCTTCACTTCTTTAATGCTCTTGCGGATAAAATCGTCGACAGCCCACATGACTTGGCTTGGCCCTGTAATTCCGTACTTTTCTAAATAGGGGAACAGAAGATTTTCTTTTCTGCTGTAATGTTTGTCGACGTCAGCTAGCAAATTTAAGTCTGCGAGCAGTTTGAGAATGTTGTCGCGATGATCTTCTTTTTCAAAGCGTTCCAAATGAAGCTGCATTTTAAAGTTCAAAAGGAGGTCGATTTCTTTATTTTCTTTCATAAATGTATGAACGGGATGGCCAGGCTGCTTGTCGGCGTCCGCGCGGTGAATGTCTTCAATCGATCCTTTAAACACAGCGGCGTGAACGGAGCAGAGCTCTTGGATCTCTTCAGGTGTAATGCCTTCTTCCTTCATCAACGCCTGTTCCAGCTGGGCGATTTCTTCGGCATTGACTGAGCCGAATGCCTTTTCGAACCGTTTTTTGACGTCGGCAAGCGGCTTTCCTTTATGAAGGTCGATGATGATCTCCTTCAGAAGCTGCTTTTTTTCCTCAGGCAGACCTTGCTGCGTTTCCCGATTGTTAATGATTTCGCTCATTGTTTTTCTCCTTTCCAAACGGGGTCAAATCCGTGTGCTTTCAATATGTCTAAGACATGGTTCCATTCGATTTGCATCATTCGCGCGCCTTTTGGAATCGTCATGATGCGCCCGGCTGTTTCCAGCATGCCGGGCTTTGTAATATTTTGAAACCCGGCATCCTTCATCACGGCTTTTAGTTCAGGATGCAATGTGCAAAGTTTGTAAACGGAATCGTCCAAATCAATTTTTTTATGCAAGGGATCACATCCTTTGATAGTGATGATCATTCTCATCTATACCGTAATACAAGGAAGCTGAAAAAAATGTGACGTACATCACATTTTTTTAGCGCAAAGCCTTCGGAATATAAATGCAGCTCGGATCGCTTTCTAGGTAATCGCCTGTCAGAGCATAAGCACGCGAGCGCGAACCGCCGCACACATGACGGAATTCACAGACGCCGCATTTCCCTTTAAATCCGTCCGGATTTCGAAGATCCTTAAAGATCGGTGATTCGCGGTAAATCTCAGCCAGCGGCTGTTCGCGGATGTTTCCGGCTTTAACCGGCAGGAGTCCGCTTGGATATACATCACCGATATGGGAGATAAACATGAACCCGTTGCCATCGTTCACACCTTTCGGAGCCCGGCCCAATCCGCCGATGGCATCCATTTTTCCTTTCTGCAATGCGTGTTCATAGCGGATTTTCATGTGGGGGTCTTTCGCTTCCCGCATTTTTTGCTGAATGACGACCCGCCGGTAGTGCTGGGCTGCTGTCGTTTTGATGTCAAAAGGCGCTTCTTTTGCCAAACGGCTGAGCCAGAGAAAGACTTTTTCATGGTCCACCGGGGAAATCATATCTTCCCGCTTCGCGCGGCCTGTCGGGACGAGAAAAAACACACTCCATAGTACGCAGTTCAATTCTTTGATCAGCTTTGCCATTTCATCCAGGTAATCGATGTTATAGGAGGATATGACGGTATTAATCTGCAGAGGCAGCTGACATTCATGAATGTAGCGAATGGCCTTCATAGTCAGGTCAAAAGACCCGTCCGTTCCCCGAAAATGATCATGAATCTCCCGGGTCGGGCCGTCCAAGCTGAACGCCCATCGGGATAACCCGATTTCTTTTGCTGATTGAATCGCTTCTCTTGTAACATTCGGCGTGGCACTCGGGGTCATGGAGACGCGAACCCCTTTTTGGACGGCATATTCAATAATGGCGAATACGTCGTCTCTCATTAAAGGATCGCCTCCTGTAAGCACGAGGAGGGGATTGTCCATCGCATGAATTTGATCGATTAAATCTTTTCCCTCTTTCAGGGATAGCTCCCGAGGATCGCGTTTATTTTGAGCCGATGCCCGGCAATGAAGGCACTTGAGCTCGCAAGCCCTTGTCAGCTCCCAAATGACGATAAACGGAGACTTGTCGAAATCGCAAAGTATCATCTTTCATCTGTCCTTTCGTTTGCATTCATGTGTATCGTAGCGGAAATGCAGGAGAAAAAAAGTTAAGTAGATCACATTTGGAAAAAAGAAGAGAAAGAAGGGGAGAGGCCCTTCTCACACGTCGTCTTCTGCGGAGGAGTTGAGGTAGCGCAAAAAAAGCTGGTATGAAAAAAATAAATTCTGCTGGAGCAACATGAGAAAGTTCGTCTGTAATTGGCGGTTATAAGTCATCATTTTTTTGAAATTATGAAACGGTATTTCAAGTACGGCGGTTTCAGAGGCAGTATTGACTGAAATAAACGGAGATAAGAAAGGTTCGCCTTTTTGATCAATAGGAAAAACATCGCCTTTTTCCCACTCGGCGATCGTCCGTGATTCTTCCGGAAGCCTTCTGTCGGAAAAATGCACTTCTCCTTTTAAAACAAAATAGACGGATTGCGAATGAAGGAACGATCGCGAATGCTGAGACGGTTGGATATCTATCACCTTACCGTTCTTCAGCAGCTTTTTGATGATCGGAAGGGGTACTCCGAAAAACATAGGAAGATTTTTCAGAAACAATAAGTAGTCAAACCGGTCCATGGTATATCCTCCTTCTCTATATTGGCTTTTAGTATAAAGCGCCGGGCTGCAGGGCGCAGTGATTTAATTCACACGACTGTATGCAAAATGTCACTGTGTAAAAAGAACGAAACTTTTATAATGTAATAGAAAAGAAGGGAGGATGTGTGATGAAAGTGTTCATACCGAAGCAGCACGGCGCCTGGGCGATGCTTGTCATCCCGTTTATTCTCGGCATGTTCGCCGGAGGCGCAGATGTAAAGCATATTCCGCTGTTCTGCGGATGGCTGTTTCTATATCTTGCGGCATCTCCGGCTATGATGATGGTGAAGAAGAAAAATATCGTTTACTATCAAAAATGGGTTCTCATCTACGGCATTCCGGCCGTCGTTTTCCTGCTTATTTCGGTCCTGCTGGAGCCGCAGCTTGTGTATCTCGGTCTGCCGCTGTTTCCGCTCTTTCTCATCAATCTTTATTATGCGAAAAGAAACAACGACAGGGCGCTTTTAAATGATATAGCTGCAATCCTTGTTTTCAGCACGGGCGGGCTTGCGAGCTTCTGGATGGGAGCGGGGAAGCTTGATGGTGAGGCATCGTTTGTTTTTATCCAGTCCGCTTTGTTTTTCACAGGGAGCGCTTTTTATGTCAAGTCGATGATACGTGAAAAGAAAAACAATCGATTCAAGCTTTATTCATGGGGCTACCATGTTTTCCTGCCGTTCGTCTCGCTGGCCGCAGGGGCAGGATGGGCGGTGATCGGCGTAGTGCCGAGCAGTCTTAGAGCGTGGTTTTTCCACGGGAGGAAACTGTCGATTAAGATAATCGGAATCTCTGAGCTGGTGAATGCCTGTATCTTTATGGCCGTGTTGATCGTTTTTCTGCTGCAAACGTAAAAAACAAGGACACTGTGCTTCATGTCCTTGTTTGTTTTCGCTTTTTCAGTCGATATTGCAGATTTCGAGCGGGCAGTTTTCACAGTCGATTTCGCGTTTTAAATAATTGATCTGGTGGATGACGATTTTTCCCGAGTCCTCAATTGAAATGACACCGTTCTTCCGGAGGTCGCTCAGCATGCGGTTGATGCTTTCTCTTGCAGCAGCACAAAATTTCGCCAGATCCTGGTTCGTCAGGACAATATTGATGAGAATCCCGTCGCTTCTTGTGATGCCGTAGCTGTTTGCGAGACGGATCAAGGTGGAGTAGAGCGCGCCTTTTTTACCATTCAGCAAAAGGTCGCGGATCTTCGATTGAATCTTTCGCAAATGCGTGCTCATCCATTTCATAAACTCAAACGTCAGCGCACCGTTTTGAATGAGTTCTTTTTCAAGCTTATCTTTATTGATGACCAACACTTCGCCATCAGAGAGGATCTTTGCGCTCAGCATATATTTCGCATCTTCTGTAAAAAGCGTAAGCTCCCCGACAATATCATTTTTTTTGCACATTCTAAGCGTCAGTTCTTTGCCATCGGACGTCAATTTGCCGATCTGGACAAGTCCTGACTGAATAAGATACAGTTCCTCTGCATCCATCCCTTCTTGAAAAAGGAATGTGTCCTGCCTGATTTTTCGTCGCGTACTGATCGATTCCAGCAAGTGATGCAGATCGTCTGAGAGCAAATCTGTGTCTGATTTTCTAACAGAAATGTTCATTGAGCGTCACCCCTTTTGCAGTTCTTATTTTAACGTTAAATAAGGCAGAGTGACCTTTTAAATATAAACAATATTGTGAACATATGAATATAGTCCCGAAAAAGAGCCTGGGCATATCGGCTCAATCTCTTTTTGCAGGAAGGGCTTATAAATGGTTGGCCTTCGTTTTGGACGATGTTTTGTTCACTTCCTGAAAATACATCCAGACCACGATCACAAAGCTTGCAAGAGCCGCTTCTGACAGCGCCATGAATCCGATCGCATAATGGCCGGTTGCCTGAAAAACGCTTGACAGGATGAGAGGCGGGAAAAATCCTCCCAAGCCGCCCATCGCTGATACGATCCCATTAACGATGCCGGCCTGATTTGAAAAATAAAGCGGCACGAGCTTAAAGATGATCCCGTTTCCGAGTCCGGCGCACACGGCAACGGTTAATACCCCAAACCCGTACAGTCCGAGGCTCGGCGAAAAGGCCAATAAAATCCCTGACAAGGTGCAGCCGGCAAATACATACATCAACAGCTTCAGCGGGTTGAATTTGTCTGCCAGCCAGCCGCCGACAGGCCTCAGAAAAGTGGCGACAGCGATAAATCCGGCGGTTCTCAGCCCTGAATCGACGGGATCAAGCCCGAAGTGATTAACAAGAAAGTTCGGAAGATAAATCGTAAACGCGACGAAAGATCCGAATGTAATGAAGTAAAACAAGCTTAAAAACCATAATGTCTGATTTCGGTAGACTGCCTTCATTTGCTCTGTTACAGATACCGTAACTTTTGTTTCTTTTCGATCTCCAAGGATAAAGTTCAATAAAGCGAATACGGCGACTAACACGATGTACATCCGCACCGTATTTTCCCACCCGGCGGTTTTTGCGACAACAGGAGCGGCAAACGTAGTAATCGCTGTACCGACGTTCCCAGCGCCGTAGATCCCATTGACAAACCCGTGCTTTTCTTTAGGGTAGTATTTCGGCAGTGATGTGACCCCGATGGAAAAGACCGCTCCGCCGATGCCGAGGAAGAAGCCGCCAAGGATCAAGTCGAACAGCGAATCGGCTGTGCTGATCCAAAAAACCGGGAACAGAAGCAGCAAAAAGCTGATCATGAATGTAATTCTTGCTCCAAATCTGTTCGTGTAGTAGCCCAGCGGAATCCTGAGAAGCGACCCGAGTATGACCGGAATGGCCGTAACAAGGGAGACCTCGCTGTCTGTCAGGGCGATGTCCTGCTTAATGTGGGGCATTAAAGAGGAAATCAATACCCAAACCATAAATCCTGCGACTAAACTAAATGACTGCAGCGGTAATTGTATTTTTTGACGATTTGCCATTGCGGTTTTGCTCCTTTCAAAGGGAAAAATGAATAAATCAATCAGCATGTTTATCTTACAAAAAGTCTTTTTAAAACATTGTGAATTACGTCACACGGTCATTCGCTTGTTTCGTGTTTAATATCGGTAAGTGACGGAGAGTAAACGGATGTAAAAAAATAAATTGTTCATTTGCGGACTTTATCGTTTATCATGGAAATAAAAAAAGGAGTGCCGCTTTTATGTTTATAAAGCTTACCCAAGAAGAAAAACAAGCGATCATCGATGAAATCAAACGCTTTTATGTTGAAGAAAGAGGAGAAGAGGTCGGAGACATTGCGGCGATTCAAATGTTCGAATTCGTAAAGGAAAAGCTCGGACCTTACTTTTACAATCAGGCCTTGAAGGACAGCCGCAGAGTGGTGGAAGAGAAGGCAGCGGCGATTGAAGAAGAGCTCTTTGCACTGGAGCGCCGTCTGTGACAAACCGCTCTCCTTTAGCAAAACCGAAGGGATTGAAAGACCAATGGAGTTTCTGAAGCAATTTATGATTTTCAGCGGGTTGAATGATGAAGAGTTCAAGCAAATCGAGCAGATCGCGGCCAAGCGCACCTATCAGCCGAGAATGTTTGTTTTTATGGAGGGGGAAGAGAGGGAAGCGGTATTTTTCATCAAATCCGGTCTTGTTAAAGCCTTTAAAATCGATGAAGACGGCAATGAACAAGTGATTTCGATTCTGCAAAACGGGGATATGTTTCCCCATGTCGGCTTTTTTGACCTCTCCCCATACCCGGCAACGGCAGAAGCCGTTCAAGAAACCGAATTGATCGTAATCCGCATCGCCGATTTTAATGAACTTTTGATGAAATTTCCGGAAATGACGATAAAAGTGATGCAAATCATGGGGAAAAAGATTCTCGATTTGCAAGAGCGGATCCAGGGTTTTATCTCAAAAGACGTCCAGCACCGCTTGACACATGTATTAATGAAGCTTGCTGCTGAACATGGCATTCCTCAAGAAAAAGGGGTCTACATCAGCCTGCCCATTACCAATCAGGATTTTGCGAACATGGTCGGAACGTCAAGGGAAACGATTAACCGCACATTAAATGAATTGAAAAAGAAAAATCTGCTGACAGCTGACAGGAGCGGAATTTTCATTCATGATACAGACTGGCTGAACGGCTGCAATTAAGGCATGAGTTTTAGGCTTTCCATTGAACGGCAGATGGAAAGCCTGTTTTTTATTTTGTTCACAAATACGCCATGATTTAAGTGATCTGGTTCACAACTGGTGTTTTGCATATCCAGTATCTTAGGACATGCAAAATCAAAAAAGGAGTGAACCGCAATGGAAGTACAAAGAAAGACGGTGCCCGTTAAAAAAGCATCAAAAAACGGTTTTCTGAAATCCATTCTCGTCTTTACTTTAATCGTAAGTTTTTCGGTGCTGCTTTTGGGAGGCTATTGGATCTTCAAAGGACTTGCACCAAGACCTGTTGAAGTGTCCGGGCCAAACGGAGAGGTGCTCATGACAAAATCGTCTATTTCAGGCGGTCAGGCCGTATTTCAAAAATACGCGCTGATGGTCTATGGAACGATTTTGGGGCACGGATCTTATATGGGGCCTGATTACACGGCCGAAGCCCTGAAAATCTATACGGAAGGGATGCAGGATTTTAAGGCGGAGGCACAATACGGCAAGCGCTTTAAACAACTTTCAGATGAAAAGCAGTCCACCATCCGGAATCACGTCATCCGCGAAATGAGAAAAAACCGTTATGATCGCCCATCAGATACATTGAAGCTGACAGACGCGCAGGTCTACGGCTTGCATCAAGTGCGCGATCATTACCGCAAAGTCTTTACAAAAGGAGACGGCTGGGGGCTTGAGCCCGGTTTAATTAAAGAAAGCCACATGCCTGAACGCAACAGGGCGTGGGTCGACAGCGAAGACCAAATCACGCAGGTCTCCGATTTTATCTTTTGGACGGCATGGCTTTCCAGTACATTAAGGCCGGGCGACGACATTACGTACACGAACAACTGGCCGTATGATGAAGATGCGGGCAACACGATGTCATTCGCCGCCGTTTGGTGGAGCGGCGCAAGCGTTACCATCCTCATTTTATTTGTCGGCATTATTTTATTCGTGTTTTACCGTTACAAGCTTGGAATGAAAGAGGCTTACCAGGAAGGGGCGTTTCCGGTATTTGATCTGGATAAACAGCCGCTCACCGCTTCACAGGTTAAAACCGGAAAATATTTCGCCGTTGTGTCGCTGCTGTTTTTTGTTCAGGCGATGTTCGGGGCTTTGCTCGCCCACTATTATATTGAACCGGACAGCTTTTTTGGGATTGATTGGATCAGGGAGCTGTTGCCCTTCAGCATATCTAAGGGATTTCACCTTCAGCTGGCGATCTTCTGGATTGCAACTTCATGGCTCGGGATGGGTATTTATGCGGCGCCGTTTGTCGGAGGCCGCGAGCCGAAAAGACAGGGGCTGCTTGTCGACATTCTGTTTTGGGCGCTGATCGTCCTTGTCGGCGGAAGCATGGTCGGCGAATGGCTCGGAGCGAAAGGCTTTTTAGGAAACAACTGGTTCTTATTCGGCCATCAAGGAATGGAATATATTGAACTCGGCCGCTTTTGGCAGGTCATTCTTGCGCTCGGCATGCTGATTTGGCTGTTTATCGTCTTCAGAGGCATTAAGAGCGGCCTCAAGCGGGAGCCTGATAAAGGCGGTTTGATTCATCTGCTGTTTTATTCTTCGATCGCCATTCCGCTGTTTTACGGTGCTGCCTTTTTCTTTAATCCCGGCACTAATATTACAATGTCGGATTTTTGGCGGTGGTGGATCATCCATCTTTGGGTGGAAGGGATTTTTGAAGTCTTTGCCGTCGTGGTCATCGGCTTTTTGCTCGTGCAAATGAACCTGGTGACGAAAAAGTCGACTGTCAGAACGCTCTATTTTCAATTGACGATCCTGCTGGGGAGCGGTGTCATCGGGATCGGACACCATTACTATTACAACGGGTCTTCCGAAGTCTGGATCGGCCTCGGTTCCGTCTTCTCATGCCTGGAAGTCATCCCGCTTACCCTGCTTGTATTGGAAGCTTACGAACAATACAAGATGATGAAAGACGGCGGACATCACTTCCCGTATAAAGCAACGTTCTGGTTCCTGATTTCAACGGCGATCTGGAATCTGGTCGGCGCCGGGGTATTGGGCTTTTTGATCAACTTGCCTGCCGTCAGCTATTTTGAGCACGGGCAGTTCTTGACACCCGCCCACGGACACGGGGCGATGATGGGTGTGTACGGCATGTTTGCCATTGCCGTCTGGCTGTATACGCTCCGCAATATCGCCAAAAAAGAAGCATGGAATGATAAATGGCTGAAAATAGCCTGCTGGTCGCTGAACATCGGCCTGTTCGGAATGGTGTTTATCAATTTGCTGCCGGTCGGTTTTCTTCAATTGAAAAAAGCGTTTGAAGACGGGTACTGGAGCTCAAGGGCGCCTGAGTTTTTACAGCAGGATGCAGTGCAAACGCTGCTGACTTGGAGGGCCGTGCCGGATACGATCTTTTTAGCCGGAATCGTGATTTTGGTTGTATTCAGCATCAGAGCATTATTCCATCTCCGCAAACCGACGTATCGGGAAGGAGAAGCGCTGCCTGTTAAAGACATTGCTTCAGATGAATAGATAAACAAAAAGACAGAGGAAGTAAAATCCTCTGTCTTTTTGTTTTATTGATTGGCTTCCGCTTCAAGCCGCGGGAACAAAATATTGTTTTCCAGGTGAATGTGCTGAAAAAGATCCGTTTCCAATTCATCAAGCTTTAAGTAAGTCAGTGTATATGTTGTGCATGCCCCTTCAGGAAGGGTATAGTCATTGGTCACTCTTCTCAGTTCCTTCAGGATGCTGCCTGCGGCTTCATGCTCTTGTTCAAGGACGTCGATCGTCTGAACCGCTTCTGCTAAGCGGTCCATTGATCGCGTCTCTTCATAGGCCATCACTTTCGGGAAAATATGTTCCTCTTCCTGGAAGAGGTGATGTTCGAGTTCTGTTTTCAGCTGATGGAACAATTGATGGACCTGGGCGAGCTCCGGATGATGGATGCCATGAACCCGGTATACTTTTGTAACAAAGCCTGACAGTTCAGGAAGCACCTCATACAGGTAGGCATGGTGCGTATGAATCACATGGTCGATCAGCTGTGAATACGGGGCTTCACTCCAGTTCGTCTCTTTTGCGTTTAATGCCTTTGTCTCTTGATATAATGTATTGATTCTAGCTAAGATCTCTTCTTCATTTAAATCCTGCTCTTTTATCGCTTCACCGATCGGGCGGTTGCCCCCGCAGCAAAAGTCGATGCGATATTCTTTCAGCAGCCGGCTGGCTCTTGGAAAACGTGTAACAATATCACCCGTTTTTGTATTTTGATCAAAAACTGCTTCCATTTGTAAAACCTCCTGAAGTGTTTTGTATGCTATAGGTTAAATGTAACGGGTTCACCGAGGGAAAATCGTGATCTACATCACATTCTGAAAAAATGACAGAAAAAGCAATAAGTCAGAAGAAATCGGGAAATAGCTATAGATAACTTTTCATGTTGGAGGCCCGCAATGGAGCATATATCCTGGCTTACATTTACGATGCTGATTCTCGCCAGTTACCGGTTAACTCATTTGATTGTTTTTGATAAGATCACGGAGTTTATCCGGAAACCGTTCATGAAGAAGAAGCAGACGATTGATGAACAAGGGCATGTAGAAACGAAAAAAGTGCCGAAATCAAACTTCGGCTATTTGCTGAATTGCTATTGGTGCGCAGGGATATGGTGCGCGTTGATCATTGCTGTCGGATATCTGATTGCCCCAAAAGCGATATTCCCGTTGATTTTGATTTTGTCGGTCGCCGGGGGGCAGGCGATTCTTGAAACGTTTGTCGGTGTCGCCACAAAACTTGTCGGCTTTTTCTCCGATTTAAAGAAGTAAACCATTCCAAGCGGATGGTTTTATTTTTTTGTCAATAAAGTGATACAAACAGCAGAGAGAACGTGTCAGTTTTATGAACTTTTCACAGCGATTTTTCCCGGATGCGGCATTTTAGGCAGAGAGGAAGCATCTCATTGTAAAGATTTCAGTTTTTAAAATTTAGAATTGAGAGAAAAAGGATGTGCAAAGTCCCCGGCCATTTGTTTTAAAAGCTTGCGGTCACTAGTATTCAGACCTCCCATTTTATACGAAAAGAGGAAATAGATAGATTTTTTAAGCGCCAAAAAACAAGAAATATGGTTGATAGACAATCGGTGAATAGTTTATTTACAATCAGTTCGTGCTACAGGCAAGGAAAGGAGTGAAAAATGGCTGCGGAAAAAGTATTTTCGAAAAATAAAATCATTGGAGGAAAAAGAATGTCATATATGAAACGTTCCATCTCTGTCTTCATCGCCTGTTTTATGGTAGCGGCGCTTGGCATCAGCGGTATCATTGCACCGAAAGCGGCTGCCGCTTCTAAAACACCCGTTGCTGTAAACGGACAGCTTACCTTAAAAGGTACGCAGCTCGTCAATCAAAACGGAAAAGCGGTTCAGCTGAAAGGAATCAGCTCCCACGGTCTACAGTGGTATGGCGATTATGTCAACAAAGACTCGTTAAAATGGCTGAGAGACGACTGGGGCATCAATGTCTTCCGCGCGGCCATGTATACAGCTGAAGGCGGCTATATTGACAATCCGTCGGTTAAAAACAAAGTGAAGGAAGCCGTCGAAGCGGCAAAAGAACTCGGAATCTATGTGATCATTGACTGGCACATACTGAGCGATGGCAATCCAAACCAAAACAAAGCGAAAGCAAAAGAATTTTTTAACGAAATGTCAAGACTTTATGGCAAGACGCCAAACGTCATTTTTGAAATTGCCAACGAGCCGAACGGCGATGTCAACTGGAATCGCGACATTAAACCTTACGCCGAAGAAATCCTGTCCGTGATTCGCAAAAACTCTCCGAAAAATATTGTGATTGTCGGAACAGGCACCTGGAGCCAGGATGTCAATGATGCGGCGGACAATCAGCTGAAAGACGGCAATGTCATGTACGCGCTCCATTTTTATGCGGGCACGCACGGTCAGTCTTTGCGGGATAAAGCCGATTATGCACTCAGCAAAGGAGCGCCGATTTTCGTCACAGAATGGGGAACGAGCGATGCTTCAGGAAACGGCGGGGTCTACCTTGACCAATCCAGGGAGTGGCTGAAATATTTAGACAGCAAAAAAATCAGCTGGGTAAACTGGAACTTATCCGACAAACAAGAGTCGTCAGCAGCTTTAAACCCAGGCGCCTCTAAAAACGGAGGATGGTCGCAATCCGACTTGTCCCCATCAGGCAAATTCGTCAGGGATAACATCCGCAGCGGGTCAAACGGTTCGTCAGGAGACTCTGGATCGAATTCGAAAGGGTCAGATCAAAAAGACCAAAAAAAGGATCAGGATAAACCAGGTCAAGACAGCGGCGCTGCAGCCAACACGATAGCAGTACAATACAGAGCGGGGGACAACAATGTAAACGGCAACCAAATCCGCCCTCAGCTCAACATTAAAAACAACAGCAAAAAAACCGTGTCTTTAAATCGAATCACTGTCCGCTACTGGTATAAAACGAATCGCAAAGGACAAAATTTTGACTGCGACTATGCCCAAATCGGCTGCAGCAAAATCACGCACAAATTCGTTCAATTAAAAAAAGCGGTAAACGGAGCAGACACGTATCTTGAAGTAGGATTTAAAAATGGTACATTGGCGCCGGGGGCTGATACTGGCGAAATCCAGATCCGTCTTCACAATGACGGCTGGAGCAATTATGCCCAAAGCGGCGACTATTCATTTTTTAATTCAAACACGTTTAAAAATACGAAAAAAATCACGTTGTATGAGAACGGAAAGCTGATTTGGGGCACTGAACCTAAATAACGGCACTTTGACGGACACCGGATATGGTGTCCGTTTTCGTATATATTATAATGGAAGGAATGAGGAATATTTTTGTAAACATGAAAGGAGATGGATGTATGAATGAAACATTGCAGCAATACATGATGCTTGTCAAGGAACACTATGACACGATCAATGGACCGGATTACACAGGCAAGGAGGAAGACATTGAAAAGAGAAAGGAACAAATCGAGCTTTACGCCAAAACGCTTCAGCAAGGCTTTTCAACAGATGATGACTATGATGAATTCGCAGATGCCGTGATTAAATGCGCATACGGAGATCTGACGGTGGAAGAATTAGAAACGGTTTATCGGGAATTAACGTCTCCATAATCAATAAAATAAGGGGGAGGAGAAGCATGAAAGACATGATCATGAAGACAGACCGGCTTATTTTGCGAAAAATGAGGCGCGATGACGCCGAAAACCTGCTCGAAATCTTTTCTGACCCGATAGCAATGGAATATTATCCATCGACAAAGAATGAAAAACAGACATTGCAATGGATCGACCGGACGCTTGAAAACTATGAAAAACACGGAACCGGTCTGTGGGTTGCCGAACATAAACAAACGGGCGAATTTTTAGGCCAATGCGGCATCGTGCCACAGGAAGTCGAAGGATCGAACGAAATGGAAATCGGCTATTTGTTTAAACGGAGCGTCTGGAAAAACGGCTATGCAACCGAAGCAGCATCAGCATGCAAACAATATGGATTTGAGTCATTTCATCTGAAAAAAATCGTATCTTTACCTGATGCGCAAAATCTGCCGTCCAGAAAAGTAGCCGAACGAATCGGCATGACTTTAGAAAAAACAATACATAAATGGGGAAAAGAAATTGCCGTATATTCAGTGTATCGCTAAATTTTTATTCTGTCTCACTAACTTGAGTATACTTTGAGATTGAGACAGAATTTCTTTTTAATCCTTAACTTCCGAGAATATATATTATGTAAACTAGAAAGAAATGAAGGTTAGGATTATACAATGTTCCTCCTGTACGACGGTTCTTTGACATAACCCATTCTTCTCAAACTCCTTCTCCTTTAACTTATAAAAATTGATCTCTTCTTGTGATCATCTTTGTACAAAAGAATTGTAATTTTGAAGGGAATAAACACTTCTTTGCTTGCATATTCATTTAGTTTTAATTGGGCGCGATTCTCCCTATCAAATCAAAACTCATCTCAATATCTATATGTCAATATAGTATAAATTCATTTGGTATGATCTGTTCTAGAATCCAGCCAATTTCTAACATCTTCAACGGTGAAAACACCGCTTATCATCTCAAATAGAAAACAATGCCTGAAATATGAGAGAGCCGATAACCGCGTAATAGGGTTATCGGCTTTGTGTCTGTACGGCTAACTCTTTGACATGCGTTTATCAGCAACCTCTCGGTTATGTCACTTGTTGCTGGTCTTCTTGATCAAGTCCACGCCATCGTATGCCAGACTTTCCACACTTGCAGCCTTCAGCAGTATGTAATGATCAAAAAAGTTCTTCGTATAGTCTGTAACAAGATTTCGCATCTCCATAGCATCCCGTTCACCTCTGAGTTCCTCATTAACACTGGTAAACACGATGTCGCAGTAATCTAAATGCGCAACACGATCAACAGAGAAATAATAGGTTTCCATGCTATTGTTAGCGCCAATTATCGCATTCATGTTATAGTTAGGTTCACAAAACAGTAGCAAGAAGGGTTTCTTAAGGTCGCTGTCGAGAAGGCCGAACGCACCGCTATCCAAGCCAATCCCGCAGGCGAACCGGTCGTCGTCCCGGCAAACAATCGCCGTCGTAGGCCCTCCATAAGAATGTCCGACTATGCCCATGCCGATGTCAAGCAACAATCTGCCCTTAAAGATGGAATTCAGTTCTCCAGAGTCCAGTTTGTAAAGATAATCGGCTACATACCTTACATCTTCTGCCTGTAACTCACTATACTCTGTTAACTTGGCAAGTATCGGCAGTGTAAGCACGTTATGGCACATCTCAATGGCAGTTTCATCGTCAGGCCGCATCTCCATCTTACCAGCCAACGCCAGCATCTCCGGATCTTCAGAAAACGCCATAATGACATCCGAAAAATCCTTTGATACATTAAACAGGCGCCCATCTTTACGCTTATACATCGTGCTATTCTGATGGCCGATGCTTACCACAACATATCCCATGCTTGCCAAGTCTGTACAGATCACTGTACCCCATTCTGGAGAACCGCCCCCGCCGCAAACATAGAATAATACCGGATAGCGCTTTTCCTTCCCGGAGAGAGCAAGGTCGTCGTAACACTGGGTCTTGATATCTATAGAGAAAACATCCTTCAACGCAGTGACAAGTGGCTGCTCATTAAACATCTCGTAGACTTCAGGAAACATGTACGTTGATGTAGTCTTACCTTCGCTACTGTCGGACGGATAGTACACAAACGCCGTCAGTTCTCTTTTTGAGTGATCTGATGCCGTGTACTCAAAATCCATCTGGGTTCGACCGACAGTATAGCCGCCAATTGGTTCTGGAAATGCGTCATAAGTTTTCATTTTCTTATTCCCCCTTAATTAATAAAAGTGGCGAATGTGAAATACATACATTGCGCTATAAGCGCTTTTCAAAACTGTGAAACTATTACATCCTATCTTCAGTGAATCATATCTACTCCTTGGCTTTCTTGAGATCGCTAACAATTTCAGATATATGATTCCCAATAATTATTTCCAAACTTGCTGCTTCTTTTAATGTTAATGGGTGAATATATGTGCACACCTCTTTTAACAAGATTTTTCTATAAAATTTCGACAAGGTTCTACAATACCCTTCTATGAATATTCATAATATCTCAGTAATAGTGCATCAGTCGTTCAGAATGGATCCAGTTTTACTTTCCCAAATAATAATGGATCCACTTTTACTTTCTGTAAAGAGAACATAAGAGTGGATCCATTAAATGATAAAATACTTATTTGACTAGTGTTTACAACGCATAAAATGGATCTATGTTTACTTCCTTGTACAACAGAAGTGTATTACCGAAAATAAAAAAACCCCATTAAATTAGGGTTTTTTTGAACATATGACACCAAGTTTTTCAACGAACTGTTAATCGATAACTTTAGTTTATTGTTCACAGAACGGTTTATCAAATGACGAATAAAAAAACAGCTACCAGGCATTTCACCTCTACATATGTCAACATACACCCCTATTTTCTTCTGACTTAAAGTATGGCTCTTTTAATTTTGGACATTTGAGTATCAGAAAGTTTTCATCCGTTTTGCTCCCAAGCCTCCAAATTCAGTTCATTGTTTATGGCCGCGGCGGCCATAGCACCCATCGAGGCGGCGACAACGGCTTGATGCAATTTCGTAGCTGCATCGCCTGCACTATAGATGCCCGGTATATTCGTTTTCCCAAAGTTATCAACGACGACCGTTCCCGATTCTGTGATGTCGCATCCTATGGCTCGCGGTAAATCCGATCCTGTCACAAGTTCCGTTTTAAAAAAGATTCCCTTACATGGAATTGTCGTCCCGTCTTCGAGAACGACTTGTTGCACGATCCCGTCGTCTGAGTCGATGCATCGAATCGGCGCTTCGAATACAGGGACGCGATGCCTGCTGAGCTCCTCGCACTGCTCGTCCGTCAGTTGATGGGGGCCGTTCGTGCAAATCGTAAAACGGTTCGTCCATCCTGATATGAGAGAAGCGAAGTGAATGGCCTCGTCCCCCTTGGTAATGATCACTAGAGGCTTATCCCTTAATTCCCAGCCATCACAGTACGGGCAGACGAAGGCGCTCTTCCCATAAACCTCTGCCAGCCCTGGAATATCTAGCGGCTGATCCTTCATTCCGACGGCAAACAGCACTTTCTTGCTTGCAAAAGTGTTTCCTTGCGCAGTTGTCATTTGAAAATGACCGCCGGTTTTTGTAATCGACACAGCTTTATCCGCTATAAAAGACACGGAGGGATATGCACTGATCTGTTCCTTTGCAATTTGCCGAAATTCACTTGGGCTTATTCCGTCACGGGTAAGAAATCCGTGAGCTTTGCGAGTAACGGCGTTGCGTGGCCGGCCTGCATCGATCACCGCCACATTTTTCCTCGCACGCCCAAGAACAAGGGCGGCATTCAACCCTGCTGGACCTCCCCCAATAATCGCTACATCGAGAAGTTGTTTTTTCATGTATTTAAGAACCTCCATAGATCTTTAATATCTATAATTAATTGCTGTGTCGTCATGAATTCATGTACATGTTCTGATTCTGTAATCGGATCAGAACTTTTCCAAAACGGCCGCCCTGTCGGATTTCCACCTTGTCGTTTGGATAAGTCCGTTCCAAATAAGCGGCGGTGATTTTCCGGTTGCGATCGTCCGCAGGCAAACCAAACATTCTCAACATGTCCATAACCTCATTGAGCGCCGTTTCCCTGGATACCTCCCTCGTTTTCATTTCCCGGGTTACGAGTGATTCATAGGTATAACCTTTTAGAAACAATAAATGGAGCAAATAGGCCATCTCCGAATGTTCATTTTTAAGGGGCTGATCTGAAACCAGCGGCCAAATCTCATTCAGAAGACTGTGCTCCCGAGAGCCGGCTGACAGACTGATATAGCAAAACTGCCGTGCGCAGCTCAGCACCCTCTTTACGCTCTCCCAATCAGCAATAGCCGGGCACATGGAGACAAATACAAAATCAAAAGCATTTCCCCATCCCTTTGCTTGGATATCTATGTCTTCGAAAGGCTCAGCTACAATCTTAACCTTCCCGTTTGTTATTCCTGTTATATTTTCTTTCATCAGCTCGACTAAAGGAAGACTAGGCTCCACGGCGGTAACTTCGGCCCCTCTCTCTGCAAATGGCACTGTAAATCCGCCCGAGGCTGCTCCAATATCTAAAATAGAGGTATCTTTAAATGTCACCCCCTGCCCTTCCAGCCATTTCATAATCCGTTTTGTCCTTTTCCTCCCTTCTTCGTTAAACGCTTGCTCATTGAATGACTTTGCTCTAAGGTCAAAATGGTGTACTTTATCCATTCCGGCTTTTTTCATTTTGTTAACCGCTGTCTGCTGATCTTCCTTCCAAGCTTCTTCCCAAACGGTTTCTTTAAAAAATTCGTTTATCAAGATCCATAACTCCTTTCATTTTTTGCTGTAAAATCAATGATTAAGGCTTAACAGACTTTAAAGACACTTTATATCTTTGATAGTCTTAAAAAAATAACTGCGGTTCACAACTCAACAGTTATTTTTTTGGCAAGGTCAGATATTTTTTGTTGTCTCAAATAATTCTCCATTTCATCTTCTGCAGATACCATCACCTTCTGAATCACACATTCTGATCCATGGTTCAAGTTGCAATCGAACAAGGAGGCTGTACCTTCAATTGCGTGAATAATATCAAGAAACGAAATGTCTTCCCAATTCCGCTTTAGCCTATATCCGCCATTGGCGCCTGAAGCGGATTCAATCATTCCCGCCTTGGCCAGCTTCGTTAAAATTTTCGATAAATACGTGGGCGATACCTCTTGCCGTTCTGCCAACTGCTGTACACCGACAAATGTATTTGGGGCGCCTGCTGCAAGAAAGAGCATAGTGTGAAGGGCATAGTTCGTTGCTTTCGAATACTTCATAGCGCAGTTTTTCACCTCAATCATAGACTTTACTTATCCATGATAGCTTTTATATTTAGGCAATGTCAAGTTTTTCATACTTTTTTCCACACTTCTGCAGGATCAAAAGGAAAGAAACAACCGAAGCCCGATCTACGTACAACATTCATAAAAGGGAACTCCAGATTTTCAGGTAGCTGAAAAGGCTATCACATGAAACAATGATTCGGGGTCAACTAGTGAGAAAAAATCTTCTCTTGTTTGACATTAAAGAAATTAGTGAACGGGTATCTTTCTAACATTCATCCGCTCTTTTGGCTGTATTCAGAAGGCAATCCATAGATTAATTTTGCAGTTTAAAAATCCCCAAAGCTACGCTGTGAAAGCAGCTTTGGGGTATGGGGAATTCTTTTAGCATGTTCGGTGTTTCGCACTTTACTCAATCACAGACCAAGCCGGTGAATCAGGATCTAATGTAAAGTCATGAGATGACTCGTCGCGATACATCGGATCGGCATAAATCGAGTCTTGATCTTGATTTGTTGCGTTTTGATACGGCGAAAACGAGTCGTATTCATTCTGTTTCCAAATCCATAGTCCGTCTTTGCCGGATTCCTTGTGGTACACGTTATGATTCACTTTATTTCCTTCATTTTTCGTAAAATCGTTTGCGATAAATATTCGCGAATCGCTTGCTGTTATGATGTTTTTTTCGATTGTATTGTTTTTTGTATCATACTGGAGCAAAAGCTGTCCGCCATCCAGCCCCTTTGTATCATTGCGGTAAATAATATTGTGTGCAATGACAGAATGGCTGGTGCCTCCCCGCTTTTGGTCGTATCCGCCGATAGAAATGCCCGTATACGCATTCTCATACACTTTGTTGTCGGTTATTTGAATATCATCAGCATATTTCCCTTTATGTTCAGACGTTGCTTCAATTCCGATATCGTTGCCGTAGACCGTATTTTCCTTAATGTCAATGCTTTGTCCTCCGTCAACATATATTCCGCCCGCAGAATAGTCATCACCATAGGCAGGATTTCCGTAAGTGGAGTTATCGTAAACCGTGTTGTTTTCTACGATACCGTTTCGCACAAAATCGTTTTGAGCGGCCGTTCCTTCATATCCGATCAGATCAATTCCGATGTTGTTATTGTCGCGAACCACATTGCCTCTCACCGTGAAACCGTCAATGTTTCCGTTCAGCACAACCGCTTCACTCGCTCCGAGTGTCAGCTTTTCAACCGTATTGTCCTCGATCTTAATGTCTTTCATGCTGCCGGAGCCATAAACGGCAATCCCGTGGGCATTGCCATCATCCGCTGTTGTTTTTATATCCCGGACGTGATTGTTTTTGATGGTAATATGACTGCTGGAGCCTGACACATAAATTCCCATGGCTGTTGCTTCTTCTGATGAAACGGAAAGGTCTTGAATCGTCAGTCCGCTGATTGTGATGTACTGTTGATTGTGAATCTGAATGAGCGGTGTTTCATATTCCGCGTCCTTAACAGATTCTCCGCTGATGACGACTTTTTCATTCTCATAGTTTTGAAATGTGATAGGCTTTTCAGCCGACCCGCTCTCTCTCACATCAAGCGTTTCATGATACGTGCCTTCCCGAATCATGACAGTTGTGCCGGGGACAGCCTTTTTTGCTGCCTGTTTCAGAGTTCGAAACGGCTTTTCTTTCGTTCCTTCATTTTGATCATTTCCATCGGGGGAAACATACAAGCTGTTAGCCGGTTCTGCTTCTTTTGCTCCGGTCTTATCGTAAGCAAAAGCGATGATAACAGAAACTAAAATACACGCTGATAAAATAAAATACCATTTTCTCATACTCAGCACTCTTTTCTTTTCAAAATGGATAAACTAACACCATTATAGAATATCCATTTATGGAAAACCATCGCAAACATTTGAAAGAAAAAGGCAACCCTGGGATCATAGGGTTGCCTTCATATTTATGAGTTTATTCAGCACTTCCGGAGTCTATGAATGAGATAGCCGCCTATTCCTCCTAAAATCGCCGGAAGCACCCATCCTAATCCGATGTCATACATCGGGAGAAACTGATTGAAAAATTGATTAATAGCTGCAATTTTGAGTCCGGCAGCATTCAGGCCGTCAAACAGGCTGATGATAAAGGTCAATATCAGACTGCCTTGATACACTTCCCTCTTCCCTTTAAATAAAGGATGTAAAAATGTTAAGAATATTAAAGAAATCGCAATGGGATACAAAGTTGTTAAAACCGGCATTGAAACGTTAATCAGCTGTGTTAATCCTATATTTGCTACAAGGGTGCTGAACATTGACAGAATGACAGCAATTTTTTTATAGGAGATGTTTGGAAACAAGCCGTGGAAAAACGAAGAGCATGCTGTGATGAGTCCCACACTTGTTGTCAGACATGCTACAGTTATCATTAAGCCCAAAAAAACGGAACCATATGGTCCGAAATAATAGGATGAAACCTTTGCCAAAACCTCGGCTCCATTTTCTAAAAGACCCAGTTTTTCAACGCTGGAAGCCCCCATATATGAAAGCGCTGAATAGATCAGAGCCAAGAGCGCCGCTGCAATCGCCGTCGATTTTGCACAAACGATTATGAGCTGTTTTTTGGAGGCCGCTCCCTTCTCTTTCATGGCGTTCACAATGATGATTCCAAATACAAAAGCGACAAGGGCATCAAGAGTAAAGTAACCTTCTTTGAATCCTTTAAAAAATACGTGTGATGCATATCCTTCAGACGGAGCTTGAAAGCTTCCGATTGGATGAATAATAGCCGTAACAACGAGCAATCCGATAAATGTTAATTTAATAGGAGTTAGAAATTTTCCGATTACATCGATAATTTTAGTTGGATTCAGGGACAGCAAGCATGCCACAGTGAAAAATAATACGGTAAATATGATTAAGGCAACAGGGCCCGCATCATTTGATAAAAAAGGTTTAACCCCTATTTCAAACGACACATTGCCGGATCTGGGAATCGCAAAAAAAGGGCCGATTGCTAAATAGAGAACCGTTGTAAATACAATGCCGAACAACGGATGCACACGACTGGCCAGAGACTGCAAATCATTTTTTCCTGAAAAAACGAATGCCGTAATGGCGAGCAATGGCAATCCGACTCCGGTCACCAAGAATCCTGCATTGGCTGTCCATACATTCTCTCCGGCCATCTGACCCAGCATAGGCGGGAAAATGAGATTTCCTGCACCGAAAAATAATGCGAATAGCATTAATCCTATGATTAGGATAAATGAAAAAGGAATTTTTTTTGCCATCATGAGTCCTCCGATTCGGGTTAAGCTATTAGTGCGTTTTTAGTAGTCAGCAGTGTAGCGCGATAAAAATTTTCAAAATAAATGTCCTGAATTATCAGTAAATATTAAATAAAAGTACTATCCTACTATAGTAGCTGTTGCTCGTATTGTCAAAGGTTTAGTCTGTATAAAAATTACGTCGCACTCCTCCTTTGGAATTGATTTGAAAGTTTGTTACATAATGTAAAAATAACGATGGAAAGTAAATTCTCTTTTTGGGAGGTTGTGAAATGCCATTAGGGCCTGCAATCATTTCGGTATTAATAGGATTCGGGGATCGTATATGTCATTATGAGAGCGGTAAGGAAATCTAATTGATGGCAGGACGCCTCGGCCCCGATCCCTTGTCGCATAAACCAAGGCCGCCAATCCCTGTTCGGCTCTCTGCTCGTTATAGAACAAGGAGATATATAGAATGGTATCTTCATTCGCTCGGCTGAAATTGCCGGGTCATGCGGGGCAAAAGCTAAGAAAAGCGGCCAGTCAAATAAAATGACTGGCCTATCTGTTATTATATATGATTTACAAAGTAGAGACATCAATCACGAATCGATAACGCACATCGCTTTTGAGGACGCGCTCATATGCTTCATCTACTTGGTCAGCTCCGATGACCTCAATTTGCGGAGCCAAGCCGTGTTCAGCAGCGAAATCAAGCATCTCTTGTGTCTCCCGAATGCCGCCGACAAGCGAACCTGCAATGCTGCGGCGGCCCATGATTAAGGAAAACACACTGTACTGATCCCGTTCTGCCGGCGCGCCGACGTTAACAAGTGTTCCATCGGCGCGAAGAAGCGATAAGTATGCATCAACGTCCAGATTGGCGGACACCGTGTTTAAAATAAGATCAAAGCGTCCGGCCAGCTCAGTGAATACTGCAGGGTCGCCAGTTGCAAAGTAATGATCTGCGCCAAAACGCAAGGCTTCTTCCTGTTTATTCAAAGAGCGGCTTAAGACCGTTACTTCTGCCCCCATGGCATGCGCAAATTGGATGGCGACGTGGCCGAGTCCCCCCATTCCCACAACGGCAACTTTCTTGCCGGGGCCTGCGTTCCAATGCTTCAAAGGAGAGTACGTGGTGATGCCTGCGCACAAGAGCGGGCTTGCAACATCCAAGTTCAGGCTGTCCGGAATGCGGACAACAAAATCTTCTTTAACCACGATGTATTGGCTGTAACCGCCATATGTCGGATTTCCATCGTAGTCTAAACAGTTATACGTTTGGATCACGCCTTTCGTACAAAATTGCTCCTCTCCGCTCTGGCAGTATTCACATTCGCCGCAAGAGTCAACGAAGCAGCCGACCCCCACGCGGTCGCCGACAGCAAATTTTTTAACACTTGTCCCAACTGCTTTGACGATGCCGGCGATTTCATGTCCCGGAACCATTGGGAAGATTCCGCCTCCCCATTCATCGTACGCGCTATGGATATCCGAATGGCAAATGCCGCTGTACTTAATATCGATTAAAACGTCATTCGGTTGTAATTCCCTTCTTTCAATTGTGGTCTGTTCAAATTTCGCCTTGGCTCTCGGAGCACTCAGTACACGGGTTGAGATGGTTTTATGCAGATTACACATCCATATCGATCCTTTCTTACGTTATATTACGCCAATTCATAGAGAAGAGGTGCAAGTTAAGGTTAAACCTTAAAGTTCGCTTTAAGGCAAGAGGTTTTTCTGAAATCTTCTTCGGCTTGCGTTAAAGTCCACTTTAAGGTCTATAATCATTGTGTGTTGTGACACATCCAATTAGAATTTTGATGAATATGATGGAGGTTTCAAAATGGGGTATTCTATAAAAGAAGTTGCTGAAAAAGTAGGTTTGCCTACACATACACTCCGATATTATGAAAAAGAAGGTCTTCTGCCTTTTATTAAAAGAGACGCAAATGGAAACCGCATTTTTGAAGAAAAAGACTTGTCATGGTTGGAGCTTGTGATATGCTTGCGGAAAACTGACATTGCGCTTTCGGAATTACGGGAAATCGTCAATTTAACAAAAGAAGGAGATTGGACCATCTCGAAGCGCAAACAAATACTTGAAAAACATAAAGAAAAAATGCTTGAAAAGCAAAGAGTCCTGGAACGCGCCTTTTTAAAAATCGATGAGAAAATCATGTACTATGATGGATTAGAAAAAAAGAATCAGGCAATGTCCTTGAAAGCGGATGAAAAGTAATTTGATAAGTGCCGGCGCGCTTTCAATTATGGCACTACATTCAAAAGAAATTTTTCCAAAGTCTCCTTTGCGGCTTGCTCATCCGTACCATAGACCATTAACGTGATCTCATCCCCTTCTTGCACTCCTAATTGAAGGATTTCCATCAGATCTTTCCCGTTTGCTGTCTGCCCGTTTTTAGCGAGTACGATTTCACTTTTGAATGAAATCGCTTTGCGGACAAATAGGGTCGTATGCCTGGCCTGAAGCCCCCGGGGGAGCCGAACTGTTGATTTTGTTACTAACACCATAACTCTCTCCTTGCTTCTTTTTCGATTAAGGCTACGAAATTCTTTTCTAAGCTGCATCTACAGAATAATCGTTAAAGCCCACTTTAACGCAAGGGATTTTGTGAAATTTGCTGAGAAAAAGCCGTCTCCGGCCTGCGCTGGAAACGGCTTTTTTCTTAATTTAAAAAGGATGCTTTATATACAGATAAACGACCTGCTTATATATCCCACCAAAAGGTTTCGGGAAGCGAGTATTGGCTGTTCAATGCGCGTTCAATCGGCTCTTTCCAGCCGTGGTATGCGAGGGTAAAGGCTCCCCAATGAATCAACATCATGTTCTTTCCTTTTACATCTTTATGGGCTTGTACAGATTGTTCGGGTGTCATATGAATCCCGGACCAGCGTCTGTCATATTGGCCGCCTTCCATTAATGTGATATCGAAAGGGCCGTATTTTTTGCCGATTTCCTTAAAGTGTTCATCATATCCCCCGTCACCGCTCGTATAAAAACGCGTATGTTTTCCGAGGATGACCCAGCCGCCCCACAGGGTCGTGTTTCGATTCAATAATCCTCTGCCTGAAAAGTGTTTGGACGGTGTCAGGGCTATTGTCAAACCTTGAAACTCCGTTTCATCCCACCAATTGAGTTCGGTGATTTTTTCTTTCTCAATTCCCCACCGGATCAAGTGTGCGCTGATTCCGTAAGGAACGAAGAAATGACCGGCCTTTTCCTTCAGCTTTAAGATGGATGGATAATCTAAGTGATCATAATGGTCATGTGTAATCAAGACGGCGTCAATCGGCGGCATATCATTGACCGTATGCAGGATGTCTTCGCTGTAGCGTCTGCTTCCGATGAATGATACGGGTGAAGCAATTGGACCCAGCATAGGGTCTACGAGTATTTTTTTGCGGTCGATGCTCAGTAAAAAAGCGGAATGTCCAAACCATGTTAAGCTGTCTTCGTTACTTTTAACGATGTTCCAATCAATCTCAGAAACAGGGATTTGATCGGAAGGATTGCGCTCCTTGCCGCCGGAAACAGCGTCTCTCATCATTGAGAAAACTCCGGATATTCCGCCCATATCCATCTTTTCTTGTGTTTGATTAAGAAATTTGCCATCGGCATAATTGTCAAAGCTTTGATACAGCTTTTTTTGTTCCTTGCTTGGATTTCCTCCAAACACAGGATGTAAATTGATGAACAATAAAACAGCCGCAGCTAAGATGATGATAAAAATGAATAAAAACATCATGGTTTTTTTCCTTGTTCCTTCCTTTTCAGGATGATATCTTGCTTCTTCTTATTCTACCGATTATAGCTGCTTCGTCGCCAGTATAATGAATAAAATGTAAGAACCCTCCGAATTTGGAGAGTTCTTTTTAATAGTGCCGCGTAAAACGGCTATTGTGTAAATGCTCAGCCGGCGATTCCAGACCACCGCCATAGCCTTCTCAGGCAGGATGCAGCAATTATTTATTTTGCACTAATAAAAATGTGTATTTGGTGCCCTCCGGCTTGTTTTTCCAATAAATCGTTACCTCCGCATCTCCCTTTTGGCGTCCTTCGTAGTCTACCGAGTTCATGCTCGGATTAGCATATGCATGGAGAATAAAGGGGTCATCGACCGCAACCTCTAAATCTTCGTCCGAAAATTCAATTTGAGGACCTCCATTTATACTGCCGCAATAGAAATGCGCACGGCCGGAACCGCCAATGCCAACTGTTTCGTCGTATACGGTGAAGATGTGAGTTGAGCATTCGCTTGGTTTAATAGTACCAACTGATGCAGCATTTGCAGAAACGGCATGAAAGGACAGAATCGTCGCAAGGGCAATGGCTAGTGACAAGAAATACTTGCTTAATTTTCCGATGTTCATGTTGTCAACCTCTAACCAAATATTGTCAGTATACATATTCTCCATATCGAAATATATACCTCTATAATAAGGTTCTTACAAAAAAAGAGCTGACGCTAATGGTCAGCTCCCGCTTTTAAAACCGGACAGATTCAGAGGGTTGGAAAAACCGGTCCACCGCTTCATCGGTTACATCTGAAACGTTCCGGTACTTGTAGTTCGGTGATTGATCACGGTCGATCAGGACGGACCTGACGCCTTCGAAGAAATCATTGTGCTTCAAAAAGTTCTTTGCCAGCACCAGATCCGTGGCAAAGCATTCTTCCAGTGTTTTTTGACGTCCGTCCGCCAGCTGTTTCAATGTGATTTTTAATGAAAATGGCGATTTGGAAAGCATTGTTTTTTTCACATTCGAGCTAAAGGTGCTTCCCTCGCTTTCGAGCGATTGAAGGATCTCTTCCAGCTTATCATACTTAAAATGACGGTCAATCGCTTGCTGATCACGGGCGAGCGTGCTCTCCTGGGAGGGCTCCGTTTTCGATTCGCGGATCAGCTGATCGAGCTTTTCTTCAACGCTTGCAAGGCGCCAATCGGTTTGTTCCACTGCTTGAAGCAATCGTTCTAAAGCGCCGCTCTCCATGTAGGCGTCTGCCCCATTGATATACAGCACGTCGGCTGCATGGATGACAGACGCCGTTAATCCAAGATACCGCCCTAAGCGGCCCGGGGCTTTGTTTAAAAAATAGGCTGCCCCGACATCCGGAAAGAAGCCGATATTCATTTCGGGCATCGCCCATTTTGTCCTCTCCGTGACGATCCGGTGGCTGGCCCCGTACGTCAGGCCGACGCCTCCCCCCATGACGATCCCGTCCAAGCAGGCGATGATCGGTTTCGAAAATCGATGGACTGCCATATCGACTTCGTACTCTGTTTCAAAAAAGCGCTCGGCATCTTGCAGGGCCTGTTTTGACGAACGAGCTTCATAGAGTGCCTTAATATCCCCTCCGGCACATAGTCCTTTTGGTCCTGCACCTTTGATGACCACGATAGAAACGTTTTGATCTGTCTCCCACTCGTTTAACTTTTCACCAATCAGACGGACCATGTCGTATGTGAGTGAGTTGAGCGCTTTCGGGCGATTCAGAACAATCGCTGCGGCGCCGTTTTGATTGACGGAAAACAGCACGTCATCGGACATCTTGATCCACTCCTTTTATGAATGATGAAAGTTTGGTTTGCGCTTTTCGACAAATGCGTGAATTCCTTCTTTGGCATCTGAAGTGACAAACAGCTCGGCGAATCTGTTTCGCTCCCTCTCCAGTGCTTGTTCCATGCTTTCGCTGGCGCCCTGTACGACACATTCGACGGCGCGCCTCACGCTGGTCATGCTTTTTCCTTCGATAAAAGACGACGCGACAGCAGCTGCCGTCTTCATCAGTTCCTCTCCCTTTACAGCCATCTGTGCAATTTTCAGCTCTACCGCCTCTTGAGCTGAAAGCGATCGGCCCGTCAGGATAAGGTCGAGTGCTGTCGCTGTGTCCGTTATGTTGCGAAGCCGCTGTGTACCACCAAATGCAGGAATCAAGCCGAGCTTTAATTCGGGAAGACCGACTGTTGCATCGTCTGATACGATTCTGAAGTGGCAGCTCATCGCGAGTTCCAGGCCTCCGCCAAGAGCCGGTCCGTTTATCGCCGCAATGACGGGTTTTTTGGAAGCTTCGATTTCATCGCAGAGCGCCTGGCCCCCTTGTGCGAGCGCCAATCCTTGTTTTTGGTCCCCAAGTTTTGAAACGAATTCTTTTATATCCGCTCCCGCCACAAAAAAGCGGCCTTCTCCAGTAATGATGATTGCTTTTGTCTCCTCGTCGCGGGCCAATTCCCGAAAAAGAGAGCGCAATTCGGCGATACAGGAAGAAGAAAGTGTATTTGCCGGCGGATTGTTCAACGTCACGGTTGTGATGCCATGTTCTGTTTTAAGTGTGGCATATTTCAAGTTCAATATTGATCCCTCCCTGATTAAATAAAAAAGGCCCCTCTGAAAAAAAATCAGTTGTGCATGAGAGGGAGCCTTATGTTAAGGATTAGAACCAGCGTTCGGTGACGACCTTTTTACGCGTGTAAAACTGGACGCCGTCCTTTCCGTTTGTCCCAAGATCTCCATAGAAAGAGGCTTTGTTCCCTGCGAAGGAGAAGAACGCCATCGGAGCCGGGACGTTGACATTGACGCCGATCATTCCGGCATCGATTTTGTCGCGGAACTGCTGGGCGCTTTTCCCGCTCGATGTGTAGATGACAGCGCCGTTGGCAAACTTGGATTGATTGGCGAGCTCGATCCCCTCGTCAAGATCTTGTACACGGACGACGCTCAAGACCGGTGCAAAGATTTCGTCCTGCCAGATTTTCATCTCTGGTGTCACATGATCGAAAATCGTGGCTCCCACAAAGTATCCTTCTCGAACATCCGGATTGCGTCCGTCTACGGCGAGTGCGGCCCCTTCTTTTATACCGCTGTCGATATAGTCAAGGACGCGTTGTTTATGGACTTCGCGGATCAGCGGGCCGACAAAGTGATCCTCGGATCTGCCGTCTCCTGTCTTCAGCTTCCGTGTTTCAGAGACGAGCATTTCCATGAAGTCATCGGCGATGTCATCAACGACCGCCGCAACGGAGCAGGCCATACAGCGTTCCCCGCTGCTGCCGAATGCCGCACCGATGATGCCTTGAACAGTCTTTTCAAGATGGCAATCCGGCATAACAATCGCATGGTTTTTAGCGCCGGCCAGCGCCTGAACGCGTTTCCCGTTGGCTGTGCCCGTTTGATACACATATTTTGCGACCGGTTCTGAACCAACGAAGGAGACGGCTTTAATATCATCGTTCTCCAATATTCCGTTTACAACATCCTTTCCTCCATGGACGAGGTTTAACACACCTTTTGGAAACCCGGCTTCATAGAACAGCTCAACAAGCTTCCCGGCAAGAATAGGAGTCCGTTCCGAAGGTTTCAGGACGAACGTGTTTCCGCAGGCGATGGCGAGCGGAAACATCCACAGGGGAACCATCATTGGAAAGTTAAACGGCGTAATGCCGGCGACGACTCCCAAAGGATAGCGCCAAATCGATCCGTCGATGCCCCCGGCTATCGCGGGCAGGGATTCTCCCATCATTAAAGTAGGTGTGGCTGTCGCAAGCTCAACAACTTCGATTCCCCGCTGCACTTCGCCGCGGGCGTCTTTTAACGTTTTGCCGTTTTCCGTCGTAATAATGTCTGCCAATTGTTCTTTTTGCTCCTGGAGAAGCTGTAAATACTTGTATAAAAGCCTTGCCCGATTGGGGACGGGCACAAGCGACCAGGTCTGATAAGCGTGCTTGGCAGCCTGCACGGCACGATCTACATCCGCTCTCACAGATAGAGGCGCATAAGCGATGACGTTTCCGTTTGCAGGATTGACGACTTCTTCCGATTCCGCACCTAGAGAATTGACCCATTCCCCGTCGATATGGTTCATCATTTTTTTTGCATTGGTTGTGATCATTTGATTTCTCACCTCTCCTTACTGATAAGTTGTCTTCTGTTCGCTTATTTTTTTGTATAAAACAGACATATCTTTTTCCCCGTATCCGTTCTGATCGGCTTCTTCGTAAATGCCGAAGAGAATCTTGCTCACCGGCAGTTCAACGTTGTTCTTCTCAGCCAAATCCAATGCAAAGCCAAGGTCTTTCAGCAGCAGCTTCAAAGAAAAGCCAGGTTTATAGTTTTCATCCGCTATGAAACTTTTATAGTTGCGCTCATAGATCCGGCTCTGCCCATAGCTGACGTTCAGCATCTCAAACAATTGGTCGAGGTCGAGATTGCTGTTTTTGGCAAGGTGCAAGGCTTCACTGACGCCGGCTGTATAAAAACCGATTAAGAGGTTGTTGATCAGCTTTGTATTCGTTCCGCTGTCGATGTTTTCGTTCACATGAAAAATATTCTCGCCCAATGCATTGAAAACAGGCAACGCTTTATCAAAAACGGACTTCGGACCCCCGACCATAAAGGTCAGCGTCCGGTTGACCGCCCCGATCACACCGCCGCTGACCGGCGCCGCAAGAAAATCGATACCTTTGCTTTTCGCTTCCTCCGCAATTCGGATATTCAGTTCAGGAGCGACCGTGCTTGTATCGATCAGGAGGACGCCCGGTTCAGCCAGGTGTACGAGCCCTTTTTTTCCCAGAAAAACCTCCTCTGCAGCGTTTGAGGAAGGAAGGCTTGTGAGGATGGCGTCACACTCTTCAACCATTTTTTCAACTGAAATCCCGATCGTTCCTCCTGCATGATGCAAGGCCAATTCAGCTTCTTTGTTAAGGTCCATTCCATAAACCGTAAAGTTCTCCTGAAGCAGATTCTTCGACATTGGCAGACCCATATTGCCCAAACCGATAAATCCGATTTTTTTCAAACAGTTTCCCTCCGATCACACCGTATATTTTTCATGAGCGGCTATTTTTTCTGCGATTTCGCGTTTTTGAGTAAACAGATTGCTGAAAAGAGGCAAAGAAACGCTGCGAGCCTCTTCAAATGCGAGTTTTCTTTCGGCTTCATCAGATGCTATGCTTGATAAGGCGGTCACCGCCATCTCTTCGATTCTGCGGTAGCCTTCTTCACAAATGACATTCGTCATCATTTCTTTCAACCGTGCTTTTTCACCACCGTATATTTGCCTAGCTTTTTCGGTTCGGCGGGCGGCGGATTCCATCACATAGATTTCTTTTTTCATGTCGGCGAGAAGCCGTGCGTATTCCTGATCTTCTTGAGTGTTCACGCGAGAGCGGATAAGCGCTTTCAGTGTCTTGCCGAAAAGCCTGTTGGACAGCTGAATAAATCGCCGGTTTCGATTTCCCTCGCTGCCTAGTTGAGCTTCCGGCTCTGAGATGCCGTTTTGCTGCACTTCTTTCATGAGCAGTTTGGCGATCGTTAAGCGGTTTATTTCATTTGTCCCCTCGAAAATCCGGCTGATCCTCGCGTCCCGGTACAATCGTTCGACTTCGTACTCCTGCATGTATCCGTAGCCGCCATGAATCTGCACCGCTTCGTCTGCGATCCGGCCGAGGATTTCGGAGCAGTAAACTTTATTGATCGCACATTCGGATGCATAGTTTGTGAGTTTTCTCAGTCTATCGTCTAATGGGAGAGCCGAATCTAAAACATTGTCCAAGCAATCTGCCGTTCTGTAAGCAGCGCTTTCCGCGCCGAAAATCGAGACCGCCATGTCGGCAATCTTTTCTTGAATCATTGAAAAACCGATGATCGGCTTGTTAAATTGCTTTCGCTGTTTGGCGTAGCTAACAGCAAGGTTCAATGCTTGTTTTGCCGTTCCAATGTTCGAAAACGCGAGCTTTAAGCGGGCCATGTTTAAAATGTTCAAAGCGACGTGATGACCTTTCCCGATATGACCTAGAACATTGTCGCTTGGCACCTCGACTTCCTCCAAGATTAAGGTTGCTGTCGAAGACCCTTTGATTCCCATCTTCTTCTCTTCAGGTCCGATGGAAACACCTTTAAACGAGCGTTCGACGATAAATGCTGTCATGCCTTCCGCCGTTTTTGCAAAGACAACATATACATCAGCTACTTGCGCGTTCGTAATCCACTGCTTTTCCCCATTTAAAATCCAGGCTGTCCCTTCCCTATTCAAGACGGCTGTCGTTTTTGCGTTTAAAGCATCCGATCCTGCGCCCGGCTCTGTCAGAGCATATGCTCCGATCCATTCGCCCGATGCCAGTTTTGGAAGGTATTTTTGTTTTTGTTCCTCTGTTCCATAATAAATATACGGCAGTGTCCCGACTCCCGCATGAATATTAAAGGAGACGCTGAACGATCCGCCGGCTCCCATTTTCTCTGCCACCAACCCGGAAAGCTTCTTGCTGAGTGAAAGGCCGCCGCAATCCTCCGGAACTTCGATACTGAGCAAACCGAGCTCTCCTGCTTTTTGAAACAATTTTTTCACGCTTTCGTGATCCTGCTGATCAATCGATTCAAGAAGGGGCATGACTTCGTTTTTGACAAATGATTCTGTCGTTTTTGAAATCAGTCGATCTTCCTCTGTGAAATCTTCCGGTGTAAATCCTTCAGCAGCCGATTCGTGTTGAGAAATCAAGGGTTCATTCCATCGAAGTTTTGCTTTCCCCATTGCTTACCTCCTCGCTTCCGCTAAAAAGAGTGATAAACCGAGATAAAAAGACGATGAATCCGCTTACATTTTTGCTGATACGAATCATCGTCTCCTTTTCTCATCCAGATAAGGACCAACCAATTATGAAGGGCACGGTTGTTTCGGTCATTTAGCAGGCTTTTCTTGCCAGACGCCGGAACATAGGACCGCCTTTTTGTTTCATGAAGCAGCTGTTCCGCGAAAAGTCCCGGGCAGTGCAGCTGATGAAAGATATGAAGCTTTTAATATCAGCTTATCAAATAATTGGAAGATTTCCAAATGTTTTTTTGGTTTACTCTATTTTACTTGTGAAAGCTTGGGAATATGCATTGTCAGCCCTCTGTGAACACGTCTTGGCAAGTCGAGATTATTTTTTTTGCAAAAATAAAACAGACCATAGTTTTATGGTCTGTTCAGAAAGGGCGCCGCTGATCGTTTATTCAATTGATAAGCTTGAGACGATACATTCCGCATGGCCGGCGAGCGTAAATTCTCCAAAGCCCCAGGGCAGCAGCATGTGATCTCCTTTTTTAAATGAAAAGTTATGGCCGCCAGATGCGATGCGCCCTTCCCCTTCTATGACGCTGGCAAGAAGAAACGGTTTATCCTGTTTGAAACAGGCCGATCCTTTTACATCCCATTTTTCTACTGAGAAATAAGGACAATCAATCAGTGCGGCAGTCTTGACGTCGCCCGATGTTTCGTATTGAACGGTTTCGCGATCAGGGGAAGACGGAACGTCGATCACTTCTATGCTTTTTTGCAAATGGAGCTCGCGCAGGTTTCCTTCAGCGTCTTTTCTGTCATAATCATATAGTCTGTAGGTTGTGTCAGAATTCTGCTGCGTCTCCAAAATCAAAATGCCTTTTCCGATCGCATGGACGGTTCCGCTCGGCACATAGAAGAAATCTCCCGGCTTCACTTTGACGCGGCGCAAAAGCTCATTCCATTTTCCGTTTTCGATCATTGAGACCAGTTCTTCCCGCGTCTTGGCATGGTGGCCGTAAATGATCTCCGCATCTTCCTTGCAATCAATGATATACCAGCATTCCGTCTTTCCAAGCTCCCCGTTTTCGTGCAGCTTTGCATATTCATCATTTGGATGCACTTGTACGGATAGGTCTTGGTCGGCGTCCAAAATTTTTGTCAAAAGAGGAAAGCGGTCTCCCTTTATATGTCCGAATAAATGACGGTGTTCATCCCATAATTCGCTTAATGTGAGCCCTTTATACAAGCCGTTTTTCACGACGCTTTGTCCATTTTGATGTGCGGCGAAAGCCCAGCACTCCCCTGTTTGTTCGGATGGAATGTCATAGCCGAAAGAGGCTAAAGCCGTTCCGCCCCATATTCTTTCTTTAAAAACAGGCTCGAAAAATAACGGTTCAGTCATGACGGGCGTCCTCCTTTTTTAGATGATTTCATCCAGAAGTTTGTATGCTTCTTCTTTTGTTTGGGCAGAGAGAAGCTTGTCCCGGTAGGTGTCATCCATCAGTTTTCTGGAGAGCATTTGCAGAAGCTTCAGATGCTCGTTTCCTCCGCTTTCTTTCGGGACGGCGATCATAAAAATCAGTTTGGCGTCAGTTCCGTCAAGACTCCTCCAGTCTACGCCCGAACGTTTAATGCCGAATGCTACACTCGGCTTCTTGACGGCATCAGACTTCCCGTGCGGGATCGCGATATTCATACCGATCGCCGTTGTACCCTCAAGTTCGCGATTGATGATAGCTTGTTTAAATTCGCTTTCTGAATGCAGTACGCCTTTCCGGGACAATTTTTGGATCATTTCATCAATAATGTCGTCTCTCGTATCTCCTGACAAATGAGGTTCGATCAAATCTGTATCGATGATGTCTGTGAGCTTTGTAATTTCCGGCTTTTCGATTTTTTTGCTTTCCGCTTCGATTTCGATGTTCGGTTGGGGAATGTCGTTCCCTGCAGCAGCTTCACTTATCCCTGCGGGTGCAGCTGTGACCTCTTTTTTGAGCACATTGACCAAAAGAGAGGTAACCAGGGATCCGGCAATAACAGCGATAAAGAACATCAACACATGATCGACAGCGCCAAGCACCGCTACGATCGGTCCGCCGTGGGCGACTCTGTCCCCTACATTACCGATCATGGCGATCACGGAACCTGTCATTGAACCCGCCATAATACTTGGTATGACGCGGAGCGGATCCTGTGCAGCAAACGGGATGGCGCCTTCAGTAATGCCGAATAATCCCATTGTAAATGCTGCTTTTCCCATTTCTCTTTCTTGCGCCTGAAATTTTCTTTTCCCTAAAAACGTTGCGATTCCAAGCCCGATCGGAGGAATACAAATGGCGACGGCGATCGGTCCCATAATTTCATAGTTGCCTTCACCGATCATGGCCGAGCCAAACAAGAATGCCACTTTATTGACGGGGCCGCCCATATCAAATGAGATCATCGCCCCTAAAATTAATGCCAGCAGAATCGAGCTTGAGCCCTGCATACCAGCCAGCCAAACCGTCAATGATTCAAAGATTTGCGCGACAGGCGCGCCGATCAGCAATACGAACGCCAAGCCTACAATGAGCGAGGAAACCACCGGTATGACGATGATCGGCATGATCGGCTGTATGGCTTTTGGCACTTTTAATTTTTTGATGGCCAGCGCCGCATATCCGGCTAGAAAGCCCGCGATAATGCCGCCGAGGAACCCTGCACCGCTCCCGCTGCCGTAAAAGCTTCCCGTCGCTGCGATGTATCCGCCGATCATTCCCGGCACAAGCCCCGGTTTATCGGCGATACTGTAGGCGATGTAACCGGCTAAAATCGGGATCATGAATGAGAATGAGGCTGCCCCGATTTGCTCAATCGTTTTCCAAAAAGAATCATCAGGGATCACTAACCCTTTCGGCGTCTTTTCGCCTCCAAGCGTCAATGCGACCGCAATCAATAATCCGCCGACGACAATGAAAGGAACCATAAACGATACACCGTTCATTAAATGCCTGTAAATCGGATTTTGCTTTTTCTCCGTTTGAGCGGAGGCTTCCGTTTTCACAGCCGAACGATAGACAGGTATATCGCCGCCGATCGCTTTTTGTATTAATTCTTCCGGTTTTCGGATGCCTTCCTGAACACCGACAGCCAGAAGTTTTTTTCCGATAAAACGGTCTTTGTTGACCGAGCGGTCTGCGGCTATAATAATCGCGTCAGCCTCGCGGATTTCCTGCTCGGTCAGCTCATTTTCCACCCCGATGCCGCCTTGTGTTTCGACTTTCATTTGAACGCCCATTCGATCGGCCGCTTTTTGCAAATTTTCCGCAGCCATATACGTATGGGCAATGCCGTTTGGACATGATGTAATCGCTAACAGTTTCATGCGAATCCTCCTTCTGAAACTAAAGTAGTGAGCAGCTCTTGTCATTACTTTATAATAAAAACGTGCGTGTAAAAGCGTTGTTTTTTACCGCAGGCTCCGGAAAAATCGGTTTTTTTAAAGCAGGACTGCAGTGAGCGGCGACTTGTAAAAACATATGGGACTGAATTTGAAAAAAATGTGCCGTATTGCAATAGGGAGCTGAAATTTGTCGAGGGGGTGTAAACATAGGACATCCTCTTTATGAAGGTTATTTTGATGAGGGTATTCGAAGAAAACCCCAGTGAAAAGAAAATATCTGATGGTATTGATGAAATGGGGATGCTTCTTTAAAAAATATCTCATTCCTAGTGCCCGAAAGCTCTGATTATGATTTAATAAAAAATTAAGAAAGGTATGATATCAATGATGAGATTACTTATTAGTTTTATATTCGGGGCTTTAGGGGCAGTTATAATGTATAACATAAAATCAAACTTTTCTTTCCCTGTGACAACAATTGTTTTAGTGGTTTTTGTGGCTGCTTGTTTGCATTTTGACCTGGTTAAACGTAAAAAGAGCAAAGATCAGAATGATAAAAAGTATGAGTTTATATGGTGGATCGCAACAATTCTCATGGTTCTAGTGATGACTCTTAATACCGTCTTTGTAAAAATTGACCCTAAGTATAATATCATCGTTGTATTGATTCACATTTTGTTTATGGTGATTATTAAGAGTAGATGGAAGAAAGCTAAGACAGACTAAGCAGATGGGCGGCCTGCTTTTTTCGTACCATCTCGGCAGACTCTTTTTCCGGTGTCCGCAATGTTTTTCACCTTCAAATTCAAAATAAAAAGACATCCATCAGGACACCTTTTCTTTCTCTTTTTCAGCTTTTGCTTGTTATACAGAAACTAGACAAAAAAAGTAACAATTTCTATGCTCTTCATCAACCAGTATTCAGCTCGTTTCATTGTGAAAAATTAATCATCCTATTGGAGAAATAAAAAAGTGTCCAAACCTGTTGAATTAGAAAGAAATCTACTCCTCACTAATTCATGGCTCTGGACAAATATTTCAAAAGATTATAAAGGACGCCGAAATAGACGATATATTCGTTGATGCTGAAACAGATTTCATCATTTCTTTTTATAATACAGAATAATTATTTAATCGTTCCTCTAACTCATGAATCCTTCTTTCAAGCTCAGAGAACTTCTTGTCGTTGTATCTATGATCACGTTCAATGTTTCTTATTGATTAGTTTAAGCATGGATATGACTTTTTCAGGATCGTTTTCCTCTATGCGTGTTAATGTTTTGTTGATTGTATCTAACCGCTCGTTTACGCTTTTGAAGTCTTCTTTCATTTCCTTTTGCATTTCGTAGATCGCTTGCAAAACTTGATTATCCAATTCGTCCATCCCTTTCTATTGATTATATCATCATCCTAATGATTGTGTTTCATTTTTTGGAATGCTCCTTTCCCTATTGCTAATGTGTTTATTCTTTCTCAACGGTCTACTTGCACTATAAAACTCCACTTCTTTTTCAGTGGGGAGCTATAAATTAGAGATCTTTATATAACTCATGTTTAATCCAAAGTTCGAAGTATTGAGTAGCCTCATTAATCTTTAAATCTTTGCTTGTTATTGAAAGTATATTGCAACCGAATGGATCGATTTTTGAAAAACTCAAAGGTGGCTCATCTATCCCATGATCCTGAAAGTTAAAATACACGTCCCACACATCGATATCTAGGCGTTTTAATCCTACCGCTTCAAGATCTAATCCCTTTTTATTGTAACTAATATGTAGATGTTGTGCTTCATCATAATTCATTAGGAAACCCTACCTTTAGAAAAAGATATGATGTTTTTTCAGTTGGGCGGCACGGTGGAAATGAAGTGATAAAGGCCTTCTAATTGAATTTTGATAAAGGTCAGCGCCCCGCTTTTAATAATCCAAATAAGATAAGAACTTCATCACATTTGTTTCTTTCGTCAGCTTTTGGATGAAGGCCGGCTGCTCGCTTAAGCTGGACAGCTCTTGGAACAATTGTTTTGTCATGTTTTGATCCTCATGTTTGACAGCCAGCATAAAGACGAGCGATACTTTTTCAGAGCCCCAGTCAAGCGGCTCCTTTAATGTGGCGATCGCAATGGCTGATTGTTTAATCAATTTGGCGTTCGCGTGGGGAATCGCGATGCCCGCTCCGATGTTTGTCGCCGACATTTTCTCTCTCAAGACGGCGTGTACGGCATATTCTTTTTCCACATAGCCTTTCTCGTATAAAGCGATTGCCAGCTGTTCAATCAGCTTGTAGCGGTGTTCTGACTCTTGCTGCAAGAAAACGAGAAAAGGAGTCGTGTCGTTCAGCACTTTAAACGTTTTTTGTTTTTGGCGGGTCGATTCACCGAGCTGATCCATAAAGTCGCTGAGCTTTTTCTCATCAGCCGACTCGAGCAGCGGTGATACAACAATATGAGGAATTGATAAATCCTCCAGGCTGACCGTTGATATGACAAGCTCGATATCTTTATATCTTGCAGTATAGTCCGCCAAATCTGCTTTCGCGATGCAGTCCATCACGGCAATTTGGTGGAATTTCCGTTCGATTTTTGTCCGCAGCAGCTGTGACATTCCGATGCCCATATGACAAACGATGATCGCTTTTTTATGCTTGTCTTTTCCATAGCTGAAGCGCTCGATCGCCGCTTGGAAATGCAATGTCAGATAGGCGGCTTCTTCCTCGGGAATCGAAAGTGAAAACGTTTGGTTGATGTCTTCAAGAGCATCAATGACAATATGAAACAGATAAGGGTACATTTTTTTGATATCATTGAGCATCGGATTTGATACGGAAAGGTCATAGCTCAGCCGGTTTAAAACGGTATTAAGGTGAACTTTCAATCCATTGATCAAAACCCGGTCCTCGCGGAAATCCATCATTTTCAACTCTGATACGCGATTGATTAAATATTCGACAACCTTTGGAAGCAAAGGGTTTTCCAGTCCGCTGTCCCCTTCTTTTCCAAATGGGTAGCGAACTTTTCCGCCTAATATATGCAATGTTAAATAGACGGCCTCTTCTTCAGGAAAGCGGATCGCAAAAACAGCTTCCAGCCGTTTTAAACAGGCAAACGTCCACTGAAATTCTTTTTTCTTTTTGACTGCATCGATTTCCCCCGGCGAAATGGTGATCGGCTGTTTCATTTTGATGCGGCGGATCATCAGCAATGTATGCAACAGTAAATTTTCGAACGTTTCATCAGTGAAATATAAAGAATGCCGCCTTTGCAATGATCTGATCTCACTTTTAACAAATTCCACTTCATGGCTTAAAAATTTACTTTTAATAAATCGGCTTGTAAACTCCGGGTTGTCAATCAACTCCGAGATGCGCGCCAGCGCTTTTCTCTTATTTTTTTCACTTCCTTCGATCTTTAAACCGAGGCGCTGCTTGGATACCAGTGTGAGGCCAAACCGCTTCAGCCAAACGTCAATTTTATTCAAATCCCTTTTGATGGAAGACTTATTCAAGAAATGCTCGGCAGCCATTTCTTTTGCAGAAACCGGCTTTGGATTCATTAATAGCTGATAAGCGATTTGCAGCATTCTTTCTTCATCGGGTAGCTGCTGTGCGGCGTGATGTTCGGTATATAATTGCCGGCTTAAACGGACTCTTTCTTGATCTTCAATATTCAAATAAACGCCCAATCCCGGTTTGCGAATTAATTGAGCATCAGAATGCTGATTGAGATAGTCTTCAATCGTTTTCAGATCATTTCTGATCGTTTTTTCAGAACACTTTACCCTGTCTGCGAAATCTTGTACGACTAAATAGTCATCAGGTTCAGATAACAACAGATTCAGAATGTCTTTTTGCCTCGTATTCATATCTCTCTCACCTGTTTTTCTATCCTTCCCGTCAGTTTCACTTAAAAGAAATGTTAGTATAAGTATACTATATACGTAACCGTTTACATTATACAGTGAAATAAAAGGGCCAAAAGTTTCGTTTTTTACCGAAACTTCCGGAAAAAATGCTTTTAATCAACTCGGAAATTTTTCTTTTATAGGAATTTTTTATAATAGATGATAGTGAGGGGAAAGAGAAAAGCAGACGGCAGAATGAAAACAGCCGCACGGTTCTGAGCAACGGAAAAAGGATCAACGGTGCTGCTCCCGCCGATCCTTAAACATTAAAATTCTCTTTTATTATAAAAGCTGAGCGATATCGCGTATGAAACGGAGATCATCACGAGCAGTACACCAACCAAAAGGATGAATGTACCCGCATTTGACATTCCGCTCAGAAAAGCCGTTAATTTTTGGCTCAATGCAAGGTTCTCGTCCGCGTCTATAAATTTAAAAAAGGCTGTTCCTCCAAAAATAATGAAGAAAAATATGAGGATATTCGCCATTTTGGACTTCAAATAGCCGTACTTAAAAATCAGCGGAAATGAGATCGAGCTAAATAAAGTGACAGCCACAACAGCACCCATCGCTCCTGAAAATGTCAATGGGAAATCAAGCGGCAAGTGCAGCAAATGTCCGACCGCATTGATCAAAGAATAGAAGAGAATGGCATAAGCCGCATAGACATAAACCGATACATATTTCGATAATACGATGATGTTTCTTTTAATAGGCAAGCTGATCAGGATTTTGTCACTGTTGTTTTTGTCTTCCAAGGAGCTTGCGCCTAATGCCAGCTGGTACGTGACAGCCAATACAGCGACCGTATATCCGACAAGCTCAAGCTGCGACAATGTAAAAGTGAAAAAAATCATCAATAACAGCGATAGCTTCATTGCCCTTTTCTGCATTAAAATATCTTTTTTAATTAGATGATACACGATGATCACTCCTGCCGGTTGAAAATACCAAAATATCTTCCAAAGTGGGTTTTTCTATCATGACGGAATCCCCGAAATGCTGAACGACTTCCCGCTTATCTCTGGAGAGCGCTTCAAAACCATAGCGGTTTTTCTTGATGCCGATTAAGGCGTCTTCGTTCCCTTTGCGCAGCGTATCGAGGTCTCCTTTCACAATGCAGTACTCCTCCAACAGCTCATCCTTTGTCTTGCTCAGCACGAGCCGGCCGTTATGAATGAAAGTAATATAGTCCGCTACTTTTTCTAAATCAGAGGTAATATGCGTCGAAAAGAAAATCGACTTGTTCTCGTCCTGCAGCAATGTTTGCAGCACGTCGAGGAGCTCGGACCTGACAAGCGGATCCAGTCCTGATGTCGGTTCATCCATGATCAATAATTCGGCATGATGGGAAAGCGCGACCGCCAATGAGAATTTCATCTTCATCCCTTTTGACAAGTTTTTGATCTGTTTGTTTAAAGGGAGCTGGAAGTCTTTTGCGTACCGCTGAAAAACAGCTTCGTCCCACTTTTTGTAAAACGGTCTGATGATTCCTTTCATTTCGTTTGGTGTCAGTTCTTCGTAAAAATGATTTTCATCGTATACAAAGCCGATTCTCTGCTTGATTTCGATATTGTGTTTTTCATTGTCGAGACCGAAAATGCTGATGTTCCCTTCGTCTTTTTTGATCAGGTTCATGATCAGCTTGATGGTCGTGCTTTTTCCGGCTCCGTTCGGGCCGATAAAACCCATAATATAACCTTTCTCAAGCGAGAAGTTGATGTTTTTTAAAGAGAAATCTTGATAGTGTTTTGTTACATTCTTTAATTCCAGTATGCTGGTCACTTTTACCACTCCTCATAAACCAGTTTGAGCATCTCTTGGAGTTCTTCGTATGTAAAGCCGATTTGTTTCGCTTCAGTAACGGCTTCTGCTATGTGTTCTTCGATTAATTTGACTTTTGTTTCCCGCAGCATGTCCTTGTTAATGGCTGCGACATACGAGCCCTTTCCCGCGACTGTGACGATAAACCCTTCTCTCTCCAGCTCGTCATAGGCTCTTTTTGTTGTAATTACGCTGATTTTAAGCTCTTTGGCCAGGTTTCTGATCGACGGGAGCGCCTCTGACTCTGAGAGTTCTCCCTTGACGATTTGATCTTTTAATTGGTTGACGATCTGCAAATAAATCGGTTCATCAGATGAATTTGAAATGATGATATTCAAAGCATGACATCCCTCTATTCGTTATAACTGTATATATACAATATAAACAGTTATAACACTGTTGTCAAACCATCACAAAACAATGCATATTATTTGCGATGGTTTTGTATTACGTAGCAGCAGAAAACCTCCTGTTTCCAGCATGGCAGATCATACAAAAATGTTGTTTATCTTCTTGTTTGTAAAACGGAAAAGTTGAAATAATAAATCCCAATTTCTCAATGTGACACAGAGAAATTGGGATTTTTATCAGTGTTGAAAATCAGCTTTTTGGAGCTAACCCCGTTAGTTATACTCCAGAATAGGCGGAGAATCCTCCATCGACCGGTATGATGGTTCCAGTGACAAATCGCGAGGCTTTATCGCTTACCAACCATAATAACGTTCCGATTAGATCTTCCGGAACCCCAAATCTATCCAACGGCGTCTGGTTGATAATTTTTTGTGCTCGCTCCGTATATGTTCCGTCTTCATTGAGCAATAGGCTCCTATTTTGGGCGGTAAGAAAAAAGCCTGGGGCAATGGCATTGACACGAATTCCGACTTTTGACATATGCACAGCAAGCCATTGTGTAAAGTTACTGACGGCCGCTTTTGCACCGCTGTAGGCGGGAATTTTCGTCAGCGGCGTATAGGCGTTCATGGATGAGATGTTAACGATCACATTTCCGTCGTGATCAGCCATGTCTTTTGCAAATACTTGAGTGGTTAACAGTGTACCAAGAAAGTTTAAATCCAATACAGACCTTACACCCTCTATTTCTAAATCAAAAAACGTAGTCAATTCTTTAGTATTCAAGTCTTTTTTATATAAATATTCTTTATCTGTTGTTCCCATTGGATGATTGCCGCCTGCTCCGTTAATGAGGATATTGCATCTGCCGAATGTTCTGTTAATGAGTTGTTTCGCTTGTTCAAGGCTTTGTTTATCAAGGACGTTTGCTGTAACGGCAAGTGCTTCGCCTCCGTTTTCTTGGATATCTCTCGCTACTCTGTCTGCCGATTCAGCTCTTCGGCTGACTACTGCTACTTTTGCACCGCATTGAGCTAATGCTTTAGCGAAACCGCTGCATAAGATGCCGCTTCCACCTGTCACTACAGCCACCTTATCTTTCAAGTTGACATGAAAAGGAATCTGCACATTTATCCCTCGTCTCTGCATTTTAGTTAGTGCTTGTTCATTTATTGCATTCTAAGGCTATCCGCTTCTTTTCTTTCGTCAATGTTTCCCACATTCCATTTAAATACACTGCACCAAGCGCCCGGTCATATAAACCATAACCCGGTTTTCCGGTCTCTCCCCAAATCATCCTTCCATGATCCGGTCTGGCTGGTCCGGCAAAATCTATATCTCTTAATGCTCTTACGATTTCATACATATCTAAAGAACCGTCTTCTGAACGGTGGGAGGATTCTTGAAATGACTTTTCCCCGATGATCTTAATGTTTCTCAGGTGCACAAAGTTAACTTTTCCTTTTTTTCCGAAATAACGAATCAATTCCGGAATATCATTTGTTGACTTCACACCCAGTGACCCGCTGCATAAACACAAACCGTTAAAGGAGCTGTCATAGAGATGAATCAATCGCTCCAAATTCTCTTTGTTCGTTATGATTCGAGGCAGTCCAAAGATAGGCCATGGCGGATCATCCGGGTGAATCGCCATTTTGACTTGTTCATTTTCTGCCGCCGGTATAACCGCTTTAATAAAATACGAAAGATTTTCCCATAAATCCTCTTCCGTCATGTGCTGATATTGTTGAAAAAGATTCTTTAGCTGTCCATCTTCATAGCTTGTGTCCCAACCGGGAAGTTTTAGTTCACCATGTAATGGATTCATTTGTCTAACTTTTTCTTCTTCATAAATTAATGCTGTAGAACCGTCTTCTAGTGCATAGTCTAAAGAAGAACGGGTCCAGTCAAAGACCGGCATGAAATTATAACAAACGATTTTAACACCGGCTTTTGCCAAGTTGCGTATCGTCGTTTTATAGTTTTCAATATATTGATCTCTTGTCGGAAGACCTAATTTAATATCTTCATGGACAGGTACACTTTCAATGACACTTAACGATAAACCATGATTTTCAATTTTTTCTTTTAACTCTACAATTTTCTCATAAGGCCATGCTTCCCCTACAGGAATATCATAAATGGCCGAAACAATTCCAGTAACGCCGGGAATTTGGCGAATATACTCTAATGTGACCGGGTCGCTGTCTCCATACCATCGAAACGTCATTTGCATGGTTCCCCCATCCTCTTCCCTCTTATTATTTAACATTCGATATCATCATTTCGCATGAAATAACAATATATTGGAACGATTTTTTTCAAAGAATTTGCCGATTAGTATCCGCTTACATAAAATTTTCATGATCATGATTCATGTATCGTGCTCGATGACAAAATTCAGCTGGCCGGGATGTAACCGCGGACAAAGATTCCTGCTCGAATTAATGGAAACATCTTCATCATGTGGCCTTAATCTTTTAATCACACGGCAAACTGTAAGAAAACGCTCCGTTTTTGCTTTCCAGTTCTGTGCCATTTACGATCAGTTTTCTCTTTTCTCCATTTGGTACGTGAAAAGTGAGTTGATCATACGATAACTCGTATGTTCCTTCCTTTTGTATTGAAAGTTTGATCCCGTCTTCTGTTGTCTCCATATCGACATGTATAAAGGCAAATGTATGAGTATATTCATTTGTTAACCCATCATCTTCATACAAACGATAAGTCGATTTTCCTTTTCCTTTGAATGGGAATAACAAAAATCCTCTTTCATCTTGGTTCTTTGTTTGGAATGTCACTTTTGCATCATTTACCGGAACGATCGCTCCCGCTTTCGCTAATAGCGGAGTATAATGTAATGGTGCCGGCAGAACGACTGTCTTCCCTCCTTCATACCATGTTCCCGTATGGAAATCATACCAGCCTTTTTCATGGTTCGGTAAATATACTTCCCGCTCCGTCATTCCTTTTTCGACGACAGATGCAACGAGCAAAGATTCACCAAGTATAAATTCATCGTTCTCTTCAAATGTTTTCTCATCATGTTCAAAATCATAAAATGTCGGTCGAATGATCGGCTGATAATGTTCGTGCGCCTCATATAGCGCGGTGTAAATGTAAGGGATGATCTTATGTCTAAACTTAATGAGTTCACGGATTTCATCGATTGTTTCTGGAAACATCCATGGTTCATTAACTGTCCCGTCATCGTTCCACGAATGAATGGTAAATCTCGGATGCATGATACCGTTTTGCACCCATCTTACGAATAGCTCCGGTTCAGGGGCCAGTCCTGAAAATCCGCCGACATCATGGCCGAAATTGTAAATGCCTGATAAACTTAAACCGATGCCAGTTTTAATATTAAATTTTAATGTTTTCCAGCTTGTTCGGTTGTCACCGGTCCAAGTTTGTGCATAACGGTGCATGCCGGGACAGCCGGATCTTGAGATCAGGTACGGGCGTAATTCCGGGTTGTATTCTAGCTGCGCCTCGAAAGACGCTTTCATCATCAAAAGCGGGTGAAGCGCTCGGATCAGTTCAAATTCCACTTCTTTGCCGAAGCCGTGACACTTGGCATTTTGACTCCATATTTCAAATTCGTTATTATCGTTCCAAGTTGAATCAATTCCGTATTCCAACAGCTTTTCTGTTACTTGAGCCTTCCACCAGTCGAACGTTTGGCGCTTCGTGAAGTCTAAATAAGCTCCGATATCATCCCAAAATTGGGCCATTTCCGGTTTTTGTGTTTCTCTGTTTACAATGAACATGTCTTTTTCTTGTAGTTCATCAAAGTACGGATGATCCTTTAGCAAACACGGTTTAATGTTGGCGCATAAACGGACGCCCTTCTCATGGAAGTGTTGCACCATCTCTTTTGGAGCAGGAATTTTGATCTCATCCCAGTTAAAGACATAACGTTTATCACCGATAGATGTGTATCCTGACGATAACTGAAACGAATCGCATAACATATCATGTTCTTCACAAAGACGAACGAAATTTTTTAATTGTTCTTGTGCATTTGGCGCATCGGTATAGCTCATCGTAGAGCCTGAATAGCCCAGGCTCCATTTTGGCGGCAAGATCGTTTTGCCTGTCAGCCAAGAGAATGTTTCGACTACATCTTTTATTTTCGGACCGGCTATGAAGTAGTAGTCTAAATCCCCCTTTTCGGCCTGATAATAGCGGTACAGTCCATGATAGTTATCAAGCTCTGAACCCATATCAAAAATGGAAGCTGATAGATTATCATAGAACATTCCATAGGAGATGCCTGTTTTCTTATGACGTGTAATATAGAATGGGATATGTTTGTATAGCGGATCTGACCGCTCTGCGTCGTACCCCATCGCGTCGATATTTAACATCCGGTAGCGTTTCCCGTGTTTATCGACGTTTCCCGTTTTCTCGCCAAATCCAAAATATTGTTCCTGGACATCGCGTTGTAAATAATGGTACACGCCCTTTCCAAAAGCCCCTTCAAAATTATACCCTTGTGTTTGCCGATCGTTTGCAACATTGATCCATTCAGAACCATTGTGATAAAACCAGCTGATCCTAAAGCCGTTCAATTGAACATGAAGCTTGACCTTGCCGGTTTTCACGATAAAAACATCTTTGACTTGCTGGAATTCGTATTGAGGCAATGTAAATCCGCTCATGTCTAAACGATGGCGTCCCTCCCATGGCACATCGATCTGTCCAGGCGCGACACTCCACGTTTTTTCAAGCGTTAACGCTTCTCCCTCCGTCAGCAAAATCCGAATTATATCTTCTTCAAGAATGAATATTTTCGCATGTGCATGACCGTCATTCAAATGAAAATCCAGCACATTATTCTCTTCTTTCATAAATGTAAACATATAGGTTTCTTTAATTGACATTAAACAGACGCCTCCTGTCTTAAAGTCCAAATAATTGAGGCAACACTAAGCTGATTTGTGGAATGTAGGTAACAATTAAAAGGACGATCATGATCGCAGCATAAAATGGCAGAATCGGTTTAACCACTCGTTCAATATCAACTTTACCTATGCTGCATCCTACAAACAGAGCACTTCCTACAGGAGGAGTGATATTGCCGATACAAAGGTTAAATACGATCATAATTCCAAAATGCACGGGATCCATGCCAAAGCTTTCAACAATTGGCAGAAAGATTGGAGTGAAAATTAGTACAGCCGGAGTGATGTCCATAAATGTACCGATTATTAATAAGATGATATTCATCATCAGCAGGATCAAAATTGGGTTATCTGTAATCCCTAAAATTCCATTGCTGATTGCCGTCGGTATGCCTGTAAACGCCATGACCAATGACAGCATCGTTGATGTCCCAACCAAAAACATAATAACGGCTGTGATTTCTACCGTTTCCAGCAGCATTTTGGGGAGCTGTTTCCATTTCAATGTCCTATAAAAGAGCGACAACAATAAGGAATAAGCCACCGCTATTGCTGCTCCTTCAGTTGCTGTAAATACACCGGCGATAATACCCCCGATTACGATTACAATGAGCAACAGGCTTGGAATCGCATCGAGAAGCACTTTAAAACCTTGACTAATCGTAATCTTTGGCGCAACAGGGTATTTTTTCTTTTTTGCAATCATACAGGCGACAACCATCGTAGCCAGCCCCCACAAGATTCCCGGCAAATAGCCCGCCATAAATAAAGCGGCAACAGATGTTCCGCCGCTGACTAATGAGAAAATGATCAAAAGACCGCTAGGCGGAATAAGCAAACCAGTTGGTGCTGAAGCAATATTTACTGCGGCAGAGTAAGTCCGGTCATATCCTTCCTTTTCTTGAAGCGGCGACATGACCCCGCCGATTGCAGCAGCAGCAGCTACAGACGAACCGGAAATGGAACCGAATAACATGTTTCCGACAACATTTGTATGGGCCAGAGAACCGGGCAGCCTGCCGCTGATCAATTTTGCGAAGTTAATGAGCCGCATTGCAATACCGCCATTATTCATAATAATGCCTGATAAAATGAAGAACGGCACCGCTAATAAAGCAAAGCTGTCGATTCCAGTGACCATTTTTTGCGCCGAAGTGAAAATGGCAACATCAAAAGGAAAAATGGTAAGCATTGTTACAATGGATGCCGCCGCAATACTTACAGAAATCGGAACGCCGAGAAACAACAATATGAAGAATACCGCCGATAAAATGAGACCGGCTGCTATGGCCATATCATTTCACCTCTTTTTTAGTTTTCAAAAAGCCTCAGTCACATCTTTGCTGCTTTTTTTACATCATCACCTGACTTTTGTTTTGAATTGAATTCATGTAAAGATTCATATAAACCGGCCAAGCTGTATCCAATGATGAGTATGCCTGCAACAGGAAGTGATAGATAAACAAATCCCACCGGTATCCCTAATGCTGCTGAAGATTGCTCCATTGTGGTGATCACTGCTTTCGAACCTCCTAACACCAACACAATCAGAGCAAAAGCAATCAAAAGAATCTGAATGAAAGTATGAACGAAAACAGCTGCTTTTATTGGAAGTTTTCGAACGATAAATTCAATCGCCAAGTGCTTTTTTTTCCAAAATGCATAGGCACCGCCTAACATAGAAATCCATATCAGTGAATAGCGTAAAAATTCTTCTGAAAACGTACTGGGAGAATTCAGTACATAGCGCGTAAATACTTGCCATATCGCAACCAAAACCATGATGGCCATTAGTGTGCAAGTCAAACATTCAATCGTTTTATTCACTGCTTTTTTTAAAGCTAGCATATACACCCCTCCCTTATCGAAAAATATTCGAGTCGCTCATTCATCCAGAGTCATTTTACTTTTTTAGCTTTCGAATTTCCCTATAGTATTTTCCGATCAATTCTTTTTTGGCAAACTCATCATGAAGCGGGCTTACCGCATCCCGGAATGGAGTCTTGTCTGGCTTGTGGAACTTCACTCCCATTTCCTTTGCTTTCTCAACCGCATTTTCAGTTTCTTCAGCCCAAACGATTTTGTGATACTCAGTAGACTCTTTCGCCGCTTCGATCACCGCATTCTGCTGTTCTTCGCTTAATTGATCCTTTTTGTCCAAATTCATGATCAAAATATCCGGAACGATTGCATGTTCTGAGTATGAATATTCTTTTGCCACCTCCCCGTGATTGCTGCTTGTTAAAGCCATTTCGTTGTTTTCGGTGCCATCGATTACACTTGACTGCAATGCTGTATATACTTCTCCATAAGCCATTGGAGTAGGTGCTCCACCCATGAGTTCCACCATTCGAATCGCTGTAGCACTCGGCTGCACCCGAATTTTTAAACCTTTAAGGTCATTTGGGTGCATAATCGGTTTGTTCTTTGTGTAAAAGTTCCGTAATCCCGCATCATAGTAGGTTAATCCAATAAACCCTATGTTTTTCGTTGTATCATACATTTCTTTTGCAATATCACTGTCCATGGCTTCATAGAAATGATGTTTGCTGTCAAATAAATAAGGCAAGCTGAAGATGGAGTAGACCTCTGAAAAACTTTCTAAAGCGCTTGCACTTACTTTAGCCAGATCGACAGCCCCGGTCTGTGTCAATTCAATCACTTCACGTTCTGAACCGAGCTGAGCATTTGGATACACTTGCACTTTAACGGTGCCATTGGTTTTCTTTTCTACGTCTTTTGAAAATTTGAGTAAAGACTTGTGGATGGGGTGTTCCTCATTATGGTTGTGAGCAAGCCGTAACGTTACGGTTTTATCGACGCCTATTACATCGCTGCTTTTACACCCCGTAAGCATTCCAAAGATTAAAGCGCATACAAAAAACACGGATAGCATATTTCTCATGAACTACCCTCCTTGAATCTCATAACCGTTGCTTTCTAACCAATGATTGATTGCGATTCATGTTTTCTTTCATCGCCATATTTTTTTGGTAGCGTTTACAATTCCGCTCGAATAGTGAACGAATATGTGAAATTTTTGCATTGTATGTTTCGGTTTATCCCCTGAATCCCGTTTCCAATTATGTTCTGTAACAATTTGTGTAATATTTTAGTGCATTAGATGATCGTTTTTCTCACACATCTCCTCCTTTACGATAAGTTTAACAACGTTGTTAAAAATAAACGTTGCTTCATCATCCGAAAAATTCTTTAACAACGTTGTTATTTTCTTCGGAAGATGTATATGATTGTTATTTTATGATGTATCATTTATAATAACAACGTTGTTATTTATTATCATAAAATTATTTTTGAAAATTTGCAATATTATATTTTTAAAGATGTTTTGGAGGGTCCAAAATGACTGTAACCATTAAAGACATCGCCAATGCTTCCGGAGTAAGCTATTCAACAGTCTCAAAGGCTTTAAGAAACAGCCCTCTTGTAAAACCGGATACAAAGAAAAAGGTCTTGCAAGTTGCCGAACAATTAGGGTATAGTCCGAATTTTGCAGCGAGAAGCTTGGCATCTAAAAAAAGTCAAACGATCGGTCTTGTCTGGCCTACCATTGAAAGAATCGCTTTATCAGCACTTGTTACTAAAATAAATGAAGTGGTCGAAAAGAACAACTATTCAATGATTTTATCTGTTAACAGAGCTAAAGAGGCAGTGGATTTGTTTAAGAGTTTTCGCGTGGATGGAATTATGATTTTTGAAGAAGGCGGCGAAACTCAGCTTAGTGATGATACTGGCTTAACTATTCCTATCTTATCTTACGGAGTGTCAGGTGAACATACACATCCTATTATCGATGTCAATCATAAAAAAGCAATTTACAAAGCCGTTGCGTATCTGTATCAACTTGGCCACAAAAACATTAGCTACGTCGGCGACCTCTCCCCTGCCGACAAGCGTCAGGTTGAAAAAAGCAAAGGGTTTGAAGAGGTTATGATGGAAGCCGGTTTGAAATTAAGTCGAAACAGTATTTTAAATACTAATGGGTTAAGCTGGTATAACGGTTATACCGCTGCGAAAAAACTATTACAACAAACCCCAAAACCTACAGCAATCATTAGCGGAAGCTACGATATCAGTGTAGGGATTTTACGAGCCGTAAAGGAACAACAGCTCAGTATACCCGAAGACCTATCTTTAATTTCTTATGATAATATCCCTCAAATGGCAAGCCTTGAAACCCCGCTGACGAGCGTAGGGGTTCCAATCGATCAATTGGCTCACAAAATGGTCGATTCTCTGCTGTCTCTTATTCGCGAGCCGGGCTCAATACCATTAACTCAAAAAATGGACCCTGAATTAAACGTAAGAATGTCATGCGCTTCTCCAGCAGTTTTAGGTGAAGAAAACAAGTAACATTTAAGACGAGTTTTTCAGGTCATCTTTTCTTTTAAAAGCTGATGGCAATGGATTTTACAGAATTCCTCGGTACATTGATTTCTGAATTTTTACATGAACGGCCGCATGCCTTAGGGTACGTTCTTTCTTTATAGAAAATATATGTTGCAGACGTGTTTTTATATGTTTCTAATAAATGCAAAGCTCAGGTATTGTTACCTGAGCTTTGCATTTATTCTCCTGTCTCCGCAAATCGCTTGATCCGCTCTCCAATTTCATCGCGTACACGCTGAAAGAATGCCCATTTTTCTTCTTCTGTCCCTTCTGCTTTGGCGGGATCGTCAAAACCCCAATGCTCGCGCTTGACGTGCGGCGGTGTCATCGGGCATTTATCAGCCGCGTCCCCGCACAGCGTAATGACGAGGTCTGCGTTGTGTAAGATATCGGGATCAATGATATCGGACGTCTGCTCAGAAATATCGATGCCTGCTTCTCGCATGGCTTTGACTGCGTTCGGGTTTAAACCGTGCGCTTCAATCCCTGCACTGTAGACGTTCCACTCGTCTCCGAGATGTTTCTTCGCCCAGCCTTCAGCCATTTGGCTGCGGCAGGAGTTGCCTGTGCATAAAAAATAGATGGTCTTTTTTGACATTGGTCATCGTCTCCTATCATGTTTAATGGATGATCAGCAGCCACACATAAAGTCCGGCAAGCGTGATGAACAGGGTTGGAATGGTCAAAATGACACCTGTTTTAAAATAGGTTCCCCAAGAAATCTTTACGCCTTTCAGTGAAAGGACGTGAAGCCACAAGAGCGTCGCCAGGGAGCCGATCGGCGTGATTTTCGGACCGAGATCAGAGCCGATGACATTGGCGTAAATCAGCGCTTCTCTGAGAATCCCGTGTGTATCGGTATTCTGAATCGCAAGCGCATCAATCATCACCGTCGGCATATTGTTCATTAATGAAGACAGGATGGCTGCGATAAAGCCCATTCCCATTGTTCCGGCAAACAGCCCTTGATCGCTGACGGTCTGGATGACCTGTGAGAGAACATCTGTTAAGCCGGCGTTTCTCAAACCGTATACCACGACATACATCCCGATTGAGAAGAAAACGATCGCCCAAGGCGCTCCCTTCAGCACTTTCTTCGTTTGCACCGCGGGGCTGTTTTTCGCTGTAATTAAGAAAATGACGGCGATCACGCCCGCGATGATCGAGACAGGGATCGAGAACAGCTCGCTGATAAAGTAACCGGCCAACAGAACGGCTAATATGAGCCATGACAAGCGGAATATTTTCCTGTCTCTAATCGCTTCCGCTGGCTGTTTTACATTTGTCATGTCATAATGCCGCGGAATGCTTTTTCTGAAAAACAAAAAAAGCACGATGATGCTTGCAATAAGCGAAAACAGGTTTGGAACAATCATTCTTGTTGCATATTCGATAAATCCGATGTTGAAAAAGTCTGCTGAGACAATATTGACAAGGTTGCTGACAACAAGCGGCAGCGATGTTGTATCCGCGATAAATCCGCTTGCGATAATAAAAGGAAAAACGAGCTTTTCTTGAAAATTTAACGCGCGTACCATGGCAAGCACAATCGGCGTCAAAATTAAAGCAGCTCCGTCATTGGCAAACAGCGCGGCTACTACGGCTCCCAGCAGGGTGACATAGACAAACATCCGAATGCCGTTTCCTTTAGCTGCCTTGGCCATGTGCAGGGCGGCCCACTCGAAAAATCCGATTTCATCAAGGATCAGGGAGATAATGATGATCGCAACAAATGCCAAAGTCGCATTCCATACGATTCCCGTTACGTCTAATACATCCTGAAAATTGACGACTCCGGCAATTAAAGCCAGCACCGCTCCTCCGCAGGCCGACCAGCCGATGGATAGATTTTTCGGCTGCCAAATCACGAGCGTGAGCGTCAGCAGAAAAATCAAAGTGGCTAAGACTGTCGTCATCGCGTGTACGCCTCCTTCATAGGTTTCCTCTCCGGACACATCTTATAATAAAATTGTTATATAAGTCAATGCTTATATTCGGAATGCAAATGAAAAAGAGGGAACAGTCCACCCTCTTCTGTTTTAACTGCACGAAACGGGTCTTTCTTTTCTTTTAACGGTTTGAAGAACCTCGTCGTGTGCATCGATCTGATTGAGAACGGCAAGGACCAATTCGCGTTCCGGAAAGTCGTCATGAAGCGAATAAAAACGCCATTGTTCCCTTCTCTGTTCCTTGATCATATTTGCGCTTTTCAGCTTTCGCAAATGCTGGCTGATTGCGGGCTGGCTTGTTTCAAACATATCGACAAGCTGGCAGACGCAATATGGTTTCTCCTGAAGCAGTTTCAGAATTAAGAGTCGGGTAGAATCGCTCAATATCTTCATGCAGCTCACCGTGCTTTTCGAATCAAGCTTTGTTTGTACGGACATGACATTCCTCCAATATCAGGCGTTTTGCAGACGTTATGTTGCATCCATTATATAAATGTCCTTTTATATAATCAAGCGGTGATCATCAAGGCGCGGAACTCGTGACAACATCGATTGTCACTGTGAAACACGCTAAAATGATTGACACTAGAGTTGAGGCAAAAATCGGCGTGTCACTGCGTTTTTGCGGCCGGACAAATAAAGGATGAGGCCCATGAGGATCGAACAGCCCCAAATGAAAAATCCGGTTTCTGTAGCAAGCAGTTCCCAATGAAAAAGCCAGACATGAAGGATTCCCAAATGATAATGACCAAAGACAATGAAATATACGTATGTACGTTTTGCAATAGGTTCCTTCAAATTATCATCATACTAGAACAGTAAAGCCTCCGAGGACTCGGAAGCTTTTTTATTCTCACTCATCATTTCGCCGCTTCTTCGGCATGATTATGATTCGCATCTCCCATGAAAGGTAGTTGCGTAATATACTAGTCATTCAATCCCTTTCCATCGAGAATTTGCTGAGTATATTTTTCAATCCGCGACTCTCTGGTTTTGGATTGTTTTGGTTTGGAAAAATAAAGAATATATGCTCTTTGCCGGCCCGGCGTCAATGCTTCAAAAGCCGCTTTTAAAGCTGGGATTTCAGCGAATTTTTTTTGAAGTTCTTCTGGAATTGTATATTCTGCAGCCTGTTTAAAATCCACTTGCAGGCCGGCTTTTTCTACATCAATGGCCTCATTTATATAAGCTTTCAAAATGGTCTCCATTTCAGCTATTTCTTGTACATTGGTGAATCGAACCTGCCGCGCGGCTTGTACATTCTCCGTTTGCTGGATAAGAATCCCGTTGGGGTCCTTTAACAATGCGCCTTTATGAAACAAAAGCGCACAATATTCCTTAAATCCATGGATTAAAACGATGTTTTTATTCTCGAACGTATAACAAGGATGCTTCCACTTGAAATCTTCGTTCAGCTCACATTCAAGTACGATTTGACGGAGCTTCTTAAATTCTTCCTTCCACTTTTCGGCTTTGCTTAAAAATTCATCAACCTTTGGATTCGTTCTGCTATTTGTCATAAGGACCACCCCTCTTTATTTCATAATGTCATTTTAACCTAAACTTGCTCTGCCGACAGCTGAAATATTTTAAGCGTTACGGAGATACAATATGCTTAGCAAAAGAAGAGGCGGGATGATTATGAAATTTAGCATCATGACGTTTAATATCCATCATGGAAAAGGAAGGGACCGCCGCGTTGATTTAGGTAGAACAGCCGGTGTGATCGCTCAAAGCGGCTGCGACATCATCGGCCTGAATGAAGTGGATCGGCATTTCTCAAATAGAAGCGATTACGAAGACCAAATCGGCCGGCTTGCAGAACAATTGAACATGCACTATGCGTACTGCCCCTCCCTTTCATTGAGTTCCGGCGATTCTTCTGAGAAAAGGCAATACGGGAACGCTCTATTAACGCGTTTTCCGATTAAGAAAGAACGGCATCATTCATTCAATTTTGTCAAAGGGCTGATCGAAGGAAGGTCTCTTCTTGAGGCTGATGTCCGGATCGGTGACCGGCTCTTTCGCGTTTTTGTTACGCATTTGAGCCTGAATCCGTGGCTTCACGGCAAGCAGACGGATTTTTTAATCGAGAAGGTTCAAGAGAGCGATCTGCCTGTGATCGTCACGGGAGACTTTAATATGAAACCTTATTCACGGGGATGGAAAAAGGTCGCGGAAAAACTGGCCGACCTGTGGGATGAAAGTCAATACGGACAGGGGTTCACCCACCCTTCCCACCGCCCGAGACGGCGGTTGGACTACATCTTTCTCAGTCCGTCTTTTCATGTGTCAGCGGCTGAAATTGTCGCCGTTGATCCGAACGCTTCCGACCATCTGCCGCTTAAGGGCAGCATCACATATTAAAGGACGGCTTTAGAAGCCGTCCTCAGCGTGTCGACAAACCCTCGCATTCGTTGTCAGGCCTGCGCGTCGGTGCTCACGAATTCCAACATTCGCTCCGCTCCAATGCTCGGCCTTCCTAGACTGCAAGGGTTTTCAATCACGCTGAAAGGATGACAAAATCCCAAAACTAAAAGTCGTTTTGGGATTTTGTCAACAATCTGATGACGGCTTTAGAAGCCGTCCTTAAGCTTTTGCGATGCCCAGCAAAACGCCGGCTGCGACGATCAGTATGATGCCGATGGCGATACCGATCAGCTGCCGCTTTGTTTTCTTTTCGCCGAGCAGAATAATGCCGCCGAGCGTTGAGATGACGATCCCCATCTGTGATAGCGAAAAACTGGTCGCTACGCCGACCCGCGGCTGGGAGATGAATAAAAACATGTTTCCCGCTGCCCAGATTAAACCAGGAATGATATTTTTGATGACGTAAAAATTAAACGGCTTATGCCTGAATGTCAAGATCAAACCGCCGGCAACCATGCCGACAGCCTGAGGAAAAAGAGCCGCCCAGCCGCTGACATCAAAAAGCCGGACGACGACGACATACACGAGATAGCCGAATGTTGAAATCAGCAAAATCACGATTCCTTTTTTCATGTCGCCGGTTTTTTCCTCTGTTTTTTGGCTGCGGTCTTCCAGCGATGTCAGCACGATTCCCACGATGATAAAAATCAGCGCCAGAACGCCGAGAACGATCGAGATTGTCGTCGCCCACTCATGGAAAACAAGCACCCCAAACAGAGAAGTGGATACGAGCTGAAGCCCTGTTGAGATCGGCATCGTTTTAGACACGCCGATCAGATCGATGCTTTTCAGCTGATTGGTCTGGCCGAGCGCCCAAAATAGTCCGGAAACGACGCCGACGGCAAATATCCGGGGGGATAATTCAGGCTGGACGACGAAGTAGATTCCGATTGAAAAAATTAAAGCGCCGAATGTTGTGCCGAGCACCTGGCTGTACGGTCCGCCCCCAAGCTTTACATTAAAGAGCACGATGCTTCCCCAGAAAATCGCTGGTAAAATCGCTAAGAAAATGTCCATTTGATTTAAACCTTTCTTTCCTTGTTTTTATCTATTAAGGTGCACTATCGATGCGATTTTTAACACAAAAAATCCATTTTGAACAACGTTCAAAATGGATTGGTACTGTTACCGCAAAATATCAGTTTTCACTGTTTACGCTGCCAAGCCAAGGCATATCGGGAACAGCTGCCGGTTTTTTGTACAAGTCCTGGATCAGTCTGTCTTTAATGCCGAGCGGATTCCGGTTTAAATCTTTCAGGCTGAAATGGATGCTTCCCATCACATTTGAGGCGCGGTTTAATGCGATCTGCCGCGGATATTCTTCAGGGTCTGACCAGGCGGGATCTGAGTTTTGATTGATTTTATAGGCTGCTTGTCCAATGTATAAATGAACGGGGCGATGGCTGACTTCATTTTTCCACCAGTCCACTAAGATGTCGTAGGAAGCTGGGGCAAAGCCGATGCTCCAGTAGATTTGCGGGGCGATGTAATCGATGTATCCCTGTCTGATCCATTCCCTCGTGTCAGCGTAAAGGTCGTCATAGTTTGTCATTCCGGCGGCTGTATTCGATCCCGTCGGATCATCTGCTATATTTCGCCATACACCAAAGGGGCTGATTCCAAATTTGACTGAGGCCCTCTCTTTTTTGACGGCATCATTGATTTGTTTGACAAGCTGGTTGACGTTGTCCCTTCGCCAATCTTCAATATTTGAAAAACGGTCTTTTCCATATTGTTCATATGTGCTCAAGTCGGGAAATTCGACTCCCGCAATTTTATACGGATAAAAATAGTCATCCATATGAACGGCGTCGACCGGGTAATTCTTGACGACTTCCGCTATGCCTTGGACAATGAATTCCTGGGCCTCAGGGATGCCGGGATTGTAATACAGCTGTCTGCCGTAGGCAACGACCCAGTCGGGGTGCGTTCTGGCCGGGTGATCCTGTGACAGCCTGTTCAAATCGGTATGATTCATCGTGATCCGATAAGGGTTGAACCATGCATGAAATTCAAGCTTTCTCCGGTGGGTTTCTTCGAGCAAAAATGCCAGCGGATCGTATCCAGGGTCTTTTCCTTGAATCCCTGTTAAGTATTCCGACCACGGCCCGTATGCGGAAGGATAAAAAGCATCCGCCGCCGGCTTAATTTGAACGACGACCGCGTTCATCCCCATTGCTGTCACATCATCCAAAAGCTTCACATACTCCGTTTTTTGCTCTTCGATTGTCAGTCCTTTTTTTGAAGGCCAGTCAATATTTGTGACGGTGGCGATCCACACTGCCCGGAATTCTTTAGTTTCGCAGCCTGCGCTCTTTTCTTTCATGAACATCTCCCCTTTTGGAAAAATCAGAACTTTCTGTTATTATATGCCGGATGTTCTTTTTTGTATATGAAAAAACAGGCCAAGACATGTCGCTGTCTTTAGCCTGTCGTTTGAATCGCCAGTTTCACCTGCTGCATCAAATATTGGACAAATGCTTCATCCCTCGCGAGCCATGCAGCGTAATTTCTTTTAATGAACCGCTCTGCCTCTTCGAATGAAGTGAATGTCTCATGCTGAGCCACGCCGTTTAATTGAATGTTCCAGCCATTTGCGCTAGGAAAGAGAAAAAACTGGTCCTCGTCCCTGTTGACATAAAGGCTGCCGTAGTCGGACTTTTTTACATTATAGACGTTTTTAAAGGCATCTGCTCTCAAGGGCTCCAGCGGAAACGGTTCAGTTACATACAGCTTGAACGCTTCATCTGTCAGCGGGCACCCCGCTGCCTTGGCATGGCCGCCTCCGCCGAACGTGCCGGCGATTTCTGATACATCTGTTTCATCATGGATGGTGCGAAGGCTCACTTTTTTGCCGCCCATATTTAAGATGGCGATATAGTCTAGGTGCGGATACGTTTTCCCGAGTTCGTTCCCCACCTCTGAATGATAGGATTCGGCATGCACGATGCCGACGCAGTGCGCATTAATGAAGGTTTGAACGATTTCCCGCCGTTTCCTGCGGATATACCGTTCAATTTTTTCTTCTTCCATATCCAAGATTTTTTCTTCGAATTCATCAAATGAAAACGCGTCGCTTTCTTTAAGGCGCCGGATCATTTTTTCCTCAAATTCGTCGATGGATACCATAAAAAACAGGTCATTCAGGCGTTTCGCTTCGAGAGCGCCCGTCTGTTCCCATTCCCATGTATCATAGAGGCGTACGAGTTCGACGAACTGATCCATCGCTTTTGTCTCTCGAATGTGGCCGTTGTCTATTAAGTATTCATAGAAAAGAGAAGTCGCTGAAGCGAGCCTGCCATCCTCATATTGAACTTTTATCATGCCCCAAGGGCGTTCATTCAAATGAAGCGCAGTTTTATGGTGGTCGATCAGTTTGACCTTTCCCCCCGCTTCCGCATATTGGTCCAGCCTTTCCTCATTTTCTTGATGAACGGACAAGTCCGTGATAAACAGGCCTTCATGCTGTTTTTCTTTGCCTTTTGTCCGCTCCAAAAAACGCCCGACTTGCATGTCGAGTCCGGTGACCGAATTGTAGCGGACCTCGACCCGTTCGCCAAAAGCCACTTTTGCGAGAATTCCGCAGCCGACTCCGTCCAAGTCGTTGTGAGTATACAAATGATACATGCTTCCCGCCCACCTTGCTGTTTTATTGTCGGCCTGCCGCAGCAGGCGCATCTTTCTCATCTTACTATTGTAAAGAAACGGATTTTTTATACAGTTGTGAGGTAAGACAAAAAGGACAGCTTCTTGTTAGAAAAAGTCTGTCCGGCAAAAGCGTTTATGTCTCTTGCAGCAAGGATCCGCCTTGCAAGTGTGCGGTGAGCAGTCTGTACGCATTTTCGGCCCTGTCGGCACTTGGCGGTTCAACCCCTTTTAACGGATAATCCAGGCCAAGCGCTTCCCATTTGTAGACGCCGAGCTTGTGATAAGGAAGAACCTCCACCTTCTGAACGTTCGCAAGCGTGCCGATAAACGTGCCGAGGGCCGTTAAATCGGCATCGATATCGGAGATCCCCGGAACCAGTACGTGGCGGATCCAGACGGGAACTTGATGTTCAGCGAGAAACCGGGCAAATTCTAAAATGTGGTCATTCGGCATTCCTGTCAGGTTGATATGTTTTTTTCTGTTGTGATGCTTGAGGTCAAGCAAAACAAGGTCTGTATACTGGATCAGTTCTTTGATCTGCTCTTGAAATGCCGGCGCAGCCGAATAGCATCCGCCGGACGAATCGAGTGCCGTGTGAATGCCGAGGCTTTTGCATGCTTTGAACAGCTCGATTAAAAACGGCAGTTGTAAAAGCGGCTCGCCTCCGCTCACGGTGATGCCTCCGCCCGATGATTGAATAAACGGGAGATAATGCTGGACATCCTGAACGATTTCGGAAACCGTCATTTGTTTTCCGGTTCCGATTTCCCAAGTATCAGCATTATGGCAAAATTGACAGCGCATCAGGCAGCCTTGTGTGAAGACGACATACCTGATGCCTGGACCGTCAACGGTGCCGAATGTTTCGATCGAATGAATATTTCCATCCATGGAGATCACCTCTTTTTATGAGGCGGAGCGCCTTGGTCGCGCTCCGCTTATTGCTCGCTACATCGATTCATGGAAGGTTCTGCTGATGACGTCTAACTGCTGTTCTTTCGTCAGCTTAATAAAGTTGACCGCATAGCCTGAGACGCGAATCGTTAACTGCGGATATTCCTCTGGATGTTCCATGGCGTCGAGCAGTGTCTCTCTGTTAAATACGTTTACATTTAAGTGATGTCCTGTTTTTGCGGCATATCCGTCAAGGATGCTTGACAAATTGGCGGCGCGGCTCTCTTCGTCTTTGCCAAGCGCTTTCGGGACGATTGAAAAGGTGTTGGAAATGCCGTCGAGCGCATAGCTGTAAGGCAGCTTTGCCACTGAAGACAGCGATGCAAGCGTCCCTTTAGTATCGCGGCCGTGCATCGGATTCGCACCTGGAGCAAACGGTTCTCCCGCGCGGCGTCCATCCGGCGTATTTCCGGTTTTCTTGCCGTAAACGACGTTTGACGTGATCGTTAAAATTGACATGGTCTGAACGGACTGGCGATATGTCTGATGCTTGCGCAGTTTTTTCATAAAGCGCTTGACAATGTCAACGGCGATCGCGTCGACGCGGTCATCGTTATTTCCGTACTTAGGAAAGTCGCCTTCTGTTTCAAAATCGACCGCAATGCCGTTTTCATCGCGGACCACGCTGACTTTGGCATATTTGACAGCGCTTAATGAATCGGCGACAACACTCAAGCCGGCGATCCCAGTGGCCATCGTCCGCAAAATTTCCGTGTCGTGCAGGGCCATTTCAATTCTTTCATAGCAATATTTATCATGCATGTAGTGAATGACATTGAGCGTGTTGATGTACAAGCCTGCGAGCCATTCCATCGTCTGATCGAATTTATGCATCACTTCGTCATAGTCCAGCACGTCGGAAGCAACCGGCGGCATTTCCGGACCGACTTGCATTTTATGCTTTTCGTCTTTTCCGCCGTTAATCGCATATAAAAGAGCTTTCGCCAAGTTGGCGCGTGCTCCGAAGAACTGCATTTGTTTGCCGATTGCCATTGCCGATACACAGCAGGCGATTCCGTAGTCATCACCGTATTCTGGACGCATGATATCGTCATTTTCGTATTGGATCGAGCTTGTTTTAATCGACATTTTGGCACAGTAGTTTTTAAACTTTTGCGGCAGTCTGACAGACCAAAGAACGGTTAAATTCGGTTCAGGCGCCGGGCCTAAATTGTCAAGCGTATGCAGGAAACGGAACGAGTTTTTCGTCACCAGGGCGCGTCCGTCGTGCGCCATTCCGCCGATTGATTCTGTCACCCACGTCGGATCGCCGCTGAACAGTTCATTGTAGTCAGGTGTGCGCGCGAATTTGACCAAACGCAGCTTCATGACGAAATGGTCGACAAGCTCTTGGGCTTCACGCTCTGTTAATACGCCCGTTTTCAAATCTCTTTCGATGTAAATATCAAGGAACGTGGACACGCGGCCAAGGCTCATTGCTGCTCCGTTTTGCTCTTTAATGGCAGCCAAATAGGCAAAATACAGCCATTGAAATGCTTCTCTTGCATTCGCCGCAGGCTTGGAAATGTCAAACCCATAGCTTTTTGCAAGCGCTTTAAGTTCGTTCAATGCTCGGATTTGTTCTGACAGTTCTTCACGAAGGCGGATGTTTTCTTCAGACATCACCCGAGAGGTGCCGGCCGCATCTTTTTTCTTTTCATCGATCAAGAAATCCACGCCGTAAAGCGCCACTCTCCGGTAATCACCGATGATGCGCCCGCGCCCGTAAGCATCAGGCAGTCCGGTAATGATTCCGACTTTTCGGGCGAGCTTCATTTCGTCCGTATATGCGTCAAACACGCCTTGGTTATGAGTTTTGCGGTAATCGGTAAAGATCCTTTCCACTTCTTCATTCAGTTTAAAACCATAGGATTCGCATGCCTGCTTTGCCATTCGGATGCCGCCGAAAGGCTGAAGCGACCGTTTAAACGGCTCATCGGTTTGAACGCCGACGACTTTTTCCAGGTCTTTGTTCAAATATCCGGGACCGTGCGAGGTGATCGTTGAGACGATCTCTGTATCCATATCAAGGACGCCTCCGTTTTCACGCTCTTTTTTTGTCAAATCCATTACATGATCCCATAATGCCGATGTAGCTTCCGTCGGAGGTTCGAGAAACGATTCGTCACCTTGATATGGCTCAAAGTTCGAGAGAATAAAATCGCGGACATTGACTTCTTTTTGCCAAACGTTTGTGGTGAAACCTTTCCATTGTTCCATTTAAATCCCCCTCTTTTTCAAGTTGAAATGATATAACAGTTGTTGCATTTATATCTTATGTTGAATATAACAGGTTTGAATGTGATAAACATCACATATTTTGTGAAATAGTTAACAAATTTGAGAAAGTTCTTTGAACATCGCGTTTTTTTCAATATAGACTGTTGTTTGAAGCAATTTTTATTATTTAAATCTGTATTATAATAAAGTCAAAGGTAACGAAAACTGTTATATAAAAAAGCCGGCAAAATGGCCGGCTTGCACAGAGAAATATTGATCATCAGCCTATCGATACAGTCTGATTGCCGAATGATTCGATGGTGCTTTGGGAGCTGGTGGCAAACATAGCAGTCTTTTGACGAGACCGCTATTGCATGACGTTTTTTCACTGATCTGAGCGAGGAAGCATTTCCGCTCGGAGAGCTCAAGAGCCTTTAAATCCGCCGGCAGCAAAACATGAATTAAAGAAAACCCATTGCCTGCTGCAATGGGAGAAGTCATGAAGAAGCTAATATTTGAACGATTTTGTCTTCAATATCCTTTCCTTTCTCATCATCCACGAGCTGATTGAGGAGAATGGAGAAAATCAATGTCTTTCCGCTTGCAGTATCGACATAGCCCGACAAGGAACTGACGGTTGAAAGAGAGCCAGTTTTCGCCCTGACTTTTCCTTTTAGAGCCGGGTCTTTCAGCCGGTTTCTTAATGTGCCGCCGACCATTCTGTCGCTTTCACCTGCAACTGGGAGTGAACGGGCAAACGACGGAAACCATTTCTCGTCTTGAACGGAATACAATAGCTTTGTGATCTGATGTGCAGAAATCAAATTGATATGCGAGATGCCTGAGCCGTCTCTGAGAACGATTTTTTCCGTGTCCAGTCCAAATCTCTGCAGTTCCGTATTTAACACCTCTAGCCCTTGATCCCAGCTTCCTTCACGTCTCGCGGCCCTTCCCATTTCCTTGATCAGCGTTTCGCCATGGCCGTTGTTGCTGAGCTTCATAAAGGGAATCATCAGCTCTGACAGCGGCATGGATTGATGTGTGGTGATGCGGTGCGCTGTTTTTGGCGCTTTGCCGATTTTAGTCTTTCCCAGGATTCGAATGCCTTGTTGATGTAAAGCCTGTTTAAATAAATCGAGTGCATATTCTGACGGCTCCCAAACCGCAACCCATTGTCTGACCCTTGAAGCGCCTTGTGGAATCGTCCCTTTGATTTGGATGGTATTTCCTCCGTGTTTCCTTTTAATCGTGATATCTTTTTTTCCGTCGGCAGCAACAGTCTTGGCATCGTTTTTGATTTTGACATGGTTTGTTTGCGGGGTGAGCAATACAGCAGGTTTTTTTCCGGTTTTTCCGGCAGGGTTCACGTCGATTATGACCGTTCCGGCATCATAGTCTTCATTTGGCGAAACAGTTAAAGCTGAAATCTGCGCTCCATAGTATGCGTCTTCATCGGTCCAGGAAAGGTCTTGAGAATAGCGGATTTCATCGTACCAGGAATCATCGCCGACCAAGTCTCCCCGGATAACTGTGATCCCTTGTTTTCGGAGTGCTTTGGCCATTTGCTGAAAGTCCGCTGTCAAAAGCGTCGGATCGCCTTTTCCTTTTATATAAAGGCTGCCTTTGAGTGTGCCCGCGGCTCGCGCCCCATCAGCCATTACCTCTGTGGGAAAGGTATAGTCCTCGCCCAGGACGGAATAGGCAGCTGCTGCCGTTAAAAGCTTCAGATTGGACGCAGGTCTCATCCGTGTATCGCCCATATGTCCGTATATCATTTTCCCGCTTTCCGCAGACCTGACGCTGATGCCTGCGAGCGCTCCTTTTAAATCAGGTTCGGTCTTTAACAGCTGATCGATTTGCTCTTTGAGCCCGCCTTTTTCCTCAGCGCCCAAGCCGTCCATGCTGCCGGCCAAAGTCAATACAAAGATCATCATCATACACAGACAAAGCTTCATATGTTTCTTCATCGGATATCCCGCCTCCCGCTTATGTTTTAATACTTTATTGCAAAACGGGGCGGGATATACTCCTATTGGTCGGTTTTCACCAAAAACCTCCGGTATAAAAACAGCAGTATCATAATGTGCAGCGCAATTCCGGTGATCCCGAAAACGAGAAAAAGCCCTTCGTGGGATATTCCCGCCAAGTACGTTTTCGCTGTCCAATAAGGTGAAAACACCGAAAAGCTGCCACGGCACAGGAATAAAATAAACCGCGGCCGGCATGAGAGTGAGCAGGCTGAATCCTTTCATTAAAGCGAGTCCTTCCACTTTGTTTGCGACATAGGCGGCTAAAAGCAGCGTGTAAATCGGGGCTTCAAGCGTGACCATGATCAGGACGAACAATAGGTTCACAGCGCCAGGCGCCATTAGACCGCCGGAGGCAAACAGCAAAATGCTGTAGCATAATGTCATCGCCATCGGCAGGATGAGCCGGATCATGACATATCCGCGCTTCGACAAGGGCGTCACGGCAAAATACTGAATCATATTTTCGTCGCGCTCATCAAGCAGGATAAACCCCGACATGACACCGAGAATCAGGGGGATGAAAAGCATGGCAAGGCTCATGATCAAATGACGGTATGGGGTGATATTGAATTCCGTCAATTCCGCTGACAAAGGAACGCCTGCTGCAGTCACGATGATGAGCAGAAAAGGCGCCAGTCCGTAAAAAGCGAGCTGCGATTCCGTTCTTGTCAGTATATTTTGGTTCAAATTTACCACAATATTTTCATTTGCCCGTCAAATTTAAAGCAAAAAAAAGCACCACTTATAGTTTAAACTATAAGTAGCGCTTCATTTCCATTAATAAGCCAGGCTGAACAGACCTTTTATGTGGCTCAGGTAGCGGACGTTGCTCGCTTCTTTCATCAATGAAGCAGGCAGGCCTTTAAGAGATGTGCTGTTCGCGCCGATAACGGCAACTGCGTCTTTGCGGCCCAGGCTTGCAAGCGTACCTGAGTTGACAGGGCTGAACGTCGCCATTGATTTGTTTTCTAAGTATGCATACAGGTTGTAGCCGATCAGCTCGCCCATTTGCCATGCGATTTGAGCTGTCGGAGGGTACGGACGGCCATCCGGACCGAAGACAACGGCGCTGTCCCCTGCAACAAACACGTCTTCATGTGATGTAGATTGAAGGAAGTCGTTTACAGTTGCGCGTCCGCGGTTGACTTCAAGACCTGATTCGCCGATCAGCGGATTGCCTTGAACACCGCCGGTCCAGACAAATGTATTTGTAACAATTTTTTGTCCGTCTTTCAAATCAACAACGTTTCCTTCTACATTTGTGACAGGCAGTCCTGTCAAGAATTCAACGCCGCGTTTTTCAAGGCTCTTTGTCGCACGTTCGATCAGCTCATCCGGAAGAACCGGCAGGATTTTCGGACCGGCTTCAACAAGCTTCAGCTTGATTTCTGTCGGATCGACACCGTAGCTTCTCGCAAGGCTCGGCATGATATCGGCGAGTTCACCGACAAGCTCGACGCCTGTTAGTCCGCCGCCGCCGATTAAGATCGTAGCATCAGCTTCGTTTTTCGTTTTCGCGTATTCGCGCACGCGCTCTTCAACATGCTTGAAGATTTTGTTTGCATCGTTTGCAGATTTGAGCACCATGCTGTTTTCTTCAAGTCCCGGAATGCCGAAGTAAGCAGTGACAGAACCAAGACCGACGACAAGTGCGTCATATGTCAGGGTAGAGCCGTCAGAAAGAGCGACTTCTTTTTTGTCAACTGAGAAAGAGTTGACTTTGGCGATTTTAAGATCGATGTCTTTTCCTTTGAAAAGCTTTGCAAGCGGCATCGCAACTGCCTGTTCTGACACGTTGCCCGCAGCAAGGCGGTGCAATTCCGTGATGATTTGATGTGTCGGATATTGGTTAACCACTGTGACTTTTGCTTCTTCTTTTGTGTAGTGTTTGCGAACTGTTAGAGCAGACAGTAATCCGCCGTAACCAGCGCCTAAAATGACGATATGTTTTGACATCGTGAATCCTCCGTCCTTATTCTGAATGTATAGTGATTATTTTTGTTTTTCGCGTTCTGACATGATTTGCAGGTAGCTTTGAACAAATCGGAACAGCTTTTGGGCCTGCGGATCTTTAAGCATTTTCAGCAAACCGAAAAGTCCGATGACTTCATTGCTTTCGTCAGCGCGGTCTTTTGCTTCAATGGCGGTAGCCGCGATTTCTTTTGCCGTATCTTTGACAGGCTCAAGAATTTCTGTAATGGCACCGACCGTATCATTTTTTAATACTTCATCAGTTGCAACGGATTGTGCGAAGTCGTAAGACTTTGTCAAAATGTTGACCAGTTCTGTCAGCTTTGGAAGCTGGTCGACTAAAACAGTCAAAGACTCCTGTACTTCAGGTTTTAGCAGTTGATCGATAAGATCGCGTTGGCTTTGGCTTACAGATTCGTTTGTTTGATCAGCTGTTTGATCGATTGTTTCCGGCATAACCAATTCTCCTTTTCAATAAGCGATGTGCTGTTTTTTGAAGGAAGCCCCTTTTTATAGTTTGTGAATTTATGCACAAACAAGTCCGCAAAAAGGCTCTCCCCTTTTGTGTTTGTTTTGCTGTTTTCGGTCTGGAACTCCCGAAAACCCGCAATCTCAAAACACGCTGTATTTTTTACTACTAAATGATAACACTTTTTGAACAAAAAATGAACGTGATTGTTTCGGAAATGAAATAAAATCATAGAAAACTTTATATATAGGGCTTCTTTCATCCCTTTCATTTCCTATATTGTGTCTTTTTTTACGAAACGCCCCATTCACACGGGATAATAGAGACGGAAAACGTGCGAAACTTTCATAGAATCGTATCTGTCAGTTTACATAATAAAGTTATTGTTATCCCGGGTTAATCTTCATCTTTGACGTCCGGATCTTCGGGGATGGGCTCGTTCAGAACGGATTCCGCCCACTCTTTATACTTTTCCATCTGTTCCATGTGCGTATTGAATTGCTCTTTGTTGATTAAATGCTGCTGTCCGTCAAAGACGGTGCGGATTTTCTTTTCTCTGACAAGCTGTTCAACATATGCTTCTGAAAGCGTTAAATATTCTGCGGTTTCCTTTATCGTCAAGTACATGTTTTGTTTCCTCTCGTTTTGATTTAGGCGAACATTGCGATTGTAGGATCATACGATAAGGTATATCAGTTTAGATGATGGAGGCCTATTCTATGTATTCAAAATGGAATTCTGAAACGTCTTATCCGCCTTCAGCCCCGCAAATGCATACCGGTCAATCTTCGCAGCAGATGAACCAAAGGCTGAAAAATCTCGAAGATCAAATGGAATTGCTCATCAAGCTCATGGAAAGCAACAATCAGCTGCTGCGTTCGATTGAAGAGCAGCAGAATCGCGTCTGCACGGCCGGCGGCGGTTCGGTTATCGTCAGGATGTGAGTGTTGGTCGATCGAGCTTCATCAAAATAAAAAGAGGAAGGACGTGTCCTTCTTCTTTGTTTGTAAGCCTTATCCAGTATACTACAGATTTTTTCGCACTGAAAGACCGGCAATTTCATCATATGTTTCGCGGTTTTCCAAAGTTGACAAATCGCCTGCGGGCTCGTTCATATAGGCAGCTCTGATCAGCCGTCTCATCACTTTTGCATTTCTCGTCTTCGGCAAACCGCTGACAAAATAAACCGCTTTGGGCTTGACCGCTTTACCGATCGCATCAGATGCAAGGTTCAGCAAATCATCTTTTAATTCTTCCGACGGCTTTTCCGACTGTCTGAGGACGACGAAGCAGACGGCAGCCTGGCCTTTGAGCTTATCCGGAACGCCGATGACGCCTGCTTCCGCCACCGCTGGATGGCCGACCAGAACGGACTCTATTTCGGCGGGGCCGATCCTTTTCCCGGCAGCATTGATCACATCATCAGAGCGTCCGCTGATCGTCCAGTAGCCGTTTTCATCCCGTTTTGCCCAATCGCCGTGCACCCAGACGTCGGTCCAGCGGCTCCAATATGCTTCTTCGTATCTTGACGGCTCCTTCCAAAAACCGTTCGTCATGCCGACCCAGGGCTTTGTCAGGACAAGCTCTCCGACTTCATTGACGACTTCCTCTCCTTTTTCATTGAAGACATTGGCCGCCATGCCGGGAAGAGGCGAATTAAACGTCATCGGCGTGATCGGCCGCAGGAGCACATTGCCTAAAATTCCGCCTGAGATCTCTGTTCCTCCTGAATAATTAAATATAGGAATCCGTTCTTTTCCAACATGGCGGAACAGCCACATCCACGGCTCATAATTCCATGGTTCGCCCGTTGAGCCGATTGCCTTCAGACTGTTCAGATTGTATTGATAGAGAAAATCTTCGCCGTGCTGCATCAGCGAGCGAATGAGCGTCGGAGAGACGCCGAGATGCGTCACCCGGTGTCTGCTGACAAGCTCCCACAGCCGATCCGGGGCCGGGTAGTCCGGTGCTCCGTCAAACAGCAAAACAGCCGCTCCGTTTATGAGGCCCCCGAATATTAAAAACGGCCCCATCATCCAGCCCATGTCTGTAAACCAGAAAAATGTGTCCCCTTGTTTGACATCCATCCCGAATCCCGCATCAAATGCAGCTTTCAGCGGAAAACCGGCATGGGTATGAACCGCTCCCTTCGACTGTCCTGTCGTCCCTGATGTGTATAGCAGCATGAGCGGATCTGAACTGTCCATTTCTTCGGTGTTTTGCATGGGCTCGTTTTTCATCAATTCATTCCAGTCGATATCTCTCTTATAATTCCAATCTTGATCGCCGCCGTGAAGCTTGCAGACGACGACTTTTTGAACAGTGGGGGAACGGTCCGCGGCTTTGTCAGCTTCTTTCTTCATGCAGACCTTCTTTCCCCTTCGCAAAAAGGCATCTGCTGTGACAAGGATTTTCGCTCCGGCAGCGGTAAGTCTCGCCGCTGCTGCATGGGCGCCGTAGCCTGAAAAAACCGGTGAGAATACCGCTCCGATTTTAGCGGCGGCCAGCATGGCGATGACCGTTTCGGGGATCATCGGCATGTAAATCGCAATGACATCCCCTTTTGAGATGCCTTGCTTTTTAAAGCCTGCCGCCGCACGGGCGACTTGTTGGTGTAAAGAAGAATAGGTGATCTGTTCTGTTTTTCCGTCTTCACTTTCCCAGATGAGTGCCGTCCTGCCGGCCGTATCAGGCCGGCGGGCCCATTTTTCCACGGCGTTGTAAACGGCATTTAAGCGGCCGCCGGTAAACCATTGCGGCCATTTTATGCCTTTGTCGAGATTCAATGTTTGGCTGTACCGCTTGTACCAGCTGATCCCGAGCGCTTTTTCGGCCTCTTCCCAGAACCAGGCGATATCGTTTGTACTTGCTTTCAAAAAATCATCATAGTCGGAAAAACCGAGGGCTGTCATCCATTGAAACAGCCGGGTTGTTTTTACAAATTCCGGATCAGGCTGCCAAACCGCTTTTTCGCCCATGCCGTTTCCTCCTTTTCGTTTCATTGGCCTTTAGACGGGATAAACAGGATGCTTCCGTTCCGTAAATGTCATGTATTTGGTCATATATGCATTCAGCCGTTTGATGAGTTCCGTTCGCAGCGAGTCGGCCGGAATGATCCCGTCGACAATCATTTCTGAAGCAAGCCGGTAAATGTCTATGTCTTTTTGGTACTCTTTCCGTTTTTCGGCGATGAATGCGGACCGTTCTTCTTCAGGCAATTCTGCGATTTTTTTAGCGTAAACGGCATTTACCGCTGCTTCCGGGCCCATGACGGCAATTTGCGCCGTCGGCAGCGCCAGACAGCAGTCAGGTTCAAAGGCCGGACCGGCCATCGCATACAAGCCTGCACCATAAGCTTTCCTGACGATGACGGATATTTTCGGTACGGTTGCTTCGGCCATCGCTGAAATCATTTTCGCACCGTGTCTGATGATACCCGCCCTCTCGACTTTCGTTCCGATCATAAAACCGGGGATGTCAGCCAGAAACAGCAGCGGGATATGATAGGCATCACACAAATTGATAAACTTTGCGGCCTTGTCTGCCGAATCGTGGAACAAAACACCGCCTTTGACCCGCGGCTGATTGGCAATGATGCCGACAGGCTGCCCGTGAATCCTTGCCAAACCGGTAATCAGCTCTGGCGCGAACAATTTTTTGATCTCATAAAAAGACGCTTCATCAATGATCCGATCGATTAAATCCATCATCTGAAACGGAGCGTTTTGGTTTTTCGGAATGATGTCCTCCAATGACCGGTCAAACGGACGGGCGGATTTTGCTTCAATGACAGGCGCTTTTTCGGTGTAGTTCGACGGAAAGTAGGAAAGATACCGGCGCGCCGACTTGATCGCATCTTCTTCCGTGTCGGCAAGAATGTCTCCGCAGCCTGAAACAGAACAGTGCATTCTCGCGCCGCCCATTTCTTCAAGCGATACTTTTTCGCCGATCACCATTTCCGCCATGCGCGGCGAGCCTAAATACATCGAGGCGTTACCTTCGACCATAATGACGATGTCGCAAAAAGCCGGTATGTAGGCGCCTCCTGCCGCTGAAGGCCCGAACAAGAGACAGATTTGCGGGATGCGCCCGGATAATTTGACTTGCTGATAAAAAATCCGCCCCGCTCCTCTTCGCCCCGGAAACATGTCAACTTGATCCGTAATCCTTGCGCCTGCCGAATCGACCAAATAAAGAAGCGGGCAATTCAGTTTTTCGGCTGTTTCCTGGATGCGGATGATTTTTTCAACGGTTCTCGCTCCCCATGATCCTGCTTTGACAGTTGAATCATTGGCCATGACGCAAACGGTTCGCCCGCCGATTTTTCCGATTCCAGTGACGACTCCATCTGCCGGTAGCCCGTCAGCCATGCAATTGGCAAAAAACGCGTCCTCTAGGTCGAGTCCTTCGTCAAGCAGCAGCTTTAATCGGTCTCTGACAAATAATTTCCCTTTTTTCTTATTAGCTTCATGGTATTTCTCCGCGCCGCCCTCCTGAATCCGGCGGATGCGTTCATACAATTCCTTTTCGGCCGGCATCGGCTGTCCCTCCGTTCGTTTTATTCTCCCGTATAATCCGGCTTCCGCTTTTCTGCAAAAGCTTTCAGCCCTTCTGTCCTGTCTTTCGTCGGAATCGTCAGTTCATAGGCTTTTTGTTCAATGGCAAGCCCTGTTTCGATAGCTGTCTCAAGGCCTTGATTGATGGCAAACTTCGCTTGTCTGACGGCTACCGGTCCGTTCGCCGCGATGTTCGCCGCGATGCTTTCACTCGCTTCCTTTAACTTCGAAAGCGGAACGACATGTTCAACCAGGCTGATCTTTTGCGCTTCTTCGGCGCTGATGCGGCAGCCGGTAAAGATCATTTCTTTCGCCTTTCCCCTGCCGATCAAGCGGGGCAGCCGCTGTGTCCCTCCTGCCCCTGGAATGATTGCGAGCGTTGTTTCGGGGAGGCCGAGTTCAATATGTTCGGCTGCGATCCTGATGTCGCACGCCAATGCAAGCTCCAGCCCCCCTCCTAAAGCGCTTCCGTTTAATGAAGCGATGACGGGCTGCGGCAGTTTTTCCGTTTCGCTGACCACGCGTTGAATCAGGGAAACAGCCTGCTTCGCTTCTGTTTGGCTCATGCGGGCTCTTTCCTTTAAATCGGCGCCTGCACAAAACGTCCTGTCCCCTTTTCCCGTTATGATGACACAGCGGACGGCCGGGTTTGAACGAATATCTCGAAGGATGCGCTGAAAGTCGTCGAGAAGCCCAAGCGAGAGGGCATTTGCAGCCTGCGGCCTGTTCAGCGTCAACACGGCGACCGACTGCTCGTTTATGGAATAAAGAACATTGGGCTCCATTCGGTCTTCCTCCTCTTCATCAATGAAAACAGTTCTTTGATTTAGCCGCCTGCAAATTTCGGCTTGGCAGCTCTCTTCCGGTTTTGTCTTCGATCCATTTAGCAGCTGAAAGCAGCTTGCTGAGATCAACTCCGGTTTCGATGCCCATCTGGGCGCACATGTAGATCAAATCATCAGTTGCCGCATTCCCCGTGGCTCCCGGTGCGTAAGGACAGCCGCCCAGCCCGCCGCATGATGAGTCAAATACGGTGATTCCCATGTCCATCGCTGCGATCATGTTGGCGAGCGCCATCCCTCTCGTATCATGAAAATGAAGGGCGATATTCTCTTTTGGAAAGCGCTTTAAGAGGACTTCAAGCACCCTTTGAACCTGTACGGGATTTGCTGCGCCGATCGTATCTCCGAGGGAAAGTTCGTTGATCCCCATGTCGAACAGCGTTTCAGATGTCCGTATAATTTGTTCCAATGGCACGTGATGTTCATAAGGACAGCCAAATACTGTGGACAGGTATGCTCTGGCGGTGAGGCCCGCTTGTTTTGCCGCTCCGATGACTTCCTTCAGGACGGGAAGCGTTTCCCCGATCGATTTGTTAATATTTTTCCGGTTGTGTGTCTCGCTTGCCGACATGAAAACAGAAGCTTCATCGATCCCTCCTTCGAGAGCCCGTTCCAGCCCTTTTCGGTTCGGAATCAGGGCTGCGTAGGTGACGCCCGGCTTCCGGTTGATCCCTTTGGCGACATCAAGGGCATCAGACAGTGCAGGAATCCACTTAGGATGGACGAATGAAGTGATTTCGATATACGAAAGCCCTGTGGCAGAAAGCATGTCGATCCAGGTAATTTTATCAGCTGTCGAAAGTGCGGTTTGTTCATTTTGCAGACCGTCGCGCGGCCCGACTTCTTTAATGAAAATGTTCTTCGGTACGTCCATTTGCCATCCTCCAGACCTTATTGAAGCTCCAATAAGACATCCCCTTCATCGGCAAAATCACCTTCGTTCTTTCTGACGGTTTTGACTGTTCCGGCCGTTTCGGCGACAATCGGAATCTCCATCTTCATCGATTCTAAAATGGCGACTTCCTGCCCCTTTTCGATTTTGTCCCCCGCTTTCACTAATATTTTCCACACGTTTCCTGCCATATTGGTGACAACAGTATTCATAGTACGCCTCCTTGATTTCATTTTGACTGATAGCGACTGATAAAATCGGTTTGGACCCCGCCTTTTCGGAATTCGTCAGAACTTACAATGTCTTCAAGGAGCGGAATGTTCGTTTTAATGCCTTTCACTTGATATTGTGAAAGCGCTTCGGCCAATGTGCAGATGGCTTCTTCTCTGCTGCTTCCTTTGACGATCATCTTGGCAATCATCGGGTCGTAATACGGGGTGATAGTCATACCCGGGGCTGCTGCGCATTCATGACGGACATTCGGTTGCTCAGGCAGCTTAAGGTCGGTAATCCGCCCCGGCGAAGGGAAAAATGTTTTCGGATCTTCGGCACAGATTCTGACTTCGATCGCATGTCCGTCCCGCCGAATGTCTTTCTGCTTATGGGAAAGCGGTTTTCCCGCTGCGATATTGAGCTGTTCTTCGACAAGGTCAAGCCCTGTAATTTCCTCTGTCACCGGGTGTTCGACTTGCAGGCGGGTATTCATCTCAAGAAAATAAAAATGATTCTCCTTGTCTACTAAAAACTCGATTGTCCCGGCGTTGACATAGCCGATCGACAGCGCAGCTTTCACGGCCGCTTCACCGAGCTTTGTGCGCATGGTTTCATCGAATAACGGAGCAGGTGCTTCTTCGATGATTTTTTGCTGGCGTCTCTGAATCGAACAGTCCCGCTCCCAAAGATAGACGGCATTTTCGTATTTGTCTGTTAAAATCTGAATCTCGATATGTCTTGCCTGTTCGATATATTTCTCGATGTACATAGCCCCGTCTCCGAAAAAATCGGCGGCTCGTTTTTGGTTGCCTTCATATGCTTTTTCTAATTCGCTTTCATTGCGGATCAGCTGCATTCCGATGCCGCCGCCCCCAAAAGAAGCCTTGAGCATCACGGGATAGCCGATGGATTCGGCAAGAGCCCGGGCTTCATTCAGACCGGACAAGCTTTTTGTCACGCCGGGAACGACGGGAACCCCGGCTTGTTCCATCGCTTGTCTTGCTTCAATTTTGCTTCCCATTTTGGCGATAACGTCAGGCGGCGGACCGATAAACGTAATATTCTCCTTGAGGCACCTTTCGGCAAAACGGCTGTTCTCGGAAAGCAGGCCGTATCCCGGATGAATGGCACAGACCCCCGCTTTTTTAGCGGTTTCGATGATTTTTTCAATATTTAAATAGCTTTCACTGACCCGCGGTTTGCCGATCAGCCAGGCTTCATCCGCAGCTTTGACATGCAGGGACTCCGCATCCGCTTCAGAGTAGACAGCAGCCGTCTGAATACCGAGCCGTTGACAAGTTCGGATGATCCGGAGGGCGATTTCTCCCCGGTTGGCAATCAGTACTTTCTTAAACAAAAAGGTCCCTCCTTTTATGTTAGTCGCGCTTGAAAGAGAAAATTACAATTGAAAATGCTCAAGCGCCTGCTCCCTTAACTTGAATTTTTGCACTTTCCCTGATGCCGTCATCGGGAACTCTTCTACAAATGCGATATAGCGCGGAATCTTATAGCGGGCGATTTTGCCTTTGCAGTATTCTTTTAATTCGTCAGCCGTCATCGATGCTCCGCTTTTCAGTTTGATCCAGGCCGATACCTCTTCGCCGAATGTTTCGTCAGGCACTCCGACAATTTGGACGTCGAGAATGTCGGGATGCTTGTATAAAAACTCTTCTATTTCCCGCGGATATATGTTTTCACCGCCTCTGATGATCATGTCTTTTAATCTCCCGGTAATCCGGCAGTAGCCTTCTTCATCCATTACGGCTAAATCTCCCGTATGCAAAAATCCATCCTCATCGATGACCGCTGCCGTGGCCTCAGGATTTTTGTAGTAGCCTTTCATAACATGGTAGCCGCGTGTGCACAGCTCGCCTTGAACGCCTCTTTCAACCTCCCGGTTCGTACCCGGTTCAGTTATTTTGACTTCTACATTCGGCAAAGCGCGCCCTACGGTTTCGACCCTTCTTTTGAGCGAATCGTTGACCCTAGTCTGGGTAATGACCGGTGAGGCTTCCGTCTGTCCGTATGCAATCGTTATTTCAGACATCCCCATGTTATCGATCACTTTTTTCATGACTTCGATCGGACAGTTTGAACCGGCCATGATGCCCGTTCTTAAAGAAGACAGGTCATATGATGCGAAATCTGGATCATTCAGTTCGGCGATGAACATGGTCGGTACACCGTGAAGCGCCGTGCATTTTTCCGTTTCGACGGCTGAAAGCACTTCTTTCGGACTGAATTCTTGTACCGGCACCATCGTCGCGCCGGCGGTGACGCAAGCGAGAGTCCCCAGTACACAGCCGAAGCAGTGGAAAAACGGAACGGGGATGCACATTCTGTCTTTTTTCGATAAATTCATGCATTCCGCAATATTTGCCGCATTGTTTGCCAAATTGGAATGGGTGAGCATCACGCCTTTCGGAAAGCCTGTCGTACCTGATGTATATTGCATATTAATGACATCATGCTCTTTGAGCCGTTCCATCCTGCGATCAAGCGCTTTTTCGCTTACTGACCCTGAGAGCTTTAATAAATCATCCCATAGGTACATGCCGGGATGCCTTTGATCCCCCAGCAAAATAATATTTTTTAAGAAAGGCAGTCTTTCAGATGCAAGCCTGCCCGGTTCGCCCTCCTTTAATTCAGGAATCAGTTTGCAAAGGATATCAATGTAGGAAGTGCCCCGGTATGATTCCATTAAAATGAGTGTTGTGGCATCTGACTGTTTCAGCACATATTCAAGCTCTGATAATTGATAGTTCGTGTTGGCTGTGACTAGTACAGCACCCGCTTTTGCCGAAGCAAACTGGGCGGTGAGCCATTCCGGAGTATTGGAAGCCCAAATTGCGACATGTTCACCTTTATCAATACCGAGCGCCATCAGTCCTTTTGCGACTTTTCTGCACAACTGGTCAAATTCCCGGTACGTATAACGCAGGCCGCGGTCCGGATAGACGACAGCCTCGTGATCAGGGGCGTCTGCCGCGGTTTTCTCCAATAACTTTCCAATTGTCAAATGGAGCAGCTCTGCCAACGTTGTCCCTCCCTTCCGATAGAAAGCGTTTTCATTTCAGCGCTTGTTTGCCGATGCCGAGCTGCCTTGCGATGACGAGCCGTTGAATTTCTGAAGTGCCTTCACCGATTTCCATTAATTTTGCGTCCCGCAGCATGCGCTCCACTCCATACTCTTTCATATACCCGTATCCTCCGTGTATTTGAATGGACTGATTGCATGTCCTGAACGCCATTTCTGAGGCATAAAGCTTGGCAAAAGCCGCTTCTTTTGTAAACGGACGTCCTTGATCTTTCAGCCAGGCGGCCTTCAGCACCATATTGCGGGCGAGCTCAATTTCCATGGCCATGTCGGCAAGCTTGAACTGAATCGCCTGGAAATAAGAGATCGGTCGGCCGAATTGTTTTCGTTCGCGCGCGTATGTGAGCGCCGCCTCAAATGCGCCTTGGGCAATACCGACAGCCAGCGCTGCGATCGAAATTCTGCCGCCGTCAAGTGTATTGAGAAATTGTTTAAACCCTTTTTCCGGGCTTCCCAATAGATTTTGTTTTGGTACGCGGACATTGTCCAATATGAGCTGTGATGTATTGGAGCCGCGGACACCCATTTTGTCATATTCGCTTTTAATGGTGAAGCCCTCCGAATCTGTCGGAACGATGATGGCGGAAATGATGTTTTTTCCGTTGTCATCTATTCCGGTGACGGCGGTGACGATGACGGTCCTGGCAAATCCTGCATTTGTGATCCAGCATTTCTCACCGCTGATCACATAGCTGTCCCCTTCCGAGCGGGCTTTTGTCCGGGTGCCGCCCGCATCGGAACCTGCATTCGGTTCGGTCAGCCCAAATGCTCCGAGCGCCCGGCCCGTCGCAAGCGGGACGAGATATTCTTGTTTTTGTTCTTCAGTGCCGAAATAATAAATCGGCGCAGCCCCGAGCGATACAGCCGCAGCATAGCTAAGACCGGTGCTTCCGCACGCTTTGCCGATTTCTTCGACGCTAAGTGCATAGGAAATCGTATCTCCGCCTGAACCGCCGTAGCTTTCAGGAAACGGAATCCCCAAGAGGCCGAGCTCCCCCATTTTTTTAAATGTCTCAATCGGAAATTCTCCCGTCCTGTCAACATGTTCGGCGTGCGGTGCAATTTCCTGTTTCGCAAAATCTCTTGCGAGTTCACGAATCATTTGCTGTTCTCTGGTTAGTTCAAAATTCATAAAGTGCCCCCCTTTTTGGATCGTCAAATTCCTTAGGCAGCAGAGCTTTGTAACATTATATTAAAAAAGTGCATTTTTCATGCCAGAGGATTTTGGACAGGTAAATTGCATGTTTGATCGCCAACAGGTACTTACCTTTATGTAAGTACCTGAACTAAAAGTGCATACTTACAAATTGGCAGTGTGAACTTTATACTCAAGATGAAAACATGCTGAAGGAGGGCAAATCTTTGAAAACGCTAGTTATCGTTGCACACCCAAATTTAGAAACATCAGTGGTTCATAAGCGCTGGGTAGAGGAACTCAAAAAATATCCGGAAAAGTATACGGTTCACGAATTGTCCGACGTTTACCCGGATGGAAACATAGACGCGGAAAAAGAACAAAAATTGGTGGAATCGCACGGCAATCTTGTTTTGCAATTCCCTATCTATTGGTTTAACTGTCCGCCTCTTCTTAAAAAATGGCTTGATGATGTATTAGCTTACGGCTGGGCTTATGGTTCAAATGGAGGAGATCGATTAAACAATCGTAAAGTGGCATTAGGTGTATCCGCCGGAATTAAAGAGGAAGATTATCGTGAAAACGGAAGGTACCGGTATACGCTTGAACAAATATTAGTTCCATTTGAAACGACATTCCGGTATTGCCGCGCAGATTATCGTTCATTTTTTGCATTTTACGGCAAGGAAAAAGAGCCTGGCGGAAACGAGGAAGAAGAAAATGAGCCGGGAGCAGGAGAATTGGAGAAAAGCGCACGAGATTATTTGCATTTTATTGATCATATGTAGCAAGGGGTTTTGCTGAAAATCATTCGGGCTGAAACAGGCTGTCAGCCCAGCCTGTTTTTCTCCCCCCACTCACACATCATATTTAACAAAGGCACGATGGAGCGTCCGCGTTCAGATAATGAATACTCAACCTTTGGGGGGATTTGGGGAAATTCTCTGCGAATGATAAGGCCGTCTGCTTCCAGCTCTTTTAACATGATGCTTAGCGTTTTGAAGGAAATGGTGCCGATGCTTCGCTTCAATTCATTATGCCGCATCACTTCGCGTTCAGACAGCCAATATAGAATGACTATTTTATATTTGCCGCTTATCAATGACAACGTATAGCCAAAGCCGGTGTCTTTAAGTTCCACACCGGTCGGAACGCAGGTTTTTCCGGATGGGATTTGCATAACGCACACTCTCCTTCTGACTCTTATATCATAGATCATTATGTAATGTGATTGAAAGGATGTAAAGGGAGGAGTTTGAAAGGTGCCTGGTAAAAAAATTCTGCGCCTGCATGTTTTATGAGGATGTAAATTCAGCCGAAAAAAACTGCACCTCCGGATTGTCAGATGGTGTCTGACAAACCAGGTGCAGTTTCAGTACAGGTCTCTTTATTTATCTTCTGATATGGCCGTCGCCTCTCATGATATATTTGCATGTGGTCAATTCTTTCAGACCCATAGGTCCGCGGGCGTGAAGCTTCTGTGTAGAAATTCCGATTTCAGCGCCGAATCCGAGTGCGCCGCCGTCGGTGAACCTGGTTGAGGCATTGTGGTACAATGCTGCAGCATCAACGGTATTCAGAAAAGCTTTGGCTGTTTCCGGATTTTCGGTGATAATCGCTTCTGAATGCTTTGTTCCGTATGTTTCGATATGATCGCAGGCTTCTTCAAGACTTCCTGCGACTTTAACCGCGAGATCAAGGCTTAAATATTCGTTCTGCCAATCGGCTTCCCCTGCTGGTCTTGCGCCTGGAATCATTTGAACAGCCTTTTCGTCCCCGTGAACTTGAATCCCGTGTTCGTTTAAAGCATTGATAAGCGCGGCGCTGTTTTCCTCAAGCCATTTTTCGTGGACGATCAGCGTTTCAAGTGCATTGCAGACGGCGGGGCGGTCTGTTTTCGCATTGATCATGACATCGATCGCTTTTTCAGGGTCCGCTTCCCGGTCAATATAGATGTGGCAGTTGCCGACTCCCGTTTCAAGGACCGGAACGGTTGCGTTCTCAACGACTTCCTGAATGAGGGCCCCGCCTCCCCGGGGGATGAGTACATCGATATGTTCTTTCATCTTAAAGAGCTGCTTCGTTGCGCTTCGGTCTGTGCTTTCGATGAATTGAACGGCATCGCGGGGGATGTTTGTCGAATCAAGCGCTTGATGCATGACCGATACGATCGCTGTATTCGAATGAATGGCGGAAGAGCCGCCTTTCAAAACGATCGCATTGCCTGATTTTAGAGCAAGCCCGGTCGCATCGACAGTTACGTTCGGACGCGCTTCATAGATCATGCCGATGACGCCGAGAGGAACGCTGACTTTTTCCGCTTTTAACCCGTTGTCGAGCGTCCAGCTTGATAGCGTTTCTCCGACCGGATCATCAAGTTCCGCGACTTCCAGCAGCCCATCGGCAAAATCCAGAACCCTGTCTTCATTGAGCGACAGGCGGTCGATGTAGGCTGCATCATAGCCTTTTTTTCGTCCCGCTTCGATATCTTTGGCATTTTCAGTGAGAATATAGCTCATGTTTTGTTTCAGGTGGTCGGCCAATGCAGCAAGCGCCTCGTTCTTTTCTTTTTCAGTTGCCAGCCGCAAAGATTTTGCGGCCGTTTTTGCCTTTATCGCTTTTTCTTCGATTTGTGCACTGATGCTCTCGCTCGTCGCAGTCATGTCAATTCCTCCTTTGATTTGTTTTTTAAAGCGGAACGGATAGCTCTAAATGACAGACAAACGCTTCTCTGTCAACGACAGCCTGTGAGGAAGCGGCTGTTTCCTGATTCGTATCCTTCTTCCATTTACGAAGCTGGGATGAGGAAAAGTTGACGACGCCGAGGCCGATTTCCTCTCCTTCCTGATCAAGGATTCGAACGACGGATCCGTTGCTGAAACGGCCGTTGATGTCGTAAATACTAGAAGGATACAGGCTTTTTTTACGGTCGATAATAAACTCTTTGCTTTCGTTGTGGACGACGATGTCTCCTTCAGGTCCAGAGTTAAATGCTATCCATTGCTTTTTATGGTTGAGGGCGTGTGAATCCGCATTCGGTATAAAATACGTTCCCCTCGCAGTCCCGCAGATCGCTTCGTGCAAAATGCCGGGGGTGTCCGCGCGCCCTAAAAACCCTTTGATGCCTGAAGCCATTGTAATTTTAAAAGCGTCCAGTTTGGACTTCATGCCGCCGGTTCCGACTTCGCTTCCTGCATCCCCTGCTGAAGCTTCTATTTCCGGCGTGATTTCAGTTACTTCCTGGACGAGTGCGGCGTCCGGCGTTTTTCGCGGATTCGCGTCATAAAGGCCGTCTATATCAGAGAGGATGGTCAGCAGGTCGGCGTCGATCAGACCCGCCACTTTAGCAGAAAGCGTGTCATTGTCTCCGAATTTGAGCCGATTGACGGTAACCGTATCATTTTCGTTGATGATCGGAATAATGCCGCGTTTCAGCAGCACGTTCATCGTATTTCTCACATTGTTGTACCGTTTTTCATCTGAAAAATCGCTTTTTGTGATTAAAATTTGTGAAGCGATATAGCCGTGGGATAAAAAAAGCTTGGAATACGCTTCGATTAATAAGCCTTGGCCGACAGAAGCGGATGCTTGTTTTTCAGGCAATGTATCCGGCCTGTTGATAAAGCCGAGCTTCCGGTAACCGGCTGCTACAGCGCCAGATGAAACAAGGAGGACTTCGTGTCCTTCATCTTTGAGGCGGACAATCTGCTCAACGAGCTTTTCGAGCTTTTTGCTGCTGATTTCGCCGTGAAGACTTGTTAAAGAACTGCTTCCCACTTTGACAACTACCCTCTGTTGATTAGAGGTCATTTTATCACTCCTGTAGTATTTTTCTTCGTTACGGGCATTTACTTTGCTGCGACTAATTGTTCCAGTTCGAGACTGATCGTTTTGGATCGTTTTGCGGCTTGTTTGACCGCCTGTTCGATCGCTTCGCCTCCGCCGCTTTCTTCCAAGGCCTTTAAACCGGCGGCAGTCGTACCGTTAGGGGAAGTGATGTTGTCTTTGAGAACAGCTGTATCCTCAGGGCTTTCCAACAGCATTTTGGCGGCGCCTAACAATGTCTGCGCGCCGATTTCCCTTGTTAATTTTTGGCTTAATCCAGCCTCGGCTCCCGCTTTTTCGATGTGCTCCATTAAATAATAAAAGTAAGCAGGCCCGCTGCCGGCAATGCCAGTGAAAATGTCCATTTTGCTTTCTTCGATGGAATAGACTTCTCCCATGCATTGAAGCAGTTGTTTCGCGGTTTTTGACAGATCGGCCGTTACATGGCTTCCTTCGGCCATGGCGGTTGCAGATGCGCCGATTGCACTTGAGGTATTAGGCATGATTCTGATGACCGGCTGCATGTCGTGCAGCGTGTTTTCAATAAATGATATTGATATGCCAGCTAAAACTGACACGATAAGCTGATGGGGTTTGATATGCGGTTTCATGGAATTAAGAGCGCCCTCTGCATCTTTCGGCTTCATCGCCAGGATGAAGCAATCGATGTTCTGATAGTCAAGTTGTTCTTTTTTGACGCCTTGTATTCCATATTTCTGCTGGAGTTCTTCTAAACGCCGGTGGTTCGTGTGGTTTGTAACATAGATTTGCGAAGCAGGCAGTTTTTTGGATTGAACGATGCCTGAGATCATTCCCTCTGCCATTGATCCCGCCCCTATAAAAGCTACGTTTTTTTGATTAAAGATCTTTAACATCTCCCTTTGTTCGCATTTCTGTTCGTATTTTTCGAACACGGTTAGTATATTAACACTTTAGATCATTATGTCAAGTTTGCGTGTTTTGCTTGGACGGCGCAGAGCATGTGAAAAATGGAGATTTTTGAAGAAAAAAGGAAAAGAAAAGGAGGCTGAAGGCAGATTCTTCATCTTCATGTGCACCTTTTGTCGTTTGTCATCCGGCCATTTGAAGGCCGTTTGAATGATTTAACGGAATTTTTTGGAGATCAACAGCCTTTCGGACCGGTAAAAAAGTATGTTCCTCGAGCCTTGTGAATGCAATTGAAAAAGCGCGGGTTCGAAGCTTGTCGAACCCGCGCCTGCCAACATCAATATGTTGTGATGTAAAGCTGCCCCTCATCACCGCGCCATTCCGCATACAGCACCTCTTGATACTGAGTGATACCCTGACTTGATAATTGATTTTGCAGCCAAAGCTCATCAAATCCGGCTTCGTGCAGATTGTTCTTTTCGAGCTGGCCGTCGAGGATTACCGGCACCGGGAGCTGAACCGGTTTGTAAGGAATGTTTAAGTCATCTTTTGTCGGCATCCCGTATTTGTGTTTTGGGAGGACGCTGATCGAACCGTCTGTTTCCAAGATGGCGTATTGGATCTCGTGTAAGGAAAAACAGCCTTTTTCACGTGCCAATGTCTGCAGCTGGTTCAGGTCCAATTTGTTCTTTTTAAGGGCGTTGTAATCGATTTTTCCTTTATTGATGACAATGCTCGGCCTGCCTTCGAGAAAACCTCTGATGTTTTGCACTTTTTGCGATAAAACTTCTATTGAATAGATTAGAACGGCCCAAATGAGGATGGCGAAAAGGATTTTCCAGATGGTGACATCCTCATCGAAAATCGCGTTTCCAACCATCTCGCCCAATATTAAAGCCGAAATAAAATCAAACGGCGTAATTTGGGCAAATTGGGTTTTTCCCAGAATTTTCGTCATCAGAAACAATGCTGCAAACCCTATCGTCAGTTCGACTACCAAGTGTACATATTCCATCAAGGTTCCCTCCCGAATCTCTCTCCTCATTGTTAACAATCGGGATGCAGTTTAAACCAGAGGAATACTTTTCCTGAGAAATGGACCGACTGATGATCCTCTGAAACGTCGGGGATCAGCCAAAACAATCGTCAAAAAAGAGCGGCGTCAGCCGAGCTCTTCTTCGGTCAAACGGCTGTTAAGTGCCGTAACCGCTCTCGGCTTCTGCACGATCACTTCCGGCAATGAAACAGATACAGCTGCACGGGCGCCTTTTCCCGATGTGATGCACTGTTGAAAAGGTGCACTGCATTGACAGACTTGTATTTGATTCCGGGCAGTTCGGCAGCGCTTTAGCTCCATATCATCCAAAACAGGCGGCCAGGTTAACTAAAAGTCCCTCCATGCGGCAGGTTCTCTTTTACGTCCCCTCCCTCCAACGATTGATTTCACATGATCCCTATTTCTTCGGACATCTGATTGTTTCTGCCTGGCATGTTTCATAAGGCTTATAGATCCTAAAGTGGCAAGAAAAACACATAAAACAACTGCCACTGAATATAAATCAAAATCGAGAAAGATTTTCACGAGACTGTAGGAAATGACAAGTGAAAAAACCGGTGACACAACCCATACTTTCATTAACTTCAAAATGACGCTTTTACGAAAAATTGCCCTTCCCTTTTCAGAAAGGCCGATCCCGATGATGCTGCAAGTCGTAATCTGAGTTTGCGGCACGGGAATGCCGAATAGCGAAGCGCCGATGACCAGGGACGCACCGAGCCCTGAAACACAGGACCCTTGCAAAAGCGAAAACTCGGTGATTTTTTTTCCGTTCGTCTCAATGACTCGGCTTCCAAGGCAAATGGCCCCGATAGCCACGAACAGCCCTCCAAGAAACGTTCCGCTGCCGACTGACAAGAGGCCTGCTCCAACGAGAGGTCCAACGGAATTGGCGACATTGTTCATTCCCGCCGAAAAAGCTTCTAAAAACCCGGTTAAAATCACCAGCGCAGTAAGCAGCCGCGCCCATTTTTGCTGTTTGAGCCACCGCAGCTTCGCCTCAGTCTTTTTCAGCAATTGTCCAATTAAAAAAGCGAGAAAAAATGCGGCAATCGGAATGATCAGCCAATACATGACGATCACCAAAAGCTTATCGGTAAATACCGCCTGAAACGCGACGCCGACCCCGACAATCGAGCCGACCGTCACCTCGCTGGTTGAAAGAGGAATCCCGGCGATGTTCGCGATAAACAGCGAAATCGCGGATGATCCAAGGATAATCACGACAATATGCACATTGAGAATAGACGCGGGAATGATGCCTGAACCGATTGTTTTCACAACCTCTCCTCCGCCTATCATGGCGCCCAGAAATACGCCAATTCCGCTGATCCACAAGGCCGCCTGCCTTTTCCTGACGGCGCCTGCGCCATATGCTATTCCCATCGACGCTGCTGCTCCGCTCGCTCCTATGTTCATGGCAAAAAACAAAGCGATAATGAATGCCAAAATTGTAATCGTCATTTTTTACCCAGCTCCTACCGGAATTGATGCAGCCCGCATTCTGTTTTTTCCTGGTGGGCCCACCTTCCCGCTCTTAAATTGCCGCTGTCTGTCACGGGAAGCGTACACACCTCACAGCCGATGCTCGGATAATCTTGATCATGAAGCTTGTGATACGTCAGCTGATTCAGCTTAATGTAAGTCCAGACATCCTCCCATGTCCAGTGAATAAGGGGGCAGATTTTAATCAGTTTAAAATTGTCGTCCTTGTTGATATATCGGACATGTTTCCGTGTTTCCGACTGCTCCCGCCTCAGCCCGGTAATCCAGGCTTCCATGCCTGACAGATGCTCCCTGAGCGGCTCGATTTTGCGAAGGCGGCAGCACTGGTCCGGCTGGCGCTTCCAAAGTTCGCTGCCATAGCGTTTTTCCTGCTCTTCAAGTGAGAGGCCGGGTTTTAAAAAGTGGATCGACAGACCGGGATAGCGATCTTTCACTTCATTGATCAGCTCATATGTTTCCGGAAAATGCAGTCCTGTATCTAAAAACACGATGTCCGCTTCTTTCACAACCTTTGAAATCAAGTCGATCAAAACGATTCCTTCCGCGCCGAAGCTGCAGGCGTAAACGATTTTTTGATACGTGCTGTACGCCCATTTCAAAACGTCCATCTCGCCGCTGAAAGTATCCATCACCTCTTCAGAAGCTTTTTCATCCCATGTGCTATACGTTAAAACATCGTTCATCGATTTTCCCCCAATACGTCCTAAAGGTTTGTTTTCTTATCCTCTGATACGAAACATGAACTAAAAGAACATATAGGCAGATTATTCACTTTTTAGACTAAATGTGATCTGGAAAATGTTATTATTTCAGCAATTTTGTGAATATCCGAAAGACCAGATGCGCAAGATCGAAATCAATCATATTCTCTGCTTGTGGACCTAAATTAATAGAGCCCAATTTGATATACCGAAATATTATCAGATGTTAAGCAAGTATTTCGCAATCTGTCATGGAGAACAAGTGAGGAACCATATGAAAGGACGGCGAATATACTTACTTTGACTTCACAAAATGGATAGATACCTAGTGATAAGCAAGTCAGGCGATAAGGGGCTAACATGCTGCCTAATGGGGAGGTGGGCGAAGATCACTCCTTGCCGAACGGCAACACATGAATGAGAAAAACGATAAACGGGGAAAGTGAATTCTTATCGTGACAGCTGAATAATGGCCAACAGACATTTACCTGAAAGCAAGAAAGATACAGTAGATTGTGAGGGGTAATCAATGATTTCTTCTGAACTGATACTGCCCGACAGGCAGCTTAAACCAAGAAAGAAAGGGATCACCATCCTGATCGATAACGGGGTTCCCTTGAGCTTTTTTAAAGATACGATTCACGGAGCGGCAGATTATATAGATTTTGTGAAATTTGGATGGGGAACGTCTTTGATTACGAAATATTTGGAGGAAAAAATCGATAGTCTTAGGCAGAATGACGTTCAATTCTTTTTTGGGGGAACGTTGTTTGAGAAGTTTTTAAGCCAGGATAAAATTGAAGATTACTACCGCTACTGCAAATTATATGGATGCCGTTATGTCGAAATATCAAACGGAACGGTCCGTCTCTCTAATAAAGATAAAGCAAGCTTTATTTCCGACTTTTCGAAAGAATTTCACGTGTTCAGCGAAGTCGGCAGCAAAGACAGCACCCTCAGCAGCGAGCTGGAGTCAGCCGAATGGATCGATTATATCCTCGAAGATCTTGAAGCCGGAGCCGAGAAAGTAATCACGGAAACGAGGGAAAGCGGCACGAGCGGGCTGTGCAAAAGCGATGGAGAAATGCGGTCCCAGCTTATTGAGGAGATCCTTCATTCCGGTATCGCTTCAGGGGATTTAATTTTTGAAGCGCCGACAAAACAGCTGCAGACGTGTTTCATTGAAAAAATCGGTCCTGACGCCAATTTGGCTAATATTCCGTTTCAAGATGCCATTCCGCTTGAAACGCTGAGACTGGGACTTCGATCAGATACATTTTATTTATTTGATTAGGTTCGCTTAAATAGCGGCCTATTTTTTGTTGCGGAAACCGGCGATAGGCATCAATAACGGCCGGAAGCGAATCTGATAAATCGCATCGATGATCCTCGTAGAAATCCATTGGCAGATTAAGGCCTGGATAACGATTCCCCAGGCGATGACAGACGCGGTCAAAAGAAAAATGAATGCATTCATGATAAACAGCGCAGTTCCCGGTTTTCCGCCGCGGTAAATCGATATCATTAAAGCCAAGGCGCCAAAACCGCCGTTAGAAATATTATATTTATATAGCAGTCCAACCCCCGCTCCCAAAAGGACGGAGCCGTAAAATAAATCCAGCCAGATATTGTTCGTCGTCATAACCGGCATACAGGATTCGAAGATCTGCACCGAAACGGACGTCATGGTAATCGCCCCCATCGTCCCGAAGACTGTCACGGGTTCAAGCCATTTAACGGCCGTCAAAAGGAGCGAGAAGTTGACAGCCCAGACGGTTAATCCGTGCGGAACCTGAAACCAGAAATTGAGCAAAACAGCGATGCCGGCTGCGCCCCCTGAAGGAATATGGTTCGGAAACAAAAACAGCGCCATACCGAGACCCTGCAACACGCTGCCCAACACAATAGCATGTACGATTTTGAGTTTTCTTCCCATACGGATATAATCCCCTTTAAAGTAACTTGTCCTCTTTCCTACTATATGTAAGGGGAAATGAAAAATATCACATTTTTTCGGGGTGGACGCTGATCAGATGTAAGACGAGCCATCCCACACATACGCTTCTACGAGCTCTGTATCAATTTCGATTTTGTCGGGGACTTGAATGCAGCCGTCTTTTATGCTGACGGGCACGATTTGTGCGAACGGATTCTCCATCGCATCCCATTCAAGCGGTTCGATATCTTCTCCGTCCATTTTGGTCCAATGCGGTAAACAGGCTTGTCCGAAAGCGGCGTATATTCTTGAAAGTCCGCCGTCATAGCTGTGGGGAGAGACCCTTTTTCCGAAATGCCTGGCGAGCTTCAGAACGGTTTGAAATTCGTCCGTGCCCTCACAGTGCATAACATCGGGCTGGGCAATATCGACTGCGTTCTCCAGAAAAATCGGCAAAAACGGCTTTGCGCCTTTTACGTTTTCTCCTCCGGCAACCGGAACAGAAAGCGCTGAGCGCAGCATCCGGTATTCAGCTAGGTCGTCAAACGGCATGGGCTCTTCAAACCAAAGCACGTTTTGCCAGCCGGAAAACCACGTTTCCCACTTGCGCGCGGCGGCCTGATCATAACTCTGGTTTGCATCGAGGATCAGTCCGGTGCTTTGCCCTGTCATCTCCTGGAAGGCCTGAATATGTGCCAAGTCTTCTGAAAACATCTTGCCTCCCGCTTTCAGCTTGACTGCCTTAAATCCGGCCCGAACTGCCTTTTCGATAAGCCGGAGGGAATGGCGGCTCCAATCCGGCCTGTCTGAATACGATTGGAATGACGCATATACCGGGATCTGCTCCCGCAGTTTTCCTCCCCATAATTCGCATACCGAAAGGCCTGCTTTTTTCGCCGTGATGTCCGTTAAAGCCATGCTTACAGCAGAGGCGGCCCGCTGATGCCATTTTTTGATGACAGTGATCAGCTCCGTTCGATTGCTCGCTTCTTTTCCAATTAAATAAGGAATGATCCGTTTTTTAAAGCCTGCATCCAAAGCAGGCAGCCAATCCGCGCATTCTCCCCATCCTGTCAGACCTGAAGCTGTCGTAATCCGAATCAGATAGCTTGTTCTGTAGCTTTTCAATCCGTTCGCATCGCCGTAAGGGGAGGAAAGCTTGTGGAACAGCGGAAATGTGTCAACCTTTTCTATGCGCATGTTTTTTCCTTTCCTCCTATCTTGCGTCAGCCGGCTGCAGCCCCTTGTCCCCTTTTTTTGTCGTGTCTTCCTTTTTGACGTGAATCATGGTCAGCACAAGTACACCGACAATCAACGTCAGGCCCGCTATGGACATAAACATGCCGAGTTTCGACCATTCCATCAGTCTCCCGAAAATCGGCGGTCCGATGGCGACTCCTAAAAATCTGACCGAACCGTACAGAGATGTCACAAAGCCGCGCCTCTCTTTTCCGACAGCCCCGGTTATGAAGCTGTTGACACATGGCAGAACAAAGCCTGTGCCGATGCTGCTGATGACAAGGATCGAAATAAAAGGAATGAGCGCGGAGAAAAAAGACAGTGTGCCGTAGGAAACCGTAATCAGAGCGAGTCCGATGACCATCATCTTTTTCATCAGCCGCTGATTTTGTCCGATTTTGCTGCCCGTAATATATGATGTTGTACACATCACAAGCAGAGGGATCGCCAAAATCAGCCCTTTTTTTACGCCGTCTGTATGATATTCTTTTTCCAAAACATCGGATAAGTAAAAGAGGATGCCAAACAGAGTAAACAAACAGACGGCTCCTGCGAGATATGCGGTGAAAAGCCATCTGCCCTCATGTTTAAAAACGCTTGTCAGCCCTTTTACATATTTTCCAAGAGGCGGCGGATCTTTTTTCTTGTCTTTTTCTTTAATAAAAATCCAAGTCAAAATGATCGGCGCAATACAAAAAGCCGGAAATGCAAAGAACACCCAAAACCAAGCGATTAATGCAATCAATGATCCTAAAATAGGAGACAGCACTTTTCCGAAGCCGTTCGAGGCTTCAACAAGACCGAGCACCCGGCTTTCGTCGGCCCCTTTAAAAAGGTCTCCTGTCAGCGCCATTGCGATCGGCGCTGTACCGGCTGCCCCGAGCCCTTGCAGTCCTCTCCCGAACAGCACCCATGGGAAGGCATTCGCAAAGGTCGTCGATGCAAACCCTGCAAGAATCCCCCCTGCCCCATAAAGGAACAGGCACGGAATAATCACCACTTTCCGTGAGAAGCGGTCGGCCAAATAACCGAGCAGCGGAATAAAGAGCGCTGCAGTGATCGAAAACACTGTAATGACAAGGCTGACTTGAAATTGCGATAAATTGAGTTCGGATTTCATTTTCGGCAAAATCGGAATCAGCATCGAATTTCCCAACGTCATAATCAACGGGATCGACCCGATAGCAACAACCGTCATGCCAGAGTTTTGTTTTTCTGCCATAAGTTTGTACATCCTTCCTTATTCATAATGAACTATAAAATTGGAGTTAACTGCTCGGGTTGCATCCGTCATCAGCTGAGCTTCGTTTCCGGCCGTTTTTCAGGTTCGCGCCGGCCGAGCCGTTCAGTATACAAATCGATATCCACCGCATATCTCGGCCTTCTTTTCACTTCGGTGAAAATCGTTCCGATATATTCGCCGATAATGCCGATCCCCATCAATTGCAGACCGCCCAAAAACCATATCGAAATGATCAGCGAAGCCCAGCCTGCATTCGTATACCCGAGCAGTTTTTGAATCATTGCATAAATACCCGCGATGCAGCTTAGGAAAAATAAGAAGAAGCCAATCAGGGTAAAAAATCGGATCGGAGCGACACTGAAAGACGTAATCCCGTGAAAAGCGAAAGACAGCATTTTTTTCAGCGGATATTTCGTTTCTCCAGCCATCCGCTCTTTTCGGTCATAGTACACTTTTGCCGACCGAAGGCCGATCAGGGGCACCAAACCGCGCAGGAAAACATTTGCTTCTGCATAGCGGCTGAGCTCCTCAAGCGCCCGTTTATTTAAAAGCCGAAAGTCGGCATGGTTATCGACCAGCTGGATGCCAAGCTTATTCATGATCTTGTAGAACCATCCGGCTGTCGTTCGTTTAAACCATGTATCCGTTTGGCGGCTTCGGCGTACACCGTAGACGATTTCATAGCCTTCATGATATTTTTCGATAAACCGGCGAATCGCCGAAATGTCATCCTGAAGATCGGCATCGATTGAAATAACGCAATCGGATTTTTGCTTTGCTTTATCGAGTCCGGCTAACAGAGCTTTTTGATGTCCCGAATTACGGGCCAGCTTCAAGCCTGTCACATAGCGGTTTTTTGTGCTTTCCATGGCAATCAGCGGCCATGTGCGGTCTGTCGATCCATCATCGACAAATAAAAGCTTGCTCTCTGAAGAAATCAGTTTATCTGCTGTGAGATCATCCAATACCGCAGTCAGCTGTTTTGCGGTTTCGGCAAACACGTCCTCTTCGTTATAACAGGGTACGACGATCGTCAGCAAAGGCTGTTGAAGATTCAATTTGCTTCCTCCTTATCGATGCTTATTTCGCTTCATATACATAGATGTTCCAAGCGGACTGCGGGTGGCTGAACCGCTTTAAAAACGCAAGCTTGTTTTGTTCTGCATTCATAATCGGAACTGAAGAAAAAATATATTGTCCCCCCATTTTTTTGAATGCTTCAGTGTTTAACTCCAGGTTCGTGATTTTTTTCTTTGTGCTCTTTTTGAACGCGTAATGTTTTCCAAGCTCGTCAACAAACAAGTAGCAGCGGCTCCCCCACTCATCGAAATAGCGCTTCAGGGCCGGATTTTTATCAAGCTCTTTGGCGATGATTTTCCGGAATTGATACTTGTATTTCAGTGGATAAATATTGGCATACGTATCAAGTGTGTAGAAGCCGTTATACTGCGCAATCGCCGGATGCAGGCCGATGCTCGCCACCCGGTAGGAATCGGTAGGACGGCCGATGAATCGTTTGATCTGTTTAAACTGATCTGATGCATAAAATTCCCGAAAGCTTGGGGCGTGGTGGTATGCGCCGTAAGTCAGCTCTTCATGAAACGGAATAAGCACAAGCAGCTGGGCGATTAGTGCGGCATGAACAAAACGCCGCCATCTCTTCCCCATTTTCCACAATATGTAGCATGCAACGGCAAAGCTTGCGTATATCACAAGAGGGCGCAAAAAGTGGAAACGGGCGAAATTGAATGCCGAAAGCAGACTGATCTTTTCCTTTGGAAGCGCCCACAGCTTGTTGAACCAGAGGGCATACCATAAAGAAAGCGCATAATTTAAAATGAATAAAAAGATGAACAGCTTTTCTTCGCTTGGCCGCTTTTTGCGTTGTCTAGCAACGACGAGCCCGAAAGTGAGCACAATCAAAGGCAGTATCACTGCCGTATGGACGGTCATGACATGATTGTGGCCGAGCACGAAATTTTTAAAGGACAACCGAAACGAATGAAGGATGTCATGCCTGGACGAAATAAATTCAACGCGATGCATCGTTTCGCCTGAAGCGAAAACCGAATAAACAAGCCGGTATTCTATCGCCAGGAATATGCCTGTCATAAGAGCGATACTTCCGAGAAAGCGAAGGTTAAAGCTGCGCTTTGTGACCAAATCATAAAGCCAAATCAGCGAAACGGCGGCAAGGAAAAAGAAGAAACCGAGCACAAAGCTTGAGTAAAGCGGTAAAAGCGCAAGGGTTGACCACTCTTTCCATGAGTCGTTCCCTGCCCTGATGTTTAAAAAAGCCCATAAGGCCAAAGGGTGACCAAGCGTACTAAGCATTCCTGAAGGCCAAAAGGGTGTCAGGGCAAATGCCAGCGATACGGCGATTCTGATGAAATACGCCTTTTCATCGCGAATCACATGGCTTTTCAGCAGCAGGTACATCCCGACAAAGGCAAACACCCTCGTGATCGTCTGGCTTAAAGCATATGCGGTCATCGAAGGAAACAAGGCGTGAAGCCAGACAATGCCGCTCCATTCCGTTCCGTAAGCGTCCCGCGGCAACCCGTTGATGATTTGCGGAATGACGGCTTTAACGCCGCCGAGCAGCTGCCCGCTTTCGGCCAGCACCTTATACCAGGCGATATTGGAATCCAGGTTGTCATGCACACGGATATGAGCGTCTTCATTTAATATGTAAAGCGGAAGGACATAGAGAAGAATGACACTGAATGCGAAAATCAAATATCGCTTTTCTCTGCTCAACTTTTTGACGAATAACGACACGAATACCACATCCATTTTGTTCTCTTTTGGAAATATAGAGAGCTTTTATCATATCGCTGTTATTATTCGTGGAAGCGTTTTGAAAAATTCATCAAAATGAAAAAAGCTGCCTGCTTCACCAGACAGCTTCGTTTTACAAATTACCAAGGGTAAGGGTAGAAAGGATAAAAAGGATAAAAGAACGGATAGAAGAATGGATACGGATAAAACGGCGGCCTCGGTCTAGGGCGCGGTCTTGGCCGCGGATAAGGGTAGCCCCCATAAGTAAAAGGCTGCTGTCTATCCGGATCCGCCCAGTTATCTTGATTTTGATAAGTTTCTTCCACTGTTATAGCCTCCTTTAGTTGCTTTTCATACTTTAGGTTATGCTATATCCCATAAAATGGAGTAAGTACACAATTTTTCACAGATAACTTTGGGCGGCAGTCCGAAGATCAGCCAGAAGGCGAAAGCACTGAATCAAAAAAACAAAACAGCCTGCCCCGTCAACCTAAAAATAAGGTCGCGGGACAGGCTTTCATTTATATGATGTGAATACCCCTTTGTTTTTAAGGCAGTACAGAGCTCCCCATTAAATATTTGTCAACTTCACGGGCGACTTCGCGTCCCTCGTGAATCGCCCAAACGATCAGGCTTTGTCCTCTTCTCGCATCCCCTGCTGCGAAGACTCCATCGACATTTGTTTTAAATTCCCCGTATGCTGCGTCAACTTTATTTCTCACCGTATTTACCCCGAACTGCTCAAGCAGCGGCTGTTCCGTTCCTTCAAAGCCGATGGCGATAAAGACGTATTGAGCAGGCCATACTTTTTCCGTTCCCGGAATTTCGTGGAACTCAAATTTCCCTTGATCATTCTTTACTTTTTTCATTTGAATCGTATGCAGTTCTTTCAAATGGCCGTTTTTATCTGCGACAAGCTTTTTTGTTTGGATCGAATATTGTCTCGGATCGTTTCCGAATACTGCTTGCGCCTCTTCATAGGCATAGTCCAGCGTATGGACATGCGGCTGTTCCGGCCACATATTTTCGGCGGTCCTTGTATCGGGCAGCTTCGGATGCTTGCCGAATTGGACGACGCTTCGCGCTTTTTGGCGCAGGGCCGTTGCAACGCAGTCTGCCCCCGTGTCACCGCCGCCGATGACGATGACGTCTTTATTTTTCGTATTGATAAACTGCTTATCTTTAAAATTCGAATCGAGCATGCTTTTAATGGTGCCTGTTAAATAGTCCATGGCAAAGTGGACACCTTTTGCTTCACGGCCTTCAATCAAGAGATCGCGCTGTTTTTGGGCCCCTGTGCAAAGGATAATCGCATCGTACTGTTCTTTTAGTTCGTCGGCTGTAATATCTTTGCCGATTTCCGTATTGGTGACAAAGTCGACGCCTTCCTGTGTCAACAGTTTGATGCGGCGTTCGACAACGCTTTTTTCGAGCTTCATGCTCGGGATGCCGTACATTAACAGGCCTCCCGGGCGGTCGCTGCGCTCATAAACAGTGACCGAATGCCCCGCCTGGTTCAATTGATCGGCGCTTGCAAGACCGGCAGGCCCTGAGCCGACTATCGCGATTTTCTTGCCGCTCCGTTTTTTCGGAATTCGCGGCTGAATCCATCCGTTTTCAAATCCTTTGTCAATAATCGTCCGTTCGATCCCTTTGATGGATACGGCCGGATCGGAAATCGCCACCGTACAAGAGCCCTCACAAGGCGCCGGACAGACCCGCCCAGTGAATTCAGGGAAATTGTTTGTCTTTAGAAGGCGGTCAAGCGCTTCTTTCCACCTTCCCTTGTAAACGAGGTCGTTCCATTCAGGGATTAAATTGTGAATCGGACATCCTGACGTATAACCGCCTATATCCATGCCGATTTGGCAAAAGGGGGTGCCGCAGTCCATGCAGCGCGCTCCCTGTCTTTTTGATGCTTCCTCAGAAAATGGAGACGAATATTCGTTCCAGTCGTTTATCCGTGTGAGAGGATCGCGTTCAGCAGGCTTTTCCCGCTTGAATTCCATAAATCCTGTTGCTTTGCCCATTTTCCCCTCCCCTTTCTTACTGTGCCACCGCTTCTTTTGATGAAGCAGCCGCAGATGGTTCAATCTTTTGTTTCGTACCGGCTTCAAACGCGTACATCAACGCTTCTTCATCAGACAAGCCGGCTTCTTTCTGCTCTTTAATCCGCTCTATCATTTGCTTGAAGTCTTTCGGAATCACTTTCACAAACCGACCGACGGCCTCTTCCCAATGATCCAGTATCGAAGCTGCTTTTGAGCTTTCGGTATATTTGTAATGGTTTTCGATCATCGTTTTCAGTTCAGCGATTTCCTCAGGTGCTTCAAGTGTTTCAAACTCGATCATTTCAGGATTGCATTTCCGTTTAAAGGCTTTTTTGTCTTCGGCGTATACGTAGGCGATTCCGCCTGACATGCCTGCGGCAAAGTTTTTGCCGACGTCTCCGAGAATGGCGACGCGCCCGCCGGTCATGTATTCGCATCCATGGTCGCCGATGCCTTCAACGACAACGCTGACTCCGCTGTTTCTGACGGCAAACCGTTCGCCCGCGAGTCCGTTAATATAAGCTTCTCCGCTTGTAGCGCCGTAAAACGCGACGTTTCCGACAATAACATTTTCACGGAATGCAGGGTTGAATTCGTCAGGCGCTTTGACGGCGATTTTTCCGCCTGAAAGACCTTTGCCGATGTAATCATTGGCATCTCCTGTCAAATACATCGTCATTCCTTTTGGTACGAACGCTCCAAAGCTTTGCCCCGCTGAACCTGTGAATCGGAGCGTAATCGTATCTTCAGGGAGACCTTCTTCGCCGTAGCGCTTAGAAATTTCGCTTCCGGTTATGGCTCCTGTTACACGGTTGATGTTGCGGATTTCAAAAGACGCTTCTACAGGCGTACCGTTTTCAACAGCTGACTGCACGGCCGGTAAGATTTGCGTAACATCGAGCGATTCATCGATTTTATGGTTTTGCGGCGTACGGAATGTACGTGTGCCTTCCGGCTGGTAAAGCAGGCTTGATAAATCGAGCTGACCCGCTTTCCAATGCGCTTTGGCCCGTTCGCTGACACGCAGGACATCCGTGCGGCCCACCATTTCATCAACCGTTCTGAAACCGAGCTGGGCCATCAATTCGCGAACTTCTTCTGCGACAAAGAGCATGTAATTCACGATGTGATCTGGATCGCCCATGAACTTTTTGCGAAGCTCAGGGTTTTGCGTCGCTACCCCGACAGGGCACGTATCCAAATGGCAGGCTCTCATCATGACGCAGCCGAGAACAACGAGCGGTGCCGTTGCAAAACCGAATTCTTCGGCTCCTAAAAGCGCAGCCATGACAACGTCTCTGCCCGTCATTAATTTTCCGTCTGTTTCCAATACGACGCGTTCGCGCAAACCGTTCATCATCAGTGTTTGATGAGCTTCTGCGAGTCCAAGCTCCCATGGGAGGCCGGTATGCTTAATACTTGTTTTCGGTGATGCTCCAGTGCCCCCGTCATAGCCGCTGATGACGATGACATCGGCCGTCGCTTTGGCGACTCCGGCTGCAATCGTGCCTACTCCGGCTTTAGCGACAAGCTTTACGCTGATCCGTGCATCGCGGTTGGCGTTTTTCAAATCATGAATCAGCTGCGCCAAATCTTCAATCGAGTAGATATCGTGGTGCGGCGGCGGTGAAATCAAGCCGACCCCAGGCGTAGATCCGCGTACATTGGCAACCCATGGATACACTTTGTTGCCAGGGAGCTGTCCGCCTTCCCCCGGTTTTGCACCCTGCGCCATCTTAATTTGCAGCTCGTCGGCATTGACGAGATAGTGGCTTTTCACACCGAAACGGCCTGAAGCGATTTGCTTGATCGCGCTGCGGCGGTTATCACCATTGGCGTCAGGCGTAAAGCGCGCCGGATCTTCTCCGCCTTCCCCGCTGTTGCTTTTTCCTCCGAGACGGTTCATTGCAATCGCCAGCGCTTCATGGGCTTCCTTGCTTAAAGAGCCGAATGACATCGCCCCTGTTTTAAAGCGGCGTACAATTGATTCAGCGGATTCGACTTCTTCAAGCGGCAGCGGCTTCCGGTTTTCATCAAACGAGAAGAGGTTGCGGAGAAAACCGATTCTTTCTTCATCAGCCGCTTTCGAATATTGTTTAAACAGGCTGTAATCACCTTTGCGGCAGGCCCATTGCAGCGTGTGAATCGTTTTCGGATTAAAAGCGTGGTGTTCCCCGCCTTTTCTCCATTGAAAATCGCTACCAGAATCAAGCGTTTCACTGAATGTATCTTCATAAGCTTCCCTGTGGCGGCGCTTCGCTTCTTCGGCAATCGTGTCCAAACCGATTCCGCCGAGCTGTGAAGCCGTTCCTGTGAAATAGCTGTCTATGACGTCCTTGCTGATTCCGACCGCTTCAAAAATCTGTGCGCCCCTGTAGCTTTGGACTGTGGAAATACCCATTTTTGACATCACTTTTACGACGCCTTCTGTCACGCTTTTGCTGTATTTTGTTACAGCTTCTTCATAACTGATGGAGAGCGCTCCGTCTTCAATCGCCTGCTTGTATGTCGCATATGTGAGGTACGGATGAATGGCATCCGCTCCGTAGCCGATCAAGGCGGCAAAATGATGAACTTCGCGCGCTTCACCCGATTGGGCGATAATGCTGACTTTTGTGCGCTTTCCTGCACGGACCAAATATTGATGCAAGGCACTGACGGCTAGCAGCGCAGGAATCGGCGCTTTTTGACCGTCCATTTTGCGGTCGGATAAGATAAGGAGTGTCACGCCTTCGGCGATCGCTCTGTCCGCTTCTTTAAACATATCTTCGAGTCCGCTCTTCAAGTCGTCTGTAAAGAGCGTGTGAATCGTCTTGCTTTTGAAATCTTTGTGTACAAGCCCCTTTAAAGAATTGAACTGCGCGTTCGTCAAGACCGGTGTATACAATTTAATCCGGCGGCAGCTGCTTTCGTTCGGATGGAGAATATCGCCTTCCGCTCCGAGCCATGTCAATGTCGATGTGACGATCTGCTCGCGGATTGCATCAATCGGCGGATTGGTAACCTGTGCAAACAGCTGTTTAAAATAGTTGAACAGCGATTGCGGACGGTCTGACAACACCGCCAGCGGGACATCGTGACCCATTGAACCGAGCGGGTCTTTGCCTTCTGTAATGACAGGAATTAAATACTTGTGAATATCTTCGTACGTAAAACCGAATGCTTTCTGGCGGGTCAGCAGATCAGGCACAGATTTTTCTTCGGTTTCCTCAATGTCGTTTGAGACATGAACCAGTTCTTTACTGAGCCATTCCTGGTACGGAAACTCTCCGGCGATTTCGGATTTGACTTCTTCATCGGAGATAATACGTCCTTCTTCAAGATCAACAAGCAGCATTTTTCCGGGATCCAGCCGGTCTTTATATAAAATGTTTTCCTGTTCGACATCAATTACGCCGACTTCGGAAGAAAAAATAAGGTAGTCGTCTTTAGTGACATAATAGCGAGCGGGTCTGAGTCCGTTCCGGTCTAAAATGGCTCCGATCTGTTTTCCGTTTGTAAAAGAAATCGCAGTCGGGCCGTCCCAAGGCTCCATTAAAGAGCTGTGATATTCGTAAAATGCCTTCTTTTCTTTTGACATGTACGGGTTCTCGTTCCACGGCTCCGGAATCAGCATCATTGCAGCATGGGCCGGCTTTCTTCCAGCCAGTACAAAGAATTCAAAAGCGTTATCCAGTATCGAGGAGTCGCTTCCATTTTCATCGAGAATCGGCAAAACCTTCGGCAAGTCTTCACCGAACGCTTCAGAAACAAACTGCTGCTCCCTCGCTTTCATCCAGTTCATATTGCCGCGCAGCGTATTGATTTCCCCGTTGTGGATCAAATAACGGTTCGGGTGCGCCCTTTCCCAGCTCGGAAACGTGTTTGTGCTGAAACGGGAGTGAACCAAAGAAAAAGCCGAGACGAAGTCCTCGTCTTGCAAATCTTCATAGAAGGCATCAACCTGCTCGGGCGTTAAAAGACCTTTATATACGATGGTATTGCTCGAGAGGCTGACGAAATAGAACGTTTTCTCGTGTTCTTTTGCCCAATTTTCGGCCTGTTTGCGAATGATGTACAACTTGCGTTCAAATGCCAAATTGTCTTTCAGCGCTTCATTTGCTCCGATAAATACCTGGCGGACGACTGGCGCGCTTTCTTGTGCGACTGTTCCGATTTTTCCGACATTTACAGGTGCAGTTCGCCAGCCGAGTACCGTCTGCCCTTCCTGTTCGATCAGCTCGTTAATGCGCGCTTCGGATTTTTCGCGCCCGCTGTCGTCTTTCGAAAAGAAGATCATCCCGACGCCGTAGCGTCCTTTTTCAGGCAAGTTGAAATCGGCGCAGACTTTTTTAAAAAAAGCATCCGGAATCTGCATCATGATGCCTGCCCCGTCTCCGGTATGCGGGTCACTGCCCTGACCGCCCCGGTGGTCCAATTGGCAAAGCATTTGCAATCCTTTTTTGACAATATCATGAGTAGGAAGGCCCTTCAAATGAGCATAAAGGCCGATTCCGCATGCATCATGTTCAAATTCAGGACGGTAGAGACCTTGTGCCTTTGGTAGTTGATTATAAGTCATTGTTCCTCTCCCCCGTTCATTTTTCCCGTTTGTCCCCGGTCATAAAATCTTACAAACTCTAATCCTATTGTAGGTTTTCAAATCTATACAAACAATATATAATTTAGATTAAAACTATCTCATTTTGAGATTAGCAGGTGAAACAACGATGGAATTACGCCAATTGCATTACTTTATGGAAGTTGCGGAAAGAGAGCATGTATCGGAAGCGGCCATGCACCTTCATGTCGCTCAGTCGGCGATCAGCAGGCAGATCGCCAATCTAGAGGAAGAGCTCGGCGTTGATTTGTTTGAGCGCGAAGGCCGGAATGTGAAGCTGACTCCGATTGGGAGGCAGTTTTTAGACCATATTAAAACGGCGATGAAAGCGATCGATTTTGCGAAGGAACAAATCGACGAGTATTTGGACCCGAATCGCGGGACCGTTAAAATCGGTTTCCCGACAAGCCTTGCGGGCCAGTTCCTCCCGACCGTCATTTCCGCTTTTAAAGAGGAGCATCCTAATGTCGCTTTTCTTTTAAGACAGGGATCTTATAAATTTTTAATCGAAGCGGTGAAAAACAGGGATATCGATTTGGCTTTTCTCGGTCCCGTCCCGTCAAACATTGCCGAGATTAAAGGAGACATTTTGTTTTCGGAGAGCCTTCTGGCGCTCGTGCCGGTCAATCATCCGTTGTCAGGCCAGAAAAGTCTTCATCTCGGCGATCTCAGAAATGATCAGTATGTGCTGTTTCCTGACGGGTACATTCTCCGAAAAATGGCTGTTGACGCATGCAAGCAAGTCGGATATACGCCTAAAATTTCCTCGGAGGGCGAAGATTTGGATGCGATCAAAGGGCTTGTTTCTGCTGATATGGGGGTGACGCTTTTGCCGGAAAGCGCCTTTAATGAAACGGCACCCCGTTTTACAAAGAAGATTCCGATTGATTATCCGCAGGTAAAGCGCACGGTCGGGATCATCACCCCTAAAAACAGGGAGCTTTCCCCTTCTGCAAAAGTCTTTTATCAGTTCGTAAAGAAGTTTTTTTCTCGCCTTCAGCAATATCAATAACAGTCTTGCAACGAAATCAGCCGGGCGCAAAAGCTTGGCTGATTTTATTTTATCATAAATAAAGATAAATGTCTGAATTTTCTGCCCTTTATTGTTTGCGGCCGTGTCTCTTCTATTATAATGAGCGCGTCTTACAGATGTATGTTCATCCCTGTTTTATCAAATGGTTTGCCCTTCTTTACATTGCGCTTAACGCAGCTCATGAAGGTCTCCTCTCTTGGAACGGACATGCCGCACCGGCCGCAGCCGTTGCCGGCCTTGGGCTTGTCAAAACAGCTGAAGCAAAAGGCGGGTTGCATCCGCGCTGCTCCGTTACAAGGACAGAAAAGGCGATCATCTTCCGGGTTTAAGCGCCGCCGCGGTGACGAGGTTTTAAAAAAGCCGCCAGTCAGGCGGCTTTTCTTTTCATTTTATTTCTTGCTTTTCAGGCATATCGGCATGGATTAAATAATGGATCAACGCTTTTTGCTCCTGTTTGGAAAAGCCGCTTTTGGCGTCGATCCAAAATTCATGCCCTTTGCCGGTTACTCTGACTGCTTTTAAGTCGGGCGATTCCGAATTGCTTTTGATGACCTTCTGTCTTAAGTCTCTGTCGATCATCGCCAATAAACTGTTATAAGGGTTCGCCGGCTTACCTTTGATAATCGTCTTTGGTATGCCTGTTTCTTTCAATGAGCTCCCAACTGCAACCCCTCCGTCGTGCAAATAAGGAGCGCGCCAGTAAACGCCAATCAGACTCGGCACTTTATACCCGCCTTTGGAATCACCCTGCGCCCACGAAAGCTTGATCTGTTCGGGGTCAAATCCGGCTGTCGGGACTTTCAGAACCTCCGGCTTGCGCGGCAGAGGCACCGGTGTGTCAGGCGAATGGACAAGGCTTTTCCCGAATATGCTTTCTGCTTTCTTAAAAGACTGCGCCCTTGTCGGCTCGGTCCCGATCGTTTCAGCCGAGATGACCTTGTTGTTCGTCAAATACCGGCCGGCATGACAGGATATGCAGCCTGCTTGTTCAAAAACGCGCCTGCCGCGCCTGATGGTTTGGCCGTCGGTTTTTTGCCGCGGTTCAGGCGGTCTAAGTGTATTTTGCCAGGCAGACACAGCGTTGTTTTCTTCATTTACATTTCGTCCGGGCGAGCTCACATGCACGCCGTCGGGCGCCGCCAGAGTGATTTTAGGAAAGCTCGGCGGCTTGACCATTTGGTTGACGCCCGGTACTCCGGGAGTGGGGTCTGCTTTTTTGAAAAACGCGGTCGGACTTTCCCCTTTTTTCGGCTGATACCTGTATGTTGAGGCGGGAGCCCTTTGCAGGATCGTCCCGATATAAACATCTTCGCTCATTCCGAAAAGCGCCCGGCTTGCCGGAGATTGTGAGAGGCTGTCCGAATTTTGCGCATGAACATTATTGCTGAACACAGTCAAGCCTTTAAACGGCCCGGCCATTGCCACACCGCTCCAGCTGTACGGATGGTCGCCCAATGTATAGGCATCTGGAATCTGCGTGGGATTGCTTTTCATATCGATCGTTGAATCGAAAAAACCTCTCGGCCACTTCAGGAAAATACGATCGACTGCATCTTCGAGGCGGTCCGGATCGGGGAGGCGTTCTTTTTTGCCGTTTCTTGCGGTGATCACAGGGCTTTTATCATTCATAAATTGTTTAATATTATGAATTTCGGCATGTGTAAAATATGCAGCTGAGTTCGTCGCCAGCGCCAGCATCAGCCCTGTATTTAAATCTGAGTTTGTCACGCCTTCCATCACCTTCATCGTTTTCGAATCAACTGTGGCGTGGCAGGCCGCACAGCTGATGCCGGCTTTGATTTTTCCGTCAGCGTATTTAAAAGGCATGCCAAGGGGCGCGTATGCCCCTTTTGCAACATCAATGCCGGTGTCGATCTTCTCGCCTTTTTTAAAGGTTTTCCCGCCGACCTTAACCGTTTCCGCCAATTCGATGCGCAAGTTTGTCGTCCCTTTCCCTTTCAATCCAGCAATGGCTTTCGTCATGTTGGCAGCTGTAATGGGACCGTCAAGCAGTCCGACGATATCCGTCAAAAACACCTCGTTTCCGAATGTTTCCTTATAAAATGTCTCACGTCCCAAGTCAAGAAGGCGGTCATCAACCTTTACAGCTCCCTCCCCTGCGGACGCGGGCTTATCCGGTGTAAATGCCCCCCATAAATCGTATCCGTGCAATCGTTTTTCTTTTGAGATGACTTTTTCTTTAGGAGGCATATAGGCATATTCCGGTTCAAGGTGTCTGACCGTGAAATAGCCAATAACGGCTAAAATTGCGATGATAGCAATTGCGGCTAACCACTTATGTTTATTCATCATTTTCCCTCCTTTCTAATTGAATAGGCTTCCCAAGAGCTGGCGTAATTCATTTAGAACCTATTACCAGCTATAACTTCCGGCGCCCCATGCCAGAATATGCATACAATGGGATTAAAGGAATGAGGCCATTTTGAAAAAGCTAAGCATTGTACTTGTCATTTTCATATGTGCGCTGGTTTCATTCATCATATGGCTGAATGCCGGGGATGAAAAATTGGGGCTCTCAGATGAAGAAGCAGAGGCCGTCAAACCCTCTAAAAAACCGGTCATTGTCCTGATCATCGACTCTTTGATGGATCAGCCTTTGAAAAAAGCGATTCAAGAAGGCCGCGCTCCGGCATTAAAATTCTTTCTTGAAAACGGTCATTATGAACCTGAAGTGGCGAGCGCGTATCCGACCATGTCGGTCGCGATTGACAGCACGCTGCTCACCGGAACTTATCCGAATATCCACCGCGTTCCCGGGCTTGTCTGGTATAATCAGGCTGGACAGAGAATTGTGAATTACGGGAGCGATAAAAAAGAAATCGCCGCGCTCGGCCTCAAACAAACGATCGAAGACGGGATATATTCTCTCAATCACCGCCATTTAAACCGAAAGGTGACAACGGTACATGAAGATTTGCAAAAGCAAGGAAAACAGTCGGCATCCATCAACGGGCTCATATACAGGGGACCTGACCGCCGCGAATTAAACATACCGCCCCCGCTCAAGAAGCTTAGACTGATGCCTGAACATATGACGGTAAACGGGCCGGCTCTTTTTTCGTACGGCCGCTTTGCCCAGCTTGATCCCGACAACTCCTACCACCATATTTGGCAGGGTTATGGCGTTAACGACAAGTTCACGGCGCAGGAAATGGCTTATTTGATTAAAAAGAGGAAGCTTCCTGCGCTGACTGTCGCCTACTTGCCCGATTTCGACCACGATGCACACAAAAAAGGCCCGAAGGATATGGAAGGCCTCGAAAAAATGGACCGTCAGCTGCAGCGTATATTGAATGCATATGATTCTTGGCGCGATGCGGCCGAAAAAGCGGTGTGGGTCGTCATGGGAGACGGCGGACAGACATCGATCGGACGCGATAAAGATAAGGCAGCCATCCGGCTCCATTCGCTTTTTAAAGGATATCGGATCGCTAAAATAAACGAAGGCCCAGATCGAAAAGACCAGCTTCTTTTTGCGGTAAACGACAGAATGGCATACATTTATGTAACGGATCAAAACACGCCGCTGCAAGATGCCGTCAATGAATTGAAAAAAGACGGACGGATCGCTTTCACAGCGTGGAAAAAAGACGGCTGGATATACGTCGATTCGAAGCGTTCCTTAAAACCGCTGCGGTTTCGTCCGCAAGGCGGTTATCAAGATCCTTACGGGCAGTCATGGACGATCAGCGGAGATTTTTCCTTATTGGACATTAAAACGGACGGTGCATCGATCATGTATGGCGATTACCCGGATGCTCTTGCCCGCCTGTACAGCGCCATGCATTCGCATCGCGGACGGTTTGTAATTGCCGATGCGAAACCCGGATTCCAATTTGCCGGAGAAAAGTCTCCCCTCCATTTTGGCGGAGGCGGCCATGGCTCACTTTATAAAACGGATAGCTTGGCTCCGATGATCATCGTCGGTTCCGAAGAAGTTCCGGCTCACCTTCGCCACCTTGAACTGAAGGATTTTTTAATGAAGCTCGTACAATGACCCGGTCATGTCATCAATGATCGGGTTTTTTCTTTTTTTCTAGGTTTCTTCTTTGACATTCTTTTGTTGTTCTATGTATGATAATACCGTGTTTTAGTTTATTTACTTAATTAATTAAAATGGAGAAGCAGGTGCTTTTATGAAACAAGATAAAGTCGGCCGCGAGACCGTTGAGCAGTTGATCGAAGCTTTCAACAGGCTGCGTTATGCGGAAATGAAACAGTCATTTCCTTCAGTTGAATGGAAAAAGACTGAGGCGAAAGCGCTGATGTTTTTAAATGAAGCAAACGGTGAAGGAAAAATGGCATCCGAAATCAGCCGCGCTTTGCATGTCACCTCCCCCTTCGTCACGCAGCTGTTGAACAGAATGGAAAAAAAAGGACTCGTTTTACGGCGCATAGATGAGGATGACAGGCGGATCGTCCGGATTTTTCTAACCGATGAAGGAAAAAAAGCGGCTGACGATGCGCTTAAAGGCCTGAACCGATGGTTCTTGCAGCTCTCGCGGTTTCTGGGCGAGGCTGAAAGCAGGCACTTCGCCGATCTGATTCATAAGCTGTCCGAGTTTATCGAACAAGGAGAAAAAACAAGTGAAAAGAAGGTTGAAAAATGATCTCACTCTTAAAATATTTAAAGCCCTATAAGCTGCAAGTGATTCTCGTCGCTGTTTTTACTTTGCTGAGCAGTGTGCTTGAGCTTTATTTGCCGACGTTGATGGCTGATGTCGTTGATGTCGGAATCGTAAACAGTGATATGCCATTTATTTTGAAAACCGGCGGCTGGATGATCGCCTGCTCCCTTCTGGCCATCATGATGACTGTCGGAAAAGCGTTTTTCGCTTCGAAAACAGCCCTCGGCTTTGGAAGAGATATCAGGCGCAAACTGTTTGTCAAAGTTGAACACCATTCAATGGATGAATTCGGAAAAATCAGTTCTGCTTCTCTCATTACCCGTACCACCAATGATGTCAAGCAGGTCCAAGATGTGCTCAACATGATGCTTTCATTGATGACGAGAGCGCCGTTAATGCTGGTCGGCGGTATTGTGCTTGCGGTTTCCAGAGATGCCAAGCTGTCGATTATATTTCTGGCCGCTCTCCCGATACTTGCAGGGCTGATTTTTCTCATTACAAGAAAAGCTGTCCCCTTATTCGGCGTCCTGCAAAAAAAGACGGATCGTCTCAACCTTGTTCTCAGGGAAGGTTTGACGGGCGTTCGTGTCATTCGCGCGTTTAACCGCGTTGATCAAGAAAAAGTCCGGTTTCAAAAAGCGAACGAAGAATTTCGCGATACAGGCATCGCCGTCAACAGAATCATGGCTTTTCTATTCCCTGTCATGATGATTATGATGAATTTCACGAACATCGCGATTATCTGGTTCGGAGGCATCCGCATCGATCAAGGCAGCATGCAGGTCGGGAACTTAATGGCTTTCCTTCAATATGCATCGATGATTCTAATTGCGCTGATCATGCTTGCGATGACATTCGTGATGATCCCAAGGGCTCAGGCATCTGCCGGCCGCATTAATGAAGTGCTGTTAACAGAGCCTTCGATTACCGATCCGAAAGAGCCGCAGAAAGACAGCGGCTTGCGCGGTTATGTTGAGTTTCAGAATGTGACTTTTCGTTATGCCGGGGCCGAAAAGCCCGTTCTCGAAGATATCTCGTTCAAGGCAAAGCCGGGTGAGACGACTGCGATCATCGGCAGCACAGGAGCGGGAAAAACGACGATTCTTCAATTGATCCCGAGATTTTTCGATATTGAAAAAGGAACTGTGCTAGTCAACGGAACAGATGTCAGAAAGATGGCGCAAAAGGAGCTTCGCGCGAAAATCGGCTATGTCCCGCAAAAAGCTTCAATATTCAGCGGGACGATTAAAGACAATATCCGCTTTGGCAAAGAAGATGCAACAGATGAAGAAATTCTGGAAGCACTTGAAACGGCACAGGCTGCCGAGTTTGTAGAAGGCAAGGAAAACGGAATTGAATCTGAAATCGAGCAGGCCGGAGCCAATCTTTCAGGCGGCCAGAAACAGCGGCTTTCCATCGCCAGGGCATTAGTCAGAAAACCGGAAATTTATTTATTTGACGACAGCTTTTCGGCGCTTGATTACAAAACGGATCAAAAGCTGAGAAAAGCGCTGAAGAAAACAACCGCTGATGCCGCCGTCATCATCGTTGCCCAAAGGGTAAGCACGATTACGGATGCGGATCAAATCATCGTTTTAAATGAAGGAAAAATAGCCGGCATCGGCACTCATCAACAATTGCTTGCTGAAAACGGCATTTACCAGGAAATCGTCGCATCACAGCAGGCTGAGGAGGAAAGCGCATGAGCCAACAACCAAAGCATCACGGCTCTATACCCAAAGGAATGCACAAGACAAAACCGAAAGAATTTAAAAAGACCCTTTTGAGATTGGCCCGCTATTTAAAACCGCGGACCTTCCAGCTGGTGCTCGTTGTCTTCGCTGCAATATTGGCGACATTATTTAATGTCATCAGTCCAAAACTTCTCGGGGACGCGACCTCTTCCCTTTTCGCAAGCTTTAAAGAAGGCACCGGTGTTCAATTCGGCTTTCTCGGCCGGATCACGCTGATCCTGGCAGGATTGTATCTGCTTTCTGCTTTGTTTACGTTCTTGCAGCATTACCTGATGGCCGGGGTAGCCCAGAAAACGATATACGAAATGCGCCAGGAAGTGAATGAAAAGCTGACGCGGCTCCCTTTAAAGTACTATGACAAGCATTCGCACGGCGACACGCTCAGCCGCGCCGTCAATGATATCGACAATATCAATACGTCATTGCAGCAGGCGCTGACGCAAATGATTACGTCTGTCATTACAATAGTCGGAATCATCGTCATGATGCTTTTGATCAGCCCTGTGCTGACGCTCGTCGTCTTCATCACGGTCCCGCTCAGCATGCTGGCCGTCCGATTCATTGCCTCATTTTCGCAGAAACACTTCGCCGCGCAGCAAAAAGAACTCGGCGACATCAACGGACACGTTGAAGAAATGTTTACGGGGCATCAGGAAGTAAAGGCATTCGGGCATGAAGAAAAAGCGATTCAGCAATTCGATGAAGTAAATGAGCGTCTTTACCAGTCAGGCTGGAAAGCGCAGTTTATTTCCGGTCTGATGATGCCGATGATGACATTCATCGGCAACCTCGGCTATGTGTTTGTCAGCATAACCGGCGGTATTTTCGTTCTTAACGGCACCCTTTTGATCGGAGGCGTGCAGGCTTTTATCCAATATACGCAGCAATTTTCCCAGCCGCTCGTTCAAGCTGCCGGAATCGCGAATACAATCCAATCGGCAATCGCATCCGCCGAAAGGGTGTTCAGTCTTTTGGACGAAGAAGAAGAAACCGGGGAGACGCCGGCTTCCATCGATACCGGCAAATTAAAAGGCGATGTATCGTTTGAACATGTCGCCTTCGGTTATGATAAAAACGTTCCGGTCATCCGCGACTTAAGCCTTCACGCCAAAGAAGGCCAGACGATTGCGATCGTCGGACCGACCGGCGCTGGAAAAACGACGATCATCAATTTGCTGATGCGTTTTTATGAACTAAACAAAGGCAGCATCAAGGTCGGCGGCACAGATATCAGCGAGCTGTCGCGCGAACAGGCGAGAAGCATGTTTGCGATGGTGTTACAGGACACATGGCTGTTCAACGGCACCATCCGGGAAAACATCGCTTACGGGCGTGAAGGCGCGACCGAAGAAGACATCATCAGAGCGGCAAAAGGCGCCTATGCCGACGATTTTATCCGCACCTTGCCGGACGGCTATGATACGGTACTTGGCGAAGATGCCCAAAACATCTCGCAAGGGCAACGGCAGCTCTTAACGATCGCGAGAGCCATTTTAGCTGATCCGAAGATTTTAATATTAGATGAAGCGACAAGCAGTGTCGACACCCGGACGGAAATGAATATTCAAAAAGCGATGAACAAACTGATGGCCAACCGTACGAGCTTTGTTATCGCCCACCGTCTTTCTACCATTAAAGATGCCGACATGATTCTTGTGATGAAAAACGGAGATATTATTGAAAAAGGCAGCCACGAAGAGCTGCTCCGCAAGAACGGATTTTATGCCGATTTGTATAACAGCCAGTTCTCCCGGGAAGAAGCCGTCAGCTAACATTGAGGCCGCACCTGATCAGGTGCGGCCTCTTTTTTCATCCATCTCTTTAGCTGATATTCCCGCTTTTTTAAGCATACCTCGCCTTTTTTCCTTTTTTAGATCCGATACTTTCGGCCAATTGACAATTTTTTCATTGTATGTCCGTTGAAACCGTTATAAAAATAGTGATAACGTTAAGATTGAACCGGCTCATAAAGTATAAACGTTTCATTTAAAGGAGAGAGTTGACTGTGGCAAATTCAAATTCACTTCAATCAAGCAAGCATTATGCCAATTGGATTCCGATGAAAGAAATCAGCTCGAGTAATGACCGGCTGTTTCCGTTTCCGATTTATAACCGGATCAGAAAGACGTCTCCTGTGCGTTACGATGATGAGCGAAAATGCTTTGATATCTTTTCTTATGAAGACGTTCAATTCGTGTTAAAAAACCCGAAGCTCTTCTCTTCAAAACGCGGCGGTAATATGGAAGGAAAAAGTATATTAACAATGGACCCGCCGAGACACACAAAAATGAGAGCCATCGTTAATAAAGCTTTTACGCCGAAAGCGGTGAAAGAGCTTGAACCGCATATCGAAGAAGTGACGGCTTTTTTATTTAACGAAGCGAAACAGAAAGAATTGTTTGATGTGGTGGACGACTTGGCTGCTCCTCTTCCCGTCATTATCATCGCTGAACTTTTAGGCGTTCCGGCTGAAGACCGCCTCATGTTTAAACATTATTCAGACATCCTTGTCGCAGGTGCGGAAGACCGCTCGGCTGAAGCCGCCGAACGGATGTACAAACGACGTGAAGAAGGCAATCGGTTTTTGGCGGATTATTTTAAAAACATTATCAAGCAGCGCAAAAAAGAGCCAAAAGACGACCTGATTTCGCTTTTACTGCGGGCGGAAGTTGACGGCAAATCGCTGACAGAAGAAGAACTGCTTCATTTTTGCATCATTCTTTTGGTCGCAGGCAATGAGACGACAACCAACTTGATCGCAAACAGCGTCCGCTATCTCACAGAAGATAAAATCACACAGGAAGCCGTAAGACAAGATCCGTCCCTCGTCCCTGTCTTTGTTGAAGAAATGCTGCGTTATTATCCGCCCGTGCAAGCGATCGGCCGCACGGCGGCAGAAGACGTTGATATCGGAGGCGTGAGGATTGCAAAGGGTTCTACAGTGATCAGCTGGGTCGCTTCAGCGAATCGTGACGAACTTAAGTTTGACGATCCTGACAGCTTCAAGCTTGATCGCAAATCAAACCCTCATATGAGCTTCGGCTTCGGCATCCATTTTTGCCTCGGCGCTCCCCTCGCCCGGCTTGAAGCGAAAGTCGCGCTCGATTACTTGCTGCGGCGCGCATACATGGAAAGGGACAGCTCTAAGGAGCTTGAAGCGATTCAAAGTCCGTTTGTTTTCGGCGTCCGCCATCTCCCCGTACAACTTTCACAAAAATAGCGCGAAAAAAAAGGACAGGCTGTTACAAACCTGTCCTTTCCCTGCTGTTTAAGGATTTGTAGACCACATGCCGGCTGATTTAATGAAAATGCGCGGATGCAGTTTGAGCTGGGCAACCATGTATTCCGCCAGATCTTCAGGCTGCATGACGCGTTCCGGATTGCCGTCTGTCAATTTTGAGTCGATTGCCAAATCCGTCGCAACCGTGCTTGGTGTAAGGGCGCTCACGCGGATATTGTGCTTTCTGACTTCCTGCATCAGCGATTCGGTCAGCCCGAGCACAGCGAACTTAGACGCACTGTAGGCGCTTGTGCCGGCTGCTCCCCTTTGGCCGGCTGTAGAAGAAATATTAATGATATCGCCGGCTTTTCTTTCAATCATTTCAGGCAGAACGGCGCGTGTTACATTGTAAACCCCCATCAGATTAACCTGGATAATATTTTCCCATTCTTCGGGAGATTGCTCAAGAAATCCTGCAAACCCGCCGATCCCGGCATTGTTAATGAGAATATCGATTTGTCCAAGCTCTTCTTTGACGGATTGGACTGCACGTTCTACAGCTGTTAAATCCTTTACGTCAGCTGCGGCTACAGATACTTTTACACCGAACGCCTTCAATTCCTCTGCCGCTTTTTCAAGATTCGCAGCTGTACGGCCGATAAGGCCGATATGTACGCCTTCTTTTGCGAGGGCAATCGCTGTGGCGCGGCCGATTCCTCTTCCCCCTCCTGTAATCAGAGCGGTTTTGTTTTGTAAGGATTGCATATGAAAAACTTCCTTTCTATTATGTATAGCACGTTTTAAATTATAGGAAAATAAAATACGCTTTTGCAAATATTACGACTTGCGAAGAATGAATGGCCGGTGCAGCTGGCACTAATCCGCAGGACGCATGAATTCAATTGCCCCTAAGTTATGTCGAATAGCAAACTTTTCCGGCCGACATCGAGGTTTTTTCTGCTCGCACGAGGAAAAGAAAAAAGAACCTGGTAATAACATCCAGGTTCTTTTGGTATTGCACAAAAACAGACGCGATGATATAATCAAATCACGCATGTTTTCAATTAAACGACATAAATATCCCATCTTACATTTTAAGTCTACCATATTAAAAAGCTCTTGTCAAATTTTTTTCGGAGGAGAGATGCAGAATGAGTCATTTGGTTCTCGGTTTTCACGAAATGGAAAAAACACAGCTTCCACTCGTTGGGGGAAAAGGATTGCATTTAGGGGAATTATCAAAAATTCAAGGGATACAAGTGCCAGACGGATTTTGTGTCACAACAGCAGGATTTCAAAAAGCCATCAAACAAAACAAATCGTTCCAAGCCTTGTTGGATCAACTGACAATGCTTAAAGTTGAGGATCGAGATCAAATCGGTGAAATCAGCAGGAAGATTCGACATACCATTATGGAAATCGAAATTCCTTCCAATGTTGTGAAAGAAGTGGCTCGCTATCTCTCCCTGCTTGGCGATGAACATGCTTATGCTGTGCGTTCCAGCGCGACAGCTGAAGATTTGCCGCACGCCTCTTTTGCCGGTCAACAAGACACTTATTTAAATATCATCGGAAAAGATGCGATCTTGCAGCATATCAGCAAATGTTGGGCTTCTCTATTTACGGATCGAGCGGTCATCTACCGCATGCAAAATGGATTTGACCATCGTCAAGTTTATTCATCCGTTATCATTCAAAGAATGGTTTTCCCGCAGGCTTCAGGGATATTATTTACCGCTGATCCCATTACTTCAAACCGAAAACTGCTATCCATCGATGCCGGTTTTGGTCTTGGGGAAGCACTGGTCTCCGGCTTGGTCTCTGCCGATTGTTATAAAGTGCAAAACGGGCAAATCGTCGATAAGAGAATAGCAGCCAAGAAATTGGCGATTTATGGGCGAAAACAAGGCGGAACAGAGACAAAGCGGATTACGCCTGATCAGCAAAAGACGCAAGCCCTTACTGACGGGCAAATTTTACAACTGGCACACATCGGAAGACAGATCGAAGCACATTTCGGCCAGCCGCAAGATATCGAATGGTGTTTGGACCGCGATACATTTTATATTGTCCAGAGCCGGCCGATCACTACTTTATACCCGATCCCTGAAGCGAATGATCAAGAAAATCACGTCTATCTATCTGTCGGTCATCAGCAAATGATGACGGATCCCATAAAACCACTGGGATTGTCTTTTTACCTGTTCATTACTCCAGCACCTATGCGCAAGGCCGGCGGGAGGTTGTTTGTTGATGTTGCGCCTAGGCTTACTACACGTATCGGCCGGGAAACTTTATTAAATACCGTAGGATCCGATCCGCTCATAAAAGGCGCACTCATGACCGTAATAGAGCGAGATTATATAAAATTGTCACCAAATGATCAAACAGCACCGATTCCTGACAGAGGGAATACGGATATGCTGGCGCAATTCGAGAACGATCCGACAATCGTTTCTGATTTGATTAAGCGCAGTGAAACATCGATAGAAGAGTTAAAACAAAATATCCAAGCGAAATCGGGATCGGATTTGTTTGATTTTATTCTGGAAGATATCCGGCAATTAAAGAAGATATTATTTGACCCGCAAAGTACGGCAGTGTTTATGGCTGCTATAAATGCTACATCATGGATCAATGAAAACATGAACGAGTGGTTAGGCGAAAAAAACGCAGCAGATACTCTTTCTCTATCTGTACCGGGTAATATTACTTCGGAAATGGGTCTGGCGCTAATGGATGTCGCGGATGTGATTCGCCCTTATCCAGAAGTGATTGATTATTTGCAGCATGCAAAAGATGATAACTTTTTGGATGAGCTGGTGAAGGTTGATGGCGGACAGGAAGCTAGGGGCGCCATCTATGCTTATCTTGACAAATACGGAATGCGCTGTGCCGGAGAAATCGATATTACAAGAGCTCGTTGGAGTGAAAAACCAATGACACTTGTTCCCATGATTCTGAATAACATGAAGAACTTTGAGCCTAATGCCGGCAATCGAAAGTTTGAGCAAGGGCGGCGTGTTGCTTTGGAAAAAGAACAAGAGTTAATAGAGCGATTGAAGCCATTACGGGATGGTGAACAAAAAGCCAAAGAAACAAAACGAATGATCGACCTCATCCGGAATTTCATCGGCTACCGGGAATATCCAAAATACGGAATGGTCAGCCGCTTCTTCATTTATAAGCAGGCTTTACTGAAAGAAGCCGATCAACTCGTACAAGCGGGCGTTATTCATGAAAAGGAAGATATATACTACCTCACTTTTGAAGAATTTCACGAAGCCGTTCGCACAAAAAAAATAGATGACAAGATCATCAGCATACGAAAAGACGAGTACAAATTATATGAAAAACTAACCCCGCCACGTGTGATCACGTCTGATGGTGAAATCATTACAGGTGATTACAAACGAGAAAGTTTGCCGGCGAATGCGATTGTAGGTCTACCTGTTTCTTCCGGAGTGATAGAAGGAAGAGCGCGTGTCATTTTAAACATGGAAAATGCCGATCTGGAAGACGGAGATATATTAGTCACCTCCTTTACCGATCCTGGCTGGACACCATTATTTGTATCCATAAAAAGCCTGGTCACTGAAGTTGGCGGACTGATGACCCATGGAGCAGTTATCGCACGCGAATATGGCCTGCCGGCAGTGGTCGGAGTGGAGAATGCTACCCAACTGATAAAAGATGGGCAGCGAATTCGCGTGCACGGCACAGAAGGGTATATCGAATTATTGTAATGCTGGCTGCTGCCCAAAAAACGGGAGTCGGCAATGCATGAAAAGAACTCTTCAGATTTGGAGAGTTCTTACCTTTTTATCCATCAGGGGAAGGATTCGGGCATGATTCTTTTCAGTCAGAACATCCGCCGGCGAAACAGGTGAAATATACCTGTAATAACGGAATGGCTTGACGAAAGGATCATCAATGCCCTTCCTCCCCCGCCTTTTCTCATGGCGCTTCCCTGCCATTTCATAATCATCCATACGTTAACTTCAAAAGATGAACCTGACAATTTTATTGTAAATATGGGTGAAACCGAGTATACTCATATAGTTGCCAATCATGAAGAAAAACGATGAACGGCGGTGGAGACACGTTATTATATAAGATGAAAAACGAAAAAAGCAAATTAGGACCCCGGAGATTCGGAGTCCTACATATCATTTGTTGTCATGTTTTTGGGTAAATTGTATTACAGGAGGTTTGATATGGAGAAAAATTTAAATTCCAAAGCAATATTAGTCACCTTCATGATTGGTGCATTTTTTGCAATATTAAACGAAACGCTGTTGAACATAGCATTAACAGAGCTGATGGAAGTCTTTCACGTTGATGCCCCGACCGTTCAATGGCTGGCAACCGGATTTATGCTTGTAATGGGTGTGTTAATGCCTATTTCCGCTTTACTGATTCAATGGTTCACGACAAGACAGATGTTTATCGGCGTTATGTCGATTTTTTTAGCAGGAACCGTCATTGCCGCTTGTGCAGTGAATTTCCCGATGCTCTTGACGGGGCGCATGATTCAGGCAGTCGGTACGGGACTCTTGATCCCCATTATTATGAACGCCCTCTTGCTGATTTACCGGCCTGAAGTCCGCGGGAAAATCATGGGGACGTTCGGACTGGTCATCATGTTTGCTCCGGCGATCGGACCCACTTTTTCGGGCGTTATTGTTGACATCCTCGGCTGGCGCTGGCTGTTTATCATCGTTATTCCTTTTGCAGTATTTTCAATTCTGTTTGCGGTAAAGTATTTGCAAAATGTCGGAGAACCGACGCGCCCGCGGGCTGATTTTTTATCGATCATACTCTCAACCATCGGGATCGGCGGAATCGTATACGGATTCAGCAGTGCCGGAGAGGCTCAGGAAGGGTTTCAGTCCCCTCTGATCATCGGTGTGATCATCATCAGCCTGATCAGCATCGTGTTGTTCGTGCTTCGGCAGTTGAAACTTGAACAACCGTTGCTTGATGTGCGTGTGTTCGCCTATAAAAATTACACGCGCGGGGTCTGCCTTTTTGTGATTGTCATTATGGCGATGTTCGCTTCCGAAATTGTGATGCCGATGTATTTGCAAGGGCCGCTCGGTTTTTCAGCAAAAGCAGCAGGTCTTTTGCTTTTGCCCGGAGCCTTGCTAAACGGTCTCATGTCGCCGGCTATGGGCGCTTTGTTCGATAAGTTCGGCCCGAGAAAACTCATCATTCCAGGTACGATCGTTCTCGTCGGCGTGATGTTTTTCTTCAGCAGGATCAATCCTTCGGTGCCGATTTGGGCGTTCATTATTGTATACATCATCTTGATGCTGTCCATCTCGGCCATCATGATGCCCGCACAGACGAATGCATTAAACGAATTGCCGAAGCATTTATATCCTCATGGAACGGCAATTTCCAATACTCTTCAGCCTGTTGCAGGCGCACTCGGTGTTTCGGTGTTCGTCAGCATCATGAGCCAGGGACAGAAAAGCTATCTTGCCGGCCAAGAAGCAGCCAGCAAACAAATCGTGCATGAAGCGATGACTCATGGTGTTCACCATGCCTACTGGTTTGCGCTCGCTTTAAGCTGTATCGCTTTCTTTACCGCTTTATTTATTAAAAAAGCGGTCGCGCCTGATTTTGATAAAGAATAACCAAAAACTTAAAGGATGTCCTTCCTCGGGGCATCCTTTTTTATCATTTTTTCTGCCGGGATTCTTCCGCTCTTATTTTCAGAATTGACGACATTTTGTGATATAATGCTAGAATCATATTCATTTTATCGGAAAGGAACGGATTCCATGGAGTCATATGTTGATCAAAAAGACGGGATTTTCAAATCCGTATGTTCGCTCGACTGCCCGGATCAATGCGGGCTGCTCGTTCATAAAAAAGACGGAAAAATCGTTAAAATACAGGGCGACCCGGACCATCCGGTCACACAGGGCAATATTTGCAATAAAGTCCGCAATATGACGGAGCGTATTTATGACCCCAAACGGCTGAAAACCCCGCTGAAACGGACGGGTCCAAAAGGAGCCGGGATGTTTGAACCGATCAGCTGGGATGAAGCGATTGAAACGATTCGCACCCGCTGGCAGTCGCTCATTGAACAGGAAGGCCCCGAAAGCATTCTGCCCTACAGCTTTTACGGAAATATGGGAAACTTGACGGCTGAAGGAATGGACAGGCGCTTTTTCCACCGCCTCGGTTCCAGCCAGCTTGACCGGGCGATTTGCACCCCTGCCGGTTCTGTCGGCTATAAATACACGATGGGCGGAAGCATCGGCACCGATCCTGAAGATACAACGGAGACAAAACTGTTTATTTTTTGGGGAATCAACGCGGTCTCAACCAACATGCATCAAATCACCATTGCTCAAAAAGCCCGGAAAAACGGCGCAAAAATCGTCGTAATCGATGTTCATAAAAATCAGACCGGCCGGATGGCCGACTGGTTTATTCCGATTCGCCCCGGCACAGACAGCGCGCTTGCGCTTGGCATCATGCATGTTTTATTCAAGGAACATTTGGCTGATGAATCATTTTTGAAAGAATTTACAGTCGGCCACGAAGAGCTGCGCCGCCACGTGCGGCAATACGACCCCGCCGCAGTAGAGGCGGTCACCGGCGTATCCCGGAATGATATTATCGAGCTTGCCCGCCTGTACGGCCGCACCTCCCCTTCATTGATTCGGATCGGCAACGGTCTTCAGCATCATGATAATGGAGGAATGATCGTTCGCACCATCTCGTGCCTGCCCGCGATCACGGGCCAATGGACGAAAAAAGGAGGCGGAGCGATCAAAGGCAACACGGCATTTTTGGCCTATAATACAAAAGCATTGCAGCGCCCCGATTTATTAAAAGGCAGAACGCCGAGAGTCATCAACATGAATCAGCTCGGCAAAGCTCTCTTAGAAACCGAACCACCGATCCGTTCGCTGTTTGTGTACAGCAGCAATCCGGCCGTTGTCGCGCCTGAGGCGAACAAAGTCAGAAAAGGACTTGAGCGCGAAGATTTATTCACGGTTGTTCACGATCTATTTCTGACGGAAACGGCACGGTACGCCGATATCGTCCTGCCGGCTTCTTCCGCTTTCGAAAATACGGATTTCTATACATCATATTGGCACCATTATGCGCAGATTCAGAAGCCTGTGATTGAGAAATACGGCGAGAGCAAGTCAAATACAGAAGTATTCAGGCTTTTGGCTGAGGCGATGGGCTTTGATGATGAGCCGCTGAAAGATTCCGACGAAGAGATGATCAGACAGGCGCTTGACTACCCTGATAATCCGTGGCTCGATGGCATTGACTATGACAGCCTGACTGAAAAGCATTTTGTCAAAGCAAATCGAAAAACGGTTTTTCCTGATAAACTGCCGACGCCTAGCGGAAAAATTGAATTGTATTCAAAAATGATGGAGCAGCACGGCTATCCGGGCCTGCCGACTCATACCCCGCTCATTGAAACGGACAAGTATCCATTTTTATTTGTGCCCGGCCCGAATCACAATTTTTTAAATTCGACCTTTTCAAACAATGAAAAACATATCAAATTAGAAAAGGAGCCGAAACTTCACTTAAATATAAAAGATGCCGAAGAAAAGGGCATCGAAAATGGAGATTTGGTGAAAGTTTGGAATGACCGCGGCTCATGCATCCTGCCCGCTGCCGTCGGAGAAAACGTCCTTCCGGGCGTGGCCGTCAGCCAGGGATTGTGGGCGGATGCAGAAGGGAAGCATTATCTCGTCAATGCGCTGACGCCCGACCGTTTAGCTGATATGGGCGGTGGTGCAACTTTCTTTTCAGGAAGAGTTCAAATTGAAAAAATATGAACATCAAAAAAGACCGGTTGCAGCAAAACCGGTCTTTTATCACTTCGTCTTTTTTAAGGTTTTGGCATAATCGGCGGCAAACGCCGTGCTGTTTTTCAAAAACTTGATAATGGTTTGCAGTTCTTCCTCTGAATATCGGCTTAGAAATTCGGCAGACTCTTGCGCCAAGTCATGAAATATATGTGATATCGTCTCCAGATTTTCCGGGATCAGTTCGACTAAAAGACGCCTTCTGTCGGACGAATCCCTGATGCGTCTGACATAGCCCGCTTTCTCAAGACGGTCGATCACTCCTGTGATCGCTCCCGTTGTCAGTCCGCTTTTTGCGGCGAGCTCCCCCGCTGTTACTTGACCTTCCCGCGAGATGATCTCAAGGCATTTATGATCCGTTCCGTTCAGTCCGATTTTCTCGCCGATCGCCTGGTGCAGAAAAACGGTTGCTGTGCTGTGAAACCTCAACTGCTGTATCAGCTCGTTGACCAGCCCTTTTCCTTCAATATGATTTGTTCTTGACATCTGTAACACCCTTCTATAAAATCATTATGTCTTAGCAGCTAAGATATTTATTTCCTGATATAAATCATCATAACAGGATGAAGCGTCGATGCCAAACGCTGCTTTAGAACGAATTTATTTAAAGGAGAATAGATTGATTTGTCACAAACTCAAAATCAAAAATTAGGATTTGTTGTAGCAGGACTTTTGCTTGCCATTCTGATGGCTTCGATGGACAATACCATCGTTGTTACGGCAATGGGAACAATTGTCGGCGATCTTGGCGGACTCGACAGCTTTGTCTGGGTTGTATCTGCCTTTATGGTCGCTGAAATGGCCGGTATGCCGATATTCGGCAAGCTGTCGGATATGTATGGCAGAAAACGTTTTTTTTCTTTTTGGCAGCATCGTTTTCATGGCGGGATCAGCATTGTGCGGAACGGCTACAACCATTGAGCAGCTCAGCATATACCGCGCGATCCAGGGAATTGGCGGAGGCGCGCTCATTCCGATTGCTTTTACGATTATCTTTGACATTTTTCCGCTGGAAAAGCGCGGTAAGATCACTGGACTTTTCGGTGCTGTTTTTGGCCTTTCAAGCATTTTCGGACCGCTCATCGGCGCCTATGTCACTGACTACATCAGCTGGCACTGGATTTTTTATATGAATCTGCCGCTCGGTATGGTTTCTTTTATTTTCATTCTTCTATTTTACAAAGAGACGAAACAGCATGAAAAGCATCGTATTGATTGGCTCGGAGCGATTACGCTCGTAGGGGCGGTCGTATGCCTCATGTTTGCGTTGGAGCTCGGCGGCGGGAAATACGCCTGGGATTCGAATGTCATCCTTACCCTTTTCGGAAGTGCAGCCGTCTTGTTGGTTTGCTTCCTCATGATCGAGCGCAAAGCCAGTGAACCGATCATTTCGTTTCATATGTTTAAAAACCGGCTGTTTGCCGGCAGTACGCTTGTCGCCTTATTTTATGGAGGGACATTTATTTCAGCGACCATCCAGATTCCAATCTTTGTTCAGGGTGTTTACGGAGATTCGGCGACAAACTCGGGACTTGTGCTTTTGCCGATGATGCTCGGCTCTGTCGTATCAGCACAGCTTGGCGGATTCTTAACAACAAAAATGAGCTATCGGAACATTATGCTCATCTCTGGATTGGTTCTCGTCAGCGGATTTTCTTTATTAAGCACGCTTAACATTGACACTCCGCGTTTATTATTAACCATGTATATGATCGTCGTCGGCTTGGGAGTCGGTTTTTCTTTCTCTGTATTAAGCATGGCAGCGATCCATCATTTCGGCCCGGAGCAGCGCGGCTCAGCGACATCTACGAGCAACTTTATGCGCTCTCTCGGCATGACGATCGGCGCCAGTATGTTCGGGATGATTCAAAAAAACCAATTTTCAGAACAGCTGGAAGATATGTTTAAAAGCAGCGGCGCTTCAAATTTCGCCTCAACGAATGACGCCGACCAGATTTTATCAAGTGCACGGGCATCACTGCCGCCGGATGTTTTACATAACATCACCGAAGCGCTATCAAATTCGATTGTTCACACGTTCATTTGGGCGATTTCCCCAGCAGCGGCCGCCTTTTTACTGGTGTTCTTCATGCCGAATGACAGGGTGAAAGTGAACGCAAAAAAGGAAGTGAACAAAGCCGGCTGAACCTCTAGCTTTGCACTGCCTTCTTTTTTCTCATTTTCGAAACCAATAAAAGCGGAATCGGCACAATGCCGAATAAAACGGCCGCAATATAGCCGATCATGTCGCCGAGAGAAAATACATCATCAATGTTTTTTGGCGTCATCGCGAGCAAATACATCACCGGGAGCAGACCGAACATGATCGGTCTGCTCTTTTTCTTGAAAATTTGCGAGAGCCCCAGGGATGCAGCGTAATATGAGACGGAAAAAGTCGCAAACAGCTGCATAATCCAGATGACAAGGAGCAGCGATTCAAAACGTTCAAATATTAAGCCGGGCATTTCAAAACTGCGGATGAGGTCAAGCGCCGGCCATGTCATCGCTGTCACCCCGTCAACTGACAGCCCTCCGATCACAAATACGATCGTTGTTAGATAAAAGAGCATTGCGATGCCGATTCCCATGACAACGACTTTGATACCATCTTTCGGCTTTTTCATAAACGCCAAAAGGAATACCATCACTTCTGCGCTGATAAACGAAAGCGTTGTTGCTTTTGTCCCCTTTAATGCCGGCATGATGCCTTTCCCTAAGACAGGCCGCAGGTTATCCAGTTCAAATATGCCAAAGCTCATAAATACCACGGTTAAAAAGAAAAGAATTGTAATCGGAAAGATGATTTCAAACAAACGGGCAAGCGACCCCATTCCGTCTTTTATTGAATAGAATCCGATCCACATCATCGACATGACGATCGCCCAAATCGGCGTTTGCTGCAGCAAAAAAAAGGTGATCACCTCCGCCAGAATTCTTGCTTCAAAAGCAGCAATCGCTACAAAATGCTCAATGAAAAGCAGGCTGATCACAATACTGAGCCACTTTCCGACAATGTCTCCCCCGTATTGAAAAAATGTTTGCCCGGGATAATGCTGGCTTAACTTTGTCATAACCACTCCGGCTGCCGTTGTGACAAGTCCGCCTAATAGGACGGAAATCCATACATCCGGCGTACCGGCTTCTTCTACAGCGGTTCTTGGCAGGGTGAGAATCCCGGCCGCCATAATATAACTGACCAAGACAACGATTGCCTGAGAAGTCGTGATTTTATCTTCGGAACGGATCATTGCGCGTTTCTCCGCCTTTCGTGATTAGAAGTTCTTCTGTTACTGATCCCCAACAGTTCCGTATTCTTTAATCGCGATTTGAACATGAAATGTAATCGGTATATCGGTAAAGGTCTCATCCCAATTTTTCTTTAGTTTTTCCCAAAGCCTCGGATGCTTGATCCTCAGCTCGTTACCGAATCCGGCAAGATCTGCTTTGTATTCGGTTTTCATTTTTTTTGTAATGTCCTCCATCGATTTTTTCACCGTTTTCGCGGTTGTTTTTTCGACTTTTTCTAAAAATTTGTCATCAAAAGCTTTTTCTTTCGTGTTCCAGTTTTCCGCAAGATACCCCTCTGACTTTACGTTCACTTCAAAAGACAGGCGGTTTCCTTTGACGATGGGTTTGATGTTGCTTTTAATCGATTCAACGCCAAATGCGGTCACCTTCTTTTCTGTCGGATCATAGCTTTTAACCATGCCCCCAATCCCCTTTCCGATGATCCACATCACGCCTTCTAAATCGTGTTCATCCAAATAGCCGATCAGCTTATTGGTTTTCCCGTTAATTGCGGCTGCTCCCGCATATTTTATTTCTCCATCGGTACCGATGACATTTTGAAGCAGATAGCTTGTTCCTGATCTCATTTTGCCTGTCAATTTGGCAAGCGTTACAGGAGGGAGAATTTTTTTCGCTTTATACTCATTTTCAACGATTTTAAGCAGACGAAACGCCGGCATTTCGCCGGTTTCCTTCAGCTCAAGCGTGTCTCTCGCACGCCCTCTTGTGACCAGCACCATACTGCTCGGCCTGATTTCATTATCGCGGAGAGGCTGATCTAGCAGTTCCGACAGCGAATAGGTGCGGAGGAGGTCAGCGGCGATGACAATCACTTTTAAATGAGGACTGAATACAGGCCTGTCTTGTCTTAATGCTACTTCAGCGTTAATTTGCTGAAGCGAGTCTCCAGTTTCATAAACGTTGATATACGTTTTTTGATCAGTGCTTCCTCCAATCGATTTTGAACCGGCTGCTTGTTCGTTCACGTATTGATAGATCATCGTGATCCGGTCTTTTTTCGGATAATCGCCCCCAACTTTGTCAAACTTTTTTTCAAGTTCGGTTTCCTCGCCTTTGTCAATCCCCATTGCAAATGTTAAGCCGAGCTCTTCAATTTCGTGGCTGCTCCAGCATCCGGTTAATAGAAACAATAGTAAAACACTCGTTAAATAACGGATGGTGTTAGTTTTTTTCAAACTTTTTCCTCCTCACTTTCGATATGACCAGAAGCATTAGCGGGATGAGACCGACCAAATAGATGGCGCTGTTGCCGATTAGATCTCCCATTTGAAAAAGCTGATTGATATTTTTAGGCGCCATCGCAATGAGATAAATGACCGGAAGCAAGCTGAATAATATCGGTTCCATCCTTTTCTTCAAGAGTTGCGACAAACCTAAAGCAGCAGCAAAATAGCTGATCGTAAAACTGGAGAACATTTGCATGATCCAGATGACTAGCAGCAAGGACTCAAAACGTTCAAAAATCAGCCCAGGTATTTCAAAACTTCGCATCAAATCAATCGTCGGCCATGTCCGTGATGTCACTCCCTCGATTGCCAATGCACCGATGACCATAATGACGGTGATCATATAAAAGACAATCGGGAAAGAAATCCCCATCAAAGTAGCTTTTAAGGCTTGCTCGGGCTTTCTCATAAAAGGAACGATGATCAGTATGATTTCTATGCCTGTATAAGCAAAAGACGTTGTTTTGACTCCTTCCAGCACCGGCTTGATCCCTTTCCCGAGAACCGGGCGCAAATTGTCGATGTCGAATATGCTTGCGCTCATAAAAATGACGATCAGAAAAATGAGAACAGTAATTGGAAAGATGATTTCATAAAGTCGGGCGAGCGGGTTAATACCGCCGGTTAATAAATAGATTCCGCTCCATAAAAAAACCATCGCTGTCGCCCAAATCGGCGTTTCTTCCAGTAAGTAAAATCCCATAACCTCTGTGACAGATCGGACTTGGAAACCTGATGTTGCGAGAAAATAACAAATCAAAAGCAGGGTGAAAAGTCCTCCCGGCCACTTGCCAATGAGATCCCGGCTATATTGATATAGCGTTTTGTCGGGGTACTCCATGCTTAATTTCACCATGATGAAACCGGCTAATATGGCAACCAGCCCTCCGAATGCAACAGAAAGCCAGACATCCGGCGCTTTAACCGCTTCCCCAGATGTCCGCGGCAGCGTCAAGATGCCGGTTCCCAGCAGAAAATTCGTGATGACGATGCTCGTTTGTGAAACGGTAATTTTGTCCTGCTGACCTACCATCATGGAGAAATCACCCCTTTCTTTTTCAAGCGTCAGCTGATTCCCTGTTTTCTCCTTCTTATTTTTGAAATCACCAGCAGCACGAGCGGGGTCAAACCGCCTAAATAAACGCCGCTGTTTCCAATAAAGTCACCAAATGCAAACATGGCGTTGATGTTTTTCGGGATCATTGCAATCAGATAAATGACCGGAAGCAAAACAAACATCATCGGCCGAATATTTGTTTTAAAGAGCTGGGCCAGGCCTAATGCCGAACCATAAAAAGCAATCGCAAAGGTACAGAACAGCTGCATGATCCAGATGACCAGCAGCAAAGACTCAAACCGTTCAAATATCAGACCTGGTATTTCAAAGCTTCTCATTAAGTCAATCGTCGGCCATGTCCGTGAAACCACTCCGTCTATAGACAGAGCGCCGATCACCATAACAACTGTGATCATATAGAAAAGCAAAGGGATGGCGATCCCGATCATGATCGTATGAATGGCCTTGCGAGGCTGATTCATGAAAGGCATCAGGATCAAAATGATTTCAATACCTGAAAACGACAGTGCGGTCACCTTTATTCCTTTTAAGACAGGACCTATTCCCTCTCCCAGTACAGGACGCAAGTTGTCCACATCAAAAATTCCGATACTCATGAACACGACCAGCAGAAAAAGAATGAATGTAATGGGTAACACGATTTGAAACAAGCGGGCGATCGAACTTAAGCCGCCGACGATCAAATATAAGCCAACCCACAAAAAAACCATCGCAACTGCCCAGCGGGGGGTTCCTTCCAGTAGAAAAAAGCGGATGATTTCAAGCATTGAGCGGACCTGAAAACCGGAATGGGCCAAGAGGTAACATGCGAAAAACAGGCTGATCAAGCTGCCCCCCCATTTGCCAATGATGTCCTGACTGTATTCATAAAAGGTTTTATCAGGATATTGATGGTTGAGCTTTACCATGATGACTGCGGCCGTCAGAGCGACCAAGCCGCCTAATACAAGCGTGATCCAGACATCAGGCGTCCCCACCTCGTCAACAGACGTTCGCGGGAGCGTCAGAATCCCTGTCCCAAGCAGGAAATTGGTGATGAGAACTGCTGTTTGCGAAGTGGTGATGCGCTCTTCGTGCCTGACCATCATAAGCGTTTCCCTCCTTTCTATGCTACTGGCGTGTCGAATCGTCTGTTTTTAACAGCTTCGGCCGTTTTTTCATCATCTGTATCGGCATGCGAACGATGAAGTCTTTCCAATCGCGCAAACGATAAGGAACGGCAGGGCTCGCATAAGGAACGCCAAAGCTTTTCAGCTTCACCGCGTGGCTGGCAAGCATGAGGAAAAACATAATCACCCCGTACAAACCGAACGTGGCTGCACAAAACATCGCTACAAATCTCAGCATGCGCAGCGAAATGCCGGCGCTGTATTGAGGAATCGCAAATGAAGAAATCGCGGTGACGGCAACGACGATGACCATAATCGGGCTGACGATGCCTGCCTGCACGGCAGCCTCCCCGATGATGATACCGCCGACGATTCCCATCGCGGGACCGATTGGTTTTGGAAGCCGCAGGCCGGCCTCGCGCAAAATTTCAATTGCCACTTCCATAATGAGCGCTTCAATCAGCGATGGAAAAGGCACACCTACCCTCGTTCCGGTAATGGAAATCGCAAGTTCACTCGGAATCAGCCCGGGATGAAACGAAATAAAGGAAATATATAGAGCCGGCCCAAGCAGCGAGATCATGGCTGCGCCGATTCGCATGATGCGGATCAGGGAACTCGGCAGCCAGCGTTCATAATAATCCTCGGGCGATTGGAGGAGCATGCTGAATGTAACCGGAACGATTAAAACAAAAGGCGTTCCGTCCAATAAAATGGCCACTCTTCCCTCCATTAACGCACTCATTACCCTGTCAAGACGTTCAGTGCTTTGCACCTGCGGAAATGGACTGAGATAATTGTCTTCGATCAGCTGTTCGACAAAACCTGATTCAAGGACATCATCTATATCAATCTTTTCGATTCTTTTTTTGACTTCTTCCACCAGCCCTGGTTCCGCAATGTCTTTGATATAAGCGACGACAAGATTTTTGACGGCTCGCTTCCCAACTTGAAATTGAACCATAGACAAGTTTTGATTTTTGCCGTGCTGCCTCAAAAGGGCTGTATTGGTGCCGATCGTTTCTGTAAAGCCGACGCGCGCGCCTCTTACCAAAGATTCTGATACGGGCTCTTCAATGTTCCTTGTATTTCTTTTAACAGTTCCCAGCAGTAAAACTTCCGCTGAACCGTCGATCAGCAGCATGGCCGCACCGGATAACACTTCGGGCACCACTTCGTTGACATGGTTTACCTCTGATACGCCGCTAATTGATAAAATTTGCTTTTTAATTAAGTCGGTCACATTGCTGCTTAATGAAGAAAGTTCAACTTTATATTCTTTGGAAAAATCATCCATAAGGGATTTCATAATATGCTTGTCAATCAGGTCTTGATCCGCAAGCATTTCGACAAATACAATCGCCGCGCGGATGCCGGTGCGCCCTAAGTTGAATTCGCGGAAATGAACGTCTGAGTTATTCTCCATAGCCGTTTTGGCCAGTTTCAAGTCGTGATCAAAATCGCCGGTAAAATACCCAGTTGACTCCACAGACGGCACTTCATTTTTAGGTTTATCCGGCTTGTTGGACGACTGTATCATTCTTCGCGTTTTTGCTTTCCACCATCTCATGCCACTCACTCATCCCCTGCCGTGCGAAGCCACAAAAATACTTTTGATATGGCAAACGGGACAAAAAAGACAAAAAAAGCCTGCATCAGGACCAGCCAGTCCGGAAAATAGGAAACAATGGTTTTCCACATGTTGATCACCCTTTTTCATTGCTGTAGTAAGTCCATCATTTTTATCCTATTATTACCTTGGGTGCCAGCTATAATTGGTGGTAATTTAAACCACGTCAAACAAAAAAGAACCATCTGCGTTAAAAACACAAATGGTTCTGTTCATTTATTCTTTTTCTAAAAACGCCCGTTTCCGTTTGGCCAGCTCTGAAAACTCCTGATCCAATTCATGATATTTCGGATCTTGAGGCGTAAGTCCGGCCAACTCTCCAAGAACGGCGGTCATCCGATTTTCGATGCGCAGCCGCTCCTCTTCATCGCTTTTTGCATGGGGCTGTTTCTGTCTGTTCCGATAATCTTTTAATCCGGTTTCGACGCGGGTGATACGACCGTTTTCAAATACAAGGAGCTTCTCACACAATTTGTCTGTGAAGTACAGGTCATGCGACACAATGATGATCGTTCCCTGAAACTCAAGCAATGTCTGCTCAAGCTGCTCCCTGCTTGGCAAATCGAGGTGGTTGGTCGGTTCATCCAGAATCAGCAGATCATAATCTTTTAAAATCATGCCTGCCAGTTTGATTCGGGTCCGCTCCCCGAGACTGAACGTCCCGATTTCATCATGAAAGCGGTTTTCTTTGATCCCCATATTGGCCAAAATCGTCCGCGCATTTGCGATTTCGGCTCTGTCAGACAAATTCAGCACTTCAGCAACTGTTTGGTCAACCCTTAGATCACTGACATCCTGGCTTAAATATGCGGCCTTTACAGACCGGCTTTTCCATAGCGTTCCGGCTGTTGGAGGTTCGGCATCCAACATCATTTTGACAAGGGTCGTTTTGCCGCACCCGTTGTCTCCGATAAGCGCTATTCTCTCGCCGTGTTTGACGTAAAAATGGCTGTCTTTGAATAAAGTACGTCCGTCAAACGCTTTTGTCAGATCTTTTGCTTCGATAATCCGCTTGCCCCTTTTTTCTCCTGATGAAAACTGAAAATTGACAGATGCTGCTTCCTTTGGCTTTTCAGCTTTGTTTTTTTCAAGCTCCTGTTCAAGGCGTTTCAGTTTTGATTTGACTTGGTTGTCAAGCTTTTTGGCTTTTACCCGGTGGTATTCTTTAAAACCAAGCTGCCTTCTTTCTGACTGTGATCCCTGTTTTGTTGAGTCGCGGTGGGCTTTCTGCGACCAATTTTGAAGAGTGGCAATCTGTGACTCGATTCTTTCTTTTTGCTTCTGCTGGACTTCGTATTGGTGCAGGCGTGCTTCGTATAACCGTTTTTTCTCCCGCCGGTATGCACTGTAGTTTCCTTGATAGGTGTGCAAATTCCCATCTTCCAGCTCAAGTATTTTGGAGACGGATTGATCCAGAAAATAACGGTCGTGAGAAATAATCAATACAGCCCCTTGATATTGTTGCAGTTCTTCAAGGAGCCAGCTGATCCCTTTTAAATCCAAGTGATTGGTCGGTTCATCTAAGATGAGAAGATCAGGCATCGTCTTCCAGACGTGTGCCAGTGCAAGCTTCAGTTTTTCTCCCCCGCTCAAATGGCTGAGCCGTTCGGAATTCCAGCTTTGAACCTTTGATAAGCCAAGACTGCTCGTCAACTGATATAATTTCCCGCCCTCGTCGCCTGTTAATATGCTGTTGAAATCATGAACAGAGTACTCAATCGACTGGAGCAGATAGCCGATTTTGAGCGTCCGGTCTGTTTGAACAGTGCCTTTGTCGGCTTCTGCATGACCGCTCAATATATTTGCAAGCGTTGTTTTCCCCGCTCCATTGCATCCGACCAAACCAATCCGCTCATGATTGGAAATGTCAAAATCAATGTTTTTTAAAATCGTTTGCTCTCCAAAGCTTTTTTCCAAGCCTCTTATTTTCATTAAAATCGTCATACCGTTCACCTCTGTTTATTTTTGGCTGACAACAAAAAACCTCTCGCGGAAACCCGGAGAGGATATCATGCCAAAATATGCATCGTGAAAGCGGTATAAACCGATCCCATTCCATTGCACGACAAAAAACATGCAAAGTCAGAAAATGATGCAAGGTATAAAAGGGCATACTCATCCTATTCTCCAAGTTTCCGTTTTTTCATATTAAAAAAACGATGGAAAATAAGATTACTGCTTCATGTCCCCTATACCTATTCCTTTCACTGTATTTACCGATAAGTATATAAACGGAGGGAAACTTTGTCAACAGTTCTCCAGCCCATTTTCCGTCAATACAGATACTTTCGCCTTTGTTGAGGATTTTGTTTTGAAGCCAAAATTTTTAAATTTAATGCAAAAGTGTGAAAATTGTCCGATATTATTCTCGTAACCTAGAAAAAGGAGTTTTGGCTAATGAAAAAAATATTGGAATGGTTCAAGCATCCATCTCTTTCAAAAAGATTAGCGGTCTCATTTTTATTGATTTTAACGCTCCCTGTTTTAATCCTTTCAGGTGTTTCCTATTATACGGCAGGCGGGTCGATTGAAGATGAAATCATGAGAAGCGCAAGAAACAGCGTGGATCAATTAAACGAAATGATCGATCAAAACATTGAGAAAAAAGCGGATGCTGTTACATATTTCAGTGAAGAGATCAAAGAAAAAACATACAAGGAAAAAGGCCAGACTTCGTTAAGACAAAAGTTTGAACAATACGCCAGGCAAAACAAAGATGTAGAAGCCGTTTTCACAGGCTCTGAAGACGGTGTATACGTGCAGCACCCTTATACGAAAATGCCTGACGGCTATAATCCGGCGGAAAGGCCCTGGTTTAAAGAAGCGGTTGAGAAAAAAGGCGAAATTATCGTTACCGATCCATACACATCTGCCGCTACCGGCAACACGGTCATTACCATCGCCAAACAAAATAAAGACGGGTCGGGCGTCGCTGCGCTCAGCTTGAATATCGACGAGCTGATTAAAGCGACAAACGATATCAAAGTCGGAAAAGACGGCTTTGCTTTTATCTCAAGTGCGTCCAAAAAATATATCGCCCACCCGACGATTAAAGCCGGAACTGAAGGTGAAGGCGGCTGGGTTGATCAAGTTTACGGCAAAGGAAAAGGCGAATTCAAGTATACTTTTGAAGGAAAAGCCAAGCAAATGGCTTTTACGACAAACAAACTGACAGGCTGGAAAATCGCCGGGACGATGTTTTCCGATGAGATAACAAACGCAACAAAGCCCGTCCTTTATATGGCTCTCATCGTCTTTTCAGGGGCTTTGGTGCTTGGCGGAGTTCTCATTTTCTTTATTGTCCGCGCGATTAGCAAACCATTGAATCAGCTCGTTCTATCTGCAAAGAACATCAGCAGCGGCGATTTGACACAGCAAATCGAAGTGCGTTCAAATGACGAATTCGGGCAGCTCGGCAAAAGCTTCAATGACATGGCGGAATCGCTCCGCACACTGATCGGCACCATTCAGGAATCGGTTGAGAATGTCGCCTCCTCTTCTGAGCAGCTGACAGCAAGCGCAGAACAGACGAGCCAAGCGACAGAACATATTACATCTGCGATCGAACAGTTCTCTAACGGGGCTGAAAGCCAGAATGAAAAAGTCGAAACGAGCTCGCAGCAGCTCAGCCAGATGAATGATCATCTGAGCGAAATGACCGAAGTGTCGGAATCAATCACCGAAGCATCGATCAAATCGACAGAAATCGCCGAAACCGGAGGAGAACTCGTTCAGAAAACGGTCGGCCAGATGAGTTCAATCGACCAATCTGTCAAACAAGCTGAGAGCGTCGTCAAAGGCCTCGAAGGCAAATCGAAGGATATCACATCAATTCTCAGGGTCATTAACGGAATTGCCGATCAAACGAATCTATTGGCATTGAACGCCGCGATTGAAGCAGCCCGCGCCGGCGAGTCAGGCAGAGGATTTTCCGTCGTCGCCGAAGAAGTTCGAAAGCTTGCCGCGCAGTCAGCGGACTCGGCAAAAGAAATCGAAGCGTTGATTCAGGAAATCGTCAAAGAAATCGAACATTCTCTCAGCATGTTTCAATCGGTCAACCATGAAGTGCAGTCCGGACTTAAAATTACCGAGAAAACAGAGTCGAGCTTTCACGAAATCAGCGGCATGACGAATGAGATCGCAGGCAAGCTGCAAACGCTCAATGCGGCGGTCGAACAGTTGTCGAATGGCTCGCAGGAAGTCTCCGGTGCCGTTCAGGAAATCGCCGATGTATCAAGGGAAAGTACAGCTGGAATCCAGGACATTGCTGCATCAGCGGAAGAACAGCTGGCTTCAATGGAAGAAATCAGTACATCCTCTGCCACGCTTGAGCAGATGGCGGAAGATCTGCGAGAATTGACGAAAAAATTCAAGGTGAAATAAAAAAGAGAGGCTTCCTTCATTTAGAGGGAGCCTCTCTTTTATGTATCAGCTGATCTTCGTTCCATTGGGCGCTTCTTGATCAGGGGCCAGCAATATAACATCGCCTTTTTCCGGTACGCCTCCAAGAACGAGAACTTCCGATTTAAACCCGGCAATCCGCCGCGGCGGAAAATTGACGACTGCCGTCACCTGCCGGCCTACAAGCTTTTCAGGCGTATAACGCTTTGTGATTTGAGCGCTCGAACACTTGACGCCAATCTCTCCGCCAAAATCGATTTCAAGCTTAATGGCCGGTACCTTCGCTTCCGGAAACTCTTCTGCTTTTAAAACTGTTCCAACCCGAATATCAAGCTTTAAAAAATCTTCGATTGTTGCCATGAACTCAGCTCCTTTGGCCGCTTTCTAAAGGGTGATATTGACATGACTAGAATATCATGTATTTTGATTCGTTTAAACCCTGGACTTCCGCTGCATTTTATAGAATCGAGTAGTAAACAGGCCTTTTTTGCCGCCGTTTTAGGACAGCCAACTTTACGGGAACCGCCTCTCATTCATAGATTAAGAGGAAGAATAAACTATAAGAGATGAGGTGGAGCTAGAATGTTCGGTTCCTACATGGTTCAAATGGTAAGGTCCAACGCCCATAAGCTGGACCGGCCGCTGAGAGAAAGCGTGCTGAAACTCTATAAACCTTTTAAATGGACGCCTTGCTTTTTACACGGTTTTTTCGAAAAAATATTAATGAAAAACAAAAAAATACCAGTCATTATTGAATTTGAAAAAGACTGTCAGCATAAAGGCTATCAATTAGTCAATGAAATGATCGGCAGCAAAAGAAGAAACAAAATCAAGCATCGCTTCTCCAACGTTAGCTGCTGCAGCGCTGAAGTCACCCCTTCTTCTTTGCAATCGCTTCTATCTGAGTGCGGCGACATTCGCAAAATTTATTTAAATCGCAAAGTAAAAGCGCTCCTCGACGTAGCGGTTGAATCAAGCCATGCCAAAGAAGTGGTCAGAAACAATCAGACGCTGACAGGCAAAGGAGTGACAGTCGCTGTCATTGATACGGGCGTATACCCTCACGAAGATCTTGAAGGCAGGATCAGGGCTTTTCAAGACTTTATCAACCAGAGAACAGAACCCTATGATGACAATGGGCACGGCACACACTGCGCCGGTGATGCTTGCGGAAACGGAGCGGCCTCATCGGGTCAGTACCGCGGACCTGCTCCTGAAGCAGAACTTGTCGGTGTAAAAGTATTGGACAAAATGGGATCCGGATCGCTCGAAACCGTCATTCAAGGCGTAGATTGGTGCATTCAATTCAATAAGGAAAATCCTGATGATCCGATCGACATTATTTCAATGTCATTGGGTGCAGAAGCCTTGCGCTACGAGAATGAAGAAGAAGATCCAGTCGTTAAAGCTGTTCATGCAGCATGGGACGCAGGCATTGTTGTATGTGCGGCAGCCGGCAACTCCGGTCCTGATGCGCAAACGATTGCCAGCCCGGGTGTCAGCAGCAAGATTATTACAGTCGGAGCCTTGGATGACAGGGATACAGTCAGCCGGGAGGATGACGATGTCGCCTCTTATTCAAGCAGAGGGCCGACAATCTATGGTCAAGTCAAACCGGACTTGCTGGTACCGGGCACAAATATTACGTCGCTTCGTTCACCCGGATCTTTTCTCGATAAGCTGCAAAAAACAAACAGAGTCGGCACAAAATATATGACATTGTCCGGAACCTCGATGGCTACGCCGATCTGCGCAGGAATTGCCGCACTTATCCTTCAGCAAGCCCCGGGCACAGAACCTGATGAAGTCAAACAGCTGCTAATGGACGGTACCGATTTATGGAAAGATCGCGATCCAAATGTTTACGGTGCAGGGTACATCAACGCAGAACAATCGGTGCCGCAAGACTAAAGACCGTTCGCCCGTTTTTGCAATAAGCGGGCGAATCTTACATAAAAATATTTAAACTGCAGACCTTCTTTTTTCAAGGATGAGCGGTATCGTCAAATACATGGCATACGCGAAGACCATCCAAACCGCAAACCCAATCATCTGGCCATCTGAAAGCGCCGGGAAGATCAGCGAATGATTCCATAAAGAAAAAGCGTCGAGAAACAAACCGACAGCCGACCCCACAATGCCAAGCTTAACCGCCGCAAACCTCGTTTTGTCAACCCGCCGATAAACGAGCATCACGGCATATAAAAGGGCAAAAGTTCCGGCTTCAAGAAGCAAAAAGCGGAGCATAAAACCATCTTGGCCGGGTTCTGTAAGAACCGCACTGCCGAACAGCATAAAAAATACGGTGGCGCCAAGCCAGACAACGATTGAAAAAACAAGAGCCAAACCCAGCTTTTCAGTCAACTTACCCATCCCTTTTTACTCCCCTCCATGCTGTTTAACAGCGGTTTCCGTCAGCATCTGCAGCACAGCTTCTAATTCCCTGTAGATTTTTTCAGGGGAAAATCCCGGAGACATAAGCGACTGAAGTGCAAGACCGTCGATTAGTGCGTTTAAAAGAATGCCCCACGTGCTGAAAGAAACCCCGTCAACAGGAGAACGCTTCCACAGGTCGGAAAGCTGTTCTGCCAACACCGCATTTTCCTCTTCGAGAAGTTCGCCGAGCTGTTCTTTTATCTTTTCATTTCGAAACCCTAAAACGGCCAATTCTAAAAAAAGCTGATGATAATACGCATCCTTCAGTGTTCTTGATTTCGCGGAAGACAATCCGTCTTTTATCCTTTCGGCAGCGGGCTTTTCATTTGCTTTCAATCGCTCCCACGACGCGCGGCATAGGTCGCGGACCACTTCAAAAACAAGCTGCTCTTTTGTCCGAAAATGATAGTAAACAGTTCCCTGTGTGACCTTTGCTTCTTCAGCGACCGCCTTTAGCGTCAGTTTGTCCAGGCCATGTTCGGCAATGCGGCGCTTAGCCGCCTCAATCAACGTTTCTTTTGATGTCACATTTGGCCTTGCCATTCGGTTCACCTCTTAGTTATTCAAATAACTAACTTGATGGTTTAACTATAATATGGAAAGTATTTCTTGTCAATCGATTTTCTTCTCTCAGCCATAGATTTTTAAGTTTACATAATAATATTATTGTTAGATTGAATTAATGCTTCTTATCCGTTTCTGTCATAAACGTCAGCCCTTGAAGGAATTTCAAAATCGCTCCCTGTTCTGCTGTTGAAAACGAATCGAGAAATCTGCTAAACTGATCCGCTTTTTGCTGATGGAGCTTTTCATGAAGCTCAAACACTTGTTTTCCGCTGGGCGTCAGCCTGAAGTATATCTCTTTTTTGTTGTCCGTCAATTGAAACCGTTTGATGAGGCCTTCTTTTAACAGCTTTGAACTGATTTTTGTAATATTTGCTTTTGATAAATTCATTTTTTTTGCGATGCCGGTGTTGTTGATCGGTTCATCATGACCGATACAGCTGATGACATGGATGGTAGTCATATTCCCCGGGAGCCGTTTAACATCAGATTCTGCCGCCTGCTTTAAAAATGCCTTGAGATCTGTATCCGCTTTTTGTTCGTTCAGGTGCAGGAGTTTAACATACATATCATAGATCAGCTGTTTTGTCAGTTCAGACATAGTCAATGGACAGTCCCTTCTTTTTATTTTCCGGTTAACAAAATATTTTAATAGTTTATTTCAGGATTTGTCAATATTATGATAAGGTGAAATCAGATAACAAATGTGTTTTGTTTATCATGAAACAACACCAAAAAGGAGAATCGCTGATGAATATTGAAGGAATAGAGATGGAAGTTCGCTGCACAGGCGATGTATGTTCAGATGCCCTTGAATTTTTGAGACGCCATAACCACGAAAAAACAGCCGAACATTCGATAAGGGTGAAACAAGCGGCAGAAAGATTGGCAAATCGTTTTCATGTTCCTGCACAAAAAGCTGGTATAGCCGGTATGATGCACGACATCAGGGGTGTCATCCCTAATGAAAAAAGAATTGCGGCTGCTGAAGCGCTCGGTATTGATATTCTGCCCGAAGAACGGATATTCCCGATGATCATCCATCAAAAGCTGTCGAAAGTGATGGCGCGGGACCTGTTTCAGGTGGCGGATGAAGATATTTTAAATGCAATAGAATGCCATACGACGCTTAAAAAAATCCTTCCCAGCTCGACCTTGTCCTGTTTTCAGCGGACAAAATAGAATGGGATCAGACGGGGACTCCGCCTTACATCCAGGAGCTTCATGAAGCGCTTGAAATTTCTCTGGAGCACGGGGCGTTTGTTTATATTCAGCATTTGTGGAAACAAAAAGATAAACTGAAAGTTGTCCATCCCTGGCTGAAAGATGCCTATTACCACCTAAAAGCAAAAATCGAAGCTTGACCTCAGGCAAGATTACGGCTTGAAGAGGTGACCGCCTTAAGCCGCAATCTTACTTGTAACTCCGTTAATTCACGCCTTTTGAAGCATCCCAGATTTTCAGCTGCTTTCTCATATGGACGATTTGCCCCAAATGATAAACATTATGAAGAATGAGGCAGGACAAAATCTCCGCCCAGGTAGAATGCGGATCGTGCTGAGCCGGTTGTTTCAGCATCTCCTCTTCGCATTCCGAAAGCGCATCGATCCATTCGGCATAGATCGTATTCAGTTCCTGCCGGCTTTCTTTCCAGCCAAGTCCGCTTTTGTTTACAAACGTATCATCGATCGTATAATCAAAAGCCGGAACGGGAATTCCTTTAAACCGCTTTAAATAGCGCTCGTTGTAAAAAATCAAATGGTTGGCAATTTCTAAAATCGAATTTTCCGAACCTTCCCCTTTTTGCCTTGCCTGGCTTTCCGTGAGATCAGCGGCAGCCGTTTGAAAACAAACAAACCAAGTCGTTTCGTTATAGCATGCTTTAAACTGTTCAAGCAAAACGTTTTTTAGCATAAAGACCCTCCAGTTCGATTCGATTTTTGCCTAGCTTTCATTTGCTATTTTCGCCCTTTTCACGGCAGAATCCTTTTTTTCAATATGATATTGAATGTCGAGAAACCGTATGCCGAACAGCCACATGCGGTGATGGGCGCAGAGCCTCTTTCGTCCCTGCTCTTTAATGATAAAGCGTTCGGCGAGCGGCAGTTTAAACGTTCCTGTTCCGGTCGAAAGGAAGATGCCTTCATCCCCACGGTCAGATCGTTTATCACTGCTCGTCAAAATCAGGCAGCCGTCCTCTGCTTTCGGCTTTAAAATGCCTGTCATATTGGAAAACGGCAATGGCAGCGCGATATTCATATATGTGATGTGATCGTGGGTATGAGCAGAATAAAGCGCCACAAACACAGTCTCGCCTACCTCGTTCGTTCTGATCCAGGCGCGCACATTCTTCCTTCCGTCTCTGGCTGAATCAACACCGATAATCTCTCCGTCCATCGTTTGCCGTCCGGTCTTAGTCCCCAAATGAATTTGTCCTGTCTTTCTTGAAATCAGCTGGTACATGTGCGCGAGCGGTTTAAACCATGGACGCCAGGAGATCTCCGCTGTTAACGAATAATCGGCAGTATGCTCATAGAAATCGAGAATAAGAGGAGAAACCTTCTCAGGCTGAAATCCTTTGCTCTGAAATGCGCTCATATCATCGGCAAGACCTTGGTAAGACGAATCGGTTTGTAATCGGTGTCTGTGTAAAAAATCGGCTCCGATCTTCCAAGTGCCGTAAATGTTGCTCATCGTTTCGCCTTGCCTCCTTTCACAGCCCGGCCCAGGGGATTCAAGGCGCCAGCCGGTCAGCGCTGGAATGATGACGCCAAAGGCGTTGACAAGCCCGTGAATCCAAATCATTTCCTGGATTGTAAAAGTCGTCCGGCCGCGAAAAACGCCGTAAGAGTAAATGAGTGAAAAAGCAATGGTGATCATTAATGTAAAAGACGAAAAGATAACAAAGCGGCGAGCCGCGCTGTTTTTGAAGGCCGTAATCGAGGCGAGAAAGCCGCTTCCGTATAGGGCCGACAAATACAGCGCAACAGCGATGACATCAATGGTTTTCGAAAACGATATGCCGATGGCAATGAACAGCGGAGACAGCATGATGAGCCATGTCACCGCCGCATAAAGGAGGCCTTTCTTTTTCAGCTTCCTTCCGAGCATTCCATTAAAAATCGGAATGAGAAATGCAGAATAATGAAAATGTACCGCTGTCAGCAGCACAATCAGCGGGCTGAAATCCATGACCTGGAGATTCAGCGTATAAGCAAAAAGCCACCCCCCTCCAAAAGGAAGGTAAAGCAGGCCGCTGTCAATCGATGCCTCTTCAAGGCTCCTTCCTTCTCTCTCCCAGAGGCGAAGTGCCCCGTATAAGGCGATCATCCCCGTATAGCATAGCCAAACCAATGAAAAAAGCGGGGAATGGAACAGCAGTGATAGCGATGCCGAACAAGCCGCATAAGGAAAACAGACGCTGATCAGCCGAAACATCCCATTTTCATGCTGAATGAGATCGAGCGCAGCCGGAACAAAAAACAGCATTGATAATAAAAGAAGCGCCTCTGCCGCCGGGATATCCGGCGCTTTGCCGATGAAAAAAACCGCGTAGCAAAGAACGCTTACAAAAAAACGGCGGGCTTTCATGCCGTCTCCTCCTCCCTGTTAAACGTTCCTCTGTAGGCAAACAGCGTTCCGAACAGCGGGTTTTTCACATGAACGTCAATTGTAAAACAGCCTTTTTCTTCGTCATACGATTCATTCACGCTGGAAATACCGTATAAGCACTTTGGAAGGGGCAGCTTTTTTCTGAATAAAGGCAGCCATTGTCTGACAGAAGTAATCGATAATGAGCCGTCGGCCTCCGCCTTAAACCGCAGGCTTGAGATTAAGATTGGCGGATGCCCGAAATAGTCGATGATTTCAACACGGCTTTTATCATAGATCATGACAGCATCGAAATGCCTTTGTTTATCCTGAAAAAAGAAAGTCCTGTTCCAAACGGCTGCCGGTGTATCATTTTTCGTCAGCCGAATGTGATTTTCAATCGTGAACGGAACGTTCCTCCCCCTTTCGGGAAAAAAACAGCGGAAGACCGTTCCCGCTTTGAACAACAGTCTGACCCAGTATGAACCGCCGGAAATTTCCGTCATCACTCCTTTTCCTTTGAACACGTTTTCTTGAGTGAGCTGATACCGCTCCTTGAGTTTTGGGTGGAGAAGGTGAAAATCCTCGATCACCCGTTCATACATCGAAATCAAATCAACGCCTCTTTCTGATCGTATTTCCCGCGTTTGGAATGCCGCAAGCGCTCACATAGCCGATAACGGACAAGATGATAAGTGCGGCATTGAGCACGACCGGGTTAAAAGGTTCGGCAAAAGATGCGATATCAGCCATTCCCGCGGAGGCAGAAAGCAGCACAAGCAGGACGATATGCAGAAGAAACCACTTCCTTTTCCGAACAGGATAAAGCCATAACACGCCGACCATCACCTCGGCTAAACCGATAAGCCTCAGGAGCGTTTCGGGATGGAAACGGCCGCCCGTAAAAGCCGAAAGCATGCTGATTTCCCCAGGGTGAGCCATGATGAGCTTTGGAACAAGCCCTTGGTAAATCCAGACGAAAGAAAACAGCAGACAAACGAGCCAATAGACCAATGTTTTTTGAAAAAGCAGCCTTGGATGGAGCCCTTTTTCAAGCCAAATCTTCAGTGCATCAAAACTCCAGGCCGTCGCCCAGCCGAGGAGCGGCCTGAATGCCATATCTGCAAGCCGGCCCAGCCTACCGTAACGGGTGTCATAATCGTATTGTGTCATAAACGTGATTCCGGTTTCGCTCTCGCTGTATTTCCAATATCCTCTTCCTTCGCGAATGACAGAAAGCGGGTGGTTTGTAGCGAACTTGAGTGACGAGACTCTGTCTCCAGTATCTTGAAATACGTTTCCGGCAGACTCCCCGGTGCCGGAGATTTTTAAGCCGAAGCCGATTCTCGTTTCGTATAAGAACCTCTGAGGTTCACCCGGTCTGCGCTTTAAATAGGTAATGTCCGTAAATCGCAAGTCCCATTGCCGATGGAGGGTTGGGTCTTGGGTATAGCGCCATAGCCGCTCCATTTCTGCCTGGATGGATATTTCTACATAAATTGGAGTTTTTTTCATTGTGCACACCCTTTTGTGAATATATTCACAATGATAGCATAACATGGAACACACGATGTGTGAACCAATTTTTGCATATCAAGTCTCTCTTTGCCGACATAAAAAAATCCTCGGCTGTTAGGCCAAGGCAATTAGTGGCTGGTTAAGCCTTCTCATACCTATGACTCAAAAAATGGAAGAGCCATACGACAATCATACTAAATTTTCGAAAAAATGTAAACAATTAAGAAAAATCCTCTTGTTTATTCGGTCTGATAGACAGCAATGCCTTTTAAGAAGACGCGGATTGTCAGATCAAGACTTTCTTCTACATCATAAGGAAGACCGAACGCATCGTGTTGCCTGAGTGCGGCAAATCCATGCAGGATGCTTCTCAAGCCTCTGACCGCATGAATCGCGGCTTCATCATCTAAATGATAGTCTTTCAGAACGGAAAGCACCAAGGCGAGGACTCTGTCTCCAGCCTCGTCAAGCCGTCCATCTTCATCGGGCATTGCAATAAAAGTTGCTTCATAAAGCCCCGGTCTGTTTTTGGCAAAAGCGAGATAGGCATGAGCCATTTGGCTGACAGCCTGATCCTCTTCGGCTCTCTGGATAGCCGAAGCCATGTTTTCATAAAGAATCGTCAAGCCGTAAAGTGCGAGTTCCTTCCGTAAGTCGTTCAATCCTTTTATATGATTGTACAGAGACGGAGATTTGACATTCAGCCTTTTGGAAAGTGAAGCAAGCGTCACTTCATGAATGCCTTCCTCATCAGCCAGAGCTGCAGCAGCTTCCAATACTGCGTCTTTATTCAAACCGATTCGCGGAGACAAGATTCCTTCATCCTTTCCTGTTTAATTTGATGTATGCTTCGTTTACCGCTTTTTTCATCGCTTGAGCCGGATCATGGACAAGATCGCCGTGGCCGGCGGCAAGCGCCTTTGGTTTTAAATCTAACAGCTTTTGTGCGCTTTCTAAAGCGATTTCTTTGTCCCATGTGGCCAAAGCCGGAAAAGGAAATGAAAGCTTTAAATGCCCCGATACCGTCATGCCGCTTCGCGTATGGTACGCATCACCGACTATGAGAAGGCCGCTTCTTTCATCAAAAAACGAAATGCTGCCAGGCGTATGCCCGGGTGATGAAACAGTCAGCAATGAACCGATTCTGTCTCCTTCCTTTAAAAAGATATCAGGATTTGTCTTGATGTTTTTCGGAACGCCTCCTTTGATTATTCCGCGCTCCCCTTCCAGCATCTTTGTATCGCCTTTTAACAGACGTGCATCCCGTTCAGATATTGACACCTTCACACCCGGAAGGCTGTGGTACAGCGCGTCAAGCGAACCGACATGGTCGCTGTGGGCATGGGTCAGCAAAATCCGCTTAATCGGCTTGCGGAGGTGATCCGCAGCCTTTAAAATCCCGGTTTTGCTGATCGGAATCCCTGTATCAATTAATGTTAGACCGTCTTCTTCATCGGCTAAATAACAGTTGACAGGAAATATGTGCGGAAAAAAAGTCAGCTGGTAAACAGATTCAAATCGGGTCATCCTCATAACTTCCACCTCTTCCATCAAAATAAAAAACTAATACCGTTAGTTTCCATTTTAAAACTAACAGCATTAGTTTTAAAAGCTTTATTTTTTTCGATCGACAGCAATATAAATGGCAACTTGAGCATTTTCGGGATTCACTGCTTGTTCACCATAAACTTCATAATCTCCGGTATATGTACGGAGATTTTTCTCAGCCCATGTCCAAATCTCCTGCCAAGTCTCAAACACGACCTCTTCGATCCTCCCCCGCCTTGAAACAAAAACGGCATATTCGGATGCAGGGAGCGAAATCACATTGGCCGCTTTTTCATGCTGATCAGCGAACGTACCGATTGAAAATGTATACGCCCCATATTCTTCCGACTCATAATCTGAATAAAGCGCAATCGTATCTCTCTTCATGTCCTGGCGTTCCTTATGCGGAAATCTTTCACGGTATAAACTCCACATGGAAGGAATTTTACCTTTTTCGGTTGCTTCATTTTGGTTGCTTGTTACGGTGGATACCCCGCTGAATAACTTTGCCTTCTGTTTTTCGAAATGAGAAAAGCTCATCTTCCCTGCCCGCCTTCCGTTTGCGCCGCCGCCCATCGTTTTAAATAAGGGAGTGTCCGCGACAAAAGCGCTCTCGCTTCGGCCTCGGTTTTTCCCTCTTCTTTTATATAAGGCACACAGATTTCGATCATATCTTTCAATGTCGCATCTGGATGAGTATAAGCTCCGTTTTCATAGCAGTAAATGCAGTAGTCACGACTGTTCCCCCCGTCTTTTTCTGTGCCGAAAAGTTCGCTTGTCATCGGCATGCCGCAGCTTTGGCAAAAATAATGTTCCATGTTTCATTCCTCCTTTTTCTTCATCATACAAAAAGAAACCTGACAGCATCGTGTCAGGTTTCGTATAAATGTACAATTTGTTTTGCCAAGTCTTTTATTTTTTGACGGATGCGAGGAGGATCGAGAACTTCGATATGGGTTCCAAATTGGAGCAGAAATCCGTACAGCCATTGATCTTCCGGATAAGAAATGGTTGCCACGCATTGTCCGTTTTCATAAGTGAGAGCTTCTGAGCCGAACCATTCTCTTGCCAAAGACTCTCCCGACGGCTTAATGAGAAGGGTCACCTCGGTCATATTGTCCGGTTTGTACCACGATGTCTCCCAAGGAAGTGAAGACAGATCGACTTCCTTTCTTTCAAACTTTTCTTCAAGCATCCGCACGTCTTTCATCCGCAACAGTTTAAAGAAGCGAAACGCCTGTCTCTTCAGGCAGAAAGCATACAAATACCAGTGCCTTCCCTTTAGGACGAGGGTATGCGGCTCCGCTTTCCTTTTTCCGGTCTGCCCCTCTCTGTCCACATAATTAAAGGAGACCGCCCGCGTGCTGTCTGACGCTTCATCCAGCAAGCGGATCTTTTCTTTGATGACAGGACTTTCTCCCCAGGAAGAGATGTCAACAAACCATTTTTCCGTTTTCTTGCGGAATTCCGGCATTTCTTCTTCCGAAACGAGAAACCGGATTTTTTCAAGTGCAGACCCGTGATGGAGCACTTCGTACGTCGAGGAAACGCTTTCCAAAGCCGTCGTAATGGCCGCCAGTTCGTCTGCTGACAGCAGCTTATTTTCGAGCCGAAACCGCTCCATGATGCTGATCCCGCCTCCTGCTCCCTGTGAGGTGACAATCGGAATGCCCGCCTGGTTGATCGCCTCAATATCCCGATAAATCGTTCTGACAGAGACTTCGAACATGCCGGCAAGCTCCTTTGCCTGCACTTGGCGTTTATTAATCAATAAAATCACAATGGCCAAAAGCCGGTCAATTTTCACTGCAGATCCCTCACATTCATCTTGTGCAGCCTCTTTTTTTCTGCTATTTTCATTCCATAGCGCACACCATTCTGGGATATCATGACAAAAAAGAGGATCTCATCACCCATTTATCTAGAAAACCACTTTTCAGGTTACGATTTGTACAGTTTGGACATATACTCCTTAAAAAAGGAGGTTTTAAAAACATCATATTTTATTTTTTGCAGTTTTTCATCATTGTGTCCATCGTCTATATCAAGTTCAAACGGTCGGTCGGTTATCAGCCTTTAAAGCCGGCACGCATGTTGTTCCGGATCATCCTTTTTTCGGGAATTTTCGTTTTTCTGCTGACGATGAGCGCACTTCACCCTTTATCATACTTTTATGATCTGATTGGGATCGCGCTCGGACTCATCTTGACCGTCTATGCGCTGAAGCATGTGTCGATCGAAAATCGGGGCGGAGTCCTTTATTTCAGAACGCATTTATGGGTTGAATTGATCGTACTCTTTTTATTTTTATACCGGTTTCTGTACCGGATCGCCGAGATCGGCCAGCTGCAGACTGCGGTTTCAGACGGGGGTTCGGCAGCTTACGGCGCCCTTTTTGCGCAGGACCCGGCGACGATGATCGGTTTTTTTGTACTGGCCGTTTATTATGTCGGTTTCTCTTTTTTTGTTTTAAAAAAAGGCAGAACCGAAGAAAAGCGCTCAGCTTAAAAAGGCAAACTCGGGAAATTGAGTTTGCCTTTTAAACTTTAGTCATGTTGTGTATGATCGATCATCTGCTGAAGTACATCGAGGACATGCTGGTCTTCCGGAGAATAAAAAATGGAAGTCCCTGCCCTTCTTGATTTGACGAGACGAAGGTTTTTTAAAAACCTGAGCTGGTGAGAAACGGTTGACTGCAGGAGACTCAGCTTCTCTGCTATTTCATTAACCGAATGCTCGCCTTGTGAGAGCAGGTGAAGAATTTTGATTCTCGTTGGGTCAGAGAGCGCTTTAAACGTCTGTGAAACGAGAAATAAAGTTTCTTCATCTAACTCGGCCCGCACCTGTTTTTCTGTTGTTTCTTGATTGTGCTCACTCATGCTTTTCACCTTTTCCGCGCGACTTTTACCTCCATATCATATACCAAAACATACCGGTTGAAAAGTTTTAACGGATCAAGTCGAAAACAGCGTTCCTTGAAGCGCTTCTACATATCTTGCAGCAGACCTCTGCACACATTCTCCGGCGTTTTTTTCAACTGAGCGGCGAAAAGCGTTGTACAGCCTGTTGAATGGAACATCCTTTATTTGATCAGCCATTTGCTGCACTTTGCCGGCGGGAAGAGGAATCAAATTCGGATAGCTGTACATAAAACTCACCCACCTGCGATCTTGAACAACTTGGATAATGTCTCCTGAAAGGAGGATTCCCTTGCCTGCGTTCCCGTTTGCCCAATGGCAGACCGCTCCCCCTTTAAAATGGCCGCCAAGCCTGTGCAAGGTCAACCCGCTTGATAGCTTGAGAGTTTCGCCGGACCAAAAAACAATCCGGCTGCTCGGCCGCTGCACCCATTGTTTGTCATCTTCATGAATATAGATCGGAGCATCAAACATTTCAGCCCATTCCGCCTGTGCAGAATAATAATGCGGATGTGATAAAGCAATCGCCTGGATTCCGCCCATCTGCTCGATGTTCTCAGTCGTACGCTGATCCAGGTATGTAATACAATCCCACAGCAAGTTAAAGCCGGGCTCCTGAATCAGGTACGCCGATTGACCGATGCCGAATTCGGGTGTTGTCGTCAAACTGTATAGGCGCTCCTCTACAAAGGTGATCTCGTTTTGAAACCTCCCGCTTTGCTTCATTTCTTCCAGTGTTGTCCAGGTTTGCCCTGATAAACTGACATACTGTCTTTCTTCATTGCAAATAATGCATTCTGCCGGCTCTTTCGAAGCAGCGTTATATTGAACGCCGCACGTCGTGCAAATATGGTTTTTCAAAGTTGCCCCTCCCCTTTTAAACTATATTTTACCATCCTCTTCATGTATACAAATATTTTTATGTGTCGGTATGCTCTAAAGATTCAGAATGACCTGTCATTCGAAGAGTCCGGCAATTTTCTGAAAGCGAAAAAAAGCGTCCGATGATCCTGGACGCCAGTTGCCTATGGTTGAAACATTTGTTCAAGCTGTGAATAGGAAATGTCGCCGGCCGCGCAATCTACAGCGGCATTGACTACCTGATCAAAGCTTTCGGCCGAAGCGCTTTTCTCTTTTAACTGTTGTTCATAGCGTTCGAGCTCTTCCTGCTGTCTTCTTAAATCCTCTTCTTTTCCATCATAATCAGATGCATTCATCGTTTCCATATTTCTTTTGACGGCTTCAACATAGCCTCTCAATATATCCATATCTTCATACTCCTTGCCTTTTTTCAAAGGGTTTGCAACATTTGTTATTTTTATGCGAAAAAAGAGGTTTTCATACGCTTGCTCAAGCACAAAAAAACAGATAAAATATGTCTTAATTTCTGTATTTTTTACATAAGGGGATTTAGAAGTCATTGAAAAACGAAACTGCGCTTAAACGAAGCCTTACACTCGGCCCGCTCGTTGTGATCGGCCTTGCTTATATGGACCCGCTCGTCGTATTTGATTCCTACGGAGTTGTCGCACAGCTGACAAAGGGACACGTTCCGGCGGCATACGTATTCACTGTTGCCGCCCTCCTTTTGACCGCTTTGAGCTACGGCAGCATGGTCAAAGCTTACCCTAAAGCGGGATCGGTTTATACTTATGCATATGAAAGCATTCATCCGCATGCGGGATTTTTAGCCGGCTGGACGATCATGCTGGACTATTTGTTTTTGCCGATGGTCAACTTTGCGATCGGCAGCGCTTATTTAACGGCGGCTTTTCCAGAAGTGCCGCATGGTTTTTGGGTCGTTCTGCTCGCTCTATCCATCACTGTCGTCAATGTTTTAGGCATCAGACTAACGGCAAATATTACAGGGCTGTTCGTCGCTTTTCAAGTGATCGTCGCCCTGACTTTTGCCGGATTTATGATCGCCGGGCTGGCAGGCGGCCTCGGGACGGGCGAGCTGATTTCTGCCGATCCGTTTTTCCATTCTGATATCGAACCTTCCCTGATTGTGTCAGGGGCGACGATTTTGTGTTTTTCGTTTCTCGGTTTTGATGCGATCTCTACAATGTCTGAAGAAACGGTCAACCCGAAGAAAAACATTCCGTTAGCCATCTTTCTAACAGTAGCGATCGGCGGAACGCTGTTCACGGCGATTTCTTATTTGATGCAGCAAATCTATCCGTCCTATGATAACTTCCGGCATGCCGATTCGGCATCGCTGGAAATAGCCCTATATACGGGAGGCGCTTTTTTAAAGTCCTTCTTTCTGGCGGGAACGATGGTCGCAGTCATTTCATCCTCGCTCTCTTCGCATGCGAGCGCTTCGCGGCTTTTGTATGCAATGGGGCGTGACAGCTCTCTTCCGAAACGCTTTTTCGGCTACGTGCATCCGACTTTAAAGACGCCGGTATTTAATATTTTGTTCATCGGGCTGATTTCTTTGACGGCCATGATCGGGGAATTAGAGGTCATCTATTCATTCATCAGTTTCGGCGCGCTGATCGGATTTATTTTTGTCCATTTGTCTGTCATCGGCCATTACTACATTCGGAGGCAGGAAAAAGGCTTTTTAAAAACGCTTCGTTATTTGGTTATGCCCTTTTTAGGGGCCTCTTTCTGCGGCTGGCTGCTGCTTAGCATCAGCAAAAATGCGCTAATAATTGGAGCCGGCTGGCTGATTGCCGGTTTTATATACTTTTTGTTCAGGATCCGTTCTCTTCCGGACGTCACATTCGGCTTTGATCGCGATCCGCGCTAGAATGGTATATCGCTTGGTCTTCTTGTAGAGATATGTCATAATAAATGAGACTGTATACTGTTTTGCATCAGGGCGCTACAGAGGTGAAACCATTGAAGAAAAAGAAATCAGGATGTTTAGCCGGAGCTGGCTGTTTGTCATTTTTTGTGTTTGTTCCATTGATCATTTTCTTTGCCATCTCCGGTCTGGAACAATTAAAATGGCTTCCTCTTGACACTGAATCTAATATTCTTGAGAGATTAAAAGATTACAAGCCTCTTGTTGAAGAAGAACTCGATAAACAGGGTCTTTCACAATACACCGGTCTTTTATTGGGCATGATGTATCAAGAGTCAAAAGGCAGAGGCGGTGATCCGATGCAGTCGTCGGAATCTCTCGGCATGAAGCGAAATGAGATTGACGATCCAAAAGCAAGCATTAAGCAGGGTGTGCGCCATTTTACAGTAATGTATCAAAAGGGACAGAAAAAAGGCGTCGATATTGAAACGATTATCCAAAGCTATAATATGGGGGCCGGTTATATCGACTATGTCTCAAAACACGGCGGAAAGCACTCTGAGAAGCTGGCAAAGGCATTTTCCGAAGAACAAGTCAAAAAGAACCCCGACCTGTACAATTGCGGCGGGGATACAAACAATTTCCGCTATCCTTATTGCTACGGGGATTACTCTTACACGGAAAAAGTAATGGAACGCACAAAAAAAGTCGAAGAACATATCGAAGGATTAACACTTGAACATTGACAAAGCGGCTGGCTGGGTGATTTTTCGCCCGGCTTGTCCTGTTTTGGAGGAGCGAACGAAAGCATCGCCTGCAGACGCATGCCATGCTTGTCATCAGTTCGCATATTCCCCGTGAACGCTTCGATCCATCCGTCTAATCCAAAAAACCGCCTTTTTTCAGCATTTCTTTTACTTCCTCTTTTGAGATTAAAAAGTCTTTTGAGCTCAAGTTATCTGTTTCTAAAGGCTGGCAATCCGCATACTTTTTATGAAGCTCGGGCATTTTGATTGCAGGAAGCACCACCGCGAGGTCATCTGTAAATGAGACAGCATGCTGCCGTTCATGAGGTGAAATCAGCAGTTCATGAAGCTTTTCCCCCGGCCTTGCCCCCGTTTCTGCGATGGACGTTATTTCGTTTCCATAAGCTTCGATCAGCACCTCAGCCATGTCTAAAATTTTGCAGGCCGGCGAATTCATAATGAAAATTTCCCCGCCTTGGCCGCTTTCAGCCGCTTTTAATAAAAGCTGAATCGTTTTTTCCTTCGTAAGGAAGAAACGGGTCATTCTTTTGTCTGTGATGGCGACTTGGTTCTTTTCCCTGATCTGGTCTTTAAAAAGCTGAAGAACGCTTCCGCTGCTTCCAAGCACATTTCCTCCCCTTACACAAATAAAACCCGTGTCTGAATACAGATGGTTCGCGTATACGATCAGCTTCTCGCCGATCGCTTTCGTCATTCCGTAGAAGTTGGCAGGGTCGGCCGCTTTGTCAGTCGAGACGTTGATGACTTTTTTAACGCCGTTTTCGATCGCTGCTTCAATGACGTTTTCGGTCCCTGTGACATTTGTTTTTAATGCTTCAAGCGGCTGTTCTTCACAAACCGGGACATGCTTCAGCGCTGCTAAATGGAAGACATAGTCGACACCTTTTAATCCTGTATTGAGCGCTTTCCGATCTCTAATATCCCCGATGAAAAACGTCAGCCTCGGATCTTCAATCTGCCTTCTCATTTGAACTTGTCTTTCTTCATTTCTGGAAAATACAATGATCTTTTTAGGGCTTGAGGCTAGCAGCTGAAGTATGAGTTCCTGACCCCATGAGCCTGTTCCCCCAGTAATGAATATCGTTTTATTTTCAAACATCCGCTTTTTCTCTCCCTTTGTGCCTTAGTCAATCATTCTCATCGGCGAAAAACTAACGAATTGTTATGCCTTGGAACATTTCTCTCCAATACGGGTCGTTTGATTGCCAAATTTCTTGATCAGGAAGTTCAACAGCGCATACGTTCTTCAGCGGCCAGTGATTTTCAACAATACCGGATACATTTGTATGATTGATCAAAAGAACGCTGAAATCGTTTGTAACCAAATCAGAGAGCACCTCTTCAAGCTCTTTGGCTTCCTGCATCGTGCCGCTCGTTCTGACAAACAGCACGCGCTTTGCAGTCGAGGTCTTTTCTAAAAATCTGTTAAATCTCCTATTAAACTTCTCTATTACTTCATGATAAGTAGCCAGGTTGTCGAGTGTATTTCGATCCGCTTTAAAATCGTGTGCCGAGTCAATGCAGTAATAATCATCCGTAACCGAGATAAAAGGGTCTTTAGTGGCAACTCCTGTAGAATAGCCCGTCACTCTCAAATTTATAGGATTCATAAACCCTTCAAACCGGTTTCGTATCAAGCGGCACAGATCAGGCAGCGACGAGGTGCCGACCCAATCAAAAGGTCCTGCATAAGGTCTTTTATTCATTTTTCTCAGCTGAAGAGCTGTCAGGCACAAATGCCCTAGGCTGAAAACCGCATCATATTCGCCTTGTATCTCTTTTAAATTCATATACTCACTCCTTGTGCTTACTGACGGAACATTCTCGCTATAAGTAGAGCATCTGGTCTTTATAACATAGTATGTCGGTGTAATAAAAAGGTAAAAGACAACAACCTAAGATCGGCTCCTAAAATTCAATCCAATATTGATAGATTGAAAGACTTAATAAAAACCTTCGGAGCACCGAAGGTTGATTGAGAAATAACTATTCTGTTTTGGTTTCATTTTGTGTTTGAAAGAATTTTAATGTAGTATCATTTGGAAGTGTGTAATTTTCAGGAAGTGACTCTTTGATCGCTTCAAGCACTTTATTATTGCTTTCTATAATTTTATTGTTCATTTCTTCAAAGCTGGCTGTTAATTCGTCTAAGACTTCATTTTTGCTGTTTACATTGGTTGAGCTTTCGTTCTTTAAGGCCTCTCCGGATTCAGCCGGCTGTTCATTTGATACAGCTTCTGAGCCTGCTGCTGAATTCGTCTGAGCTGCCTTTTCTGCCAGTGCTTCAACTCTTTCTTTTCGGAACTCGAAAAGCAATTCCAAATATTTATCCCACCAACCGACATCGATTTCCTCTTTTGTCAGAAGTTCAAACAAATGCTTTTTAATTTCAGACTTCATACGACATGTCTCCTTTATTTTAAAGTTTGTTGATAAATGTCCAAAACCTTGTTGACAGCTTCATCCATATTCCAATACTCCATTGCAAATTTGTGTGCATTGGACCCTAAAGTTTTTCTAAGCGTCTCATCTTCCAACAACTGATTGATAGAGTTGCAAATTGCCTGTGCATCTCCTTTAGGCGTCACCATACCGGTCACATTATGTTCAACGATTTCGGGAAGTCCCCCTGCATCGCTGACGATAATAGGAAGTCCGGCTAATTGCGCTTCAATAACAGACAGCGGCTGATTTTCGAGAAGACTCGGCAAAACATACACATCAGCGATTGACAGAAGATATGGGACATCATCGCGCTTTTTCATAAACACGACATCGTTTTCCAAACCGAGCTGCCCGCATAAAATTCTCAGTCCCGCCATTCTCTCCCCGTCGCCGGCAATCCAGCATACCCAATCATCCCGAACCTCTTTTAAATGCGAAAGTGCGGCAAGCAGATGCTGAACACCTTTGTTTTCAACGAGCCTTCCTGTGAAAAGGATAATTTTCTTATCTGTTTGCGGTATTTCCGCTGACTTTGTATCCTTTCGTTTTAGAAAGCTGTCAATATCATAGCCATAATGGAGAACGCTGATTTGTTCCTCCGGTGTATCGAATTCCTTTGTCAACAGATTCTTCAACCAATTGTTGGCAACAATTGTAGCGTCAGCCGAAACAGCGCCGACCCGTTCAAGATGGTCAAAGTACGCCCTTGCGATGTCAGAATTAGACTTCCTGTGGATCGTTGTAAGCTGATGTCTGATTTCATGGGCTACACTCCCGTGAAGCGTGGCAACAAGCGGCGTGTCTTTTTGCTTCACTCTTTTCAGGCAGCCGCTTGAGATGACATCTTGGGCATGGATCAGGTCGTATTTTTCCAGCCCTAAATAAATAGCTGCAAGTTCGTATACATAGCGCTGGATCTCAGTAAAGTGGACCAATTGATTGTCATATAATTGCGGAAAAGACTGTTGATCGACTGATTGCTCAATCATAGGCAAAAGCTGTTCTTTTTTCACCTTGCGATCTTCGTTTACAATATGAACAATCTCGTTCTCTTCTCCATATCCAAGCAGATCGACTTCATGTCCCATAGATTCAAGCGATTCTTTCAGCTGGACCATATATGTCCACACACCACCTACGTGCGGAATACTCCAATAAGTGGCAAGAAGAATTTTCATAAGCATCTCCCTTTTCATTTCTATCCAATGCTCTAATTATTTATATTGGTGATTGCTATATCTTGTGTAGGACGGATATCCAATTAAGAAAGATTATTTTTGAAGAAGCTGCTAAAAGAAAAAATCCGCTCCCCTTGTATAAGGGAACGGATTTTTTTCTTTTAATAATATGGGGAAATCATCATATAGACGAGAACGCCTGTCAGGCTGACATACAGCCAAAGCGGCATCGTCCAGCGGGCGATTTTGCGGTGGCGTTCCACCTGCATGCTCAGGCCTCTGAACAGCGTGAACAATGCCAAGGGAACGATTAAAGCGGACAAGACAATGTGTGTGATCAAAATAAAATAGTAGATCGGTCTTATAATCCCTTCCCCGCCAAAATGAGTGTCAGGCATCAATGAATGGTAGGTCAAATATGAGACGAGAAAGATGAACGTTGTCGTAAAAGCGGCAAAAATAAACCGTTTGTGCGCTTTAATGTTTTTCTGTTTAATCATGATCAGTGCAGCCACTAAGAAAATGAATGTGAAGCTGTTGCAGACTGCGTTCAAAAGCGGCAGAAAAGTCAAATCCAAATGAGCGAATTTGTCGCTTTTCGGCATAAAAAACAAGAGGGCAATGACGCCGTTTATGATAATCGTCAGAGCAACAACAATTCCTGTGTAGTTTTTATTTTTTTTTGTATGGGTCATATCGGGCAATCTCTCCTATTTGTGCAAGCTATCAAAATCGTATTCAAATTCAGGAGGAATGTCAACGTTTTCGGCTTTTCGTCAGAATTTAGTCACAGAATATACAAAAATTCCCCTCCTCTTGAACGAGGAAGGGAACACAGGCGGGTGCCTTAGAAATTCATAGCATCTTGAGCCATTAATTTTTCGAATTCTTCTTCAGTTACGATATCTTCTTTATTCGGTTTATGCTCAAACTTTACGTCACCATCGATATTTTTGTAAGTCGTTGATGCTGTGATGCCGAAAGATTGAGGCGCTTTTTTGCTGTCAACCGAGAAAGAGATATCCGCATTTTCTGTCAGAAGGTTTTCTTTGTCATCGATTGTCGATGTCACATCGAATTTTTTAAATGTGACGTCTTTCAGTCCGTCTTTAATCTTGTTCAGCTCGCTCTTCGGAACAGCTTCTCCGCTCGCTTTTCCGGCGATTTCGATGAACTTGACGACCGCAGCTTTAATTTCTTTGTCACTAAAGCTGAAAGCGACTTTTTGAGAAGCACCCTGCTCTTTTTCTTTATCCGTCAGATCAGCTTTTTCAAACTTATCTGCAGGCAGATTGTCCGCTGCTTCTTTGATGGATTCCATCAATTGTTTTTGAAGTTCATCCGTGTCTTTAGATGAAGATTTGTCATCTTCAAGCGGGAATTCAAGGTATTTGCCTTTGACGCTGTCAAAATTCATGCCGGCTGTTCCAAGGAAGATGCCGAAGCTGTCAAGAACGCTGTCAATTTTGATGTAGCCGACTTGTTTCTTTTCATCCATATAAACCGGAATATCGAAATCAAGAGACATGTTTTGGACTTTCAGCTTCGCTTTAATAACGGCCTCAGACTGTTTCGTTTCAGCATTTGTTTTACCGCTGATCGTCAATGTTGCATCATTCAGCATGTCAGCGAATTGCTTATCTTCCGCACCAAGGTTGGATGCGTCAACTTTCAAGCCGATATCACTTGAAAATTCGTATGATTTCGCAGAAATCAGCTTTTTATAAGCCGCTGCGTAAGATCCTTTTGGATCAGCCTGCTGACATGCAGCTAATACAAGAACAAAAGCTGACATCAGCATCAATAGAGAAAAAATTCTTTTCTTCAAAATCGTACGCTCCTTTTGTCATGATTTTTCTGGGATTAGGAGGATCCATTGTCTCGTATCCTAGGTAAATATACCAGAAGTCATATGAATTCTATCACAAAAAAATCGTAGAATGTGAAATATTTGTTTAAAATTACATTAAAATTTAATTCTAGCAACCCATTTGCAAATTGCCGTTCTTTTTACTATAATCGAAAACTGTATGTTTAAATGGAAAGGAGCAAGTTCTATGATAACGGATGAAGAACTGCAAAAAGACAGCTCCGGCTTGCAGAAGGAATTGAACGACCTGCAATTTCAACTGTTTCGGATGCGTGAAAATATGAAGGATATCTCCAAAGATTCGCGAGTGCTCGGTATTGATCAATCGAAAGACGATGAATGGATGATTGTCCATTCGATTGATGATGGCCGGACATGCAAGATCATGTTAAGCGATTGCCAGTCGCCGTACCGCGGGAGGTGTGATTTTTCTCTCGTCGCTTCCTACACAGAAGAAAAACGCGCGATCCATATCGGGGATATTAAAGGACCGGCAGGCTTTGGATATGGTTCAATCTGTATGAAGTATTTAAAGGAAAAAGCCCGCGAGCATAACATCCCCGTCATCACCGGGGACATTGCTAAAAGGGATTGGGACCATGTGGACCGGCTGATCCATTTTTACGAAAAGCATCATTTTGAAGTAACGATCGATCCTGATTCAAAATCCGGCGAAATTCAGTGGCAGGATCTTTAAGGTGAAATAAAGGCAAATAACGCAAAGGACAAAACATTAAGGCAGAGGATGAACGCACATCCCCTGCCTTTTTTATTTGGCAAGCCCCCAAGGCGAAAATAACAGGTAAATGCAGGCCATCAGGCAAATCACAAGAACAGAAGCAAGTTTGGCATGCTTCCATGGCTGCAAATCTACCTTGGCATTTTTCTCAAGCTTGAATTCCGACGGCCTTGGCTTCAATCTTCCGATGAAAAGCATCAAGAGGACGGAAAACGGAAACAGAACAGCCAATATATATAGAAAATGAATATGGCCGAAATAGATTTTTGAGATGGTATACAATACAATGTGTGCAAATATCGCCCATTTCACTGCAAGCGCCGGCACTTTTTTCGAAAAAAATCCAACGACGACGGCAGCCAATACAGGAACATTGAAAAAACCGAACATTTCCTGCAGATAATTGTAAAGGCCAGACGGCGCAAACAAAATAAAAGGTGCGATGATAATCGATACCGCGGCCAGGATCACCACAAAGATCCTTCCGGTTTTCACGAGCTCTTCCTCTTTTGCCTCTGGCTTGAAGAGCGGTTTGTATAAATCCAATGTAAACAACGTGATCGTACTGTTCAGCGAACCGTTAAACGAGCTGAGAATCGCTCCGAATAAGATCGCGGCAAAGACGCCAATCAGTGCAGTCGGCAGCAAATCAACGATCAGCCTCGGATAAACGGTGTCAGCGTTTTGAATATGGCCTCCGTAAAGGTGATAAGCAATAACGCCGGGTAGAACGAGATAAAACACACCGATCGTTTTAAATACACCGGCCAGCAATGCGCCTTTCTGCCCTTCAGCCAAGTTTTTGGCTCCGAGCGCCCGCTGAACGATCGACTGATTAACAGCCCAATAAAATAAGTTGTTCACAAGCAGTCCTGTAAAAATCGTCGGCCACGGCACTTCTGCAGAGTTGTCCGCTGTAATGGCATTCAGCTTTTCCTTATGTACACTCGTCAGCTCTGTATAGCCGCTCAAGAGGCTGCCGTCTCCTATTGCCATAATTCCGAGCACAAAGATGAACAGACCGCCAAGAATTAAACCGACGCCATAAATGGCATCAGCCGAGGCCGCGGCTTTGAGTCCCCCGAAAAATATGTAGCAGCAGCTTGCGGCGCCGATCACAAGCGAGATTAAAAAAACAGTCACTAACGTATTGATCCCAAGCGCGGATGAAATGTTGAATACTTGATCGAGAACGAGCGCCCCGGAGTACAAAACGGTTGGCAGAAACGAGGTCGCATATCCCAGAAGCAGCAGGATCGAGACGATTTGCCGCGTTCTTTGATCATAGCGCTTTTCAAGAAAGTCGGGTATCGTCGTGACTCCGGAACTGAGATACCTCGGTAAAAAGACAAATGCCAGCATAATGAGCGCAAGCGGTGCTGTAACCTCCCACGCCATCGCACTCATGGTTCCCGAATAGCTTTGCCCGTTTAATCCAACCATTTGTTCCGTTGACAAATTGGTTAAAAGCAGCGAACTTCCGATATAGAGGGCAGTGAGACTGCGCCCGCCGAGAAAATAGCCGTCTGACGTTTTTAAATCAATATCTTTTGTCCTCAAATAAGAAAAAATAAAAATTCCTGCATTAATCAATAAAAATGTCATGATAATCCACACCAATACTTCTGCAACTCCTTTTTAGATCAGCTGATATGTATTTATCTATTGAACTACCCATTTGCCAATCTAAAAAAACATCAAAATAGAAAAAAAGATGCAGAAAACAGAAAAAAGACACTGATCATCTTCATGGTCAGTGTCCATCAATGGTAAACCTATTATTTTAAAACTTTAACTTTAACCGTTTTAACGCCCCAGTTTTTTGCTGCGGATTTGCTTGGAACAAATACGTCGATTTTGTTCCCCTTGATCGCACCGCCGGTATCGGCAGCGGTCGCTTCTCCGTAGCCTTCCACATACACCTTGGATCCAAGCGGGATTACGTTTGGATCCACCGCAATAACCTTGGCGTTTTTATTGGCCTTCAGATCGATACCCGTGGCTGTCACGCCTGTCATACCGCCGTCATTGGCAGTGTATGCCGTTGCTGTAACCGTCAGTTCTTTGGCAGTGCTTTGAGATACGTTTGAACGGGAAGCCGGTTCTTTTTCCTGCTTAGGTGCAGGGGCAGGCGCAGCCTTCTCGACTTTCGCTTCTTTTTGTACGGCAGGCTTTGTTTCCGCAGGTTGCGCCGCAGCAGCCTGGACCGTCGCCTGTCCGTCAACAGTTATGGATGTATTCGGGTAAATGATATCTGATTTTATGTTGTTCCAATTTTTAAGGTCATTCACTGAAACGCCGAATTTTTGGGCGATTTTCCAGAGAGTGTCTCCCTTTTTAATGGTATATTGTTTCTTTTCTTCTGTCTGTTTTTCAGAAACGTTCAGCTTTTGTCCCGGAATAATCAAGTCAGAGGAAAGCTGATTCCATTCTTTTAAGTCCTGCAGATTTACCCCTTGTTTTTGCGAGATTCCCCAAAGGGTGTCACCTTTTTGGACTGTTACTTCTTTTGCAGAGGCACTCGCTCCGAATGCAGTTGAAGATAATGCTGCAACTGCAACAAAGGACATAAACGTCTTCTTCATAAGTAAATCCTCCCTTGTTAGCTTTTTATTGTCCGGCTAACAGGAGCAATCGTAACATATGAAAATGTCAAATCAATAACAAAACAATTTGTTTTTGATTACAGTTGTTTTACGAGGAGGAATTTCAGCCGCCCTAAAATCGGCCGAAATTCAGATGTATCAAGGGTTCCAATCGTTTTTCAACTGAAATAGGAGATTTACTAAAAAAAATTTTACATATATAAATTTTGGGTTTTTATGCTTCTTTCTCAGTTTTATAGGCTTGAAGCTCCTGTAGAAATACAGCTCCGTATTTTACTCTTTTTTGTTCTCCCACTCCTTTGACTGACAAAAGCTCTTCGTCTGTCAGAGGGACTTTCCCGCTCATTTCCCGCAGCGTTTCGTCAGAGAATACAACAAAAGGAGGCACGCCTTGTTCCTGAGCAAGCTTTCTGCGCAGCGCCCTTAACCGTTCAAACAATTCGTCATCTTTAACGATTTGATTTGTTTGCATTTTTTCTTTGCGCATCACCGCTTCCCGGCCGAGCAAAACGTTTCGCCCCTTGTTGGCGACAAAGAGAACAGGATATGTCCCGTCGGACATTTTGATGTACTCATCTGCGATTAAAAACTCTATAAAATCGCTTATGTCGGCAATAGACCGTTTCTTTAAAATTCCGTAAGTCGATAATTGCTGGAAGCCGTTTTCGGTCACTTTCTTATTTTTCGAACCTGCCAGAACTTGCGCCACCATGGTTTTTCCGAACCTTTCTCCCATGCGGATGATGCAGGACAGCACCATCTGTGCCTCCTTCGTCACATCGGTGATGCTTCGGGTGTCGAGACAGCTGCCGCACCTGCCGCAGTCTTCGGTTGGAACTTCGCCAAAATAAGAAAGAATAAACCGTTCGAGACAGCCTTCCGTATGGCAAAAATCAACCATTTGCCTCAGTTTTTTCACGTCTTGCGCCCGAATGTCTTCATCTTCTGTCGACTGTTCGATTAAAAACCGCTGAAGCCGAATGTCCTGAGGGGAAAACAGCAGGATGCACTCGCTGTCAAGGCCGTCGCGTCCGGCTCGTCCCGCCTCCTGGTAGTAGCTCTCCATATTTTTTGGAATTTGGGCATGAATCACATAGCGGATATTGGATTTATCGATGCCCATTCCAAACGCCGAGGTCGCTGTCATTACACTGATCTCATCATTTAAAAAGAGATCCTGCTGCCGGTCTCTTTCTTCATCATCCATCCCGCCGTGATAGCACCCGGCCGCAATTCCTTTTTGAGAGAGGCGGCTTGATATTCTTTCGGCTTCCTTTCTTGTCGCTGTATAGATAATTCCCGCCTCTGAGCGGTTTTTCTCCACATATGATTCGATAAAACGGTCCCTGTTTTCGCCTTTTAAAATTTTAAACGTCAAATTATCCCGTGAAAAACCGGTAAAAACCGTGTTCTCTTTTTCGATCCCGAGCTGTGTGCAAATATCCTCATGAACCTCGGGCGTTGCGGTAGCCGTCAACGCCAATACAACCGGGCGGGTGCCGAGGCTATTTAAAAAGCCTTCAATATGTCTGTAGCTCGGCCTGAAATCATGTCCCCACTGTGAAATGCAATGAGCTTCATCAATGGCTACCAGCGGAATATGAATGTGGGAAATCGCGCGAATGAATTCGGGAGACGTCAGCCGCTCAGGTGTTACATAAAAGAGCTTGTAGCCGCCTTCCTTAAATACGGAGAGCCGCTCAGCGATTTCGTTATGGCCTAAAGAACTGTTCACGTACGCAGCTTGAATTCCAAGCTGATTTAAAGCATCCACCTGGTCCTTCATCAAGGAAATTAAAGGAGAGATCACAATGGTTGTCCCTTCCATAAGGAGCGCGGGAATTTGGTAGCAGATTGATTTGCCTCCGCCCGTCGGCATAATGCATGCTGTATCTCGCTTTTCAGAAACGACAGATTGAATGGCTTTCTTCTGCCCCGGGCGCAGTGAAGGATAGCCAAAATAGTGCTGCAATAGTGCTTCGGCTTTCTCTAGCATATAAATGAAACCCTCTCTTATCATTAAACTTCTTCCTGTCCCCCATGATATCATATTTAAACCGGCAATCAGCCTCTCCCCGTAAAATCGTCTAATCGATAAAGAAAATTCATTTTTAGATGTAAAGCGTCAGAAAATCAAATGTATTGGGACTCGCCATCATTAAATCCCGGTCTGTTGTTCAGCTAATAATCGCAAGCGCTCCGCTTCCTCCCGGCAAAGCGTTTTGTATGCCAAGGCTCCGGCAATACTCGCTCCGTCAGATGCATCGCGGCGCAGAGCGGATAGCTCTGACAGCACAGCTGCCGCGTCGTCTTGTAAAATTCCGCGGTCATGCAGCATTTGAATCAATTCATCGCCTTCAAGGCGGATCGCATCTTGATCAAATGTTGAGGCTGTTTCCCGCAGAACATTGTGAACATCTGACCAAGCGCTTTCGATCATGTTTTCCCCTCGCTGCGCTGACCGTACAGAAGTCAGTCCCGATAACCTTTTTTCCCGTACGGAGACGAGCTCCTGAAGCCTTTTGTCAAACTCCAATTCAAAATCCTTATATTTCAGTTTGATCAATTCCTTCATTCGATCGGACAAAGGCTCCTTTAGCAGCAAAACGCAAATCATCAAGGCAGCTGGCCATGCCAATGATTGAACCATCGCAGAAACAAATTCAAGCCAATCCATAAAATCAGCCTCCGTTTCAAAAGGAAAGTTGTTTTGTGAAAGACCAGGTGGTAATGTTGAATCGAAAGGAAAATTTTGCATATTAAGGGGTGTCGTTATACCATGTGGTTCATCATCATACTGATGATCATTTTGATTGGATTTGCAGGAAACATCGTTGCCATGTTGCGAACGATTGTAAAGCAGAATGATAGAATCATCAGCCTCTTTGAGAATGAAATCAACAAAAACCATTAGACAAATGCCCAGGAAATGGAGAAATCGCAGAAGATACAAACGAACTGAAAACAGCCACTCTCCCTAATTCGGGACAAATAAGGAACCGATCATTTTCCGTATTGAGAGGCGGATTCTTTTTTATGATGCCTAAGATGGCGATGGATCGGTTTACAACTATATTAAATTGAATATTCAGATTAGTAAATATGAGTAAAGTCCTCACCTCTCTAACCGATACACATGTTAAGGAGGTGGTTATGTTGGATATTGCTGTTTTATCAATGGCCATGAGTCAGGCGGCTCTTTATCAAAACGTGCAAATGTCGCTGACAAAGACGGCTTTGGATACCGCCGAACAAAGCGCACAGCAGCTCGTAGACATGGTGCAGGCGCCACATCCCGTTTCAGGACATCATATTGACTTGAAAGGCTAAGGCCGAAACATACATTCAGCAGGCTGCGAAGTCTGCCGGATGTATGTTTTCCCGAAGAAATTTGTGAAAAAAACCGCTGCAACCTCTTTATTTTTTCAGGTTTTTGTACTATAATATTGTTCTGTGTCCCAGTAGCTCAGGTGGATAGAGCAACAGCCTCCTAAGCTGTGTGTCGGGAGTTCGAATCTCTCCTGGGACGTTTCAAATGTAAAGAGGCAAGCCCTTGTATGCCAAGGGTTTGCCTCTTTTGTTAATGGCCGTGTTGTTGGTGCTTTAAAATAAAGTTGATCAAAACGGATTCTTATCCAACGAATTTAAGTTTCGGTTGCATAAAAAAGTTTGAATATTTTCTGGTTGCTTTTGCGAAAGATAATTTCACGATTTACTTGGTTAAATTAAAGCTTTGCTCAATTAAGTTATAAACTTCTTCTGAATCTATTCGTTCTAAAACAATTGATATCCAATTTTCCTTATCCATATGATAACCAGGTAAAATACTCTTTCCATTTCTTAAACTGCCACTTATTTCTGGAGGGCATTTTAAATTCAGAATATCTATTTCGTCATTTCCATCTAAGCCTAACTTTTCCGGAAGAACATTCATTACAAGACCATACCATTTTTCGGTAGTTTCATGTCTTAAAGCGGCATAGTTTGGAAATTTTTGAAATGGGTAATCTGGCGATGTCCCGAATTTTTCTTTGACGTGCTTAAAGATATCTTCTCTTGTTAACATACTGAATCATTCCTCCAACAACTCAAATAGATTTTCGGCATTTGCCGATCCAGAGGGAACAATGGTGAATTTTTTGCAGTCATGATGTGAAGGTGGACATGTTTTACTAACCGTCAATATTAAGGCTTTTATTTTGATCTGTTGTTATTTCCTTTGGAATTCAACTTCATTTTTCTTTTATATTAAACAATTTGGCCCTTTGCCGTATATACTTCTTTTACAATAAGAAACCCTTTTGACATATTCTATCCAAACATAGGCGAATTTTTCACCCTAATACATTGAGTGCGAATGTCTAAACCGGCACTCCTCATCTCATTTTCAAATGCTATCTGATAGGCAGAAGGATGAAACACATAAATCGCGGCTTTATCTTCCATTTCTTGAGTAATTCTGAAAGACGTCTCTTAAAAATTCATCAAATTGATCAGCTGCCATTTCATCATTCAGAATCGTCTTCCTCAACATGAAGAACCTCTGAATCTCCCGAGAAATCTAAAAGGAGCTCCACTAATTCTTCTCCCGAAAATCCTGTCATTAAAAGTGTTATTTAATTCAGCAAGATGCAGCTGGAGCTTTTCCTCATCCCAGTCGCCGCAGATCTTATTTTTCCTCAGCCTCATCCAGATTTACAACTGAAACCAGGAGAGTCTTTGGTCCTTTTTCCATGAGGATTTTAAAGCGTTGGTTGCCGCCTGCAAGGTTGCCAATCCTTTCATTCCAGACTAACGGTTCAACTGTTCAAAAGCGTTTCATAGACTGTTTCAGTGTTTCATATTCTGAAGCACCCGGCTGCAAGTGTGGATTGTATGGAGCCGGGTTAATTTTTCTATGGAATTTCACGAATGTTCATGACCTCCAAGAAAAAAAGCATCCATTGAGATGCTTTATAAATTGATATTTATTTATGATAGATAGTTAACTTTTTGCATGATCCTTTTTATTTGTTGTATCTCATCGACTGTATATTTAGCAGGCTTTAAAACCTCATTCTTAAAATACTCGCACAAACTTGCTTTTGAGGTAAATCTATTCTTATCTTTTGTAGAATAATCTATTACACGATTTTCTTTGTCCTCCGGATAACCAAAATAGACTATAGGCTCAACATAGTTGAATTTATTATTATAGGTTATGAGAAAATTCCTGAGTTTATACATTGTGTCCATGACTTGATTTCTCGGGTTATCATAATAAGAAATATTTATAGAATTTTTTTGCTCGGAATCCTTATCTATATTGCTATTTTTCATAAAAATGATTGTCTTCTCTGTATCACTATTCGCTTTCGGAAATAATTGTTCAAAGACAAATGAAAAATCATTTGCAATTGATTCCGCATTTTTACGATTAATCCCATGGATAACTGTTCCACGCCAATACTTGGTTTCTATAATATAGATATCTGATGGCAAAATAACTAAATGATCAATTTGCCTGGTTTTTGTCTCCCCATTTTCTTCATAGGGTACAAATACGTTTCCCATTATAACCATCTCGTTTTCATTTATTTTCCCCTCAGAAATAAGCTTTTCTTTTAATTCCGTTAAAATAGTGTGGGTAATAACTTCACCGCTATTTCTTGAATACTTTTTAAGATTGTTTATATATTCATCCATCTTTACAATCTTGTTCTTCAGAAAATCGTTTTCATTTAAGAATTCATTTTTTTGATTAATATTCATGACTTCAGCTTGTTGTAAAGCAGCGGAAGCCTCTTTATGAGCTTGCACCAGGTGATCTTGATATGTTTGCTCTAGATTTTTTAATTCACGTTCTAAATTGTTTTGATGAATTTTTTTTGCCTCTTTTAATTTCCAGATCATATAACCAGAAAAGCCAAGAAGAACAATAATAGCTAATGTAGACACCGGTCTCCTCCTAGACAGAATATGATTCTACATTTTATTACAAATAAACCTTTTTTTGAAGAGTCCAGAGAAAAAAACAAATCGAATTCCTTTTTATCCCTTCAAGTTATTTTCCGCTATTAAAAAAGCACGTTTCCAGATGATGAAAACGTGCAACTGTAAATCAACTTCTAATCTAACTTCACCAAGTAATCAATATCGTCCTTAACTCTCTCTTCAGTATTACTGCTATTTGTATCAGCTAAAAACGGATGATATACCAGTTGTAATGTGTCTGTACTCCCTTAGGAGTACACCTGGGGCGGGTGGTCAATCCCTCTTATTCATCCCCCTTTTCTCTCGGGGTTCCTGATGATGTTTTTGGTGCTCTGGAGGCTGAGTCGTGCGTTCCAGCTCCTTTGTATCTTGTCCCATTCCTTTTAAAAAGGAGAAAAGCAGCGTAACTGCTTTGTTGATTTCCGGGTCTTTGAGCGAGCGGATGATATCAAAATAACCTGTTTTCTCTTCGCTGTCCTTCTGTTCCACCGCGTTTGCCACCCCCGCATTCACTTTCAAAATGAGAGGTTCAAGCTGTTTTACATCCAGCATGCCAAGCGTTCCGAACAGAAGAAGCAGATTTTTCAGTGTATTGGCCGTTTCCTCTGTATCTGCCTTTTTCACTAAGATGTCAAGAACTTTATCTCCTTGGCCAAAAAGGCCGCGCAGCAATGGCAATACACCACGCTCGTTCATGTGGCCAATCATATGCAGCATTTCAAGAATGGCTTCCTTATTTTCGACTAATGCATCCTCTATTTCTTTCATATCACGCTTTCTCTGGTCCTCTTCGGTTATCTCGATTTTCTGAATTCGTTTAATCGCTCTAGCCATTATGCCCAATCCCCCTTTTCACAGCGTCGCCAGGGAAAATATAATCCTTCCGCGCCCATTTCTTTTGTACCTGCACACCGATTTGCGGCTGCGGATTGCCGTTGCGGTGATTGATCTTAGGCAGCGGATTGCTTCCGTCGCGCTTCAAAATTTCCATCTTGGCTGATGTTTCTTTGTACGCAGGCGTATCGGTATCCTTATCAGCATGGCTGCCTGTTAACAGGTTGATCGCTGCTTCTCCTGAATCGTTCATTGGCAGATATACTTCCTTCCCTTTGACACGATCAGTGATCAAGCACTTCACTTTGACATTTCCGAAAGGCGATGTGAGTCTGACAAGGGTTCCGTCCTGAATCCCCCTTTCTGCCGCGAGTTCAGGAGAAATTTCTAAGAACACTTCCGGTGTTTTCTTTGAAATGCCTTTTGATTTGTAGGTCAGGTTCCCTTCGTGGAAATGCTCCAAGAGCCGCCCATTGTTGACGTGGATATCATATTCCTCTCCGAACTCTTCAGGTTCTGTCCAATGCACAGGATAGAGAATGGCTTTGCCGTCTGGGAAAGGGAAGCGCTCAGTAAAAAGTAAAGGCGAATCCTTTCCATCAGCGCTTACAGGCCATTGCAGGGAATTGTAGCCTTCAAGCCGTTCATAGGTGACACCCGCATAAATCGGAGACAGCTTGGCTGCTTCCTCCATAATGTCAGCAGGGTGCTCATAGTGCCAGTCAGCGCCAAGCTTATTGGCAACTTCCATAATAATCTGCCAATCCGGCTTTGATTCGCCCAGCGGTTCAAACACCTGATAAAGCCGCTGAATCCGGCGTTCTGTGTTTGTAAAGGTTCCCTCTTTTTCAAGGCTCGGGCTCGCAGGAAGAACAACATCGGCAAACTCGGCTGTACGTGAAAAGAAAATATCCTGCACCACAAAGAAATCAAGCTTTTCATATGCGGCGTGTACATGATTGATATTGGAATCGACCAGACCCATTTCTTCACCTTTTACATACATCGCTTTCAGCTTGCCAGAGTGGATTTTTTCGATCATTTCGTGGTTGGTCATGCCCGGCTCCTTCGGCAGCGGTACACCCCATGCCTGCTCGTATTTTTGGCGGACTTGTTCGTCCGTCACTTTTTCATAGCCCGGCAGTCTGTCAGGCATGCTTCCGAAGTCACTTGCTCCCTGCACGTTGTTATGGCCGCGCAATGGGTAAGAGCCCGCTCCCGGTTTTCCGTAGTTTCCTGTCACAAGCAGCAGATTAGAGATTGCTGTGCTCGTGTCGCTTCCGCCAATATGCTGTGTCACCCCCATGGCCCACAATGCGCACACACTGTCAGCCTGGCCAATCATCTCCGCCATTTGGATGAGGGTTTCTTGATCAATCCCGGTTTTCTCCTCGGCATATTCAAGGGTATACGGCGTGAGGCTTTTCACATATTCATCCCGTCCGTTCACTCTTTCCTGCAAAAAGCGTTCATCGGCCTTGCCGTTTTCAATTAAATATTTGGCGATGGCATTCAGCCAGACGATATCTGATCCGGCACGCGGCTGAACAAACAGATCAGATCGCTCTGCCATTTCGTGTTTTCTGATATCCGCTACGATCACTTTCTGCCCTCTCAGCTTATGAGCCCGTTTAATGCGAGTGGACAAGACCGGATGCGACTCAGACGTGTTCGAACCGATAATCAACACAAGGTCCGCTTGCGCGATATCTGCAATCGACCCTGAGTCACCGCCATAGCCCACTGTCCGGAACAGGCCGGCAGTCGCAGGAGATTGGCAATAGCGCGAGCAGTTGTCGACATTATTTGTGCCGATGATCCCTCTCGCCAGCTTTTGCATGAGGTAGGATTCTTCGTTTGTACATTTAGAAGATGTAATAAAGGCAAGTGAATCCGGGCCAAACTCCTCTTTTAAATCCGTGAACTTGCTGGCGATCAGCGTTAACGCTTCCTCCCATTCCGCTTCACGGAAATGGTCGCCTTCGCGGATCAGCGGCTTTGTCAAGCGCTCCTCGCTGTTGATGAAATCCCAGCCGAATTTTCCTTTTACACAAGTAGAAATGCCGTTGGCCGGTGCTTCCTCCTGCGGCTCGACTTTCAGAATATCTCTGCCCTTTGTCCAGACATCAAAGCTGCAGCCGACACCGCAATAGGTGCAGACGGTTTTTGTTTTCTTAATTCGCTCGTCACGCATGGCGGATTCCATATCAGAAATGGCGAGAATAGAGCCGTAACCTGTTTCTACGCCTTTTGTGATCTCGATCATCGGACGCAGCGTTTCGTCATCGATTCCTGTTAAATATCCGGCTTCTCCCTCCATTCCTTTTTCCATCATCGCATTACATGGACAGACGGTAGAACAATGGCCGCATGATACACACGACGACTCATTGATCGGCACATCATTATCCCAAATGACGCGTGGGCGTTTCCGCTCCCAGTCAATGGTCAGTGTTTCAGTCACCTGAACGTCCTGGCACGCTTCAACACAACGCCCGCACAAAATACATTGATCCGGATCGTACCGGTAAAACGGATTTGATTCATCCTTATGGTAAGGCTTCTGATCAAACGGGATGCTTTGGTGATTGACCTTCATTTCCTTCACCGTATTATGTATTTCGCATCCCCCGTTGTTGTAATCGCAAACTGTACAATAAAGCTCATGATTATATAAAATCTTGTCCATCCCAATGACCTGCGCTTTTTTCACATCAGGTGAAAGCGTATCAATGACGTCTCCATCCTTTACTTCAGCGGAGCACGACCTCTTTAGCTCGCCATTGATGCTGACGATGCACGTATCACATGTTTCAATCGGCCCTAAGCTAGGATGATAGCAAATTTGCGGCACTTCAATCGAACTGTTATTCAAAAGCTGAAGCACCGTCTGTTCCTCGGACGCTTCCATTTCAACGCCGTTTATTGTGATTTTTTTCTGTTCAGCCATCTCCATTCCCCTTTCTTGCTTGTGTATATACCGAATTATCCATTTCTCTTCCCTTACAAGGGAGCAATAAAACATACAAAGCGCACTCACATGTTTTATTGCTTCATCACCGGGAAACGAGAGGATAGATGAAAAAGGAGGGATCAGCATGAAAAACAATGCCTGTTCTAACCGCGGCACCAGCATTGACAAGCTCTATTTCCGGCTTTGGAGCAGCGTCCTTTTCAACATCGGCAAACCCCGTAACTCAAGCAACCTCGCTCTCTGAAAACACAAACCAATCAGCCGCATAACATCCGTATGCAAAAGATCAGTGTCCGCAGGCTCTCCGTCTTGGACTCGATATTCCACGTTCGTTTTCTTGTCTCTATCGTATGACAAAGTGGAAAAGAAAAAGTCCCCTATTTTATCCCCCTTTTTGTCGGATTTTTCTCGGGTTTGAATATAAAAAAACCTTGAAAGGCCAAAAGCCAATCAAGGTAGAAAAGGTGAATATTGTTTATATTTTCAACTCATTCTTCATTAAATATTAATCATCATCACCAAATAATAACTCATCCAATTCTTCTCGGTCTTTTGCAATGCCCTCATAGGTTTCGATCAAGACATCTCAAGTGTTATTTCTCTATCATTTTCATAAATTTTAATGCTAGCTCCCAATGAGAGTAACTGTTCTATAATGATTACTAGTGATTTCAATTCTTCTGTGTCATAGTAATCACATTCAATAACTGGTTTTCCTGTTTCAATCGCCTGCTTTAGTTCGTTAATAGGTTTAGATGATGTTTTTCTTAATAACGAAATGTACTTAGTAATATTTGAATCATTGAGTACTTCCACATAAATGAAGTCCATCAAGATAACTCCCCTCTAAATTAAAAATCTTTAATATCCTTAATCGGCTTTCCCGGAAGGCTATTTTTGTAATTTCCCTCCGTGCCATCTGTGTAAATGTTCACTTGTTGTTGCTGGATATATAACTTCACCTTTGTCACTTAAATGAGGGAATTTAGAAGCGCTATAACTGTGATGTCCTTGCATAGTTTTCCCTTCATACTTTGCTCTCTTATTGTTTATAATATCTTGCGCCTGCTCCTTTGAACCAATTTCTTGTTGGAGCTTCACCATTAAGTATTCTTGTTTAAAAAGTCTTAGCACCTTTATCTCGCTTAGCTGCAAATTTCTTATTCCAAGTATATACCTTGTATTCTTCTCGAGTAATAGTCCTATTATCTATTTTTGATTTAAGTTCGATTGATCAATGGCTTTGTGCAACGCCTGAACATCAAGAGTTTTCATAGCATTCTCCTCTAATACTAAAGTGACATACCACGAACTGTTTTACCACTTTACGGAAAGGAATTGGTTAATAAATCCTGACAATCCGTGAAAATGAATCCTTGGGATCAGGTCATTAAACCTTTGTTGAGGGTTTGAAATACATAAAAAAAAGCCGCTATTAAAACGGCTAAAAGGATATTCCAAAAACTCTTTTAGGTTAAACAACAAAATCATGACTGGAGGGTGCGCTGTGATGTTTCTTGAAGCTGTGTTCATATCATCGTTGTTCGAAAAATGACTGAGAAAACCAAGTCCAATTATCATAATCCCTAAACCGATCTTCATTTTAGATTTCATACAAACATTCCCCATTCAATATTTGCTTTTGAGCATAGACCATCTTTTTAAGACAGATGAGACTATCCTCTGTTTCTAAAGCAAATCGATCAGCTTCTCCTCCTATTCTTTATATATTTGCAAAGTATTCGACATCATCTCACCAACAGCTTTCCATTTCAATAGATGTGGCGAGAAAGAAAAAAAGGCAGATTTCAGGTCTTTCTCAACTTTTGGGGGATGACACCTACTGTAAGCTGCATCATATAACAGGTTAAAATTAATATTCTAATCAGATTTCAGTTTTCTTCTTTCTTCCAATTGCAATTTTATGCAATAATGTACAAGTGCTTGTTCATCATGTTCATCCATCTTGATAAATTCAACTGTCATGATCTGTTTGTTTGTTCTCCGATCTATGTAAGTGCGTTTGACTTGAGCATAAACGTCAATCACATTTTCATCATGTCCCTCATTTGGCAGATGAATGCTTAAATTTAAATCCTCTTCCGCTTCGTGTATTTGCGTCTCTTCAATAATTAACGCAGCGCCTCCAGCACTGATATTTGCTGTATATGTTTTAAACATTGAACCAGATCCATATGGGCGGACAGTGACAGGAATCGTTGTATTTACTCTAAAAAATTGCCGTCTTTGAATTTTTGTCATTTGATCTTCTTCGGGTAAATACATATTTAATACAGGTATATCCTGATAGATCTCTCGTCCCTGTATTACACTGGTAAATTTATATGGGACTTGTTGCTCATTTATAAAGTGAACTATTGCTACTGTATTTGTTGGAATAATAACAGTTCTCCCTGTTTCTTCATCAACAGGATAATGTACTCTTAAAACATTGTCCTCAATGGATAGCACTTTGCTTTTCGCGAGGACATACTCTTGAATTTCGTTTTCAAATTCTATTGTTAAAATATTTCCTAAAGATAACAATGGACATCACTCTTTCAATTCTACTTAATCATTATATCGGTACTATGACACATAAATTTAAAAAAGAAAAGGAGAAAGCATTGAGAAATTACGTAAACGGACCGCTTCTCTTGTGAGACTGACGATCTTATCATCATTCAGTTCAGGGATAGGTGTGTCTCCCATTCTATGCCCTTTTTTCGGATTAAATATAAAAAACCTTGAAAGGCAATAGCCAATCAAGGTCATTCTTCAAAGTTAATCAATTCTCAAGTCAATTTAGGCATGAATATAATAGTCTGGTTCTTCTTCATCCATTTTCTTGAAAACTCTTCGAGTGATGCCGCAATTATCTTGTCAAAATAGTATACTGGACAAATACCGTTCTCTTCTTCCTGATCTAAATCTAGAGTCAGATATGTCCCCTCACCGACTTCAAAAAACACTAACATGGGTATAGTTCTCTAATTCTTGGATCTATAAAATCAGCTACACTATGAGAATCCATTACTCTATCTCCATGAGTTTTATCAAGATTACAAATAAAACCATATCATACTCTTAAATAAAACTCTCTTAGTTCATTAGGAATTTTTTCTAATATATTTTCCGCCTAAATAACATTATATTCCAGTCGATATATAATATGTTTTTTGCTTTTGACTTTAGCAATTTCGTCTGATTGATGTTTTAAATGTTCCAGCGCTTTGTGCAGCGCCTGAACATCCAATGTCTTCATGGCTTTCTCTTCTATTTTGTTTTCATCGATGAAGCCAGCTGTTTGTCGGTGTCCATCATTGCTTCGACTGCTGATTCCGTTTGGACGACTTGTTTTGAGAAAGCAGAGGCATAGGAAGAAGCGATCTTATTAATCGTCTGATTCAGTTCCTCTATCTTCTTTGTCGCATCAAGGTGATTCTGGCCCTTGATATCTGTCGGAATCGTCGCTTTCATTGAATGGCTGGAATGCTTTAATTTAGAGAGCGCTTGTTTGACTTCTCCGGTATTCACTTTTATTTCTTGATCCATTTTTCATTTACTCCTTGTCTCGTGCTTCCCGCTTCGCGTTCTCAATCTTTTTCTCTAAAGAACGAACTTCCTGGCTGAGCGAGTGAATATCTTCTTGTAAAGATTTGATTCGTTCATCGATTTTGCTTAAAACATCAGAAAGCTGTTTTCCGCTTATGTCATTGTAAGCAGTCTTCATCAGACCTCGAATACGGTCAAAGGAGTCAGCAAGACTGCCTTGCCACGTATGAGACGACAGTTGTGGTTCGGTGATCGTCTTTTTCGAATCAGAGAACTCTGTTTTGTCTTTTTCCAGCTCTTTGCGGCAAGCTTTCAGCTCTGCCAAAAATTCTTTCTTCATCGATAAATCAACTTTCATGATATCTAAAGCCAGCGTTTCTCCCAGGATTGAACCGATCATTTGCAATACCTCGCTTCCCAAAAAATGCATGACAAAAGTAATGACCAACTAAGAGTTTACCACTATACGGAAGGGAATTGGTGAATAAATCCTTTCAATCCAACAAAATGAATCTTTAAGACCAGTCCAATAAACCTGTTTTGAATAAAAAAAAGCCGCTAATGAAACGGCTGCAAAAAGATAATTCAAAACTCTTTTTTAAGCTAAACAATAAAATCGTGACTGGGTGCGCTTGTGGTGTTTCTTGAAGCTGTGTTCATATCATTGTTGTTCGAAAATCGAAAATGACTGAGAAAGCCGAGTCCAATTATCAAAACACCTAAACCGATCTTCATTTTAGACTCCATACATCCCCCCTTCAATACAGATGAGGCTTCCCTCTTTTCACATTATAATCCATACGAGTGCCGCCTAACAATCGCTGCTTTTTACTCGAAAAAGACGTTCTGACTACCGCACATAGCAATCTGCGGTAAAGATTAAGAACTATAGATTAATGAGGTCGATTTTAGGTGAGTAAAATGCTCTTGCAGTTTATAAAGGTGGTTCACTATCCCTTTCCAAAGGAATTATGAGATCCCTGGGTGTTCGCATTAAATATTTTTCACCGAATCAAGAAATACTGATAAAAAAAGGTGGTGCTATATATGGATTTCCCAATCATTCATACAAACTTTTGGGATGCTGTTACGGCAGTGCCGATTATTTTGATCGTCACACAGATAATTAAAATCTTTCTTAAGGTTCCCAAAAAGTATGTTCCATCAATTGCACTTGCACTAGGCTTAATCATATCTGTTTGCATAAGTCATCGACACAGCCTCATAGCTGGAGTATTTATGGGCGGATTCTATGGTTGCGCAGCTATTGGTTCATATGCATCATTGAAAACGACAATTTCATCATATAGAAACAAAAAAGCATAAACAGGCATGAAAAGATTGGTTCCAGAGTTCAATTCGCTTTTTCCCGCTTCACCGGTTAAATCAGAAGCAGCTATACTTGCTCCTTTGCCTGGTTCATTTCCGCTTTTCTCCCCAGAAGAGGTATCATGCTCTCCAGCGTGTTCGCCTAACGAATAAGCCCCTTCCGTCAGCCGCTTGTAACAGAAGAAAATTGAAGCCTTAAATCACTGAATGGGGAGTTCTCGCCCCTTCTTTCACTTGTTCTCTTCCCTTGAATAGGCTTGCAGTTTGATTCACTCGAAAAAAAGCGAATGAATACCTTCTCAACAGACAGAATAAGAAGAGTTGGTATTCCACCATATTTTGGGCGAAAGGAGTGAAATCGTTGTATTGATCAAATGAGAAATGAATATGAGACTGAAATGCCTTTCAGATGACCTTTTTACCTAAAGAACAAAATTTCACTGATATGGAGTGATTAACGTGCCTCAAAAAAATGGAGCAGACAGACCGGATGATTACAAAAGATTTTCTTCACTAGACAAGGAATATGATTCTCAGCAATCTTTAGACAGCAATGCTAAGACAGAAAACGTAAACACTGAAACTGATAACAAAGAAAACACAACTGACACTACCGATGTGGCCGGAAAATATTTCGACCCTTCGGATTATGAAGGGGCTACTCAATTGGAAAAAGGATTAGCTGAAACTCATGAACAGGTCAGTGATGACTATTTTGAAGGAACGATCGATCAAAATTTGGATTAGCGATTCAAACGGAACTAACTCTTTAAAGTTAGTTCCGTTTGAAATTAACAAAAAATGACTGTCCTCTAATCAATTATTCGGTCAACTCCAAAAGCTATAGCCGAATTATAAAAATGCGTCTGTTTGATCAGATGACATTTGTCTTTTTACAGCCTATCTATATATATATAACTTATCCGCGAAAAAAGTTTGATAAAACACACACTTACCGTTTATGACCAAGCATTCTCACCCATTCCCCGTTATCCCCTCGCTGTTATTTGTGCACCTTTATAAAGTCATGATTAAGCTAATGTCTACTTTGTGATCCAAATTCTTCAATCGTGATGTTCACATCATATTGAATGGGGGTTTCTGTGAATACTTCATCCCAATTTTTCTTCAGCTTTCTCCAAAGAAAGGGATAGTGGATCCTCACTTCATCACCGAAGCCGGCAAGGTCGGCTTTATATTCCTTCTGCATTTTTTCTGTGATCTGCTCTACCAGCTGTTTCACTGTTTGTGACGCACTTTCTTCCTTTCTTTTCAAATATTTTTTGTCAATTGCCGTTTCGGTTGTATTCCAGTTTTCAGCCAGGTGTGCCTCTGAATTAATATTCACTTTAAATGAGAGGCGGTTTCCTTTGAAGACTGGCTTGATCTCACTCTTAAGGTGATCGACTGACATGGCCGTCAATTTTTTTGTTTTTTGATCATAGTTTTTGACAGTGCCCCCTACCCCTTGTCCTTTGATCCACATGATCCCGTCTAAATCTTTTTCATCTAAAAAACCAAGGAGCTTATTTGTTTTTCCGTTAATGGCAACAGCTCCTGCATATTTGACTTCCCCGTCGGCACCAAACAACGATTAAGATTCAGATGATGCACCTATCAGGAAGATTTATGAGTTTAAGCATTAAAGATTTTGAAGGGGACTGGCCTGACCGAACCGCTCAGGATGTCATCACGTTGATGCCTCGAACCTACAGGCTTTATTTTGAAAATTCCGAAGGCGAATGTAAGGATATTCGCATTAAAGGAACATACGGGGCCATTCCGCAAACTTATGATTATTTCTCGGCCTTCAAAAAGACTCCGGGAAGGACAACCCTTTTTGCCAAATAGATACGAACAACAAACGGATGAGGGGGGACGCATTTGAAAAACTTTTGGACATACGAAGACGAAGATCCATACAAATTAAAAAGCATATCAGAGAGAGATATTCAAAAAGCTGAAAAAAAGTTAGGTGTGAAACTTCCGGAGGAATACAAAGCGCTTATTCTTGAACAAAACGGCGGGTATATCAATTTTAACGCCTTCCCTTCTGAACGGCCTACCTCCTGGGCTAAAGATCATGTCCAGTTTGACTACTTATTAGGCTTAGGGAAAAAGGCAGGGATTCTCGAGAGCAAATACATCATTAAAGAATGGGAACTGCCCGACAACCTGATCCTTATTCACGGTGACGGCCATACATGGATAGCGCTTGACTACAGAGAAACGAAAGAAAATCCGCCCGTGCACTATTTCGATTCAGAATTTGAAGAGAATTATAAATTAGCGGATTCATTTGGAGAATTTCTCTCTAAACTTTATACAGATAATCCCATGGATGATGACGACTGCCAGCTTATCGAAGGCGTGCATCCTGACATTCCCTATGTCTATCCGGAAGATGCCATTACAAAAGAAGAAGCTGAACAAATTCTGACTAAAAATTCGGCAGCCGAGCTGCATCAGCTTAATTACTACCCTATTGAAAGTATTGATGATTTAAAATGGCTTTTGACAAAAATGAAAAAATCCGCTTTAAAAGCAGACCGTGACACTGGTTTGGCACTTGCCGGCGCTTTGGAAGCCGTCATTTCTTACTATAAAAATTTAACGTTTGAGGATGAACAAACAAGAAGGTCAGTCCGCGATATCTTGGTGATATTAGAGAAGTTGAATGACTCTACTGTAGACATATACTTATCCCAAATTGACGACTTATTTTAAAAAGAGCCAGCCCCTTTATATCAAGGGCTGGTCTTTTTAGCATTTGAGAATCTGTTTCCTAACGTTTTAGTTTCCAGATGATACGCGGCTGTCTATGAGGCCTTTACTTCATTGGTCAGATATCCGTTTTTTCGCATAACCAATCTGGGGTCTTATTTGCAAAGGCGCATCATGAAACTGTTTTTCTTAAAAGGCGCCCTCAGGGGATCGGAATAAAATATGATCTCTTGCTTCCAGCGCTTTTTGTCTCACCTTTTCAAGATCTGCATCAACCAGCCGGCCGTTTCGTTTCACCGCTTTTCCTGCGACATATACGGAATCTACATTTCCGGTGTGCGTGCATTGGACGATGGCCCCCGCCGCATCAGTGAAAGGGAGCAAATTGACGCTGTCCGTTTTCACCATGATAAAGTCAGCTTCTTTGCCTGGGGAAAGCGAGCCGATTTTATGATCGAGCTTTAGGGCGCGCGCCCCGTCAATGGTAGCCGCTTTCAGGATTTGTTCGGCCGATATGCTCAATTCGGGCCCCGGCATAATTCCTTCTCTCAGCAGTTCATCATTGTGCTTTGCGCGTTCTGCTTGAAGAGCAAATTTCATCTGTGCGAAAAGGTCTCCCCCGGTCGATGTGACAACATCAACCCCAAGCGCAGTAAGAACCCCGTTTTTTAGAGAGAGCCCTGTAACAGGATAGCCGTGCCCCATCATCATCTCAATTTCTGGTGTCACAGATATCGAGCTTCCGTGAGCCGCAAGCATTTTCATTTCTTCTTCACTCATCGCATTGGCATGCACCATGTTTAAATCGGGACCAAGCAGCCCGGCTTGATTCAGCTTTTCAATCGAACGATCTTTCGCTCCCCAGTTGCCAAAAGCAATATGCATGCTGCATAAGGCATCCAGTTCCCGGGCCGTTTCGATTTCAAAGACAGATGTCTTCCATGAAGAAAACTCCGGACCTCGAATTGCAAGCCCCATCGTCAGAAGCTGATCCTTCGATTGAAAATATGCTTTTTTTACCCGTTTCGCTTCGTCCATATTCGAAAGATCGCTGTCTCTGTCCCAATATTCGGCGTCACCAGATGTTCCAAAGGCGAATACTGCGCGAATGCCGGCGTCTTTCAGTCCGGCAATCAGCTGGTCCGTATGATCAGGCGACTCAATCATCGTCCAGTCCAGCAAAGTCGTGACGCCTGCATCGAGCGCCTCAAGCGCTCCTAAATAGTTCGCGGCCCAATCATCCTCAGGTCTTCTCATCGACCCATAATTCCCATAATAAATCCGGTTTAAATAGGTTTGCAGGGACCAGTCGGCTCCGATTCCGCGGATCACAGATTCCCATACGTGGCGGTGCGTATCAACAAATCCAGGCATGATCAGCATATTGGAGGCATCCACAATCTCAGCGTCTCCGGCTTCAATCGACTCGGCAACGTCCAGAATGACGGAGCCTTCAATCAGCATGTCCCCTTTTTCGAGCGTATGAAGCTGCGGATCAAGCGTCACAATCGTAGCATTTTGAAAAAGCGTTTTTTGCATAACGGCTCTCCTTTCTTCCCAACCGATTAGAGAAAATAACATCCTATATGTACCATATTAATATAAAAAAGGTATAAATGACATTAATAAGCATTCCGCGACTTCGAACTTCGTCTGCATTTTTCATTTTGCCATATACTATTTTTCTGCTGTTCGCTATAACCTATGTTAAACGTTGATATACATGGTAGCTCCCTTATAAAATAGGAACAGACCATAAAAGACCCCTGCCGGGTATTTATATGGTCTGTGAAAGTACAATTAAGCCTTAATTAATAGCAATGGCCGTAATCCGATTTTTTTTCATAGCTTTTGCAAGGTTTTCCGCAATGATAGTGTTCATGTGAAACATCTTTATGATGTGAGTAAGTGTGCGGATAGTAATGAACATGTTCATACTTGTGGTGGTCTATTTTTTTTGTATGCTGTGGATGAATATGAGGAACGACAGATTTTGAGTAATGATGATCCTCACAATATTTCGTAGGGTAAACATGCGGCTCATGATGTTTGCAATACATTCGTACATTCTCCTTTCCCTTTGTTTTATAGATTCACTAGTACATTATGCTGAAAAGCTAAAGCCCGACTGCATAAGCACCTATGCTTTGTCCCTAATTTCGCCCGTTCATTTTCTAAATATCGTTTTTGGAAAATCTGTTTTATGACTATGAAGCATCTGCGGTTGAATCCCATTGCTTCCAGAGTTAAAAAAAAGACACTAAACGAATATTTTAAATGTTCGCTTAAAGTCCTTCACCTCCAATGAACATTGACGGGCTCTGTATGAATATGCAGCTCTTTTTTTGTATCAAAATGAACAACAAAGCCTCTGATTAATCCATAGAACTTGTTTTTTTCTGTAATTTTCATTACGGTCGCTTCGTCTCTAAATCCTGGCGGATGGCATCGCTCACCGACGATATATTGCTTTGAATGAACGGTGATTGATTGGATTGACTTCATTAAATTCCATTCCCCCTCAGAAACGTCATGCTCCCCTCTGCTTCTGTGCCAAACGGAGATACACCCCGATAAAAATACTTGCACTTCGGGTATTTTTCACGCTTCAGGGTGCAGAAGCAGTCTCGGTGATTATCATCATAACATGATTATCCAAAATATTCCTCTCTGCTTTTTGAACATTATGTGGCAGCTCCTCAATATAAAATCAACCGATAAATTGCGTTAAAATCCGATTGAACATTTTGCGTTCCTCCCAGAATGGACCGTGTCCGCTGTATTGAAACGGAACAAGATATGAATTTCTGATTTTGCGGCTGAGCTCCTTTGCTTGTGCAAACGGAATCACCTTGTCTTGAATACCGTGAATGATTAAGGCTGGAGCAGCGACTTTTTCCGGATCATCATACAGTTTCTCATCTCTCAGCATTTCGATGACCGCTTTTGTCGACCAGCCTGCCGCCTGCAATCCCAATTGAAAAAAACAGTCTGAGAACGGTTGTGTAATATATTGAAAGAAAAACGTGTCGGTCACTTCGCGCATCATCTTGGGACGATCGTTAGACGCTTGCTGAAGCAATTTGGCTGCCGTTTCTTCAGTAAATCCCACAGGCGCCGCCGCATCGATCAAAACCAGCTTTGAGACCCCAGCGCCCCTATATCGGGACATATAGCGGAGTGCTATGGCGCCGCCGGTTGAATGACCGGCAAGCGTGAAGTTGTTTAATTGAAGCGCCTCAACGACAGCGCGGATATCATCAGCCAAACGGTTGTAATTATAGCCCGTCGCCGGCTTATCCGAACGCCCGAATCCACGCCAGTCAATGCCGATACAGCGGTATCCCTTTCGCGAAAGATCGTCAAATTGATATTCAAACTGGAGATGGCTTAATGGCCAGCCGTGCAAAAATACAATGGCTTTGCCGCTTTGAGGATTGATGTCTTCAACGTACAGATTAACGCTTGGTTCTGCCTCGATAAAATATCCCATGCCGTCGCCCCCGATCATGTCTTTACCATAAGATACTCCCAAGATGTAAATAGGTGAATGTCTCCGAGGGCTGAACATGAAGAATTTGAAAAGGCGTGACTGGTTAAACTATTTCAAGAAACGGAGGGTTGTTCAATGATGGCACTTCTGAGAAGTCTGGCGATATCGTTTGTCCTCATTCTGCCTGCGGCAGCGGCCTACGCACAAGTACCTTATCCATGCAGCGTCGTTCTTGATCCAGTCCGAGATATTCCCAATGCCCGCGGAACGGCTTTAATTGCGAAAGTGAAGAAACCGTATACCGAAGCCCCCGGGAGTCCTGTCAGGGAAAGGCAGAGTGTCGGCATCTACGCTGATTGGCTTCCGGACCCTGCTTCATTTGGAGATTATGATCAATTTGAAGGAATTGCCCGGATACCTGACCAGATCAGCTGGCGTTTCACCATGCATCAAGTCCAAGAAGACGCGCCGAGCTGGTTTGGCGGAAGTCCTTGGGCGGGCAAATTTGACGAAATATCATCAGAGCTGACTGTGAATACCCAAGTCGAAGTGCGCCCTTTCAATTCGAAGACGAAAAAGGCCGGCGAAGCTGTTTTGCGTGGGAATTTGCAAGGATGCAGGAGCTAACCAAAAAGGCCGTAAAAGCTCCATGGGGACGCTTCTACGGCCTTTTTTCATGTGAAGAATTTTTTCTTCCGGAAAGGTTAGTATTTTTCGTAGCGATCGCAAGGTTTACCGCAGTAAGAGTGGTCATGATAAACCGGCTTATAGCTTGAATAAGAGTGCGGATAATAGTGAACATGTTCGTATTTATGATGATCCACTTTTTTAATATGCTGCGGATGGATGTGAGGAACGATCGTTTTAGAGAATCTGTGATCCTCACAGTATCTAGTAGGATGCACAACTGGCGGCAGAACGCGCGGTTTGCAGTAAGACATAAGCACTTCTCCCTTCCTTAGGTTTCATTCTTCACTATCAGATTATGTTGATTAGCACAAACTTGTACTAATACAAGAAACTAAAAATCCGTCCATTTTCCCCGCCTTTTTGCTAAAAAGTGTTTCTCAGATGCTATAATAATAAAAATACTATTGAAAATGGAGCTGGACAGATGGACGCGATATCGATCGTTTCTTTTTTGGGTGCGGCCGTACTGCTAACACTTATGCCGGGCCCTGACAACCTGTTCGTTTTGGCACAGAGCATATCAAAGGGAAAATCGGCCGGTATAGCAACCGCATCCGGACTATGCACAGGGCTAATCGTCCACATCACGGCGGCTGCAGCAGGCATTTCTGCTGCGATCTATCAATCAGCTGTCGCCTTCTCGATTGTAAAATATGCAGGTGCAGCCTATCTGCTGTTTTTAGCTTACCAGTCTTTTCGGCAAAAAAGCGCCGGTTTCAACGTTGAAACCAAAGATTCATTGAACCGCAGGGCTTTATATCAAAAAGGCGTGGTGATGAACCTATTAAACCCGAAGGTCTCATTGTTCTTCCTTGCCTTTCTTCCGCAATTTATCCACCCCGGCACCTTCAATGTGACAACGCAAATGCTTGTTTACGGCATGTTATTTTTGATTCAAGCGTTCGCTATCTTTGTGATGATCAGCCTGTTTGCGGAAAAAGTCGGAGACCGGCTGCGCAGAAATCCGCAAGCCGCCAAAAAAGTTCATTTGCTGGAAGGGTCTTTGTTCGCTTTGATCGGGCTTAAAATAGCGGTCAGCCAAAGGTAGAACCGCTGAAAAAAGGTATGCAGCCTGCACACCTTTTCCCGGTTTTATTGCTTATAAATGTGACGCGTTTACCATTTCCGCCGTCGTCTTCGTTAGTAAACGGTCTCAATGACACGGCGGCATCTCATCCTTAAAACATCGAGGTTCAGTGAAAATGAACAGCCCTGCATTCCGTTTTCGTTTTCAAGTTTGATCGTTTGGGCGGGAAATGGTGTTGCGGAAACGAATTGATTTGTTCTTCAGCTGGAGTAGATCACAAGGCTGTCAAATTCTACAGCGCTTTCTTACTATGTTTGATTCCTTCTTCGTTTCATTGCATAGTGGAGTGCCAGACAATGAGACAAAAATTTAAATACCGTTTTTCTCTATACTCCCCCCTTTCTTTGATGCCAGTATACAAATTTACAGCCGCTGCGTAATGATGCAAATCGGTTATTTTCCGCTCAATCTAAATGATCAGATCGAATAAAGCGGACTCATTGATCTAGGGACGGCAGATCAGTCAATCGATAGGTCTGGGTCTTTTTTGATAGAAAATGCCGTTTGCCTGAGGTAAAACGGGATCGTTGATTGGCATATCTGCTATAAAGTCTTCGCTTTTTATCAGCAAAAAAGACTCGAACAGCGAGTCTTTTCAATTTATTTACAAATGATATTTTAAATGTTATAATAAATTGTTTACAAAAATAAAATCTATTTTTATTTATATAAATCGATAAATGTAAAAGGAGGTAAAAAAGATGGCCAAGACTTCAATGATTGTCAAGCAAAAACGGGAACAAAAGTTCAAAGTCAGAGAGTACACCCGCTGTGAACGCTGCGGCAGACCGCATTCCGTGATTCGGAAGTTTAAATTGTGCCGCATCTGCTTCCGCGAGCTTGCTTACAAAGGGCATATACCCGGCGTTAAAAAAGCAAGCTGGTAAAACGATTTCGCCAGCCCAAGAGGCTGGCTTTTTTATTTAGCTCTGTTAAATTTTAATATTAATACTTTTGTTCAACATCCCTTCAGCTCAATAAGAACGATTTAATCAGTTGCTCATTATACACACTAATTGAGTGTAAATTCTCTTTTAATAAGCTATCAGTGATTTGCTTTATTACATTCGGTTCTCGTAAGCCTTCGTTTTCAAATGTTACAAGGTCATTTACTGTTATCCACTTGCTGTCTGAAATTTCATCTTCTTCGAGATTTAAAGAACCTCCAGTAACTTCGCCGATAAAATGAAATAAAATAACTTGATTGTTCGTACTACTGATAAAATTATATACACCTGTAGTGGCAATCAGATTTACGTCGAATCCAGTTTCCTCTTTAACTTCCCTTCGGGCTGAATAGAGAATGTCCTCTCCATATTCGATACGTCCGCCCAGAAAATTCCACTTATTAACAGAAGTAGGTTTATTCTCTTTTATCATCAAGACTTTATCATCACTAAAGATAGATACACTGGCTACTAAAACAATTCCATTTTGCGACATCCATTTCTCCTCAATTTCTTTGGAAATGATATTATCTCTATAATATCTGATTCGCTTCTTCTAACAATAACCGCCTTGTTTTTGCTCGCCTTGACAACGATATCGAACGCACGTTCCCATTCTGGTTATATCAAGGATTCGTATAGGTATCAAATATCAATTTTCCTATATAAAGCCTTTATTTAAAATAACTCAGGAGCCGTTGCCGTCCAATATTTGAACAAACCCGTTTGTTCCGTCGACTCGGATGTAAGCGCCGTCTTCTATGATTTCTGTCGCTTTGTCGATCCCGACGACAGCAGGAATGCCGTATTCCCTTGCCACTACTGAACCATGGGTCATCATGCCGCCTACTTCCGTAATCAGTCCGACCGCTGAAGTAAAGAGCGGAGTCCAGCCCGGATCAGTATACGGCGCCACTAATATGTCCCCTTGATTCAGCTTCGCGTCTTCAGGACTCTTTGCAACTCTGGCGGTCCCTTCGATGATTCCCGCGGAAACAGGGGTACCTGTGAGAGCGCCTTCAGGACTTTTTTCATTTCGCAGCTTTCCTGTGATGATCTCCCCTTTACTCGTCATCACGCGTGGAGATGTGAGCTTTTGATTGGACGTATGCTGCCGTTTTCTGTCTGTTAACAATTCCGGAATATCCCCGATGCCGCGATTCTCCAATAGGGCGATAAGCTCCTCAAGCGTAAAGTAAAAGACATCTTCTTCACAATTCAAAATCCCTTTTCCAACGAGGGTGCGGGCTTCTTTAAGAATCGCTTTTTTGTATAAAAACATCAGTTTTACAAGTGTAAATTTATGATGCTCCCGCATTCCCATCAAGCTTCGGTACATATGAACGAGCCGGGAGACTCTCTTTTTTTCTGGAAAACGAAATTGAGAGATGATCTCCTTTTTTGCCTCTTCCGCTTCGGTTTCACCTTGTTTAAATTTCCTTCTGTGTTCCCCGGCGGCAATCGTCCGAATATGGCTGAGTATGGACGGAACGAGCTGAACCGGGGCCTCGGCCCATCTCGGCCTTGTCAAATCGATTTCTCCCACGCACCGCATCCCGTACTTTTTGAGAAAATCGTCTAAACTGCGTTTCATTTCGGCGCCGCCGGGGATTTTGAGCAGTTCTTCCATAAAATTTTCGCTGTTTGCACGCTTGAAATAGTCAATGACAGCAGGATACTTTCTCGCCTGATCGGAAAGATCTCCTAACTCTAGACCCATTTCCGTTGTGACATTATGGGGCAGGGATTTATACAATTTCCCCAGCAAAATAGCGCTTTTCTCGTCCCCCAGCTTCTTTTTCAGCTTTTTTTCGAGCAATCCGGCTGCAATCATTCCGCTCAAGACATACACAGCGACTTTTGAAAGCACGTCTTGCAACATGTTTCCCATTCCTTTTTGGATGACGCGGATCGTCTCAGCACCGGAAGTCCGGCTAAGCTGCTCTTCGGTGTCCGTCACGATCGCTTCAATGATCAATTCCGCTTTTTTCTCGGCTTTATCCGGATTTCTCATGAGCAGGATTCCGGCAACTTTTAATGCTGCCGGAATCAAAATCGGCGCCAAATTCCCGGCAATATGAAAAATGCCTTTTGTGGATGTGGAATATAGCTGATGTTCTTTGCGCTTGACTACCTCCGATACAGCTGATGCCATCAACTGATCCATGCCGCTCAATACTTTAAGCAGCCGGCTTCGGACGAATTTGAGGGAGAGAGCACCCGTAATATCGGCAAAGACTCTTCCTCCCGCTTCGCGAAGAATCGGCTGTGCCGAAGGATCTTTTTTTAAAAATCGGAGGACTTGGCTGATAACCGATACACCCAATGGTTTCAGCGGATCGGTCATCATTTGGATGTAGCCAAAATTAATCAATACGTGCGGCCTATCATCAAAAAAGCGTACGACCGGGTAAAGGGATGTGATCGGCCGGCTTTGAAGAATGTAAAACCTGCCGCCGGCAAAAGCCCACTCGATATCCTGTTCCTTGCCATAGTGAGCCTCGATTTTGCGCCCCAGTTCTGCTAATTCAATGATTCTTGGATCCGGCAAAGCCTGTGTTTGTTGTTTTTCCGGAGAGAGGGTTTTCTGGACGGTTCCTCCCTCTGGTACGGAGTAAATGGCCGATTCTTTCTTAGAGAGTTGTTTTTTAACGATTTCACCAGACCGAATCTGATACAGATCAGCGCTGACGACGCCGGACACCAACGCTTCACCCAAGCCGAAGCTGGCATCGATGGATACCGTTTTGCGGTGCCCCGTGATCGGATCCGCCGTGAACATAATTCCGGAAACCTCGGGAAAAACCATCTCTTGAACGACAACCGCAAGAAAGACAGAGCGGTGGTCGAAACCGTTTTTCGCTCGGTAGGAAATCGCCCTGTCTGTAAACAGCGAGGACCAGCATTGTTTCACCGCTTCAAGAAGCTGATCTTTCCCGCAGACGTTCAAAAAGGTGTCCTGCTGTCCCGCGAATGAAGCATCTGGCAGGTCTTCAGCCGTTGCGCTGGAGCGGACGGCATAGGCTTTATCTTTGCCGGTCGTATCTATGCCCTCCAATATCGCCGATTTGATCTCGTCAGGCATGGAGATCTGAGCAAGATGCTCACGAATTTGTTTCCCCACAGTCCGAATCTGTTCAAGATCATCATGTTTGAGCTGTTCAAGCTGATCGAACAGACTGTCGATGATGCCGCTTGTTTGTATGAACGCACGGTAGGCTTCAGTTGATATGCAAAATCCCTGAGGAACGGGAAAGCCCGCTTTTGTCATTTCCCCAAGGTTCGCCCCTTTCCCGCCGACAGAGGGCAAGTCAAATTGATCGATTTCATTGAAATACAGCACGTATTTCTCCATTCTATCCTCTCCTTAAAATCCGCTTTTTGCAGCAACTTTACACCGCATTTTCCAGCGTGACATGCATCAATATTCAGCTCAAACCATGAACAGATGCCTAACGCGGCATACCTTCTTTATACGAATAAAATAAACACTATGTTGATTAATATTCATCATGTTTATTATAATTGCGCAAAAGGAGAACGCAATGAACAATCAATCGGCAAATGTTAAGTTCTCAACACAAAGATGGAAATTGTTGATTTTCATGAACCGTCAGGAGGATTTGAATGACTGAGCAGAAAAAAGACCGCAGGGTAAAACGCACGAAAAAAATGATTAGAGACGCACTCTCTGAACTGATGAAAAATAAAGCGTTTGAAGAGATATCCGTTACGGACATTACGAAGAAAGCCGATATTAACCGCGGCACGTTTTACTTGCACTACGAAGATAAATACGATTTGCTGGACCAAAGCGAGGAGGAAATCATCCAAGAGATCAATAAAATTGCTAAACGCTCGATTCACTCAATGGATGTATTAAATCAGGATGTGATTGACCATCCGCTGACATTCGTCGTCGACATTTTTCAATATATAAAAGAAAACGAAGTTTTTATGAAGGCAGTTTTAGGCCCTAAAGGCCCGGGTTCTTTCCGTTTAAAATTCAAATCGGTTTTGATCAGCAATTTAAAACGGCTGAAAACAGCGATCAGAACGGATCCGATTGTACCGGAAGACTACTTGATTTCCTACATAACCGGCGCTCATATCAGCGTTATGCAGCAATGGCTTGAGAACGGGATGAAAGAGACGCCGCATGATATGGCGCTGATTTTATCAAAAATAACCGGAATGGGCCCTGCATATGCGGCAGGGCTGAGAAAAAAATGACCGGCTTTCAGGAAGAGGGATAACCCTCTTTTTTGCTTTTTTCGTGTTATGTATAAGAAATCAATAACAATCCAAAATATAGTGAAAAAGGTGGTGAGACCATGCAGAAGAAAGGTATTCAAAACAGCAGCCTTGAGCAGCTGAAAAACGATCACGAAACAGAAAGCGCATTCCAGCAGGATGACAAAAACAATAAACAGCAACAAAACAGGAATGCTTTAAAATAAGCTGAAAGGTGAGGAAACGAAATGAAGCATGTAAGAGCATTGTGTTTAAAATTCATTGTGAGCCTTGTCCTTTTATATGTGGTCCTAACTCTGTTTTTTGGCGTTCCATTCGGTGAAATGTTTGTTTTGACATTGTTTCTGGGTGTGATATCCTATCTGGTCGGAGATCTTCTGCTGCTGCCGAGAACAAACAATACAACCGCGACAATGGGAGATTTTGGCCTTTCACTCGTATTGATTTGGGTGATTCTCGCCATGCAAAATAATCCCCCGTATGGTACGCTTGCTGCAGCTTCAATCGTGTCAGCGATCGGCGTCACAGTGTTCGAATATTTTTTCCACCGCTATATGGAAGCCAACGTCTTGAACGAAACAGAAAACGGAAAACGGGAAAACAGAGAAAAGCCTGGTTCATTGCAGTATCAAAGCGAATCATCAGAGGAGCTTTATCCGGTTACCCACTCTAAAAAACAGGACGAAGAATAAGCATGAAAGCCTGCCGACCCGGCAGGTTTTTTTACGTTTATGACCAGAGGCATTTTTCATTGATTAAAGGAATATCCGTCTTTTTCACGAATTGATATAAAAAAGTGAGGAGGACAAAAAATGACACATAGCGCATTAAAGCATTTAGATTATCACAATTGGGCGAATCAAAGGGTGCTCACCCACCTGAAAAGCCTGCCTGAAGAGCTGTTCACCCGGGAAATCAAAAGCGTTTTTCAAACTGTATCTGAGGTTGTTACCCATATGTGCGTGGCTGACGCCTTATGGCTGAAGATCATATCCGGAGCCGCTTACGAGGAAGCAAAGGAAACAGGCATGCGTCTGAAAGAAGGATTAAAGAGGAAAAAGATCGATGACTTCATTTCCATCTTTCATGACACGGCGCTTCAATATGAAGCGTTTTTTGAAAATCTTGAAGACCCCGATGGTGAAATCACGATTGCCCATCCAATATTAGGCGAAATCAAAACGCCTATTAGCGAAATCCTTCATCACGTAGTCAACCACGGCACTTATCACAGAGGCAATATTTCAGCGATGCTGAGACAAATGGGTGAAGCGGGTGTGCCAACGGACTATATTTATTATTTATTAAGCCTGAAGCAAACGACATAAATAAAAAAACCCTTGTTCCGTCTTTGGAACAAGGGTTTCACAATTAAAATGATGCTGCAAGCTTTTTAGCTTCTGCTAAGCCGTTTTCAATAATTTTTTGAGCGTCGTCAGGAACAGCGTTGTGTCCTTCGATGACAACGGTATGCAAGTCTTGAACACCGAAGAAGCCCATGACGGTTTTCATGTAGTTCAACGACATTTCCATTGCAGCCATCGGTCCTTCAGAATAGAAGCCTCCTCTTGCATTTAACAGAGCAACCTTCTTATCTCCCATCAGGCCTTTAGGTCCTTCAGGAGTGTATGTAAACGTCACTCCTGCGCGGGACAAGTAGTCCACATAAGTGTGAAGTACAGCTGGAACGGCGAAGTTCCACAATGGGAAAGCAAAAACAACCTTATCGGCTTTGACGAATTCGTCTAAGTAACGATCCGCTACAGCGGCGGCAGCTTTTTCATCCTCGTTCAATTCCATGCCTTTTCCTGCTTTAAATGTCCCGTTAATGGCATTTCTGCCTAGGTACGGCGGGTTTTCTCTGTAAAGGTCAAGCTCTACAATTTCATCGTTTGGATGATTTTCTTTATAGCTGTTAAGAAACGCTTCATAAAGTTTTACAGATACAGCTTCTTCAGCTGTACGGTCATTAGCTTTAACAAACAATACTTTAGACATTCTATTTTCCTCCCGTTGCTAACGTTTTAATATTTACTTACAAATAGTATGTTACTTTCATTTAAATAGAAAGTCAACTCATTTATTTTTCTAACCAAAAAAAGCACCCATTGGGCGCTTTATTTGGAGTCCTGTTCCTGGTCAAGCCGTTCATAGACGTATGAATGTTTTTGGTCCATCGTTTCTTTATTCGTCAAATCCTTCATTTGCCGTGTAAATTGCCGATCATTCTCTGTGCGGTCTTCTTGTCTTGCTTCCGCTTGAGCTTCGGCGGTTCTTCGCGCATATGGAATCGCTTCAAGGCGTTCATAGGGGATTTCTTTTCCCGTTGTTTCACACGTGCCGTATGTGCCGTCTTTCATCCTATTTAAAGCGTCTTCGATCTCTTTCAGCAAAGCATCGTCCGATTGCCGGAAAGCCTGGTCCCTCATTCGTTCGGTATACACGCCGGCATGGTCGGCAAGATGATTGTCAATACCGTTTGACAATTCGCCTGTTTCTTCATTCATCGGCTGCACCTCAGACTTTGTACCTGTGATTTCGTTTTTTAAGCTGATTAATTTATCGTAAAGGTGCTGTTTTTGTTCCTCTGTCAATGGCATGTTGATCATCCTCCTTTCTTTTTCATTACCCGATTGCCAAAAGGGAAAACGTGCATTTCTCCGCAAAAAAAGACCGTTCATTCGCAAAGGAGCGTTTGAACAGCCTGTTGAGATTATGCACATAAGTATTTTGATAACAGCGCTTGAATTTCAAGCATGTCGGTATCCTTCGTAAATTCCAGATCAAAGATTTTGCTGCTGGTCATCAGAGAAAGAGAACTGTCTGGATTGAACATGCTGACTTCTCTAATCGCAAAGCCTTCAATCGATCTGTAAGGCAGGAAGACGCGGACTTTCTTTTTAGAAAACAGTTTATTATCAAAAAAAATAATCCGCTTGTTCGTAAAACATATTTGATCCATTCTTAGTCTGCAAACCGATTCAATTTTTTCTCCTTCTATAAGCAGCGGTTCAAATTTTTTGCCGTCTGCTGTTTTGCTTGCTGAAAAAACGCCCAATCAAAACCCCTCTTTCTATGTGTCCAATTTATGTTTATGCACAAGGCAAAGTATGCTGTCAGTTAATAATAAGGATACGATAACCCTGATTTATAAACAATTACGAGCAGATTACATTTCTTTAACTCTATATGTTTGTTTTTACTATCAATTAATACGCCCGGCGGACGCGTGAGGTTTCAACTTTTCATCAGTTTTTTCAGCTTATTTTTCGTTTGCTATGAATCAAAAGGTGCATAGCGGATACAGCAAAAAACCGCAGCAAGATGTTCTGCTTCTGCGGTTCTCCTCTGACGTTATTATGCCTTTTATGTACGTCGGCACTTGGTCACACTTCCGATTCAGCCAGCCGATTTTTTATGAAAGTGTTCGGTTTTGTTGAAACTTTATGCGAATGAATTCAGGCTTTTACTTCTTCAAAGTATTCTTTGTAATAGCCGCCGACTTTGTTTGTATTATCGATGATAAACAAAAATTCTCCCGTTTCGTTTTTGACCTCGTATATGTTACCGACGGTCAGCGCTCTGTTGACGATATACTTTTTGGCATCGGTATGTATGCACTTTACTTTTTTAATGGTTTTATTGTTCTGCCATTTTTCATGAATCATGTGGATGTCTCCTTTTTCATACGTGTATAGTTTCCATTGTAGCGTTTTTTCGCCGAAATGCAATGCGCTCTGTCGGCGAATGTGGTTTTTGCCAAACATGAATATTGATTTGGTTTCATTCCCTGTTATAGAATGGTGGTGTATAGTTCCAAAATCAGAAATATATCCCTCTTTCATCCGCGTAATGACCGAACTAAAAGACAAACCAGCACCAAGACAACTCACCTGAAGACAGACCAAAATTTTAAAGGAGGTTTGTTTGACAAACATGAGTTCATTAACGATGCAGGTCAGTAAGAAGCTGGAGTCATTTTTGCAGGGAACAAAGAAGCTCTATATTAACGGGGAATTTGTAGCCAGCGCCTCAAACAAAACGTTTGAGACCCCAAACCCGGCGACTGGTGAAACGCTCGCCACGTTATATGAAGCAGGTCCCGAGGATGTGGACAAAGCTGTAAAAGCTGCGCGGGAAGCCTTTGACCGCGGTGAGTGGCGGACGATGAACCCTGCCGAAAGAAGCCGGCTGATGTACAAACTCGCCGATCTGATGGAGGAACATAAAACGGAACTGGCTCAGCTTGAAACGCTGGATAACGGAAAGCCGATCAGCGAAACGACCGCAGGCGATATTCCGCTGTCAATTGAACATATGCGCTATTATGCGGGCTGGGCGACGAAAATAACCGGACAGACAATTCCTGTTAACGGACCTTATTTTAACTATACACGGCATGAGCCTGTCGGAGTTGTCGGGCAAATTATCCCTTGGAACTTCCCGCTTCTGATGGCTATGTGGAAAATGGGAGCCGCCCTTGCAGCCGGATGTACGGTTGTCTTAAAACCGGCTGAACAAACGCCGCTTTCCGCTCTGTATTTAGCTGAGCTGATCGATGAGGCAGGCTTCCCGAAAGGCGTCATCAACATCATCCCTGGCTTTGGGGAGACGGCCGGAGAAGCTCTGACCGACCATGCCCTTGTCGACAAACTGGCATTCACAGGGTCAACTGAAATCGGCAAAAAGATAATGGAGAAAGCGGCCAAATCGGTCAAACGTGTTACCCTTGAGCTCGGCGGAAAGTCGCCGAATATCATCCTCCCTGACGCCGACCTGAAGAAAGCGATTCCAGGCGCACTAACCGGCGTTATGTTCAACCAGGGCCAAGTTTGCTGTGCGGGATCGCGCGTTTTCATCCATAAAGACCAATATGACAAAGTCGTTGATGAAATGGCCGCTTATTCAAAATCGCTCCGCCAAGGTGCGGGCCTTCATGAAGACACGCAAATGGGACCGCTTGTCAGCAAAGAACAGCATGAACGCGTCCTCTCGTATATTGAAAAAGGACGCCAGGAGGGTGCGAAAATCGCGGCCGGCGGAACATGCCCTTATGAACAGGGATACTTTGTTTCTCCGACTGTATTCACAAATGTCGAGGATGAGATGACAATAGCAAAAGAAGAAATCTTCGGTCCTGTTTTGGCGGCGATTCCTTATGAAACGGTTGATGAAGTCATCGAACGGGCCAATCGCAGCGAATACGGCCTCGCTGCGGGCGTATGGACGGAAAATTTGAAAAACGCCCACTATATCGCCGACCGTCTGCAAGCCGGTACCGTTTGGGTCAACTGCTATAATGCTTTTGACGCCGCATCCCCATTCGGCGGCTACAAACAGTCTGGACTCGGACGTGAAATGGGCTCATACGCTCTGGATAACTATACAGAGGTTAAGAGCGTCTGGATTCATACAGGCGAATAACTCGACATGAGCTTCTGCAGCCGCCCTGTCGATCAGGGCGGTTTTCTTTTTTATAGAAATAAACATTTATAGATACATATGGTAAAATAGATGACAATTCAAGTCGACTGGAATGATAGAATCGTGTATTCTTCCTCTCTTGGCATAACCGTCTGGAAACAAAAAAACTTTAGATACATATGGGCGTCGCAAACAGCGCAGGCTGTCGGATCAATCTTGATGACGATCATTGTCATGGTCGATGTATTTAAGGAAACGAACTCTGTATTCGGATCCGGTCTGGTTTTGGCTTTATCCTCGTTCGGCAGTGTATTAGGCGGAGCGATCGCTGCTTTTGCTATTCAGCGTCTCGATCTGCTGCAAACAGCGGCCTGGTCAACATGGTTCAGAGCGGTCTGTGCATTATGCATCGGCTTATGCCAATCGCTTGGCTTACCCTCTTATATCATTTATCTGCTGCTATTTTTGCAAAGCTTTGTCGGCTCCTGGTATACTCCCGCACAGTTAGGTTTACTGTACCAAGCCATTAAAAAGCGCGATTACGTGGCTGCATCGGGAAGCATCGTAGCGGTCAACCAGTTTGTCCAGGCGGCAGGCTGGGGTCTCGGCGGCTTTTTAACCGTTTTGGCCCAGACTTATACGTTGACAGTGTTTACAGCAGCACTCTTTTTCATATCAGGGCTTTTAATCAGATTGCCGGATTTCAAAAAAGCGATTATCCCTCGTCAAAAAGCCCGCGCACAATCGGTCTGGCGCACTGTTTACAGGAAGAAAACCGTTTTGCTGCTTACGATGATGGACATGTCGGAAGGTTTAGCAAATGCAGTCTGGACTTCCGCCGTTTTGCTGGCTTTTACTAAAGAGGCGCTGAATAAAGGAGAGGCTTGGTGGGGATTCATCAATGCCGGTTATTTTTTGGGAGCGATTTTGGGCGGCATTCTCGCTGTGCTCTTTTCCAACCAGCTCAAAAAAAGGCTTGGCCTCATGATTTTCTTTGGCTCCGTTTCAATGGGCATCACAACGCTTTTATTCGCCTATTCGTCCAACCCCCTCCTTTCGGTTATCCTCTGTATCATGATGGGGCCGCTTTATCAAGTAAGAGACGTCAGCCAGACGGTTATCCTTCAAGATACATTGACTGATGAAGAGCGTGCACCGGTTACCGCCGCCAAAAATACCATTTTGGCTGCATGGTCTATCATAACAATCGCCATCATGGGGGCTTTGGCAGACTTGATCGGGGTACGAAGCGTATTTATCGCTGCCGCTGTATTATATGCCGGAACAGCCGCTGCCACATTTTTCGTCCGGGATTTAAGAACGTACAGCCAATCTGCAAGGCAGCAGACGAAAGGGAAAATAGAAGGATGAAGCTGCTGCGGTTTTTTCTCATTAACGGGATATTTGGAGTGATCGTTTTTGAAATAAAAGAAGCACAGCGGCGCTGATCGCCGGCGGTCTGTCTTCGGCGGCGTTTGCAGCTGTTCAGCAAAGATTGAATAATAAGAACAAACAAAGCGGCGATCAAAAAATCAAATGCTCCCGCGTCCTCCGATTCAGCGGGACATCAGCTCTTCGTATTCCCGCTTCAATATCCCCATAATGATTTCATCCGAGTACTGCTCATTCATATAAAGAGCCTCCCTGATCCTTCCTTCCATTTTAAATCCCGCTTTTTCATATGCTTTCAGCGCGCGGATATTGTGTGAAAAGACTTCGAGCTGGAGGGGGTTAAGATCGAGCCTTTCGAAAGCAAGCTGCATGGCCAGCCGCACCGCTTCAATCCCATAGCCTTTGTTCAAATAAGCGGGGCTGTGCAAAGCAATTCTAAACCCCGCTTTTCGATTCCTCCGGTCAATGTCCATAATGGACAGATCGCCTATCAAACGATCGTCCTCCTTTAAGCAGACGGCAAAATCATAGCGCGTCTCATCACTCGTGATTCTCTCATAGTGCTCATAAAGGTCTTCCATCGTATATTCGCGCGTCGTGCCCGTCATATACCTGATGTCTTCATTTTGAACGGCTTTGTAAAAGCTCTCCATATCGCCTTTTTCAACAGGTCTGAGATAAACCTTGCGGCTCTTGAACATCGAACGCCCCTCCCCTGCTACTTTTGATACGCGGCAAACCAATGGTATGGCTGTATTTCCTTTAAAGTTTTATAAACCAGGCGCCCATCCGGTACAGTTACAGCTGCTTTAAGATCAGGACCCCAATAAAAAAGTCTTTCCTGGCATACCCCGCACGGCGTTAATACCTTGCATTCGGAATGTTCGTCGTCTCTTGCAACACAAACAGAGTGCGTTATTTTCGCCTGATACTTATGGGCTTCGAGAATGGCGCCCGTTTCAATGCATAATTCTGTTGAAGCGTTGATTACTTCCGGGGCTACGCTCGTTAAGATTCTTCCGTCCTCGGTATACATGGCGGCTGCCCCGCCCCATCCGGTCGGATACCTCTTTTTGATCAATTCGACTGCGGTGTCATACAGCATCTGTTCAATATTCATTCATCAACATCTCCCAACCATTGTTTAATCTAAAGTCTCTCTTTATACAATACCTGATGTTGGAACGGGGGTAAATGAAGTTATTAAAGACAAATCACTACACTCACGATTCCCTGATAATGCCCACCGCCTAATAAAAGCGCGGCGTGCCCATGCTGACTTGACGACTGTATCCTCATCACTTATTTAAAATCTATGTTCTTCTGTTTTCACCCGATTGGCATGACACATTTCCCAAATGAATACAGTAAGATGAAGGAGATGAGAAGATTGCGATCTATACTAGAAGACGTGAAAGCTTTCAGGCAAAAGACGCTCGCAGAGCTTCAAAACAGACAAAGATCTGATGGTTCGTGGCGGTTTTGTTTTGAAGGGCCCGTGATGACGGACAGTTTTTTCATTCTGATGCTGACATCACTCGGCGATCAGGACTCTTCTCTCATCGCAAGTCTTGCTGAACGAATCCGTTCAAGGCAGAGCGAAGACGGCGCGTTTCGCAATCACCCGGATGAAAGAGCAGGCAATCTGACCGCGACAGTCCAGGGCTATACCGGAATGCTGGCTTCGGGGCTCTATGACCGGAAAGCTCCGCATATGCAGAAAGCCGAAGCTTTTATTAAGGACGCAGGCGGATTGAAGGGCGTCCACTTTATGACGAAGTGGATGCTCGCCGCCAACGGTCTGTATCCATGGCCGAGAGCCTATATTCCGCTCTCGTTTTTGCTGATCCCGTCCTATTTCCCGCTGCATTTTTACCATTTCAGCACATACGCAAGAATTCATTTTGTCCCCATGGCCATTACGTTTAATCGGCGATTCTCTTTAAAAAACAACCAAATCGGCTCGCTTCGGCACCTGGATGAAGCCATGTCAAAAAACCCTCTCGAATGGCTGAACATCCGCGCCTTTGACGAAAGAACCTTCTATTCTTTCAATCTGCAATGGAAACAGCTCTTTCAATGGCCGGCTTACGTCCATCAGCTCGGATTTGAGGCCGGCAAAAAATATATGCTGGACAGAATCGAAGAAGACGGAACGCTATACAGCTATGCGAGCGCGACCATGTTCATGATTTACAGCCTGCTTGCGATGGGAATATCTAAAAACGCCCCCGTTGTCAAAAAAGCAGTCAGCGGAATCAAAAGTCTTATTTCATCATGCGGAAAGGAAGGGGCCCATTTGGAAAACTCAACTTCCACCGTCTGGGATACGGCCCTCATCAGCTATGCCATGCAGGAATCCGGAGTGCCTGAACAACATTCTTCCACCTCATCGGCAGCCGACTACCTTCTCAAAAGACAGCATGTGAAAAAAGCGGACTGGGCTGTCTCAAATCCTCAAGCGGTCCCTGGCGGGTGGGGTTTTTCACACATCAATACAAACAATCCCGATTTGGACGATACCGCTGCGGCATTAAAAGCTATTCCGTTTCAACGGCGTCCGGATGCATGGAACCGGGGGCTCGCCTGGCTTTTATCCATGCAAAACAAGGACGGAGGGTTTGCGGCATTTGAAAAAGATGTTGACCATCCGCTTATTCGAAATCTGCCGCTCGAATCTGCCGCTGAGGCAGCAGTCGATCCGTCAACGGCAGACTTGACCGGACGCGTTCTTCATCTGCTCGGGCTTAAAGGGCGGTTCACAGATAACCATCCTGCGGTCCGGCGCGCCCTCAGGTGGCTTGATCATCATCAGAAAGCGGACGGCTCTTGGTATGGCAGATGGGGCGTCTGCTTTATTTACGGTACATGGGCCGCACTCACCGGTATGAAAGCTGTCGGGGTTTCCGCCAACCAGACGTCTGTCAAAAAAGCGATCTCCTGGCTAAAATCGATCCAGCGTGAAGACGGAAGCTGGGGAGAATCTTGCAAAAGCTGTGAAGCGAAGCGTTTTGTCCCTCTTCACTTTGGAACAGTTGTTCAATCTTCATGGGCGCTGGAGGCGCTTTTGCAATATGAGCGTCCGGATGACCCACAGATCATAAAAGGGATCCGTTTTCTCATCGATGAACACGAAAGCTCGCGTGAGCGACTCGAATACCCGACGGGAATCGGGCTGCCGAACCAATTCTACATCCGCTATCACAGTTATCCTTTTGTGTTTTCATTGCTCGCTTCAAGCGCATTTATTAAAAAAGCGGAAATGAGGGAGACATATTGAACAGAGATGCTTACAAAGAAAAAATATCGTCATGGGCCAAAGACCTGAAAGACCAGATGAAAGATGATCCTTCTTTAGAAAGCCATTTAGAAAAACTTTTTCAATCATTGGATGATCCTCGTGCGACCGAACAGGAATGGTATGAGCAGGCAGAAGCCGTGTATCAAGCCATCTCCCGCAGTGATGCGTCTCAAGCAGGCCGGCAGCCATTCAGAACAGTGCCGATCGGAGGCCATCGCCTGCCAAGCCTGCCCTACTCGTATTCAGCCCTTGAGCCCTATATTTCAAAAGAAATTATGTTTCTTCATCATACAAAACATCACCAAAGCTATGTCGACGGTTTGAACAGAGCTGAAAAAGAACTGCAGAAAGCGAGGCAAACCAAACAGTTTGACCTCGTTAACCATTGGGAAAGAGAGCTCGCCTTCCACGGAGCCGGGCACTATTTGCATACGATATTTTGGTACGCGATGCACCCAAAAGGAAAAAGACGGCCGACAGGCGAATTGCTGGAGATGATCAACCGTTCATTCGGCAGCTATTCGGCCTTTAAAGAACACTTTTCCGAAGCGGCGAAAAAAGTGGAAGGCGTCGGCTGGGCGATCCTCGTCTGGGCGCCGCGTTCGCACCGCTTGGAAATTCTGATCGCAGAAAAACATCAGCTGATGAGCCAATGGGATGTGATCCCCCTGCTCCCGCTCGATGTATGGGAGCACGCATATTACCTTCAATATAAAAATGAAAAGGCAAAATACGTCGATAATTGGTGGAATGTCGTTGACTGGAGAGAGCCTGAAAGGCGATTTGCGTCAGCAAAGCGCGTTTTATGGGAGCCGTTCTGATTCAAATTCGCTGGCGGGACTTCAATAGTTGAAGTCCTGTTTGCGTTTCGGCAGATCATGCCCATTTGCTGCGCCGGACATTGGCCTGATGTCGCCGAAATTTCTCCTCCGGATTCCCCGTCATCAGAGATGAATAAGCCGTGCCTTAAAATCCTCTCGCGCTTTTCCTTACATGAATGCTTCTAAAACGCCTGGCAGCCGTCGACATAGGTCGTGCGCATCTATGCTTTCTCTTCAACCCTCTATTGTATATAAGAAGATAACCAATAAATGTTTATATATCCCAGTTTATCTTGAGGATTTTCAAATAGTCGGCAGAGAAATCCCTTGCCATTCGCCCTCTCGGACATGCTGTTTGAAAAGGGCCGCAAATAAAATACCGACTGCAAATTCTATCAATATATCCCAAAATCGAGCCTTAAGTATGAAATGTGAACATTTTTTGATTTATTTGGAAAATAGTCTATTTTCCTCATTCTTCTAATTCCAAAAATCGTTAAGCTATTCTATGAGAAGGGAGGTAATAGATGAAACAAACTGTCGATGTTTGTCTGATTCAGCTGGTCAGTTTTTTGAAAAATGGCAATTTATATTAGGAGGGTTAATCATGAAAAAAATGTTTGCTTTCTTTACAGCTTTAATGCTCGGTTTGACTTGTCTGCCATACTTATCGGAAGCGAAAGAATCAAAACATACGGACAGTTCTGTTACAAGCTTGCCTTCTATGTCTATACCTACATCTCTCAATCAGTCATTGAACGAGGAAAAACAGCAGTTTAAAACTTCCGCTATTGATCTCAGCATCAGCCTCGACCTCTTAGGAATCGGAAACTCGATTAGAGACGCTATCGTTCAAAGCAATAACCGCAGCGGTTTCGTCAAAAACTGCATGGAAACCGCTTTTTATTCTGCAGGGCAAAGATACAATGTCATGGTGTTCAACTTAAGCCAAGGCTATCACAATGGTTTAAGAGGAGTTAAATTTTATGGATCTGCCAACTATCATGGCGTGATTTACGGCATTTGGGTATTTGAAAGCGGACAATTTACAAACCAAGGAGACGGCGGCTGGATTAACTGGGCCTTTAAAGGCTGGTTTGATCGAAACGGCCAAACAGTAACATTCCGTAAGCCTTAATCAAAGTCCATGTATCCCCTCTTCTGCTTGCCGGTAAACCGGCAAGCTTTTTTAAATTTCTGACCAGAAAAACAACCGCTTTTTCCCTTCCTCTCCCCCCTTTCATCACACACTTCCTTGCCGGTTATACCGCCGAGAAATGAAAGTGCGGCTGACCTAAGCGACACGCAACTGTCTGCATGAAAAAAGGCCGGATGGTCCGGCCTTTTAAAAACAATTTATTCTTAAAATACCCCGATAGCATCCAAAAAGACGACAATAATGACGATTGGAGCTGCGTAGCGGATCAGCAGAAGCCAGGCTGCAAACCATTTTCTGCTGATTTTAGAGCCTTCTTTCAATTCGGCAAAAAGCTCGTCTTTCGGAATTTTGAGCGGCACGAAAACGGCAATTAGCAAAGCGCCGAGCGGCATTAATATATTGCTGACAAGATAATCCGCCGCATCAAAAATGGATAGATTAAAAATCGACACATCCTGAAGCACGCCGTATGACAATGCTGAAGGAATACCGAATAGGAAAATCGCAATTCCTCCCGCCCAAGCGAAAGCCTGTCTTTTCTTAGGATCCCCTTTTGACAAGGAAGAAACAAGGATTTCAAGCATTGAAAATGCAGACGTCAGTGTAGCAAATAAAAATAAGAGCAGAAACGCCAATAAAAAGATGATTCCTAAAGGCATCTTATGAAAGACTGACGGCAGCACATTAAATAACAGCATCGGGCCGGCATCAGGAGATAATCCGAATGAAAAAACGGCCGGAAAAATCGCAAACCCGGCAAGAATCGCTACAGATACATTGAGCAATGTCACTGATACGGCTGACTGTACAAGGTTTTCTTTTTTCGATAAATAAGAGCTGTACGTTACCATCACGGAAACACCGACGCTTAGCGAGAAAAAGGATTGTCCAAGCGCAAACAGCACCGTTTCGGCTTTGATATGTGAAAGATCAGGTTTTAAGAAAAACTCCAAGCCCTCCATTGAACCGGGAAGTGTGAGCGAACGAACGATCAAAAGCAGAAAAATAATGAACAGAGCAGGCATCATAAACTTGCTCGCCTTTTCTATTCCGCTTCTGACTCCTTTTGCAACAACAAGGATCGTTATGATGATAAATGCAAACTGGCTCCCTAGAACGAGATACGGATTTGCAATCGTCTCCCCGAAAAGACCGGCATAATCCGTACTTCTTGACAGTTCACCGGTCAGCCCTTTGACAATATAAATGATGATCCAGCCGCCGACAACACTATAGAAAGACAGCAGAATGAAACACGTGATAATGCCGAGGCGCCCAACCCAGTGCCAGAGCGAGCCGGGAGCAAGCTCCTTATAGGATTCAACCGCATCTTTTTGAGTCTTTCTGCCGATAATGAACTCCGCCATTAATAAAGGAAGCCCAATCAATAAAGTAAAAAGAATAAACATAAGTAAAAATGCTCCGCCGCCGCTTGTTCCGGCAACATAAGGAAACTTCCATATCGCGCCGAGCCCGATTGCCGAACCGGCCGAAGCTAAGATAAATCCAAGCTTTGATGACCATATATTTTGTTTATTTTCCACTTAAGCACCTCTTCTTCTCGGTCTAATTGCACATGGCTACAAACTATCATTTTAAAAAGCATAAACGAATTCGTCAAGGTTTTCAAACATTTCTTTCAGTTTACATAATAATATTATGTTAAATAATTCTTTATTTTACTAGTATTGAATTATTCAGAATATTAATTATAATAAGAGAATGTTACATTTTCTACAGATGTGAGGAGCTGGACTTATGAGTTATTTGATCAAAATCAGTCAATTTGCAGGAAAAACGTTCGCCATTTGGGTGATTCTATTTGCGATTCTCGGCTTTGCCTTTCCGTCGCAGTTCACTTGGATCGTCCCTTATATTACGATTCTGCTTGGCGTGATTATGTTTGGCATGGGATTGACATTGTCAGCGGACGATTTTAAAGAGCTGCTGAGACGTCCCCTGCATGTGCTGATCGGTGTGCTGATTCAATATACGGTGATGCCGTTGCTCGCTTTTGGACTGGCCTATGGACTCGCTCTCCCCCCCGAAATAGCAGTGGGGGTTATATTAGTGGGATGCTGCCCCGGGGGAACAGCATCAAACGTCATGACATTTCTGGCAAAGGGGAATATCGCCCTGTCTGTGGCGATCACAACGCTTTCCACACTGCTTGCCCCTTTTTTAACGCCGTTTCTCATTTTATTTTTCGCGAAGGAATGGCTTCCGGTATCTCCGGGCTCTCTGTTCGTGTCGATTTTACAGGCGGTGCTGCTCCCGATTATCGCCGGGCTGATCGTTCAATTTTTCTTTAAAAAACAAGTGAAAAAAGCTGTACAGGTGCTCCCGCTTGTCTCCGTTCTCGGCATCGTCGCCATCGTCTCCGCAGTCGTCGGAGGCAATCGGGAAAACATTATTCAATCAGGGCTGCTGATTTTTGCGGTAGTTGTTCTTCATAATGGCCTCGGACTTTTCCTCGGCTTTGTTTTGGCAAAGTGCTTTAAAATGGATTATGCGTCGCAAAAAGCCGTGTCCATTGAGGTCGGCATGCAGAATTCGGGTCTCGGCGCGGCATTGGCGACGGCGCACTTCTCCCCGCTTTCAGCTGTTCCGAGCGCTGTGTTCAGCGTCTGGCATAATCTTTCAGGTTCATGGCTTGCGACATACTGGGCCAAAAAAACAAATAAACAGAAGAATGACAATCATTCTCCTGCCCCGCAAATGATAAATAAAAAGCTTTGACCGTACTTACGGCCAAAGCTTTTTTATGATTAACCTTCCAACAGAAGCTGTTCAGGATCTTCAAGCAGATTTTTAATCGTAACCAGGAAGCCGACCGCTTCTTTTCCGTCGACGATCCGGTGGTCATACGATAATGCAATGTACATCATCGGGCGGTTTTCAAAGCGCTCTTCATCAATTGCTACAGGACGCAGCTGGATTTTGTGCATGCCCAAAATACCAACTTGCGGGCTGTTCAAAATCGGAGTCGATAACAATGAACCGAACGTTCCTCCGTTTGTGATCGTAAAGGACCCGCCTTGAAGCTCGTTGAGCGACAATTTGTTGTTTCTCGCTTTCTTCGCAAGCTCTCCGATATCCCTTTCAATATCGGCAAAGGTTTTGCGGTCCGCATCGCGCACGACCGGTACGACGAGGCCATCCGGCGCAGCAACAGCGATTCCGATGTCATAGAATTTTTTGATCACAAGCTCGTCGCCTTGAATTTCCGCGTTGAGGAGCGGATATTTTTTCAGCGCGGCGACAACAGCTTTTGTAAAGAATGACATGAATCCGAGCTTCACGTCATGCTGCTCCAGGAATTGATCTTTTCGGCGCTTCCTTAAGTTCATGACCGCCGTCATGTCCACTTCGTTGAATGTCGTCAGCATAGCGGCGGTGTGCTGAACTTCAACGAGGCGTTTGGCGATCGTCTGTCTCCGGCGGGACATTCTTTGACGCTCTACAGGTTTACCAGCATCTTCGGTTTGTTTAGCGGCCGGCGCCTGTGTTGCGCGTTTTGGTTCAGGCTGAGCTTTTGGCGGCTGCTCGTTCTTTTGATAAGATTCAACATCCTGTTTTCTGACCCTTCCGAGCGGATCACCGGTAGGGATTTCCGATAAATCGATGCCTTTTTCCCGGGCGAGCTTTCGGGCAGCCGGAGAAGCGATAGTTCTTGTTTTGGCTGTATCCGCCTCATCGCTCGCACCTTCGCGAGGTTCGGCTGTCTTTTCAGACGAGGCTGCTTTCTCTTCCGAAGCGCCGGCGCTTTCTTGAGCGTCAGCTTGCGGAGCCGTTGATTTGCCTCCTTCTCCTTCGCCTTCTGAAATCGTTCCGATTATTTCGCCGACCTGAACCGTGTCACCGGAATCTTTCAGCACTTCCTGAAGAACGCCGGACTGCTCTGCCGTCAATTCCACGTTGACTTTATCAGTCTCCAGCTCAAGCAGGAATTCCCCTTGCTCTACATAATCTCCCGGTTGTTTCAGCCATTGGGCTATCGTTCCTTCTGAAATTGATTCCGCTAATTCAGGTACTTTAATTTCCGCCATTTTATAGTTCCCCCTTAATTTTTGCGAGTCAAGCTATCAGATACAATGCGTTCCTGTTCCTTTTTATGAACCGTCGGATCCCCTTCTGCCGGACTTGAACGTCTTCTTCTGCCAATATAGCGGACCTTCACGTCCTTTGGAGCTACCTCTCTTAAATAAGGCTCGATATAGTTCCATGCGCCCATATTTTGCGGTTCTTCCTGTACCCAGACGATCTCCTCCAAATTCGGAAGTTTGCTGAAGATCGCTTTAATATGCTTTGCAGGGAAAGGATACAGCTCTTCAACCCGTGCAATGTGCAGCCAATCCTTTTCACCTTCCATTTTATTGAAATGGTCGCTGATGTCAATCGAAACTTTGCCGCTTGAAAGGACGAGGCGCGTCACTTTGTCATATTGATGGGAAAGTCCTGACATTTCATAGACCGGCTTAAAGCTGCTGTTACTGAGCTCCTGCACTTCTGACACGGTATTCGGATTTCTCAGCAGGCTTTTCGGCGTCATGATGATCAGCGGGCGGATCTCCTCGCGAAGGAGCATCTTCGCCTGCCTTCTTAAAATATGAAAGTATTGGGCAGCGCTCGTCAGGTTGGCGACAGTCCAGTTGTTTTCCGCCGCCAATTGAAGGAATCGCTCTGTTCTTCCGCTTGAATGCTCAGGCCCCTGCCCTTCATAGCCGTGCGGCAAGAGAACAACCAGCCCTGATTTTTGACCCCACTTCGCTCTTCCTGCAGAAATGAACTGGTCAAAGTAAACTTGCGCCGCATTTGCAAAATCTCCAAACTGCGCTTCCCAGATCACCATCGTTTCCGGCGAAGACACGTTATAGCCGTATTCGAAGCCGAGGACGGACCCTTCAGAAAGCGGGCTGTTGTGAACCGCAAATGACGCTTTCGTATCGGCAAGGTGATGCAGCGCGATGAATTCGTCCCCTGTCTTGCTGTCGTGAAGGACAAGGTTGCGGTGTGCGAATGTGCCGCGTTCTGAATCCTGCCCGGTCAGCCTTAGCGGCGTACCGTCTTTCAAAATCGACGCAAACGCCATCGCCTCTGCAAGCGACCAGTCGACTTTTCGGTCATCTTCGAAAGCTTTGGCGCGCCTTTCAAGGATTCGTTTTAGCTTATCGAAAACGTTGAAGTTTTCCGGCCATGAAACAAGCTCCTGATTGATTTTGCGCAAAGTTTCAAAATCAACCGATGTGTCAACATCAGGAAAACCGTTGGAGACCGGCTCTGGAAGTACGATTTCATGCGTCATGTCTTCCTTTTTGGCCGGCACTTTGCGATAGGCTTCTTCTAAACGCTTCTGGACAGCGTCCTTGATTTTGCCGACGGTTTCTTTATCGACGATCCCTTTATGAATCAGCTTTTCAGCAAAGATGTTTTTGACGGTCGGATGCTTTCTGACCGCATCATACAGCATCGGCTGCGTTGCGGACGGCTCATCCATTTCATTGTGGCCAAAACGGCGGTAGCCGATCAGATCGATCAAAAAGTCTTTGTTGAAAGTCATGCGGTATTCAACAGCGAGCTGAACCGCTGAAAGACATGCTTCGGGATCATCAGCATTGACGTGGACGATCGGAATTTCAAAACCTTTCGCAAGGTCGCTTGCATATTTCGTCGATCTTGACTCATTGCTTTCCGTCGTAAAGCCGATCATGTTATTGGCGATAATGTGAATCGCTCCGCCCACTTGATACCCTTTAAGCTGGCTTAAATTCAGCGTTTCCGCGACAATGCCTTCCCCTGGGAATGCCGCATCGCCGTGAATCAGAATCGCCATCGATTTTTTGACGTCTTGAACCGGATAGCCGCTCTCCGTTCTCGTTTCCTGGGCGGCTCTTGTCGATCCCTCAACGATCGGATCGATGAACTCAAGGTGGCTCGGATTGTTCGCGAGCGCAATGCGCGCCGTTTTCGTATGCTCATCCTGAATCTGGCGGTTGGCGCCGAGGTGGTATTTTACGTCGCCCGTCCAGCCGTAATTGATCCCGGTCGAACCTTCCGACGGAACGAGATCTTTGTTCGGCGCATGCTGGAATTCAGAAAAAATGATTTCATAAGGTTTTCCGAGCACATGCGCAAGAACATTCAGGCGGCCCCTGTGCGCCATTCCGATATTGACGTTTGTCGTACCTGCCGAAACGGACTTGGCGATAATATCATCCAGCATGGGCACAAGCGCATCAAGTCCTTCTATTGAAAAGCGTTTTTGCCCGACAAAGGTTTTGTGGAGAAACTGTTCAAGGCTTTCCACTTCTGTAAGCCTTCTTAAAACTTCTACCAGTTTTTCTTTCGATTTCGGGGTGAATAATTCCCCGGATTCGATCTTTTTCATCAGCCAGTTGCGCTCTTCAAAAATGTGCACATGGTCAAATTCAAAAGAAATCGATTTTTTGTATGTGTTTCTTAAGTACTGGATGGCTTCTAAACCGTTCGTTACTTCTTTAGGGGCATCTTTGCATATGACAGACGCCGGGATTTTTTTCACATCCTGCTCAGTTAACCCGTACTCAGCAAGAGGAAAAAGCTCCTGTTTCTCTTGTGTTTTTCTCAGTGGATTGACGGAAGCGTTTAAATGGCCATAGGTTCTAATATCTTCTGCAAGTTTTACCGCTGATGCGATTTTTTGAATAGATCCAGCCGTGAAATCTGCCTCTTCGTTTTTTTGAGAGGCGGCCCTAATATCGCCCGGGGGAGCTCCAAGTTCGTCAAACATCTCTTTTAAATCAGCATCCAAGCTTTCTGGATCCTTGACGTACTGATCGTAAAGCTCCAGCACATAGCCGAGGTTCGGACCGTGAAATTCTTCCCAAGTCATTCTTTGTTTCATACTATTTTGAAACATTTGAACATTACCCCCAACCTAATAATCAAGTGAATGATTCACTATCTTAATATATCTTCTGAACCTTGCGCCCAGAAATATGTAATAAAAACGCTTCCACGTACATTTTACCACTGTTTCTCATTTGTTTCTACACAGATTGTTCAAATAAAATTAAAAAATCGTCTTGAAAAATAAAAAAATTTATAATTTCGAACTTTCAGATCCCTTTCTTTCAGGACCTGATCTTTATTTATTCACATATTTCCCCTGGCCGTCTATTTTTTAACATCCGGATGTGCTCCTTAAAAAATTAAGTTGATAAAAATAATAAAAATTTCGTTATTTCACTGTGTTTTCACGATAAAAAACAGATGGCCGCGAGTATTGCTGCCATCTGTCATATCTATCCTATACTTTTGTTCAACAGCTTTTTTAAAAGCGGGTACAGAACATCGGGAAGCTGATCGACGTCTGGGACAAAAAGGCTGTACTTTCCGTACATGTCCTGTATCGTCTTCATTTGCGATTCTTCAATTTCGCTGTTTGATAAAAATACATTGATGACTTCGATATTTCGTTTCCGCGCTTCCATCACCGCTTCATGTGTATCGACGATCCCGTTTTGCTCATAATCGAATGCGGCCGGCTCTCCATCTGAAAAGACGATCAGGAACTTCTGAGCTTCGCTTCTTTGAACAAGCATCTTCGTCATCTGTCTGATCGCATATCCGTCCCGGTTGTCTTCCTCCGGTTCAAGCTGCATAATGTGCGGTCCGGCTCCTGCTTTTAAGGAATCCGCAAAAGAAACGACCGTATGAAAGTAGTTGGGCTGGCTCGTCTCTGTCGCATCGTTTGTATCTTCCCAAAAACCGACGATTTGATGAGGGACAGCAACTGATTTAAGCGCTTCATGAAACAGCACAATGCCCCGTTTCGTCTCCGCCATTTTGTCATGCATGCTTGCCGAACAGTCGACGAGCAATGTGAAAACGGCGTCGATTTCTGTTGACGGCTCCTGCTTTTTATAGAACAGGCGCGGATTGCGCTCTGTAAAGTAACGGAGCAGTTTATTGTTCAATCTGCCTGCATGCAAATCGGTTCTCGGGAGTGTTTTTTTATGCTCAAGCGTTTTTTGAATCATCTGTTTGAGCCGTTTTTGATATGATTCGATTGTTTTGGCTTGAGCCTGGTAGTCTAATATATCTTCATTCGAAGGTTTTTCCGGCGGCTTCATCACCGAAAAGGCATAGCGGTTTTCTTTACCGGCTTGGGCTGTTCCGGCGTTCGGTTCATCTTGAACAGATTCAAGCGATTCAAGTTTTGAGTAGTCTTTCCTTTTCGTCTGCTTCGCCGTTCCTTGAACAGACCCGAGCGCTTGGTCGCCGTCTTCTCCTTCTCTTAAAGCGCCGCCGGAAATATCGGATTTTGCGCCGTGCTCCAAATCAAACTGGAGAAAGCTTTTGGCCGGAGCTTCCGTTTCTCTGTGCCAAGTCGGCATTTCTTCTTCATGAACTTCCTCGTCACCCGCACTTTTCTCTTCCAGCGTCAGATCCTCGCTCAGCTTCGGTTTTGCTTTTAAATCTTGAAAGAGCGCTTCTTCGTCAACTTGTTCGTAGTCAAGTTCCGGAAAAAAGAAGTACGTATTCAGCATATCTTTTTCGAGCACTTCTTCAAAACCTTCCATTAACCCGTTTACAAACGAAACGATGTCAGCAGTTGAACGCGCTTCGAATACGCGGGCGAGCTCGGCTTCTATAAACCCCTTCATCGGATCGACCGATTCATGGATAGCCGGTATCTCTTCAAGCGGCGACTCCGCGGTCAGCTTAAGATATACAGCGCAAAACAAAGCATCTGTAAAAATGCTCCGCTCCAGATTCAGCGTCAGCTGTGTCGCAAAGTGTTTGCGGTACATCGATTTCCGGTTTGAAAATACCTGCTTTGTACCGGGGCGCTCCCTCTTGATGGACTCTTCAATTCTGATATCCTCAAAAAGCATAAACAACTGTTTTGCCAAACTCTTAAACTGATATTTCCGAGCCGAGTCCAGCATGCGGGAAAAGTCTTTCATCGAGCTGTAGCGGGAGCCGATTGACCGCAAGTATACATCGCTCTTCAAGCCGTCTACCATATCGCGGTGGTTCCTGTCTTTCCAAAAGTGGCTCATGTAGATCTTTTTCTCAAAAGGATTGTAATAAGACTGAACCCCGTACTCCACTTCAACCTGATCGCTTTTCGCGAGCGTTTTCGCCAGATCTGTCAGCTCCATAAATAGCAAAGAGTCAATCTTGCTGTCATTGAATTTAATAAACTTCATAAAAAACCCTCATTCGAACAAAGTTTGGGCAATATTTCGGACCGCCGCTTTTTCGCGTTCATCATCAAGCTTTTCAACGATGCCCCGTTCGATCGCTCGCAGCGGCGGAATATACGTCGACAGATCGCAAGTATCGAGAAGCGCTCTGATGGAAGCAGCCTCTTCAGATACCTGTCCGTTGTGGGCTTGCGTCATTAAATCCGATGACAGGGTGACAAACCGGTCCAGCAGCTTCTGATTTTTTAGTTCGGATTGTGTTTCAAGCACCCGTTTCAGCAGGTCGCCTTTAATGTATGGCACGTCGATGATCACAAACCGGTTTTTCAGCGCTTCGTTCAATGGGACTGTTCCGACATACCCTTCGTTTATTGCTGCAATTACGCCGAATCCCTCTTTCGCTTTGACGACTTCCCCTGTAAACGGATTGGTCATCATTTTCCGGTAATCCAGCACCCCGTTTAAGATCGGCAGCGTTTCCGGTTTCGCCATGTTGATTTCGTCAATATATAGGAAATGGCCGTTGTTCATTGCTTTTGTCACGGGACCTTCGACAAATTCAATAGAGGCGTTCCCGCCGGTGTTTTCAATCGTTTTGTAACCGACAAGCGCCTCTGCATCAAGGTCCACAGAACAGTTGACACTGTGCATAGGTTTTTGAAAATAAGCGGAGAGCGTTTCGGCAAGTTTTGTTTTTCCGGAACCTGTCGGACCTTTTAACAAAACGTTTTTTCCGAGTGACAACGCGATCATCGCGTCATAGAGAATGGCGCTGTCTTCCGCTTCATAGCCGGGCGTCCCAATCAATGATTGGTATTCCGCGTCAACAGGTTTAGCGGCAGACTGAATCAGCCGCTCTTTTATCTTTTCAGGCAGCTCTAGTTCGTGCAGATCATATTTCATGTGTTGTAAAATTCCTTTCTAAAAGCGTCTTCTATATTTAAGTATACTAGAAAAGACGCGCTGCCCTCAATATAAACGGCTTCCAGGCGCCGATTCACTTTTTTCCGCTGTTCGTCAGCGCTCCGCAAACCATCCGGGCTCCGGAGTTACCTGATGGATTTGTCAAATCGTCATCCTGATGCTCGTGAATAATAAAAGCACTTCCGTCATGATCCAGCAGACTGAACCTGCTTTTCTGATCGAGGGTGACTGCCGGCGCATTGACGATGACGTCGACTTTGCCGTCTGCTCCGACTTCAATATTCGGCAAATCACCGGCATGCGGCCCTTTTGGATTGTTAAAGCCGTGCTCCTTTTGATCAGGATTGAAATGAGCACCCGCACTTTCAAAATCAGGCTTTTTGCAAACGCCCGTTTCATGAATATGAAAAGCAAGCATGCCCGGCGGCAGATCATGGGCGCTCACTCTAATATCAAGGCCTTCTGCAGCAGATTCATACACTTCTATAAAACCGGTCTCCGTCCCGTCGCGTTTGATCAGCGGTACTTTTAATGGCTGTGTCATCGTTTCAAAAGTTTCTTTATGTTCCTGTTCGGCATTTTTTTGCTCGATTTCTTTTTGCTGTGTGCATGCAGCTGCCAAACAAACGGACATACATGCGAGCAATATGTAATGTAATGTTCTCAAACAGCTTCCCCCTTCGCTTTTCTTTTCAGTTTAGACAATGAAGAGGGGCATTAAACCTGTCCTTCCCATCCTGAAACCACGCAAAAAAAAGCCATATAAAATGGCTTTTTTAAAATGAATACCGTTTTGCGCCGAGATAGCGCTGCTTCCAGTAGGAATTGTTCATGTCGCTCACGGTGACGCCGGAATCGTTGGCATTGATAAACTTGTTGTTTCCTAAATAAATGCCGACGTGTGAAGGGCCCGCTTTATATGTTGAGAAGAAAACAAAATCACCTCTTGAAGGCTGGCTGACTGGCGACATGATGTTCCAGTATCCTGCTGCGCTCAGCCTTGAGACAGATGTAACTTTGTTCAACGTGTAATAGATGAATCCGCTGCAGTCAAAACCGGAAGGATTGTTGCCTCCCCATCTGTAAGGCACGCCGATATGCTTTTCTGCCTCTGCAATCATCCGCTCGACTTTTGCGCTTGTCGAAGTGCCGGTTGAAACTGAAGAGTTCGGCGAGCTGGAAGATGGGCTGCCAGATGACCCTGAAGACGATGCACCAGAAATTTTAAGCTTCTGGCCGACTTGCAATACATCTGTTTTTAATTGATTAGCCTCTCTGATGCTCTGTACCGTTACCTTCATCGAATTCGCGATTTTCCACAGAGAATCGCCCGGTTTAACCGTGTAAGTGGTCGTTTTTGAACTGCTGCCTGTGTTCGTTTTACTTGATGAAGAGCTTGAAGACGAACCAGAAGATGGTTTGCTTCCGCTGGAAACTGTTCCTTTCACTTTAAGGACCTGGTTCGGGTAGATCGTGTCCGACTTCAAGTTGTTCAGCGTTTTAATTTCGGCGACTGTCATATTCAAACTATTGGCAATTTTCCATAAAGAGTCGCCCAATTTGACTTTGTATGTGCTGCTTGAACTGCTTGCACTTTGTGAGCCGGATGATGAGCCGGATGATTTGGAGCTTGATCCAGAGCTGGAACCGGCGCTTTTTGCGCTTCCTTTAATAACCAGCTTTTGTCCCGGATAAATCATATCGCTGCTCAGCCCGTTTAAGTTTTTAATCTCTTGTACGGTCGTTTTGTAGTCTCTGGCAATCAGCCACAAGGAATCTCCCAATTTCACCGTGTAAGTGGACTTGGCAGCGCTTGAACTTGAGCTGGAACTTGCGGATTTTGTCTGTGAGCTGCTTTTCGACTTGCCGTCCGGAACTTTTAAAGTTTGTCCGACATAAATAACCGTCGATGAAAGATTGTTGGCTGATTGAAGTGCCGAAACACTCGTATTGTACTCAGCTGAAAGCTTCCACAGTGAGTCTCCGCTTTTCACCTTGATGGTTTGGGCTTCGACCGGTGACGCCGCCAATGAAGTTCCAACTACCGCAGAGGCCGCCAAACCTGCTGCTATCTTCTTCTTCATAACCTCTTAACCTCCCGTTTCATTTTCGTTCTCTCTATGTATGCCATTACATTTGCCATTGCTTAAGACTTTATCCAGCCGATCAGGCGGGTGATCTGATCACCATATGTATGCCTTTGGCCGAAATCCCCCTTTTATACTCTTAAGCAAAAAATGCAATTCACGATTTGTATCGGTCTATTTTATATTTTTTTAATAGCTTTTTTGTTTTTTTACAAATTTCTCATTAAAAATACAGACTGATAGACATATTGACAAAAATCAACACTTTTTTCTGTGTACTCGAGGTGCCGGATGCTTTTTTGCAAAGGTTTTGAGTTTCAAGTTTTCGGAAATACGATGATCAGTTGTTTTAAAATCAGAGGTTCATGGTGAAAACAGCGAGAAGGGAGTTGACCAGATATGCTGCATGTGCCGAAACAGCCAGAATAGACGCCATAACATGCGGATTTCCGTGCCGTTTTACTGCCGATTTCTCTTTCTCTCGGATCAAACGGAAACAGGTAGGCAAGCCAGCGTTCATGTTGAGGGTGTGAAAACTGCGTGTTCATATTCTTTATTTTTCCGGAAATCGCCGATCTATCCTCATCTATTGCCTAATCGAAAAGCAAAGATCAGGATCATTTATACAATTCTACATTTCAGCACAAATTCCTCCACGAAACCATAAATTGACTATATCATACATTTTTTTTGCCAACATCCGGAATTGGGAGTATCTTTTTTTTAGATCGAACGGCGTTTTACTATTTCACCTATAGATTCTTATTTCCTATCTTAATATAACGATATACAGAAACATAAAACTTAATGCTCACTCATTTATATATATTAATAGATCTAATATACTATCAAAACATGTAAAAAAGGGTTCTGTTTTATCACCGCAGCTTTCATGCATGTTTCCTCCTTTTATGGCGCATTTTAAGATATGGAGGTGAATCTTCTTGGCCATTCAAAAAATATGTCAATATTTATGTACGTGTTTAGGGATCCTTTCTCTTTCCTTTATTTATGTGCAAATGTTTAAAAAAACAAAACAGACGAAAAAAGATTGAACAGACATTTATTGCATTTTATACATAACGTGTTATAATTTCTCTCGTTATCCAAAAGAAACGGGGAACTGATATGAGGGAAACAAAGGATTTGCGGGAGAAAGCAAGACAGTTTTTAACGATTTTAATTCCGATTTTGATTACGCAAGCGGGACTGTCGCTCATTACGGTTCTCGACACGGTGATGTCAGGCAAAGTCAGCGCCGCCGACCTCGCCGGCGTCGCAATCGGCTCGAGTTTATGGACCCCCGTTTATACTGGGCTTGCCGGCATTTTGACGGCTGTAACACCTATGGTCGCCCAGCTGATGGGTGCCAAGCGGCAAAAGGATGTCCCTTATACTGTTATTCAATCGATCTATGTGGCCGGAATCATCAGCCTTGCCGTCATCGTTTCCGGATATTTTCTGATTGATCCGGTGCTGGAGAATCTCGATCTTGAACGGAAGGTAGCTGTCATCGCAAAGCAATATTTAATCTGCATCGGGCTAGGCATATTGCCGCTGTTTGTTTACAATGTGATGCGCTGCTTTATTGATTCACTCGGGAAAACGCGGGTGACGATGCTGATTACGCTTTGTTCTTTGCCCATTAATTTTGTCTTGAACTATTTGTTTATTTTCGGGAACTTCGGGTTTCCAAAGCTTGGAGGAGCAGGAGCCGGTTTGGCTTCCGCTATCACATATTGGTGCATTTGTCTGATCTCTTTATACATCGTTCATAAAAAGACGCCGTTTCACCAGTTTAGGATTTTTGGAACATTCTATTCATTTTCTTTTGCTGAAAGTATGAAACTTCTGAAGATCGGCATCCCGATCGGTTTCGCCATCTTCTTTGAGACGAGTATATTCGCAGCTGTCACCTTGCTGATGAGCCACTTTGACACGGTCACGATCGCTTCCCATCAGGCGGCAATGAATTTTGCTTCGCTTCTTTACATGCTTCCATTGAGCGTATCGATGACGCTGACGATTGTCGTCGGCTTTGAAGCCGGGGCCAAACGGTTTAAAGACTCGAGGGCCTACAGCTATCTCGGCATTTCAATAGCGGTCGGTTTTTCATTATTCACCGCACTCATCATACTACTGTTCAGAGAGCAGATCGCCGGTTTGTACGCGGCTGACCGGGATGTCCTGCTTCTGACCAAGGACTTCTTGCTGTATGCGTTGTTTTTTCAGCTGTCAGATGCCATTGCCGCGCCGATTCAAGGAGCGCTCAGAGGATATAAAGATGTCAACTACACGCTTGTCACAGCTCTCGTCTCATATTGGATTATCGGGCTTCCGGTCGGTTTTGTAATCGGAACGTATACTTCATTCGGAGCTTTCGGATACTGGATCGGGCTGATCACGGGGCTAGCGGCCGGTGCAGTCGGGCTGTTCTTCAGGCTCAAACGCATTCAAAACCGCTATATTCACACTCAAAGCATGTAAAAAAGGTGCCGGGCTCAAATGCCCGACACCTTTTTTGATCATGTTAATCATTCCATTGATAGGTCCAAAATGCTTCTTTTTCAAACCATGTCTCAACAACCGGCTCGCCATTGGCGAGTTTTTTCTCTATTTCTTTCAAAAGGCCGCCTGTTTGGGATTTATGCGCTTTTAAAGCGTTCATTTTAATATCCGCGACTTCTTTGATATCAAGAACGACGTCAGGCTTGCCAAGAACCTCTTCCCTGTGGTGAGTGATAGCCATGCATAAGACGCGCGGCCGGTCCTCTTTCTTTTTCCGCGATAATGCCCTGATGACCGCGGCACCGCATGCATCATGGTCAGGATGAACGCCGTGTCCGGGGTAAAACGTCACAACAAGGCTCGGGTTTACATCATCGATGACAGCCTCAATTTGATCGGCCAGTTTTTCTTCATCCTCGAATTCGAGCGTTTTGTCGCGGTATCCGAGCATGCGCAAATCCTGTACATCCATTTCCCTGCAGGCGTCGATCAGCTCTTGCTTTCTGAGCAGCGGAAGGGTTTCCCTGTTGGCAAAAAGCGGGTCTCCCATATTTCTTCCCATCTCGCCCAGCGTCAGGCAAGCGTATGTTACAGGAATGTCTTCTTTTCGGTTTAAGGCGATCAAGCCGGCGACTCCGAAAGATTCATCATCAGGATGGGGCAGGATCACGAGTAAATGTTTTTTCATCTTATAACACCTTCTTTTTAGACTGCAAATGGCTTTTTGCTGATTTGAAGCGAAATGGCGAGTTTGCCGCCCGGCAAATAGCCGGCAAGAAGCAACCTTCCTTCATCGTCAACCGTATAATCCGTCAGGCCTTCGGCGTAGATCCAGCCGTCTTCGGTTTTCAAACCGGCGCGAAATGGTCCCTCGCCCGTGATTTTGGCCCGGGAGCAGGCTACCTTCGCGTTTCTGATATATGCCACCACGGTCATGTTCTGCTCATCTTTATGCGCGGAATACGATCCGGTTGTCGTTTCCAAATGAATGTAAACAGGCTGATTTAAAAATGTTTCCAAAGAAGCCTGCACATCTTCTTTTTTTATTGCTTTCATGTTACTCCCTGCTTTCTTCGTTTGTTAATAACTCCAATCGTTCCGTATGACATTCAATCAGCTTGAGCTTCATTTCTGATTCCAATTGTGAATTCACGATGCGCCGGATTGATTGATAGTATTTTTCGTGCTTCGTCTTTCTGAGCCTTGGATGGGTGCCGAGGTCGTTCAGCTCATCATCAACCGCCTGATGAAGCGCCTCCCTGCCTTCCCCCTCCATCGTCCGGTTTTTCCAAAGGGTTTTATATGCCTGGAAAAGCTCCAGTTCATCTGCCATGACGGAACAACCTCCGAATTGCTTCAATAATGTTTAATTATACATAATCGGTGTTTCTTGAAAAGAAAGAGGGCTTACGGATGAAAGGATTTTTTTCTTTTTAAAAATACCTTCTCCGGTCTCTTCCATTGAAATTGCGAAAGTGTAAACAATATCAGCGCCGCCCATATGCAGGAAAACGTAAAGACCTTGCTGCTGTTGAACGGTTCATGGTAGACGAAAACGCCTAAACATAATGTAATGGTCGGAGCGATATATTGCAAAATGCCGACTTGATAGAGCGGCAGTTTCTTTGCACCTTCCGCAAATAAAAGCAGCGGAATCGCGGTCAGCACCCCCGCCAGAAACAGCAGCACCATCATGCCGATGCTCCCTGAGGCTGCCTGAGCCTTCTCCGGATGGCTGAAGAACAGCAGGTAGATCGCTGCAACCGGAGCGATCATCATCGTTTCCAAAGTAAGTCCTATGGCACTTGAGAGCGATGTGCGCTTTTTCGCCAGTCCGTAGAGCCCGAAGCTGAATGCGAGCATCAGGGCGATGTACGGCACGGACCCGTACTGAAAAGCTGAAATAAGCACGCCGAGGGCAGCGAGAAGAACTGCCGCTCCCTGCATCCGCGTTAGCTTTTCCTTTAAAAAGACAATTCCGAGAACGATCGATACGAGCGGATTGATGTAGTAGCCCAGGCTCGCTTCAAGAATATAGCCGTTGCTGACGGCCCATATGTAGACATACCAATTGATCGAAATCAGAACGGACGACAAAATGAGCGGAACAAATTCCTTTCGGTTTCCCGAAAGCGAGCGAAATGCTTTGACTCCGTTTTTCCACTGCCGCAAAACGAGAAGCACCCCGCACATAAAAACAAATGACCAGATAATCCGGTGCGCCAGAATATCGAGCGCGGCCGTCTGATCGAGCACTTTCCAATATAAAGGAAGGAGCCCCCACAGCAAATAAGAAAGCGCTGTGTAAATGATTCCTTTCGTTTGAGATGAATGATTCATGTCTGTTTCTTTCCTTTCTTCTTCATCACTTTCCGCACTTTTTTGCATATACTGTACCGTCTATGTGAAAGGAAGTGTGATCGTGTTTGATTGGCAACGCTTTTTTCCATTTCAGCAGTTTTCCAAGGACGGATTAAAAAACGCTGACCCGAAAGATGTGGAGCAATATATCCACCACATGATGAAAAGCGTTTTCGGACCGGGGTATGCAGTTCAATTTCCTTTTCGTGACCCTCTCTCAAAAGAAACATCGGCGGCAGATGAATCTGATCCGATTGATATTTTTGAAACGACAAGCCATGTATTTGTTAAAATACCGCTCACCAAAGAACAGCTTAACCTTCTGAAAATTAAACATACTTCACAAACCCTGATCATAGAAAACTACCCTGAAAAAGGGCGGCAGGAAAAAGTCGTTCTCCCCTCTCTAGTGCGCAGAAAGGGTACGAAAGCAATATTTAAAGACGGCATTTTGGAAGTGATGTTCTTAAAAAATGAGGACTTTAACCTGTCTGAAATCGACATCACGTTTTGAAAACGGCCAGCTTGAAAAAGCAGGCTGTTTTTTTTCTTCCTGTATCATCTTAACACTACTCCTCAAGGATGATCATCTCATTTGCCTGACATTCGGCCGCGCCTTTAAATTTTGACAGTGTTAGTCATTATTCCTTAAAAAGTCTCTGTAACTATTTCCTCTTTCGGCTGTTGTCGATTTGTCCTTATAATGATAATGGTTCTCAATTTATAAAACAGGAGGATGTATATGAAAAAGAAAATCAGCATATTGATCACAGCAATGTTTTTGACAATCCTTTGTTTTTCGCCTCAAGCTTCCGCTGCGTACAACTCACTGCATACGGGCTATGCCACTTATACGGGGTCGGGCTACTCCGGCGGCGCATTGCTTTTGGACCCTATTCCGTCCAATATGAAGATCACCGCTTTAAATCCGACAGATATGAATTACCGCGGTGTGAAAGCTGCTCTTGCCGGCGCCTATCTGCGGGTTGAAGGGCCGAAAGGAAAAACGACCGTCTATGTTACCGATCTGTATCCTGAAGGAGCGCCGGGAGCCCTTGACCTTTCACCGAACGCTTTTCGCGAGATCGGCGATATGAAAGACGGCAAAATCGACATTAAATGGCGTATAGTCAAAGCGCCGATTACCGGCAATTTCACTTACCGGATCAAAGAAGGCAGCAGCCAATGGTGGGCGGCGATCCAAGTCAGAAACCACAAATATCCCGTCATGAAAATGGAATATTACAAAGACGGAAAGTGGATCAACATGGAGAAAACGGATTACAACCATTTCGTCAGCACCAATCTCGGGACAAGTCCGCTTAAAGTCAGGATCACAGATATCCGAGGAAAAGTCGTCAAAGACACGATAAAAAAGCTTCCGGAAAACGGGACGTCAAGCGCATATACCGTACCGGGAAAAGTACAGTTCCCTGACTGATCGATCCGGAAAGAATGAGACGGCGGCCAAAGGCGAAAAGATTCGCAGGCTTTGGCCGCCGCTTCATATTGACATCCGGCATTTAGACGCCAGCAACAATTGGCTTATTGATCAATAGCCCGGTCCTGCTCCTCTGTATGGAGCTGCGCCCGGAACACCTCCGTACGGAAAAGCCCCAGGAGCTGCCCCGTAGCCGTAATAAGGCGCGCCGCCGTAAGGTCCCGGGTATGGCGGCGGGTAAGCGTAAGGTCTTGGGTAGTTAAAAATCGCGCTTCCGAGAAATCCGCCCAGCAATCCGCCGACAAGCGGCGCTCCAAAACCCCAGAATAACGGGAATCTGGCCGGGTATCCGGCAGGACCTGATCTCGAATAAAGCATATGAGGGTTCATTGGCTTTTATCCTCCTTTATGTCTGCCTATAGTAAAGGTATTCATAAAGTCGGGAAACGTTTGGGCTATTCTTCATAAATCATTTTTTTTGTCATTCCGCCGTCCACCGTTATGTTTGTACCGGTGACGAAGCGATTGTCCGGATCGGTCAAATAAAAGCATGCTTTGACGATATCCTGTGGGCGGCCGACCCTGTTTGACAAATGCTGCGCGTGGTCAATAGGCCGCAGGGCAGTATAATCACCGGTTTCAATCCAGCCCGGGGAAATGCTGTTGACCACGATTGAATCTTTGCTTAAAGACGCGGCCAATGCGTGAGTCAAAGCTATTAAGCCCCCTTTTGACGCGGCATAGGCTTCTGAGTCCGGTTCGGACATAAATGCCCTTGTCGAAGCGATATTGACGATGGCACCGCCTGTTTTCGCCTCTTTCATTCTTTTGGCCGCTTCTCTTGCGCAAAGAAACGCGCCTTTCAAATTCGTATTCAGGACGCCGTCCCATTCTTCAGCCGTCAAGTCGTAAGGGGACTTCCAAACTGATCGGCCCGCATTATTGATGAGCGCCGATATCGAACGGCCGTTTCGGGAAGCTTCCTGCATCAGCCGTTTCACGTCTTCTTCAGAAGCTACATCACAAGGTGCAAATTGGACCCGCGCACCGGAAGCGGTCAGCTCTTTTTCAAGCTGTTCACCCTCTTCCTTCAATACGTCGGCGAATACGACGATAAAACCTTTTTGAGCATAGGCGGCCACGAGGTCTCTTCCAATGCCTTTTGCCCCGCCTGTAATGACGACAGTTTCTTTACTGTTCAATCCGGTCAGCTCCCTTCCGGATCACAATGGCTTTCGGCCCAGGTTTGTATCTCCTTGAGGACAGGCTCCAGCGCCGTTCCCTTGTCTGTCAATTGATAGATCACTTTTACCGGCGTTTCCGGGAGCACTTGACGCTCGACTATTTTGCAGTGTTCGAGCTCTTTTAAACGTTCAGCCAGCATTTTCTGGCTGATCATCGGTATCATTTCAGTCAAGTCTTTAAATCGTTTAGGTCCATCCAATAATACATGGATGATCAGTCCATTCCATCGTTTGCCGAGTAAAGAAAAGGCGGCTTCCATTCTAGGACACATTGTAAACCCCAATTCTCTCACCCCTCCATATCCAGTTGACAAATATAATGTGTGCCATTAAAATACTCATTAAAGTTACAAAAAGTAAGTTTCTAACTTTTTATCTAACTCTATCATAACACGTTTAGCCCAAAGGAGGAAGTCACATGTCTTCACAAGAAAACACCGCTCTCAACATTCTGGAAGAGCGTACTTCGATTAAAGAATATGACACAAGCGTTTCGATTTCCAAAGAGGAGCTGACAAAGCTGCTGAGCATCACCACAAAGGCTCCGTCAGCCTGGAATCTGCAGCACTGGCATTTTACAGTCTTTCACAGCCAGGAATCAAAAGATAGGCTCCTTCCGATCGCGTTCAACCAAAAGCAAGTCAGTCAGGCCTCTGCGGTCGTAGCGGTGCTCGGGGACTTACAAGCGAATCTGAACGGTGAAGCCGTATACGGCCCTCTGGCAGAAGCAGGCTATATGACTGAAGAAATCAAAAACACGCTGCTCGGACAAATCAACGGCGCTTATCAAAACAGCGGATTTGCAAGAGACGCCGCGTTTACAAACGCATCTCTAGCAGCCATGCAGCTGATGATCGCAGCCAAAGCAATGGGCTATGACACATGCGCAATGGGCGGCTTTGACAAGGAAGCATTTGTGAAAGAATTCAACATCGATGAACGCTATGTACCGGTTATGCTGATTTCGGTCGGAAAGCCGGTCAAACCTGCGCACAAAAGCAATCGTTTCGATGTGTCTGACGTATCTACATGGCTGTAAACATGTTAAAAACCTTAGTCCCAAAAAAGGACTAAGGTTTATTTTTATGCTTTTATATGCTTTTCATACCAGATTTTCGCCTTTTCAATTTCGCCGTGTGTCAGCTGATGGCCTCCGCCTTCCCAGTGAAGGAGCACTTTGGCGCCGGCGTTTGTGAAATAGCCGGCAAGCTCGCTTGATTCCTGCGGCGGACAGAGCGGATCTGTTTTGCCGGCCCCGATAAACACGGGCAGACCTGTCATATCAGGGAGCTTGCGATTTCTAAACGGAACCATCGGATGATGCAAAATCGCCCCTTTCAGTACATGTTCATGACGGAACAGCAGACTTCCCGCGATATTGGCGCCGTTTGAATAGCCGATTGCGACCACCCGGCTTCTGTCAAAGTGAAGTTCCTTGGCTGCTTCATCTAGAAACGTTTTTAATTCATCCGTCCGTTCGATCAAATCTTTTTCGTCAAACACCCCTTCTCTCAGCCGCCTGAAAAAACGGGGCATTCCGTTTTCCAGCACATTTCCCCTGACCCCGAGCAAATTTGCATCGGGATCAATCATCTTGCCGATCGGCAGAAGATCGTGTTCGTTTCCCCCTGTTCCATGCAATAACAACAGGGTGAGATCAGAGTCCCCTTTTTCATATATATAATTCATTTCCTTTCACTCCTTTTCCATTTTGGAAGTATGCCTTCAATTGGCCTGCAATCATTTCGGAAAGCTTCAATTCACCGAAAGAGACTCTCCAACTGTTCATCAATCAAAGAGCCCTGTTCACTGTCTCTTTCCCATACATTACTTTGGAGCCTCCTGCAATATGGTGCACCCCTTCTGTTTCCATCATCATCTTTTTATCTTGAATTCAAGATATTAATTATTGTAAAGTTATGTTTTCGAATATGCAAGACAGAACTATTGTTTAAATAATTTAAAAAATCACTTTTTTCTAATAATTATCTTGTGATTAAATCTGACAACTGCTATGATTATGAACATCAAAATGGCTTAAGGAGGAAAAAAGGTGAATCAACAGCTTTTCAAATGGGTTCTGTTCATCATCCCTTTTATCGGACAGCTTGCCTTGCTGCCGTTTGTAAACCGGATCGATCCGATCGTTTTCGGACTTCCGTTTTTTCATTTTTGGCTGGTGCTGTGGATTGTGCTGACACCGCTGATCACATTTGCGATTTACAGATTTGAGAAAAGAAACGGAGGTTATGAGTGATGCAGGGAAATCTAACAGCGCTCCTCATTACCGCCGGCATCATTTTGGCCGTAGTTTGTATCGGATTTATCGCCGGCAGCAATAAACAGTCGCGGAAATCGGTTGAAGAATGGTCGGTCGGCGGAAGGCGGTTCGGCGGGCTGCTCGTCTGGTTTCTCGTCGGCGCCGACTTGTATACAGCCTACACGTTTTTAGGATTGACAAGCACCGCTTTTACAAGCGGAAGCGTTGCTTTTTTCGCGATCCCTTATTCGGTTTTGGCCTATTTTATCGCGTACTTTTTTCTGCCGAAGATTTGGAAGGTGGCGAAAGTACATCAGCTGACGACGCTGGCCGATTACGCAAGGGAACGTTTCAGCAGCAAGCTGCTGTCTTCGCTTGTTGCCATTGTCGGCGTCTTGATGCTGATCCCGTATATCTGCCTGCAGCTCAGCGGAATCCAGGATACGCTTCAAGTCGCGGGTACAGGGTTTATTAACGTCAATGCCGTCGTGATCATATCATTCATCCTTGTCGCGCTCTATACGTTTTTCAGCGGCATCAAAGGTCCTACATATACCGCCATTATTAAAGATATTTTAGTTTGGGTGATGATGCTGTTTATGGTCGTTTCGTTGCCGCTCATCCATTTTAACGGCTGGACGCCGATGATTGACAAGCTTGCAAATGAAGCGCCGCATATGCTGACGATCCCTTCTGACGGACCGCGCGGGATCGCCTGGTTCATCACGGCATCGATCGTTTCCGCGTTTGCCCTGTTCATGTGGGCCCATGCGGCGACAGGCGTCTTCACGGCGAACAGCGCGGATGCGCTCAGAAAAAACAGCATGTTTCTGCCGCTGTACAATATCGTATTGATCTTAGTCATTTTCTTAGGCTTTATCGCATTTCTCGTACTTCCCGATGACATTAATCCGAGATTTGCCTTGCTGTATTTAATCCAAAGTTCCTACGGCGGCGTCACGCAAGGATTCGCCTATTCAACAATTGCCCTGGCAAGTCTGATCCCGTGTTCGATCATGGCGATCGGGGCGTCTAATCTATTCGCCAACAATTTATACCGCGATTTGATCAATCCCCGCGTTTCGGGGCAAAAACTGACGATCATTACGCGCTCAATGGTATTTGTCGTCATCGGCCTGGCCCTTTTATTTGGAATGCTGTTCCCCGCAGCGCTTGTCACGCTTCAGCTTCTCGGCGTTTCAGGCATGGTGCAGATATTCCCGGCCATCGTCATCAGCCTGTTCTGGAAAAACCAGACGAAGGAAGCGACGATCATCGGTCTTCTCATCGGCCTTGCCGTTACATTTACCGTTTATTTGACAGGGGCCACTTTCGGCATTTACGAAGGATTCTGGGGCCTTGCAGCCAACCTTTTGACTGTTGTCTTGTTGAATCCGTTTTTTGTGAAAAATGTAAAACACAATTCTGTGATCAACTATTTGTTTCATACTAAGAAGAATGTGCAAAAAAGCGCCTGATCACCAAAAAACCCTTGTGCTCCGTGTGGAGAGACCCAAATAAATGAGACAAGGAAAAAACACCCCCTGAATCGTATTAATACAATATGATTCTTAGGAGGGTGTTTTTCTATGGGCACAAGAGTACATTACGCAGAAGAAGTAAAATGGGAAGTAATTAAAATGAAACAAGCTGGAATGACAAACAAAGAAATAATGGAACAACTGGGGATAAAAAATAAGACTCAAATTAAAACATGGATGCGATGGTACAAAACAGGCCAAACCTATCGATTTTCGCAACAAGTTGGAAAACAATATTCCTACGGTAAAGAATCGGAGGAAATGAGTGAGCTAGAAGAATTAAAACTAAAGAATAAACAGCTAGAGGCTCAATTGGCAATTATAAAAAAGTACCAGGAGATCGAAAGGAGTTGGAGCCACGAGTCATTGTCCAAGTTGTAGAAGAACTCTCAGCCACTTTTAAAATAATTGATATTCTTGGAGTATTAGGCATACCTAAGTCAACATATTACCGTTGGAAAAAGAAGTATAAAAAAGTTGAGCTAACTTCATTAGAAGAGCTAGTAATCAAGCTGTGTAAGAAAAACTTCTATCACTATGGTCATCGTAAAATTAAATCCATCTTAAACAGAAAGTATGGGATAAATGTAAACCGCAAAACTGTACAAAAAATTATGCAAAAGTTTGAGATTCAGTGTCAAGTTAAGAAGAAGCGACAAAAGTACATTTGTGGTGAGAGTAATATTATTGTGCCGAACACTCTCAATCGTAATTTTAAAGCAAGCCGATTAAATGAAAAATGGGTAACCGACATTACCTACTTACCTTATGGCTCGACTATGTTATATTTATCAACGATTATGGACTTATATAACAACGAAATAGTGGCTTACAAAATAGGTACGAGCCAAGATATTAACCTAGTATTAGACACATTGAGGGAAGCTGTAGAATTACGTAAACCAGTAGGGTTACTTCTTCATAGCGACCAGGGATCTGTCTATACTTCACATGCATATCAGAATTTGGCCAAAGAAAAAGGCATTACCACAAGCATGTCTCGAAAAGGAAACTGCCATGATAATGCCGTCATTGAATCCTTTCACTCCTCGCTAAAGTCGGAAGGATTTAACGCTCAAAGTAGAGCATCTATATCCAATTCTAAAGTAGTACAAATTGTAAATCAATACATGTATCGATATAATCATGTACGAATTCAGGCAAAATTAAACTACCTGTCCCCACTGGAATACAGGGGACAGGCAGCATAGGTGTTTTTTCTAAGTCTCATTTTAACGGGTCAGTTCAGTGTGAGCGCAAGGGTTTCTTTTATTTCTCTTTTTTTAAGATCTCAATCGCTTTATCCAACTGCGTATCATTGTCGGAAAGCTTATCCTGCAGCTTGCTTGTCAGGCTGATTGTCGTCTCGCCCGTTAGGATGCCTGTCGTTTTCAGCTTTTGGTCTTTTTGAAAAGCCTTAACGGCAGCTTCCGTCTGTGCGTCGAAAGCTCCAGTCGCATTCAGCTTATAGCCGAGCGCTTGAAGCATTTGCTGGGCGGCTTTCACTTCGTCTCCGGTGCTGCCTGCCTTATACTCTTTTTTGGAATCCAGGTACGGCAGTTTGGCATAGCTTGGGAGCTCCGCTTTATATTGAGGTTTGATTCCTTTTTCGTGAATCCAGTCCCCATTCGGCGTCAGCCACTTGGCAATCGTCAGCTTGACGGTCGATCCGTCGGAGAAGCTCTCCGCATTTTGAACCGTCCCTTTCCCAAACGTATTTTCACCGACGATCGGGATGCCTGAAGACTGGTGAAGTGCTGCGGCCATGATCTCAGCGGCGCTTGCCGTTCCTCCGTTGACGAGAACAACGGTCGGCTTGTTCACTTTTCGCTCCTTCTCAGCTTTGTACACTTCTTTTTTTCCGTTTTTGGATTCAACCTGCATGATGGTTTTGCCTTTATCGACAAACATGTTGCTCATCATAATCGCTTGGTCCATCAGCCCGCCTGGATTTCCTCTGAGATCCAGCACGAATCGTTCCGCACCTTTTTCAGACAAGTCATCAATGGCTTTTGTCAGTTCTTTTGCGGTATTTTCAGAGAAAGACGTAATTTGGATTTCACCGATATTGCCGTCGATCATTTTGGAATAAACCGTTTCGATCGGAATCGTATCGCGCTTAATCGTAACATCGATTTGGCCGACGCCTTCCCTGTTGAGAACAAGTTTGACATTCGTGCCTTTTTTGCCGCGGATCATCGCTGTCGCTTCGTTGACGGTCTTGCCTTTTACGCTTTTGCCGTCCACTTTCTGAATTTCATCATGCGGCTTTAAGCCGGCTTTTTCTGCGGGAGATCCTTTAATAGGCGCGACGATTAGAATTTGTCCATTTTTTTCTTCTACTTGGGCGCCGATTCCTTCAAAAGAAGATGTAATGCTTTCTTCAAAGCTTTTAGCTTCTTTCTTATCCATGTATGTAGAATATGGATCATCCAAAGCTCCAAGCATCCCTTTAATCGCGCCGTCAGTCAGCTTTTCATCGTCTGCATTTTGATAATAGTCGCTCTTGATTTTGTCGTACGCCGCCATCAGCTTTTCGAATTTCTCGGAATCTGAAGCGGAATATACTGAACCGCCGCTGCCTTTGCCCACCAGATAAAGCGTCAGTGCGGAGGCGGCGACGGCCGTAATCAATACAGCCAAAAAGAGTTTCAACTGCTGTTTCAAACGAACACCACCTTTTCTTCTTACCATATTATCATGGACGAATCTTTATTCGTCAACTCGAATCACTTAAATACCGATTTTTCCGGGATGCTGGCATTCGATCGTTTTCAACCATTATTCCGCTTTTGCATATGCATACAAAAAAGGAGGGATCTCAATTTGAGCGATTATTTAGACATGCTCGCCAGCTTCGGCGTCTCATCCGCTCATCCCGGCGGGATGTCCCTGTCAAAGGCAGTGCTCGCCAAAGCCGGCATCGACCCTGAGCAGCCGATTCTTGATGCAGGCTGCGGAACCGGCCAGACCGCCGCTTATTTGGGTCAGCTTCTGTTTCCTGTCACTGCCCTTGATGCCGACCCGGTCATGATCGATAAAGCCCGACAGCGTTTTAAAAAAGAACAGCTTTCCATTCCGGCTGTCCGCTCTCCACTTGAGGAAATGCCGTTTCAGTCTGAAAGCTTTGCCTGTGTATTAACTGAATCTGTGCTGAGCTTCACAAATATCCGGTCTGCTTTACAGGAAATCCGGCGGATTTTAAAACCCGGAGGGATGCTGGTCGCGATCGAAGTCTGCCTTAAGGAAGGAAACGCACTGACAGACGAAGCAAAAAAAGAAATCACGGAATTTTACGGATTCACCGCATTATATGACGAGGATGAGTGGGTCAATGTCCTTCGAGAAGAAGGATTTTCAAAGATTGACATCATTCCTGTCGTATTGGAAGATGCAGGAGACCCGGATGACGCCGTTGAAATGGATCTGTCGCCTGCAATTTCCGACAAAGACTATGAAACGATGGAAAAACACCTGCATTACCTGGAAAAATACCGGGACTCTCTCGATCATATTATTTTTATATCACATCTATAAATCATCATTTGTCCTCCTTCTTTCGTCCAACCTTTTCTATTAAATCCGTCATAAGCTGACTAGGAATAGATTAGATGATGGAAGGAGCATTCAAGTGGACCGATATTATAGGTTTTGCCACCAAAATATTGGCAGAGTTGCGAGAATCACCGACAAAGGAGGCCGCGTCCATGTCGGAAGAATCGTCCGTGTTTCACCAAGCAAAGTATATATTGCCCCGATGATCAGACGGGGAGGCCGCGGGTTCGCCTACGGATATTACGGCGGCTGGTGGGGTTGGGGCCCTGTATACGGACTTGGCCTCGGTCTAATTGCCGGTGTGGCTCTTGCAGGCTTGTTTTTTTGGTAATATGAAAAGGCCGATTGATATCGGCCCTTTCATTTTTATATCTTTTTCACCTGTTTAAAATACTCTTCAAGCGTCAAGTCGTGTTCTTGGATGGCTTTAGCCGCTTTTTTTCCTACATAGCGCAGGTGCCAAGGTTCATACTTATATTTCGTGATGTCTTCTTTATTTTTCGGATAGCGGATGATATAGCCGTATTTGTAGGCGTTCTTCTCGACCCATTGTCCGTCTTTCGTATTGCCGAATTCCTCTGATAAGGCGAAGCCGTTGCTTTTGCTGGAAATATCCATCGCAAGTCCTGTCTGATGCTCGCTTTGGCCCGGATATGCCACAGCTTCTTTCGCCTTTTCTTCTCCCTTTTGGCTGACTTCGTTGTTATAGATCGCTTTTTGTCTGTCATAGGATCTGTAGCCGGACACTGCAACGAGTTCATAGCCTTCTTTCTTAGCGGCGCTGAACATCTCTTCAAGCGCTTTGGCGGCTTCTTTTCTGATATAACGCTTGTCGATATCCTCGGTAAAAGAAAACGCGACATCAGGCACTGTCAGGTCGCTCGGTGCATAGTTGCCGGGAAGCGCGTATTCTTTATTTACAAGCGCCATTATGTTTTCCGGATTTTGAATCGTCGGCAGCCCGTCTACATCTTTTATTTGATTAAAGTACTTGCTCTCGAGTATGAAGTCCTGATCTTCCAGGCTGCTGTCTGACTTTTGGTCTTTTGCATCCTTGCTTGCATTTGCAGTATTCTGTGTTTTAGCCGTGTCATTTTGCTTCTGTTCGGTCATGGTACATCCTGTGCCAAGCAGGACCGCTGCACTCAGCAATGAAGCAATCGTCACGTATTTGTACTTTCCGTTCATTCGAATCCATCCTTTTTCAGTGCATGTATGCTTTTACAAAGCAGTATCCAGAGCCAGCAGAATCATATCATTAAAGGTCGTCTGTCTTTCTTCTGCCGTTGTTTCCTCGCCGGTAATGACGTGATCGCTGACCGTTAAAATGGAGAGGGCTTTTCGGCCGAATTTCGCAGCCAATGTATAAAGCGCCGTCGTTTCCATCTCGACCGCAAGCACTCCGTGTTTGGCAAGCTTCTCAATTTGGCTGTCGTCGTTATAGAATTGATCCGCCGTAAACACATTCCCTGCCGTAACCGGGATGTTCCGCTCACTTGCAGCGTCATAAGCAGCTTTTAGCAGGCCGAAGTCCGCGCAGGGCGCAAAGTCGATCGAGCCGAATGCCACTCTGTTGATTTGTGAATCAGTTGATGAAGTCATCGCAAGAATGACATCTCTTACATTGACGTCTTTTCTGATCGCACCGCACGATCCGACGCGGATCAGGTTTTTCACATCATAGCTTCTGATCAGTTCATTGACATAAATTGAAATAGACGGCACACCCATGCCCGTCCCCTGAACGGAAACGCGCTTTCCTTTATAAGTGCCGGTAAACCCGTACATTCCCCGTACTTCGTTATAACATTCAACGTTTTCCAAATATGTATCAGCGATATATTTTGCGCGCAGCGGGTCTCCTGGAAGCAGCACCGTTTCTGCAATTTGTCCTTTTTCTGCGCCAATATGTACGCTCATGATTATTCCTCCTGCCTTTTTAAAGCTGATTGGTGATGATGATTGCAACATCCACTCGCATATGTATTATAAACCAACATCGCGGAAAAAGAAAATAAAGCCCTGCTCCGATTCGGCATCATTCTTTTTCTTGTCATGTTTAAAAAAGGACAGGCATACCTTTAAAAAAGAATCATTACGATTAGCTATTTCAGGATGGAGGAAAAGCGATGTTTCGTTCACTTAACAGTTATTTAATCGACTTTACCGGGCTTGTTGTCATCAGTGTTCTGATATGCCTTGTGTCAGCCGGCGGGTCGCTCGCCTCAGGCCTCCCCTTCCAGATTCCGGCTTCCGTTCTGCAGCTGAATACGATTTTCATCAGCATTTTAATCGAAGCCCTTCCCTTTGTGTTAATCGGAGTATTAATCGCCGGTTTCATCCAGATCTTTGTGACTGAAGAGCATATTCGCTCCCTTTTTCCGAAAAACAGGTTTTCAGGAGTGATTGTCAGCTGTTTACTCGGCGCTTGTTTTCCGGCTTGCGAATGCGGGATTGTCCCGATCGTGAGAAGACTCGTGTCAAAAGGCGTTCCCATCTATGCAGGCGTCGGCTTTCTGTTGACAGGTCCGCTGATCAATCCGATTGTCGTCTTATCCACTTATATGGCTTTTGGCAATGACTTGCGAATGGCCGTTTTAAGGGTTGCCGTCGGTTTTGCCGCAGCGGTCATCATCGCTTTTGCGATCAGCATGATGTTCCGCTCGAGCCAGCTGAAAACGGAAAGCCGGCAGACAGCTGCACACTGCGCCCATTCCGGCAGACGATCCCCTTTTTCGGAAAAGCTCTTTGATATGCTGAAACATGCTGTTGACGAATTCTTTGATATGGGGAGGTTTCTGATTATCGGCGCTTTAGTTGCAGCGCTTGTGCAAACATACCTCCCGTTAAAATCGCTGTTTGTGTTCGGAGGGGGCATGCTTGACTCGGCATTGGTCATGATGGGGCTGGCTTACTTTTTATCGCTGTGCTCTGAAGCGGATGCATTTATCGGCGCTTCCTTCACCAATTTGTTTCCTTCCTCATCCATCCTTGCTTTTCTCGTTTACGGGCCGATGCTCGACTTAAAAAATACGGTCATGATGCTGCATGCGTTTAAGCCGAAGTTCGTCATTTGTTTGTCTGTCCTGATCACCGTTGTTGTCTTTGTTTGTATCAAAGTTGTCAGTTTGCTGTAGAAAGGAGGTTTTACCAATGGTTTTTCAGCTTCGGCAATTTTTGCGCGCACTTGTGCTGGCTGCCTTTTCCGTCTTTATTTTCAAGCTCCATTACACAGGGGAAATTGATAAGCTGATTAATCCTAAATACGATTACACCAGCCTCATCGCCGCAGGTGTGTTCGCGTTTCTGTTCATCATTCAGCTGACCAGGATCTGGACGGTGAAGGATGACCGCGCTGGGGATTGCGGCTGCGGGCATGATCATGGCGAGTCAAAGCCCTTTTTCATCAGGCTGATGCATTATGCCGTCATCGCTCTTCCCCTCATCACCGGATTCACCCTTTCCCCGGCTGTACTGAATTCGTCTGTCGCCGCCAATAAAGGGACGATGCTCACCAAAACGGAGATCGCCCCTCAAACTGAAGGCGAAAAGGAACATGTCATGACACCGGAGATTCAGCAAGGACTCGCCGATTCAGCGATGACGAAGTCGGCGTATGACAGGAAGATGGATCAGTTTAAACAGGAAAAGCGGATTGTCATGAATGACGACATGTTTGCAGACTATTATGATGAAGTGACAAGCAATCTTGATCACTATATTGGAAAGGAGATCACGGTCAAAGGCTTCGTCCATAAGGAAGCGGGGCTGAGCGCACGCCAGCTCGTGCTGTCCCGATTTATGATCACGCACTGCATCGCAGACGCCAGCCTGATCGGATTTCTCGCCGAATGGAACGGTGCTGAGCAATTGCAGCCTGACACATGGATTGAATTGGAAGGAACGCTTGGCAAAGCGTCTTATAACGGCTCTGTCATCCCGATCATCCGCACGAAGCGATGGAAGGAGATCAGCGAGCCGGAGCAGCCGTATGTCTATCCGGCCGCGATTAGTATGACAGATTAAAGACAGCTTTCTCCTGGATAAATAACGGGGCGTTTAGTCATCCTATTTTTTAGGAAGGAGGTCATAAATGATGGGCAAAAAACAGCGAAACAGAGTCACCGGATTGAAAAAAAACAACCACATCCCGACAAAGGACGTCATCGCGGCAGAGGATGCGCATGAAAAGGAATACAGCGCCAGAAAAAGAAAAAATACAACATAAAAAAACTGCGGACAGCGCTTCCGCAGTTTTTCACTTCTTACGAAGACTGCAGCAAAATGCGGTTGATTTTGCTCCACCCCGTAGACAGCAGTTTATAATAGGTTTTTCCCTTTCTTCCTTCATCGATTAAAACGATGTCGCCAGTTGCAAGAAATCTCGCCTTATAATCATTCGGCACCGTGTCATAAACATTGAAAGTGGAAAACGTCCGTTCCAGCACATCTTCATGGGTTCTGCCGTTTATTTCCGTTCTGTAAACCATCTCGTATCCCTTATCTTCACCAAAGCAAGGCGTTTGAAAAATCGTCACATCATAAGGTATCAGCTTTTTTTTAAACAGTTGAAACATTAACGGCAATACAGATCCCTCCTTTTTTTATAAAATTGGCGCTTCGGGGCTCAATCCCTTTGACTACTTTTGTCGAACAAGCGGGTACTTTTCGCCAATTTTTTTGAAGATGAAAAACAGCGCGAGACCGAGCGAAAAACCTGAGATAACATCAGTCATGTAATGAACGCCGAGATACATGCGGCTGATTCCGATGAGTCCGACGAGAAGGCCCGTCCACACGTAAACCGCGCGACTGTGTTTTTGAAAAAAAGGAATGCAGAGCAAAAGGAGAAATGCGATAAACGGATACATGCTCGCCGCATTCATCGAATGGCCGCTCGGAAAGCTGTATGACGGTTCGTGCACGAGCGGGTTTATCGCGGGCCGCTCTCTGGCAATCCAGCCTTTTAAGGCTTCATTGGCCGTTCTTTCAACAAAAAACAGCAAATAAAGATACAGTGATGCCGCTGCTTTTTTATAGACGGCGAGAACCAGGGTTAAAGCAAGCATCAGCGGCAGCATGAAGCCGCTTGACCCCAGCTCTGTCAGCGCTTTAAAAACCGCTGTGAGAACCGGATGTCTGACAGACTCGAGAGCCTGTATCACGCTCACATCAAATGATTGAACCGCCGGGATGCGGATAAGAATGGCCATGATGACAAAGACAGCTGCTGAAAATAGTGCTTTATACATTAGAAAAGTCAGTGCCTCCTTGACATTGTTTTTAAACATTTTACACCCGGCTCCCCTGCCGGGCAAATAATATAGGAAAAACCGGAGCAGGTCCGCCCCGGTCTCCATTTTCAATCCTCTATATGCTCATCTATCATACATTTTGCAATCAGATAATCAAAGGTGATATCGGCAATTTCGAACAGTTCGTCCTCGTTCGGTATGTAGCCTCTTCTTGTCAGCTCTAGATAAAAAAAATCAGCGATTTCTTCTGTATCTATCATCAGTTCAATTTCTTTCATTGTGATCGCCTCCTTATTCTGATGTATGAGCTGGCATTCGGTTTTATAACCGGTTTGTCATAATGTTTGTCCTCTTTCATATACATGTCGTAACAAGACAAAAGCCGGAAGGGGAAAAGAAAATGATCCAAAAAACGCTTGAAGCACTTGACGGAGAAGGGTTTGACCTGGTATTGGGGAAGGTCTTGAAAGCCATGTTCGCTCTTATTGTGTTCGGCTGTTTTCCTTATTTCTTATATTTGTTGTTTATCATTTGAAATATTCTTTCAGGCTGCTTAACACAAACTCCATCATATCTTTATATTCCGCATCCTGAAACATTTCATACAATACTTTATAGTCATTGTAGATATCAAGCAGTTCATCCACGACAGTAACTGCCATATTGCGCTCATGATCCTGCTCCTCGGAATCACCAGAAAATGGCAAAAACACTTTTTCAGATATCGGTTCATCAAGCTCTTGTCCGGCTTCGCCGACATAATGAACAAACAGAAGCTGATGGACGAACTGGTCCATTTCGTAGGTTCTAAGCACGAGCGTTAAATCTTCTTCTTCAGTTTCAAGCCATTCTCCGTCTTTCAAACGGGTCAGCTCGTAAATGATATCTTCCCAGCCATCCTCCACATATCTCCAAATTTCCGTTCTGTGCCCGGTGATTTTAAACAATTCTTTGCCGTAATCTTTTACATAGACGACATCTCCGATTAAAAATTCATATTCGATGTCAAGCTTTTCCGTATCGACAATGACCCCGTCATAATCTTTGTAAAGTTGAAGAGAAGTCTCGAAATAAAGCACTTCATTATGATTGACTTCATACAAAAAATGCTTATCGATTTTATGAACTTTTGTAATCGTTCCGACCGTCCCGTACATCACGACGACGACCACATCCCCGACTTTGAATTTAGGCGCGTTTGACTTCATTTGGATTCCCCCTTGCCTTGAAGCTTCCGTGTTACGCTTATCGTATGCTGAGTGCTGTCAATTCGCATGGGCTAAGGCTACAAGGCCCGATGAGTTTTCCGAAAAGCCCAGTCGGCTCGAACGAACGCAAAAAAACCGCAGTTCTGAACAACTGCGGTTTTTTTATCGCTTTGTTTCCGAAATATATCGTTCCCAAGCCTCATCAAATGTCGTCATTGACGATAAATAATCCCCATTAAGCTCAAGGTAAGAGCTGATTTCATCGTAATGAGTTGATGCCTTGGGAAATCCGTGATCAAGGTAAGCATGGTTCGCGAATTCGCTGATCGCGTCCTTCGGTTTCGGATGGCGGTATTTCATTAAATAATGGTAAAAAGACTTCACGGTCTCCCCTCCTGTCCTCTTTTGATGTTCTATTATACAGGCCGTCTGAAAAAATACAAACAAAAAACCCGTTGAAACACGCAAAAAAACCGGCAAAAGCCGGCTTCATGAGGAAAAGTCAAAGTAATTCCGCTTCAGTATGCGCTCTGTTTTCATCAGCGCATCATATGAAACGGACGATGGCAGTTTTTTTGTATCAATCAAGAGCAGCTGATTTTCAATTTCCCAGGTGACACTGTCCTCCTGATAGACCATCCCGCACCCTTCGCATTCCACCGCAGGTGTGTCGGTGATTTCAATCGCTTTCGTCCCGTCGGGAAGCTCCCAATATACCGCCGTGCGGGCTGCCGCGGCTTTTTCTTCATTGCACCATTCACACTTCTTCATTGCGCATGCCCCTCAGCTTCGCCTTCTTTCTTTTGCTGGGCAAGGAATTTCTTTTCTTTCAATTCATCGCGCTTTGCCCGGCGGCTTTTCAATGTTTCATGATCAGGCCTCTTGGAATAGCTTTCTCTTCTCTCGAGCCGTTTTAAGCCGTCCGGTGTGTATGAAAGAGCTTGATCCGCATAGATTGCCGATATGCCGATCTCCTCTTTTTCCTTCATCACATCAGGGAAGATTTCGGCAAAATAGTCGTCCGCTCTCCCCGGAACATAGTTTTCAGGCTCAGGATACGACGTAATGACGCCTTCAAAATTGCGGAGCACGACTTTATCGGGGCTTTGCGAAATCAAGTAATTCGGCTGGATGGCGATTTTCCCGCCTCCGCCCGGCGCGTCAACGACAAAGGTCGGCACTGCATAGCCGCTCGTGTGGCCGCGCAAGCCTTCAATGATTTCAAGCCCCTTTGATACAGGCGCTCGGAAATGGCCGATTCCTTCAGACAAGTCGCATTGATAAATATAATACGGACGGACTCTGATTTTCACCAAATCATGCATCAGCTTTTTCATAATGGAAACGCTGTCATTAATGCCTGCCAAAATAACGGCTTGATTGCCGACCGGCACCCCGGCATTGACCAGCTTCTCACAGGCTTCCTTCGCTTCCTTCGTGATTTCAATGCTCGTGTTGAAATGCGTATTCAGCCAGACGGGATGATACTTTTTCAAAATGCTGCATAGCTTGTCGGTAATCCGCTGCGGGAAGACGACTGGGGCCCTTGTGCCGATCCGAATGATTTCCACGTGCGGAATGGCGCGGAGGTTTTTCAAAATATATTCAAGGATCTGGTCGTTAATGAGGAGGCCGTCCCCGCCTGATATCAGCACATCCCTGACATCAGGCGTATCCCGAATATAGCCGATCGCCTGATCGAGCTGCTTTTTCGGCACGCCCATGCCGATTTGCCCGGAAAAACGCCGCCTTGTACAGTATCTGCAATACATCGAGCATTGATTAGTGACGAGAAACAAAACCCGGTCCGGATAGCGGTGGGTTAAGCCGGGGACAGGCGAATCTTCATCCTCATGAAGGGGATCTTCAAGGTCGTATTTTGTTTTGTGCATTTCTTCTGCGAGCGGCACCGACTGCATTCTGATCGGACAGCGCGGATCATCCGGATTCATCAGTGAGGCGTAATACGGCGTGATATTTAAAGGGATCGTCTTTGTGGAGATTCGCACCCCTTCTTCTTCCTCTTTCGTAAGATTGACGACTTTTTTCAAATCTTCAAGCGTTCTGACGGTGTTGGTCAGCTGCCATATCCAGTCGTTCCATTTTTCCTCGGGAACATCTTTCCAAAGCTCAATATCCTTCCAGTGCCTTTTCGGCTTAAACAGACCGTTTTCCATCTTCCATCCCCCTATCAGCATTTTCCCTATACTTTTCAGGTTATGTGACCGGCATGAAAAGTGTCTCTTCAAATGTAAAACCCGCGGAAGACCACTTTTTAAGACCGGCTTAAATTTTTGCACCAGATGTTCATATTCTCAATGCTTCTATAAATGAGGCAGTTGTTCAAAAGCCGGCCCCTGTATGAGTATGATAAATGATAAAGACTGGCGTTCATTCCGAAAGAAGCCGCTCTTGCGATTGAAAAAACGCAAAAGATGCCCGATTGCTTCAAGTCGGTTTCAAGCTCGGCAATCAACCGCCTCGTCAATGAAAAGCCCCTGTATTCCGGCAGGACGGCGCAGTCGGTTATTTCCGCATTCCCCAAAGCGGGATTAACGTCTGCGCCTGCTGATGCAATGACTTTTTCGCCGTCAAAAGCGAGGTAGTAAACAGCCCCCTTTCCCATCGCTTCCTTGAGATATGCCGAATCTGAAACAGGTGCGGGATATACAGGAAAGACGCTGTTGTAGAGGTCGGCGAGAACAGGCGCATCAACAGAGACGGCCCGCCTGATTTTAAAGGAAGCGTTTTGGATCTCGGCGATGCGGGGTGTGCTGAACAGCTCTGCCAGCATTTGATCCTGCATAAGCCAGTCAGCGGTTTTTCGCCTGTCTTCTTTTACATATTTTACGAACACGTCAGCATCATGCCCGTTAAAGTATCCGTCGATTTTCCCTTCCGGTTCAAACGTCCGCTCAAGCAATGCGTCTCTGTCAGTCGTTTTGGTGAAAATGATAATTTTCCCTATATCATGTTTTTTTGCTTCTTTCAGTATGTCGGGAAAAAATGAACACACATTGCCTTCATAATTGACAATTCTGATCCTTTTGCTGAACAAGTCGACATCCGCTTCAAGCGTGCAGCTGTCATTGCTCCATTTTTTCACCATGATTTAACCTCCGAAACGGCTGATCTTTTCACCTTTCATAATCACACCAATTCATAATAAACAGGCTGATGATCTTGGCTGACTGGATCAGGGCGTCTTTTTCAATGTATTCGTTTGCCTGGTGGGCCATTTTCGTTTCTCCCGGCCCGAAGACGATGACAGGGGTGCCTCCGGCGTGCGACAATATTCCGCCGTCTGTCGCCCACGGGGAAGCTTCGATGAGCGGAGCCTCTGCCGTGATGGTTTGATAGGCGGATTTCAGCACTTTCGTCAGTTCATGGTCTTCAGCCAAATCGTTAGGAAGCCACATGGCGCCGAACCATTCTATATCAACAGGATAGTGCTTAAACCATTCATCATGGTACTGAAGATCGTTGAGCCAGTTTTCAAGCTCGGACTGGACGGCTTCAGGGGATTCGTTCGGAGCGATTCCGCACCTTCCTTCCAGTGTCACCGTGTCGGCAACCGACGAAGGCCAGGCGCCTCCGTTGATCGTGCCGATGTTGATCGGGACCGGAATCGGGATATTGTCATACAAAGAATCTGTTATTCTCTTATTCCTGACCTGTTCAAGCTGGCGGAGCGATTGAATGACAAGCATGCTTTTTTCGATGGCGCTGACGCCTTCATATCTTGTGCCGCCGTGCGCAGAAAGCCCTTTGACCGTGATTCTGAACCACATTGAGCCCTGCTGTTTAATAAACATTTTCATATTTGTCGGCTCGGGAATCAAAGCGCCGTCCGCTTTGTAGCCCCTCATTACGGCCGCAAGCGTCCCGGCTCCGCCACACTCCTCGTCTACGACACTTTGAAAAATAAGGTCTCCTTTTAGTTGAACCCCGCATTGCTCCAGCGCTTCCATCGCGATTAAAAGAGCGGTATTGCCGCCTTTCATGTCAGTTGTGCCTCGGCCGTATATCCGCCCCTGCTTCACAACCGGCTGAAAAGGCTCCGTCTCCCAGTCTTTTCTGTTTCCTTCAGGCACGACATCGATGTGTCCGTTTAAGATCAGCGATTTCCCGCCGCCCTTTCCTTTTTTAACAGCCGCAATATTCGGGCTTTCTTTAAAGCTTGTTCTGTCTGATTTAAACAGCGGATGCTGTTCCAACTGCTTTATGCTTGGCTCCCAGACATCGATTTCAGCTTCGAATTGCCTCAATTTCTCCAGGACGACGGCCTGGGCGTTAAATTCTCGGCCCATCGTGCTTTTTTCTCCGACGAGTTTTTTCAAAAGGCGAATCGCTTTTTGCTCATGCGAATCGATCCAATCGCACACTTTTCTCTCTATGTTCTCCATCCAATTCCTCCTCTTACGAAAGCGGCCCGTCGATCCGGATCTTTCCCTCCGTCAGCCGCAGCACATCATCAAGATCCTCTTCATTCATCAGCTCTTGTAATACAAAACCGCCGCTGTCAATGGTGATCACGGCTTTTTCTGTAATTACCATGTCGACGCAGCCTTTTGCTGTCAGCGGCAGAGTACAGTCAGCGACAAGTTTGGGTGCACCGTTTTTATCGGTATGGCTCATCACGACAATGACTTTTTTCGCCTTTTGGGCAAGCTCCATCGCCCCTCCCATTCCAGGAACCTTTTTGCCTGGGACGATCCAGTTGGCCAGATCTCCTGACTGGCTGACCTGCAGAGAACCAAGAATGGTGACATCAATCGCACCCTTTCTGATCATGCCGAACGACAGAGCTGAATCAAAATAAGAAGCGCCTTTTACTACGGTGACAGGCCAGCCTGCCGCATTGCAAAGATTCTCATCTTCCTTTCCTTTTTCAGGCGATCCGCCGATGCCGAGAAGCCCGTTTTCAGATTGGATCATTACGGAAGTGCCCGGGTCTAAAAAGTTGGGAACTAAAGACGGAATGCCAATGCCCAGATTGACAATCATTCCGCTTTTGATTTCGCGGGCCGCCCGTTTCGCGATTCTCTCCCGCTCTATGACTCCCAAACCCATTTCCAGTTCACCCCTTCCGTTTCAGCTACACCTTCGACAAAAACACCGGGTGTTACAATTTCTTCTTCATCGAGCTCTCCAATGGGAACGATCCGCTCGACCTCGGCAAATGTCCGATCAGCAGCCATCGCCATAAGCGGGTTCATGTTGCGAGCCGTTTTGTCGTAGATGATATTGCCGAATTCATCGGCGGTTTTTCCATAAATGAAAGCGTATTCCGCACTCAAGGCTTCCTCGGCAAGGTATGCGCGTCCGTTTAATGAAACGATATTCTTTCCTTGGCGCACCATGTCATTATCGATCCCGATATCGGTCAAAATGCCGCCAAGACCTGTGCCGCCCGCACGAATTCGTTCGGCCAGCGTACCTTGCGGAGAAAATTCAACGGCGAGAAAACCGTCGGTCATTTGTTTTCCCGCAACGGGATTTGAACCGATATGAGAAGCGATCAGCCGCCTTACGCGGTTATTGACGATTAATGGGCCGATCCCGATGCCGGGAAATCCTGCATCATTGCATATGACCGTTAAATTTTTTACGCCTTTTTTCAAAATCGCCCGGATGAAAGAAGGCGGTGAACCGACTCCCCCAAATCCGCCAAACATGACGGTCGCTTCGTCTTTCAAATCGGCAATGGCATCTTCAACAGCAATACGTTTGTTCGGCATCGTCATCTTTCGCGCATCACCTTTTCCGCTTGTTTTTCAATCTCATATACGGCATGTTTAAATATTTCAATGAGCTCTTCCATTTCTTTGTCCGATATCGTAAGAGGCGGCGCAATGATGACCGCATCTCCCCCGCCGCCGTCAATACCCGCCTGGGACGGATAAAGAAGCAGTCCTCTTTTTTTCGCTTCGGAAATGACGAGAGCCGACACCGGCATTGAAGAAGGAAATGTCTTTTTGCTTTTTTGATCGGCGACAAATTCAATCCCGAGAAGAAGTCCCTTGCCCCTAACGTCGCCAATAATGCTCGACTGTTTCATAACTTCTTTCAGCATTCTTTTCAGCTTTTCCCCTTTTATCTCGGCTTGTTTGACAAGATCGTGCTTCAGGATGTAGCGGAGAACGGCGAGCGCAGCACGGGCTGAAAAGGGGTTTGCGCTGTACGTATGCCCGCTCATGATGGCCCCTGAGCCGTTTTTGACCGTTTCCATCATGCCGTCGGACATGACCGCTGCGGCAATCGGTGAATAGCCTGCGCTCAGCCCCTTGCCGAGTACGGCAATATCCGGAGTCACACCCCAATGTTCAATCGCCAGCATCCGGCCGGTTCGGCCGATCCCGCTCATGACTTCATCCGCGATAAAGAGAATTTCATTATCTTCGCATATTTCTTTTACTTTTTTATAATAGCCAGCAGGTGCCGTAATAGCTGCTCCAGCAGCCCCAATAACGGGTTCGGCAACGAAGCCCGCGATGAATTGCTTTCCGATCCTTTTAACGGCGAGCTCGATTTCTTTCACGCACGCTTCCTGGCATTCAGGATGAGAAAGCCGGCATCTGTAGCAGTTTGGCGCTGAAGCGGCGGGATACTTGTGCAGCATGTGCGTAAACCTGTAGCGGCGCTCATAAAATCCCGACAGCGACAGGGCTCCATTTGTAATTCCGTGATAGCTGTTCCATCTTGAAAGGAAAATCGTTTTGTCGTTTTGTCCTTTTTCCTGCCAGTATTGAACGGCGATTTTCATGGCGGTTTCAACTGCTTCCGATCCGCTGTTGACAAAGAAAGACCAATTCAGATCACCCGGCAGCCATTCAGCCAGGAGTTCGGCAAGCTGTTCGGCCGGCTCACTTGTAAACTGCGAACGGTAGACGAATGAAACAGCATCAAGCTGCTCTTTGAGAGGCTCAATCACTTCTTGGACACCGTGCCCGAGATTGCAGGTAACAGCCCCCGAACAACCGTCAAGGTAACGCTTTCCGGAATGGTCGACAATCCAGCTTCCTTTTGCATACTGAACGACCGGATAGCTTGCGTGCAGATCCGGCTTAATCAAAAACGACATGAAAACATCCCCCCTTCCCCAATGAGAGGTTTTTCTTTACATTATATGAGTCGGGAAAAGGCGGCATTCTCTTTTCACGCGGAAATGGTTGATTTCGGAGCAAACGCCGTTTTCGCAAACAAAAAAAGGAAGGACATGTCCTTCCTTTTTTTCAGGGCGCGCTGGTTTATATTGACGTTTCATCCTGCAAAGCGACCGTTTCCTTCGTCTGTTTTTCCCATAAATAAAATGATCTCATCATTGAAAACGCAGCGAACGGCGCGGGCAGTGCGACGATGAGGAATAAATATTCCGGACTGACGGCCTCCGACAACATCCCTGCGGCAGCATAGCCGAGCGGCATAAAAGAGCTGTTGACCGCAAAGAAAGCGCCCAGCGATCTGCCTCTATTTTCACCTTCCGTTACCCTTTGCAAGTAACCTTCAATATAGATGTTGACGACGCCGCTGATCATTCCGATGACGATCAAATTCACAGCGCCCAGCACGACATGATCAATCCAGCCGAGAGGAGACAAAAGCAGGCCGAAAATCAGCATTAAAGCAGGCACAGCTGCTTTTGCGTGCTCCGGTTTTGCGATAAAGGACAAGAAAAGCGCCGCACACAGCGTCCCGCACGCCCAAAATGATTGGAAAGCGCCGCCCAGCCAGGCCTGATCTTTTAAAAGCAGCGAAGTCCAAATGACGATATATATCGGAAAACCGCTGAATACAAGCTGCTGTATGCTCGTCCCATACAACAAATACTTGAGCGGCTTATTTTGATACAAGCTTGTAAAACCGCTGAACAATTGTTTATTGGTAAAAGGAATACGCTTTTGGCTGCCCCTTTCATCTTTGATTCTCCACTCCAAAAAGATCGACAAGAAGGAAAGGCTTCCGCACAGCACCCATAACCAGCCAAAATGCAAAAAGGAAAACAGAACCCCTGTGACAAGCGGAACAATCACTTGGATGAGCTGTGTGAGCACTTCTTGAAATGCGATTCCTTTTTCAATTTGTTCTTTTCTCAATGTATCTGGCAAGAGCGATCTTGCAGCGGGTTCGATTGCGGTCAAACATGCCGATACGATCACCCTTGAAGCGGCCAGCAAAAAAACCGAATTCATGCCTGACAGCGCCAAAAATCCGATCATTAAAAATACAGCTGAAATGATCATATCCGAAGCCGCAATGAGCTTTCCCCTGTGAAACCTGTCGGACAGCCAGCCTGTAAACGGCGATACCAAAATCGAGACAGTCAGCCCGATGCCGATCACGACGCTTCCCGAAAGGGCGCTCCCGGTTTCAGATAAGGACCACCATACCAATGAATAATAGAAAAGAACCGAACTAAAGAGCGATAAAAAAGTTCCAGACCACAGTCTGAAAAAGTCCCCTTTTATGACCCAAGCATATTTCAAAGTTTCTCCCCCGTTTGTCCGATATTTTCACCTCATGACCATATTACATACGAATGCAAAATTTTACAACAAAAACAAAAAAAACCTTCCGGATGGAAGGCTTTGTGAGCATGTCAAGCGCCGGGCGTCGGGCTTTTAGCTAGCAAATGAAAGCCGCACCGACAATGATGAGCAAAATAAAGAGGACAACGATGAGTACAAATGTGTTTCTTCCGTGAAACCCGTAGCCGTATCCTCCAGTAGGACAGCAATAATGGGAGTAATGCACAGGCTTATCATCCTTTCGTATAAAGTCTACACCCCAGCCTATGCAGGCCAAGTCCCAATTGGTATGTGCACCTGCCTACTTTATACGAACAAATATTTAAATATTGTCGTGAGCTTTTCCTTCTGCTGAAAGCCCAGCTTTTCATAAAACGTTTTCACCTGATCGCTTCCCGAAGTTACAAGATAGCACGATTCCATGCCCGATTGTTTGGCGGCGGTGAGCATCTGCTTGATAAGGCCCGATCCATAGCCTTTCCGCTGGTATGGCTCCAAAATGGCGACTTCTTCGATTTTAGCAACGTTTTCGTCGTGATCGAGATAAAGCTCAGCACATCCAATCGGTTCGCCTTCTTCCGAGTAGCAGACACACAGCTGAATGATGCCTTCCTCATAAAAAGGATACTTGCGCAGCAGCTTTTCCTTCGCAAACGCTTCATTGATAGACAATGTATCATAAGCCTGCATCATGCGGCAGCCGTCAATGAGCGATTTCTCCGTCCCCCACTCTGCCCGTACACCAGGGGAATCTCCTTTCCAATCTGCAAGCCTGATGGAATAAAACAATTCTTCATCAAGAATATAGCCAAGATCAAAGAGCGACTTTTTCATCGTAAAAGGCAGATCCCGCTTATAAGAGCTTTTCACATGAACATAATTTCGTTTTAAAATTTCGGGTGTCCGAACGAGCAGGGAGTACAGCTCTGTCAGCGGAAAATCGTCCTGCAGCTGCAGAAAATGAGAGGAAAACATCTGCGGGATCTCCTCATCTGTGTATATATGATAATGGGATTCAATTTTTTTGCTGCATGTCAGCATTAAATAACGGTCTTCTGTGTTTGAAATGGATGTCACAACGGCTGCCTCTTTTCTCAAGATGATCTATTGTAATGTTTTTTCGCTTTCAGAGCAGAAAATCCTCTAAAAAAAGATGACCCTTTGAAAAAAGGATCATCTTGCATGCTGCTCTCCTCAGCTTTCCTCTCCGGATTTCTTGCGTTCAAACAGTTTGACATATTCGCCGTATCCTTCTTTCTCAAGGTCGTCCTTCGGCACAAACCGGAGGGCGGCTGAATTGATGCAATAGCGCAGGCCGTCCGGTCCGGGTCCGTCCGGAAACACGTGTCCAAGATGGGAATCGGCAGACTTGCTTCTCACCTCAGTCCGAATCATGCCGTGTGAAGTGTCCAGCTTTTCTTCGATTTCTCCGGCATCGACCGGTTTTGTGAAGCTTGGCCAGCCGCAGTGTGCGTCAAATTTGTCAAGCGATGAAAACAGCGGCTTCCCTGAAACGATATCGACATAGATCCCGTCTTCATGCAGGTCCCAGTACTCGTTTTGGAATGGAGGCTCCGTCCCGTTTTTCTGCGTTACTTCATATTGCATCCGGGTCAGCTGTTTCAGCCGTTCTTCTTTATTGTTCGTCATGCTTTCGCCCCCAATGCTGTTGTAAAAATCCTTCCCTTCCGCTTCCGATCCGATACTGTGTGTAGCGTTCAGGGTGCTTTTTATGATAGTCCTGGTGATACTCCTCAGCCGGATAAAATGGCCCGGCCTCCAGAATGTCGGTCGCGATTGGATCTTTAAAGATGCCGCTTTCTCCGAGCTTTTTCTTCGATTCTTCAGCGAGTTTCCGCTGCTTGTCATTATGGTAAAAAATCGCTGTCCGGTAAGACTCTCCGCGGTCTGTGAATTGTCCTCCGCTGTCAGTGGGATCGATTTGCTGCCAGTAGAGTTCCAGCAGTTTTTCGTATGGAAAGACATCGGGATCAAATGTGATTTGCACCGCTTCCCTATGTCCCGTTGTATTGCTGCACACCTCTTCATAGGTCGGATTTTCCGTATGGCCGCCGGTATAGCCGGATTCGACTTTTAGAATGCCCGGCTGTTCGTCAAAAGGCTTGACCATACACCAAAAGCAGCCTCCGGCAAATGTGGCGAGTTCGCGTTTTTCAGCCATCTGTTCTGCCTCCTTCTCTTCAACACTTGTTGGGAACCATTATATCACAGCATGCTCATTTTTAAGCCCGCTCCCGCTCACAGGAAACAACTTTTAACACATTCATCAGCCGCTGGCTAAAAAGAAAATTATGACAATAATATGTCATTGCCATCGGCATATTCTAAGAAACAGCTGTATTCATATATAATTGCCATAGACCGTTGTTCAATTGATGGTCAAATGAACTAAAAATCTTCTGAAACATACACTTGAAAAGCAAAAATTATGGTATCATAGTGATATCATGTTCATGAAAAATGATAATCATGCTGATTCGGTCATTCCTTTTTAAACAAAGCTGAAATTTGCTAATTATATGGAGGGGCGAAATTTTGAAAGTTAGAGAACAAATGATGTATGATATGGAAGCACTGCTTCGCACAGTATTTAAACAGATACGTGATGAGATAAATGAGCTGCTCGAAAAAGAGATGTCCCGCAATGAATTCATGATTCTCCGCCTGCTGAGCGAGCAAGGTCCAAAGAAAGTCACGGAGTTTGCAACGATTTTAGGCGTTTCAGCAAGCCATATCACAGCTGTAACCGATGCATTGGTTGAAAAAGGCTGGATCACGAGAGTCCGGTCAAAAGAAGACAGACGGATCATCAAAATCCATCTGACAGACGCAGGAAAAGAAATTATCAGATATTTCGAAGAAAAGAAAACGGAATATTATTTCAAGCGGTTCAGCAGCTACAGTGATGAAGAGCTGAAAACGCTGATTGAACTGTTCAGCAAATTGGACAAAAAACGGGAACAGCGCTAACCCGGACTTTACATAAATTGGCCTGAATCCGTGCACCTTAAAATAAAAAAGAGGTGTACTGACCTATGACTGCTCCTTACCTTTGTCCAAACTGCAAAACAAACCGAACACGGTTCAACTTAATCGAACAGTCCCCGACATCCGTTAAGATTGATCCGGCAACAGGGGAAATAGTGGAAACGTATTCAGATGACGAGCTTTCGCCTTTTCACCTGCCGTACAGCGGCCCTGCCATAAAAGTGCAGTGCGGCGCGTGCGGATTAATTGAGGATGAGAAGACTTTTATCAAACTTGCTGAATTCGATAAACGAACATAAAAAAGACAGGATAGATGAACCTCGTTTCATCTATCCTTTTTCATTCAGCTGAATGCGAGTTCAAACGGAGGTGCACACTCTGTTTCTCCCAAGGTGTTTAGCCCTGTACAAACATTGATCGGCTTTTTCAATCAGCTCTCCCGTACTGTGAATCACCTCCGGAAATGCCGCAACTCCAATCGAAACCGTAATATGAATCTTTTTTGAATGAGAAATGAAAAAAGTGTGTGTCTCCACTTCCTTGCGCACCCTCTCAGCAATCTCTGCAGCCTGCGAATGGGAACAGTTCGGCAATATGACCGAAAACTCTTCTCCGCCGTTTCTTGATACGATATCTTCCGATCGGGCAGACTTTTTTAAAATCGTTCCTAATTCTTTTAAAATCGCATCTCCATTTGAATGTCCGTACGTATCATTAATCGTTTTGAAATAATCGATATCGATCAAAAGCAAAGACAGTTTCTCGTTCTTCTCTTTTGCGTTTGAAATATGAGCATTCCATATCGCATCAAATTGCCGGACATTATTCAATCCCGTTAAATAATCAATCGACGATTCCTCTTCATACTTTTTTAACAGAAAATGAGATTTTCTTAAATATGAGACGATGTATACTGACGTAAAGCCGCCGATAGTAGATAAAATCCAGAACCACGTCAATAACATTTTCATTAAGAAGAAATCATGAAGGATCATCAAGATCACAATTGAAATCGCCACATTGGCAAAAATAACTAATGCAAATGTCTTTCGATAAGTGCCGGCGTCTTTATCCATGATCCGAAGAATGAGATAATATCCTGCGAATATCACGATCATACCTATAAGCGCTGCAATCGAGGATGTATTCGTCCCGTAAACAAACCTTCCTCCTATAATCAGCAGAGAACAGATAAAGGCCGGAAAGGCGCCCGTAAATAAAAACAAAATCATGACGGGGACATAACGCAAGTCGACGATCGTCTCATCGGTTGCCTGGATCGAAAAGAACATAAGCACATTTCCGAGCACCCCGCCAAGAATGCCGTCAATCCAATCAAGTTGTTTGTTTGTAGCTTTTCGGGAAAAAATATTCCACTTTAGCTGAGTGTAAATAAAGAGCGAAGTAATTAAAATGCACAAATTCAAAAATAAATCGATTAAAAACATGACAAGCCCCCAGCGCCAAACTCATTTTATATTGTATATATCGTCAATTATTAAGACGTTAAAAGCATTTTTGTTCCTTTCTTCAGACGCCCGGCGGGATCTGGTTTCCGAGGCTTGCCGGAGGAGCTTGCTTTCATTTTTCAAATAGAACGAGGTGCTTCCACTTCCCGTAGCGGTAATATAAAAAGGCGGTCAGGCTGCTCAGCATAAAGCTCATTCCGATGCCCAGCGCTATGCCGTTCTCGCCAAGCCACTTTGAAAATAGATATGTAAACGGATAGCGCAAAGCCCAAAAAGAAATCACGTTCAGCACCAAAATTTGAAACATCGCTCCGGCTGCCCTTACAACACCGTTCAACACAAAGTTAATTCCGATAAACGGATAGAAAAAAGCAATCGTTTTTAAATACTCTTCCCCGAATGCGGCTGAATCGGCTTCCGATATAAACAGCCTGACCGCGTGATAGCCTGTCAGAAATATCGCGGTGCTGACGGCAGCCATAAACAGCAGGACATAAATGACGCCGTAGTTGGCGATTTTTTTCGTACGCTCCATGTCGCCGCTTCCGAAGGTTTGGCCAGCCATACTGTTGACAGCCGTGCCGATGGCCATCGCTGGGAGAATCAGCAGGCTGTCAAGCCGCTGTACCGCGCCAAACCCTGACACGACGCTTTCTCCAAATGAATTGACAACGCTCATAATCGCCATCGAGCCGCCTGAAATCACCATCATTTGCAAGCCGGCAGGCACTCCGAGCTTCAAAATGACGGACGTCTCTGCCAGCGATGGAAGCGCCGGCTTTGAAAATGGAACAAGCTGCTTTCTCACCGTATAGACCACTCCGTAAATAAAAGCAATCCCTTGGGACACGACGGTTGCATAGGCCGCTCCGGCAATTCCGAGGTTGAATACCGAGATAAACAGCGGATCCATGAACAGGTTCAGGATGACGGCCAACAGGACGAAACGCAAAGGTGTTTGACTGTCGCCGACCGCTCTTAATACTGTACTGATGAAATTATAGCCGAATAAAAATATAATCCCGATAAAATGAATCCTCAAATAGCTTACGGCCAAATCCATCATATTGCCAGGCGTTTGAAGTAGCGAGAGCAAAGGCTCTGTGAAAAAATAGCCGATAACCCCGAGCAATACGCTCATCGCCGTCATCAGAACGACAAACGCGTTTACATATGATGCCAGTCCCTTTTTATCCCCTTTTCCTTTTTGCTGCGCAAGAATCGTCAGCGCCGCATTGTTGACGCCCAATACGAACGACAGCACCGTAAAGAAAACCGTTCCTGAGACGGCCGCAGCACCAAGAGCTTTTGCTCCGAGCAGATTTCCGACCCACAAGCTGTCGACGAATTGGAATGAAATCTGCAAAAGATTGGCTAAAATGATCGGTCCGGAAAAATAGACCAGCTGTTTAAATACATTTCCGTATGTAAAGTCCGTTTTCATTGTTTTCTCCTTTTCATCTGTCGTCTTGATCACATGTGACCGATGGCTTCGCAGCCTCATATGATGTCAGAAAGCATGCAAAGGGGCGTGACAAGATGTTCTCTGCAGTTCATAATGCCCGTTATATGGCGGAAGGCTTCCAGGGGAGCCGCTATGATGTTCTGCCTGCCGAGGCGCCCTTTTATTTTCGAAACAGCGGAAAAGCAGTGATGATCAGACTGCTCCACGCGGCTCCTCATACCGACAATCTCGACGTTTTCGTAAACGGGATATCCGTTTTTCGAAACGTCTCCTATACAGATTTATCTTCTTATGTCCGGTTTCCTGCCGGCCGTATTCAAATCGACGTTTTTCGAAGAGGCTGGGCGAACGGTCCCCTGCTTACGGTACAGTATCACCTGATCCACGGCCGGTACTGCACGGTTGCTGTCACAGGCACAGCCGCAAAGCTCGTTCCCGTCGGAATGTATGACCAGCCTGCGGCTGATCCGGAAAGCCGCAGCATTCGATGCGTCCATCTCTCGCCGGACTCTCCCGCTCTTGACTTTGCAGTGCAAAACGGACCTGTCCTGTTTTCCGGCGTCCCCTTTCAATCTGTTACCCGGTACATCCCGGTGCGTTCACAGAAAATGGACGTCGAGCTGAGGGGGGCCGGTTCAACAGCAGTCCTGCTGAAGGCCCCGAGGATCACGCTTCATGCCGGCGAATCCACAACGTTGTATGGCCTCGGTTTCGTCAACGGCTCTCCTTCTCTCGAAATAAAAGCGGCGCCGTTTCCCGTCAAAGCTCCGCCTTCATAGCGAAAAAAAAGAGACCCGATGTCTCTTTTACAGTCTGCTGAATGCAGGGACAACAAAATCCTAAAACGATCTCATGTTTTAGGATTTTGCCGGCAATTATTGATTGTGATGGTCAGTTTTTTTGTGTTTTTTTGCATCAAGAGTAAAAATCATAATGCTTAAAAACAACGCACAATACCCGATGTTCAAATACATCTTGTCCATGTTTTCATCAACGAAACTGAAGGCGGCGAGACCGCCGAAGTACAGTGAAAACAACATAGACAACAAGCTGAAATATGTGTAGATACGTTCCATATGTTCACCCCTGTAAACCCCGCTGCACGATTTATGAATCTGTTTGTGCAGGCTTGTAATAAACAAATTCGATTTGATCTTTTTCTAAATCAATGTCTTTTGCTTTCACATACATTCCGTTTTTAAGCGGCATCTCTGACAGACGAACTTGAATTTCTTTAGCGTCTGAACGAACGTGTACAAAATCAGGAAGGTCATAAAATTGATCCATGTAGTTGAGCACCATCGATATCGGAACATTCAACTTGCCGATCGAAAATCTCGTCACGTCAAGGACCACGTCTCCGTTTTTTTCCACCGTCGGCCGAAAGGACACCCTCGCATCGACTGTCGAGGAAAAGGCGCGGATCGCACCGACGATATGGAATTCATCATCGATTTCGATTTGATAGTCAAGATCAGGCGAAGACTCCTTTTCCAAGTACGTGTTGATGAATGCGGCCAATGAATCTTTCGTGCTCGTCACGTTCAATTGATATTCGCTCGGAGTCGGACGCGGCGGCTCCTTTTGTCCGCCGGGCAGGGAAATGAGAATGAAAATCCCGGCAAGTATCATGACGTTGACTGCTGCTAAAATTAAAAATAAGCTCTTCCATTTCTTCATTTTTTTCACCTTATTCTGCTGGGAGGTCTTCGTTTTTAATTTGTTCGTAAACGCGTTTCGCTATTAAAGAATACCCGTATTGATTAGGATGAAACTCGTCTTCTGCAATCTTCTTTTCATCGCTGTATTCCTCAAAAATATCAGCGATATCCGCCATTTTCGTGTTGGAGACCTTCTTCAGCCTTTTTTCCGCGCCTTCATTCCATTCGTCTACGACTTGGTCAACTTCCCGCAGTTCAGACAGCGTAAACTTAAACGGATTATACATGCTGACATAAATCAATTCAGCGCTGGCGTTTTGCTCTCTGATTTCCGCTAAAATATTCGAAAACCGCTTTTCAAACAGTTTTTGTTCAGCACGGAAAGGTGTGAGCGTTAAGTGCGCGAAGTTTTGGCGGACGACTTTCATCAGGTCGTTGCCCCCGATTGTAAACAAAATGTAGTCTGCATCTTTCAGGCCCTCTTGTACTTCTTTGTCTTTTAATCTTTCAAGCAGCTGATCAGTCCGGGAGCCTTTAACGGCATAATTTTTGACCGTTACGGACTTCACATCGCTCCGGCTTTCAAGCTCATCGGCCACCATGCCGACATAGCCTTTCTTTTCTTGATCGCCTACCCCCTCTGTCAGAGAATCGCCCACCGCTGCAATCACGATATCGCGCTTAGGGGAGACCGATGTTTTTTCAACACCCGCATTCCACTCCGTACAGGCTGAAAGCAGACAGACGAGGGCCATCATGACTGTAATAAAACGTATGTTCAATAATGATGCCCCTTCCTTCTTGATAACCTAAAAAAAAGTGTACCATGTTTTGATTCTTTTGAAAATCATTTGGCCGATGTAAAAAAAAGCCTGTTTTCCGGTGTTCAGGAAACAGGCTTTAGCGGCAGGTCGCCCGTTTTTATCAACGGTTTTCCAGCGTCTTAATATCGGCGATGATTTCATCGTACGGCGTATTTCTTGCACCGTCATAATCCTTGACGACTTTGCCGTTTTGATCGACTAGATAAAATGACGATTGGTGAATCACCTGATCCTCATCTTCAGGTTTTTTCACGATTGATTTAAAGCTTTTCAGCGCAAACTTTTCGATTTCTTCCTGCGAGTATCCGGTTAAAAAGTCCCAATTTTGAAAACTGAGCGGGTAGTTGGCCGCAAATTTCTTCAATTTTTCAGGCGTATCATTTTCGGGATCAACGCTGAATGAGACGATGCGGGCCTGCAGGTTTTCCTCTTCCATTTGTTTTTGCAGTTCAGCCATATGTGAAGTCATCGGCGGACAGATCGTTTCACAGTTCGTAAATATAAAGTCAGCCACCCACACCTGGCCTTTTAAACTTTCAAGAGTCACCGCTTTCCCGTCTTGATTTTGAAAAGAAAAAGACTGTACATCATAGTTCAAAGGATTATCAATCTTGCTAGTTCCGCAGGACGAAAGAAACACTGTGAGAATACCTGCAAGGAAAATGCCAAAAACGTTTTTCAATCCTTCCATCCCCTTTTTCAATCGGTGTAAAAGGTAAAACCGATCGCTCCTTTTCCGGTATGAACCGAGATAATCGGTGTGGTGTAGTCAATATCAATATCGATTCCCGGGATATGTTCAAGCAAGGAGTCTTTCAGCCGATGGGCGAGATCGAGCGCATCGGCATGGGCGATTCCGATCGCCTGTACCGTCCTTCCCTTAACCGCTGAAACAAATTGACCAGTTAAATAACGGATAAGCTGACTGCTGCTCCGGACATTTTTTTCAGGCGTATAGATTCCGTCCTCAAGCCTCGCGATCGGCTTAACCTTGAGCAATGAGCCGAGCAGCGCTTTTCCCCTCCCGATGCGGCCGCCTTTGATCAAGTTGTCAAAATGATCAATTGTCACATAGAGGGAAGTCCGGTCGCGCAAGTTCTCCAAGTCTTTTACAATCGCTTCGGCCGTCATGCCCTCTTCGGCCAGCAAGGCGGCCCGCACGACCTGAAAACCGAGGCCTTTTGAAATATACATGGAATCAATCACCGTAATGTTCCCGCCGACCATATTTGAAGCGCTTACAGCAGTCTGGTATGTCCCGCTCAATTCGCTTGAGAGATGGATGCTGATCACTTCGCTTCCGTCAGCGGTCAGCTCTTCATACAGTTCGATAAAAGCGCCTAGAGGCGGCTGTGAACTTTTCGGGAGTTCTGCGGCGCTCTCCATTTTCTCAATAAATTCGTCCGGCTGAATATCGAATCTGTCTCTGTATACAGTGCCGTCGATCGATATCGAGAGCGGAAGAACGGAAATATGATATTTTCTGAGCAGTTCTTCGCTCAAGTCAGCGGTCGAGTCCGTTACAATTTTAATGCTTGTCAATTCCCTTCACATCCTGTCGGTTCAAATGGTGTATTTTCTAGTGAGGCCAAATCCGCATGAAAAATTCTTTGCCGGCGGATGCCGTCTTCCGCTCTTTTAAAGCGGATTAGGCTCTCTTCATGGGCCGGCAAAGAATGCCATAAATATTTATGCATTATGCTTCAATTCATCATGTTGATAAATGGCCAGGTAATCCTGCCATTTCAATGCTCTCTTTAAGTAGTCCCTAAAGGAGTAGACGTTTTTTTTCCGCTTTGAGCAATAGAGCGTCTTTAAAAAGATTTCAAGCCTCAGATTGGCCATAAAAAAATGCGGGTCGTCCTCCTTCAGCAGAGGTATTTCCGTCACCTTCACCTTCTGTCCATCCGAACGTTTGAACTCCAGGCTTTTAAGTAACAAGCTATCAATCCTCATTTATGAGATATTTTCTTTATTATACATAATCTCTGAAGCCGTTGTCTGTGATTTAGGTTTGTTTTCAAAAAAATTTCTTAAATCAGCAAATGAAAGAGCCCTTCATCTTTATTGACTTCGACATAGCGGAAGCCTTTCCTGTCCATTCTTGCGATCAGCGGCTCGTAATCTTCGCGCTGCTTCAATTCGATGCCGACGAGCGCAGGGCCGCTGCTTTTATTATTTTTCTTCGTATATTCAAACCGGGTGATATCGTCGGTCGGCCCGAGCACTTCATCTAAAAATTCGCGCAAAGCTCCCGCCCTTTGCGGGAAGTTCACGATGAAATAATGCTGGAGTCCTTCATACATCATCGATCTGTCTTTGATTTCCTGCATTCTGCCGATATCGTTGTTTCCTCCGCTCACAATGCATACGACATTTTTCCCTTTAATTTCATCCCTGTAAAGATCTAAAGCGGCGATCGGCAGCGCTCCCGCAGGTTCGGCGACAATCGCGCATTGGTTGTACAGCTCAAGAATCGCGGTGCACACCTTTCCTTCAGGAACGAGCAAAATATCATCGACAACGGTTTCAAGCGTTTTAAATGTCTCTTCGCCGATTTTCTGCACAGCGGCTCCATCGACAAATTTATCGATTTTCTCAAGGATGACGACTTCGCCTTTTTTGTTTGATTCAAAAAGAGCCGGCGCGCCTTTAGGCTCAACCGCGATCAGCTTTGTATCCGGGGACACGTTTTTCATATAGGTTCCCACTCCTGAAAGCAGACCCCCTCCGCCTACGCTTGCGAATAAATAATGGGGTTCCGTTTCGATATCGTTTAAGATTTCGACCGCGACCGTACCCTGGCCAGCCATGACGGCAGGATCGTCAAACGGGTGGATAAATGCGCGCTTTTCTTCCTCGCAGCAGGCGACTGCGCTTTGATAAGCATCATCAAACGTGTCGCCTGTCAGGATGATCTCGACGTATTCCTTGCCGAACAATTCGACTTGGGAAATTTTTTGCCTCGGGGTCGTCGACGGCATAAAAATCTTTCCGTGAATACCGAGATGTTTGCAGGAAAAAGCGACTCCCTGCGCATGGTTTCCTGCACTGGCGCAGACCACCCCGTTTTTCGTCGTTTCTTTTGAAAGCTGCTTCATTTTATAATAGGCGCCTCTCAGTTTAAAAGAGCGGACAACCTGCAGGTCTTCTCTTTTTAAATATACGTTGCAATCGTACCTCTCGGACAGCCTCTCATTTTTTTGGAGAGGGGTATGAATAACAACATCTTTTACATTTTGGTGGGCTTTTAAAATGTCTTTGACTTGGATGAGAGAGTTTTCTTTAAGCAACGGTTTCATGTATAAGATCCTTTCTGTATAAAGCTTTATTTAATACGCCATTATATCATGAATATTCAAAATTTAAAGGGCAATTCTTTGTTATTTACAGAATATTATACACTTTCTCAATATATACGGGGTTCTTTTCGATTCTTAATGTGCAGGCCACATGCACTTTTTTTCAAAAAACTCTTTATTTGTTCTAATTGGGTGTTATAATAGAACCAATTAGAACCAAAAGGAGAGCCGCCATGATTAAACACACATATCCGTCCGTAGGTTTCTCCGAGCTGATCGGGGAATGCGATTCCTTTTTGCAAACGAAAAACAGAGCGATACAATTTGCAGCATCTTCCCATCCGATTCTGATTCATGGGGAAACAGGCACAGGCAAAGAGCTGTTCGCCAAAGCCATTCATTCCGGATCATCTTTCAAGGATGATCCCTTCACACATGTAAGCTGCAGCACGCTGGATGAAGATGAAACGGCTGAAGATTTTTTTCTTTCAGAGCTGAATGAGCCCGGAACCTTGTTTCTCGACGAAGTGTGGGGTCTATCCTTGCATCTCCAGGGCAGGCTTTTGGCAGCCATTGAAAAAGGGATGCAAAAAAGATTGATCACCTCTTCAAGCATGCCTCTCATTGAACGGATTGATAGCAGCGAATTCCGCAAGGACCTGTACTACAGGCTCAATGTGCTCGACCTTCCGCTTCCCTCTCTTAGTGAACGGCGAAGCGACATCCCCCTTCTCGTGCATCATTTTTTAAAAAGCGGGGATCATGACATATATGTCGAACCGGTCGTTTGGAAAGCTTTAGAGCAGCATGAGTTTGAGGGGAACGTCAGAGAACTCAAAAACATGACGGATTATATGATAACCGTCTCAGACGGAAAAACGATTCAGCTTTACGACACACCGCCCTCGTTAAGAGAACAAATCAAAAAAAAGAAGCCTAAGGACAAAAAAACGGCTTCGGCATCACTTACCTTAATGGAAAAAGAGGAGTTTGCGTTTTTGCTCGATGCAATCAAGCAATTAAATGAAAAAGGAGAGCCTGCCAGCCGCAGGGTTCTGTCCGAGCTGAGCAAAAGCGGCAAGTCGGAGCTTACACCCCAGCAAGTGAGAAGCAGATTGGATTATTTGGAAAAAAGAGAGTTTATTACAAAGGGCCGCGGAAGAGCCGGGACAAAAATCACGCTTGAAGGCCTCCGCTTTTTAAGCTCTTTAAAGCATCACATTATTCAAGATTAGAAAGGGTGTCTTGGTATGTACACGATTAAAGAAGAAATTGCTAATGCAATAACCCATGGACTCGGCGTCCTCCTGTCAATACCTGCCATCGTATTTTTGGTGATATTTGCGATCCGCTACGGAAGTCCGGTTGATGTTGTCAGCTTTTCAATTTTCGGCGCTTCCATGCTGTTCCTGTATTTAAGTTCGACCCTTCTGCACAGCATTCAGCACCAAAAAACAAAAGATATTCTGGAGATCATCGATCACTCAGCCATCTACGTACTGATTGCAGGGACATACACACCGCTGCTCCTCGGACCTTTGAAAGGCGCGCTAGGCTATACGATGCTTGCTGTCGTTTGGGGGCTTGCGATTGGCGGGGTTGTGTTTAAAATCTTTTTTGTGAAACGGTTTATCGTTGTCAGCACACTGGTATATCTTGTGATGGGCTGGATGGCGATCATTGCGATCAAGCCGCTTTATACGGCCTTGACCGGAGAAGGGTTCGCCCTGCTGCTTTTAGGGGGAATCTTGTATTCTGTCGGAACCATCTTTTATTTATGGAGAAAGATTCCATATCATCATGCGATATGGCACACTTTCGTGCTCGGCGGCAGCGCCTCAATGTTTTTCTGCGTGCTTTTCTACGTGGCAAAAGTGCCGTTTGTATCGTAAACGGCGAAAACCAGGCTTCCATTATGGGAGCCTGGTTTTTTTATGCCCGAAGCTGTTTGTTTTCAGTCATGACGTATGCCGGGTGGATCGTCAAATCGATATCAACAGGTCTCAGCCTCTTGAACAACGTGCCTTTTTTCATGTCTTCCGTACCGGCTGTTTCGACTGCAACGATCGGAATGCCGAGCCTTTTGGATAAAGATTTGTAATCGAGTCCGTCATCTTCAGACATAATAAAGCTTTGGCCTTTCCGGAGAATCTCTTCCACTTCTTCTAGCGATGCTTCCTTGTCGGCGCTTTTTCTGACCGCGGCCATTTTATTGAGCCAGCCGCTGATCAGCGGATAACGAAAGGCGCGCGGATCAGCAAAAAACGAAGCGGTTTTGTCAAGGTGTCCAAGCAGCACGGCAAGCTCTGACAGGCCGAGCTTTGGGTGCACATAAAGCACGGGGCCAGCCGGCGATCTTCCGTTCTGATGGATGGAAACGGTTGAACCGGTTAAGCCGATGCACCCTCGCAAAAAAGCTTTCGGCTTATCAAAGACAGCTTCCATCTGATTGGCATACGAAAGGCGCGGATCAAGTGTCTGCAGCGCCTGCAGAAGCTTGATATGCTTGATGAGCATATAGGCCGAATAAATCCATAAAAAACAATAGCGCAACATGAAAATCCTCTCCTCTATCCTTTTCTTTGATAAACGAGGAATTCGTAGTCATAAGGATTTTTGTCATCTTTCAGGCCTTTCCGCCTCGAAACGATTTCCCACTCAGCTTCGCTGAATTCAGGAAAGTACCGGTCCCCTTCAAAGGTTTCATCAATTTTTGTCACATACAGCTTGTCCGCAAAAGGCAGAATCTCCGTGTATAGTGTTGAACCGCCGATGACAAAACATTCTTCGTTTCTGTTTTTCGCAAACCGCACCGCTTCCTCTGCCGAGTGCATCACCTGACAATTCGGGATATCCAGTTCTTTATTGGATGTGACGATGATGTTCTCGCGGTGGGGCAAAGGTCTGCCGATGGACTCGAACGTCTTTCTCCCCATGATTACGGCGTGCCCTTTCGTCACCTCTTTAAAATACTTCAAATCTTGCGGCAGATGCCATGGCAAATCATTGTCTTTGCCGATCAGGCGGTTTCTGTCCATTGCAGCAATCAATGAGATCATTGTTTAATGCCTCCTTATGATGTTTGTAGCGAAATAATGCCGGATGATGCTCATCTTTTTGTGTGATCATCTGTGAACATGATGCATGAAGATGGAGGTTAAAGCTGTGATGAGAGGAACCTTTCTTCGAGGTTTTCATTCTGATCAGGCCGCCCGAATGCATTTGTCTCATTCCCCGTTTTGTTCAATTCCGGTTTTCTTACATATGACGGCACATATCCGCATGATGTTTCATTTTTTTCATCCTTTTGTAGTGTATCTTGTTTAACCTTTCGAAAACAAGACATTTTTCGAGAAAAGGCGTAAAATATGCCGCATAAAAAAACCCGCCTGATGGCGGGGACGGGCGAGTCTTTCAGCGGCTTTTCGCAACGCTCTGTCCGTCTGTTCTCTCTTCCTGCACTTCATCCTCAAGATCCTGATGCGAATGGGCAATTCGGCTTGCCGCCGCTGCCGCCAAAGCTGCGACGATATCATCAAGGAACGTATGAACCTCATCGTCCGGACAGTCGTCCAGTTCTTTAATGATGCCGAATTTTTCTTTATCCAGATAGCCGAAGTTCGTCAAGCCGATCGAACCGTAGACGTTTACGATAGATAGAGGGATAATCTCGTCGATCCCGTAAAGGGGTTCGTCCGTTTCGACCAAATATTGAAGCGGTTCAGGCAACAGCTTTTTCTCGGCCAGCTGGTCAAGCGCTATCCCCGTTAAAACGGCATGAACGATTTCCCTCTTATTTAAGACCTTTTCGACATTTTCAATGCATACATCAAGCGGGAGATCAGGATGGTATTTTTCCTGCAGCTTTTGTACGATCAGCGCGATATCCTCAATCGCAACCCCGCGCTCATTCAGCATATTTTTCGTTAAGTGCACCATTTCATTCATCGTATACTTCTTCATCTGCATCAATCTCCTTTAGTGACTCATCCAGTTAGGCGGTGTATTGCGGTCCCAGTAAATGCTTCCGAGATCGTGATGTTTTTGAAAGCCGTCTTCGGCAGTATGGTAATGAAAGTTAAACCAGTACCCTTTATGCGGCGGCTTGTCCCTGCGCACATGGAACCTTAGCACATCTTCCCCCGTTTTCCGATTGTAAACGTGGAAGATTCTCTCCGACTTCCCCGCCGTCGGCGTTTTGGAAATGACAAGATCCTGGTAAGCGTCATTGTCCTGCATTGTCATGAGATGGCTGACGATGATCTCCTCGATCTTTGGAAGCACTTCTTCCCTGTACTCGTCTTCAATGACCGGCGATATCCTGCTGCCGAATTTTACGAATGATAGATCTTCAGCTTCATTGAGCAGTTCATCCCTGTAGGTGTCAAATGAAGATTTGGATTCGCCGTCTTCATCAAGCTCGGGCTCTTCTTGCTTTTGATAAACAGCCGTATATCCGGATTCTTTCACGCTCTGATGCTCCTGCGGCTTGTCCGCCATCAATGCCGCAGGAGGAGATACAAGGCCGAACGTTGCAATTGTAAATAATGCGACAAGCGCTTTTCTCATCCACATCTTCATGACTGATTAGTTCCCTTCTGATCGCTTTTTCGTTTTCTCTTATTCTATCATAGGTTGAATTTTCAGTCATTCATAAAGTGGAGATGCTGATCTACAAAACGCCTTTTCTTTTAGCGATAAAACGTTTACAATCAAAGATGAAAATTCCAAATTTGGGAGTGATCGTTCATGGTTGAAGGTCTTTTTATAGCCGCTTCATTAATTACCCTCGCTTATTTTATCGTCATGGAAATCGCAGATTAAAAAAACCCAAGGTATATACCTTGGGTTTTCATTTTTCGAGGACACCGTAATGAAACAGGGCCGTTTTGCGTTTTTTTACGGAAAATCCGTATTTTTCAAAGCGCGGACTCTTCCAGTGGTCTTTCAGAACCACTCTTTTTCTGGCGACCCGAAGGGCTTCATGTAAAGCGCCGTCAAGCGTAAACTCGGAATGCGCCCACTTTCTTAAAGGGGCGATGCCGTCTGATTCTTTGATTCCATCATCAAACATCGGGTCGAAGTAGACGATATCTGCTGAAGCATCATCAAGTTCCAGCAGGTAATCAATGCTGTCGCCTGAATGAACCCGAATCCTTTTCATCGCCTGATCCAAAACGTCAAGGCCGGTCTCCCACGATTGAAGCCCCGCCTCGACAAGAAAAGCGAGAAGCGGGCTTTTTTCAATTCCGCGCACTTCGCCTTGTTCGCCTGCGGCAAGGCTCGCAATGATCGCGTCTGATCCAAGACCGAGCGTGCAATCGAGCACCTTGTCCCCCGGTTCAACTTGTGCAGCTTCGACAAAAGGGTCCGGTTCGCCTCTTAACATACGCTTGGCCCGGAACATCGCAGAGTTCGGATGGAAAAAGAACTTTTCACCTTCTGAATGATACAGCTCAAAGCGCTCTTTTCCAACCACGAGAACATCATCCTGCTCTGTTTGCCGAATTTGGCGAATCGGCCGTTTTCTCCGCTCGGAAAAGCGGGCGCCGAGCGTCCGGCTGATTTTTTCTGCTGTTAAAATCGTGCTTTCAGTCGGTCTGTAGCTTGTTGTGACAATCATGTTTTTCTCCGTAAAAAATGCCCTTCAAAGGGCATTTTAGCAATGTTTTTCAAAAGCGTCCGTAATGTTTTTCATAATCTCCGTCATTTCACGGCCTTCAATCTGTTCACGCGGAATGAAATGAACGACTTCTTTGCCTTTCAGCAGTGCCATTGAAGGTGAAGACGGTTCATATCCTTCGAAGTATTCCCTCATTTTTGCCGTTGCTTCACGATCCTGTCCGGCAAAAACTGTAACGGTCTCGTCAGGCCCTTTTTCGCTTCCGGAGACGGCCTGAACGGCTGCCGGTCGCGCCAGCCCTGCGGCACATCCGCAGACTGAGTTGACGACGACGAAAGTCGTGCCTTCTGCGTCTTCCATGAATGTCTCCACTTCTTCCGCGGTCGTTAACTCTTTAAAGCCGGCCTGCACCAATTCCTGACGCATCGGAAGAACAAGCTGGCGCATGTATTCTTCATAAGCTGTTGACATATTAAAAAGCCCCCTCTATAAACCTTGACTACTGATGTTTTCAAGGATACTACAGAGGGGGCTGAATTTCAAACGCCGGGCGAAAAAACCGCTAGATTTTCATAATGCCGCCGGTATTGGCAGATGTCACAAGCTTTGAATACCTGGCGAGATAGCCCGTTTTCACTTTCGGTTCAAAGCCGGGCCAGTTTGCTTTTCTTTTTTCCCATTCCTCATCGGAGATTTCGATGTTTAAAATCCGCTTTTCGATATCGACAACGATATGGTCGCCGTTTTCTACGAAAGCAAGCGGGCCGCCTTCGGCTGCTTCCGGTGAAACGTGGCCGATCGAAAGACCGCGGGAGGCTCCTGAAAAGCGGCCGTCGGTAATCAAGGCGACTTTCGGGCCGAGGCCCATTCCGACGATCTGTGAAGTCGGCGCAAGCATTTCAGGCATTCCCGGTCCGCCTTTAGGGCCTTCATAGCGGATGATGACGACATCTCCCGCTTTTACTTTACGGTTGATGATGCCGTCAAGCGCTTCTTCCTGTGAATCAAAGACAACCGCAGGTCCTTCATGGCGGGTAATCCCGTCTTGGACGCCGCCCGTTTTAATGATCGCACCGTCAGGAGCCAGGTTGCCGAACAGGACGGCGAGTCCGCCTTGCTCTGAAAACGGCTGATCGATCGGATGAATGACCTCGTAATCTTTCACTTCGCGTCCGGCAATATTTTCGCCAAGCGTTTTCCCCGTTACAGTCAGCGTATCCAAGTGAAGCGCGCCTTCTTTTTTCGACAGCTCGTTTAAGACTGCCGATACGCCTCCTGCTTCATGCAAATCTTCAATAAACACATCGGAAGCCGGTGCAAGCTTCGATAAATGCGGAACCCTTGCCGCTACCTCATTGATCCGTTCAAGCGAATAGTCTACACCCGCTTCATTGGCGATCGCAAGCGTATGAAGGATCGTATTCGTTGATCCGCCGAGCGCCATGTCTAAAGCGAACGCGTTGTCGATCGCTTTTTCGGTCACGATGTCGCGCGGTTTGATATCCGACTTGATCAGCTCCATCAGCTGGCGGGCCGACTGTTTGGCAAATTCCCTGCGGTCGGGCGATGTCGCCAAAATGGTGCCGTTGCCCGGCATGGCGATGCCAAGAGCTTCAGAAAGACAGTTCATCGAGTTCGCCGTAAACATGCCCGAGCATGATCCGCAAGTCGGACAGCCGAACTGTTCAAGCTCCTCGAGTCCTTTCTCATCGATTTTGCCTGATTGATAAGCGCCAACGCCTTCAAATACAGAGGAAAGCGAGATTTTTCGTCCGTCGCTCGTTCTTCCCGCTTCCATCGGCCCCCCGCTGACAAACACGGTCGGAATGTTGATCCGCATTGCCGCCATGATCATGCCCGGTGTGATTTTATCACAGTTTGGAATACATACCATTCCGTCAAACCAGTGCGCCGATACAACCGTTTCCACTGAATCTGCGATGATTTCGCGGCTCGGGAGAGAATACCTCATTCCGATGTGCCCCATCGCAATTCCGTCGTCGACCCCGATTGTATTAAATTCAAACGGAACACCGCCGGCCTCTCTGATCGCCTCTTTGACGATTTTTCCAAACTCCTGCAAATGGACATGACCCGGTACGATATCGATGTATGAGTTGCAAACGGCAATAAACGGTTTGCCGAAGTCCTCTTCTTTTACCCCAGCCGCGCGCAGCAAACTGCGGTGCGGCGCTCTGTCGATCCCTTTTGTAATCATGTCACTGCGTAAACCTGTCATCGTGATCCTCCTAAACATCTTCGTATTTACATTCTATATATTCTGAATATTCAGTTTTAAAAATTGTCTGTTAACCGCTTGCCGGACTGATCCGCAAGATGACGGCTGTTTTGATCTTCATCTGTAAATCATTCCCCATGAATCAGAACCTCCACATTCCATATGATTGCTAACTACTATATATATTTTCAGCTTGTTTTTCAACAATATTCGAAATATTTTTATAGAAAAAGTGATATTTTATTACAAGACGCGTGACTTTTTTCAGAATTCCCGGATCGATCGCCGCTTTTGAAGCATAAAAAAAGACGCTGTTTCCAGCGTCTTTGTCAGCTGTCTTTTTTGCGGCTTTCCGTCATTTGCTTCCATACGGAGCCTTTTGCTTCTTCACCGTATTCGATCCGTTCGATCGCCATTTTGATCTGAAGGCTGACTTCAAATTCCGGATCGTTTTCAGCTTCTTTTAAAGCGGGAAGCGCGCTTTCATCGCCGACTTCGTACAGAAACATGGCGGCTCTCCAGCGCACAAGCTTGCTCGGATCCTTCAGCGCTTTGATCATCGCCGGAATCGCTTCCGGGTTGCCGATGTCTGACAGACAATCGCCGGCCGTTCTTCTGACCGTGATGGTTTTGTCTTCGAGCGCTTTATATAAAAGGGGAAGCACCGCAGGCGTTTCGATCATGCCCAAATAAACGACAGCAAGCCTTCTGATCGATGTTTTCGGGTCATTGAGCGCTTTTTCGAGTACTGGAATATCCTCTTCAGTAGGATCCATTTGTTCAAGATGCGCATAGCGTTTTTGCCAATCTTCCTCATCCATCATTTCAAGCGTTACCCGGTAAGACTTTCGCTGCACAGCCGTACGTTTAGCCTCAGCATCGCTTGATGCAGCTGATTCCGTCAGCTTCCGCAGGCGCTCTTCATCGTAAGCCGCCTCCAGCTCTTCCGTTACTTCGCGGCCGATTTCTGAAAAATCGCCGAATCTGACGCCTTGCTCTTTCCAAGACCGTTCGAGCACGACGTTGGAAGACGCGGTTTTAAGCTTCAAGATCGCTTCCTGGAAACGTTCTGGAAGGCCGAAGCGCTCCTCGCGCTCGCCGTCGGTCAATTTCACCTGCATCGGTATTCCGCTGAACATTTGCACGAAAACTTTAACCTCGCCGAACGATTCTTTTTCTTCGGAACGGCCCTCCGCCTCTTCGGCTTCATCCATTCCGAATGCAGCGCGCACCTTAGGAAGGATGTCTTTCCAATCAAATCTCGCATTGCGCTCGACAGCGATAAAATCGGCCACATGATAGACGCCTTTTACTCCGTCTATGTTTAAAACTTCCTGGATGACGGGAGGTGCGCCTTCCGCATGATCCTTTTTATAATTATTGCTTTTTCCACCCGGCAGTTCCTCGGTCAAAATCACCTTCATTGTATTCGGACTCGGTGTCGGTTCTATCGATTTAATTTTCATCATTGTCCCCCTCTGTTTAAAGATCCGGTCTTATTCTACCATAACCCCCAGCCCTGATCTATCAAGGCGGCTTTCTCTAGAGAAGGCGCATTCATTTTCCAGTTCGCCGAGGAATTCGAGCATCAGCTTATGCCTTTTTTCTGCGAGCATCCGTCCCGTCTTTGTATTCATCAAATCTTTTAAAAGGAGAAGCTTCTCGTAAAAGTGGCCGACTGCAGTAGGTGCATTGCCGCCCCCATAGAGGAGATGGCCCTTTGCACCCGCATACATCAAAGCCCTGGCGATCCCGACGGCGCCGATCGCATCAAGCCGATCGGCATCCTGGACAGCCATTCCTTCTTTTGAAAGAAGTTCGTCTTTATATTTCTCTCTGTCTCTGAATGAAATTCTTGTGATGATAGCAAAAATCCCGTCAACCGTTTCCGGATCGACCTTCCATTCTTCGGACAGGCGCCTTTTCAGCTCCTGCAGCGGAACCCGGTGCTCATCGGACAGCTTTTCATCAATCACATCATGGAGAAGTGCGCAAGCTTCGGTCATAAACAGGTCTGCACCCTCTTCTTTTGCGATCTGAAGGCTTACGTTCCTCACCCTTTCGGTATGCAGCCAGTCATGACCTGTGCCTTCGGCAGAAAGCTTCTCTTTTACCCATTCGGACATCAAGCGGATCTGTTCTGTTTGTTCCTGATTCAGCCCAGCCATTTCTGAATGGTCTCCTCCATCTCCTTTGGATTGGTTTGCGGTGAAAAGCGCACAACGTTTTCTCCGGTTTGATCGACGAGAAATTTTGTGAAATTCCATTTGACCGCTTTTGTTCCAAGCATGCCCTTCGCCTTGTTCGTCAAGTGGCGGAACAGCGGGTGGATTTGATCCCCTTTTACATTCACCTTCGAAAACATCGGAAACGTGACACCGTAATTGACGCTGCAAAATTCTTCAATGCTTTTTTCATCGCCCGGCTCCTGATTCATGAATTGGTTGCTGGGAAAGCCGAGAATCTCAAGCCCCCGGTCTTTATATGTTTCATACAAGTCTTGAAGCTGCTGATATTGAGGTGTAAATCCGCACTTCGAGGCGGTGTTGACGATGAGCAGCACTTTGCCTTTATACGGCCGCAGTGTCGTGTCCTCGCCTTTAATCGTCTTGACGCTGATATCGTAAATGGACATGACGGTCCCTCCTTTTTAGAATAAACCTTTGGCTCTGCCGCTTTCGTCGACATCCATCTTAAGCGCGGCAGGGTGTTTCGGCAGCCCCGGCATTGTTAAAATACTGCCTGTCAAAGCGACGATAAATCCCGCGCCCCTCGATGGTTTTAATTCGCGGACGGTGATGCTAAAATCTTGCGGCCTGCCGATTTTACCCGGGTCATCTGATAAAGAATACTGAGTTTTCGCCACGCAGACAGGCAGTCCGTCCAACCCGTTCTTTTTCAATTCAAGCAGCTGTTTTTTCGCCTTTTCGGTAAACTCTACCCCTTCGGCGCCATAAACGGTGCGGGAGATCTTGGCTAATTTGTCTTCGATCGAGTCGGTTAATTCGTATAAATAGGAAAACCTGTTGTCTTTTTGCTCCATGACATGAATGACTTCCCTTGCGAGATCAGTCCCGCCTTTTCCGCCCTCTTCCCAAACATTGCAAAGTGCAGCCGGATGTCCGTTGTCTCTGCACCAGCCAAGAACGGCCTCAAGCTCGTCCTCCGTGTCCTGTACGAATCTGTTGACAGCCACAACGTATGGAAGACCGAAGGCATCTATCGTTTCGATATGCTTCGCAAGGTTGGCAATTCCCCTTTTTAATGCTTCCAGGTCTTTTTGCTTCAAATCGGCGAGAGGCGTTCCGCCATGCATTTTCAGCGCTCTGACGGTGGCGACGATCACGACCGCCCCCGGTGTGAACCCGCCGGCTCTCGTTTTGATGTGCATGAATTTTTCCGCCCCCAAATCAGCGCCAAATCCCGCTTCAGTCACGACATAGTCAGCCAGCTTCGCAGCCGTTTTTGTCGCGATCAGACTGTTTGCCCCGTGGGCGATGTTTGCAAACGGTCCTCCGTGGACGAGCGCCGGTGTTCCTTCAACAGTCTGAACAAGGTTTGGTTTGATAGCATCTTTTAACAGGAGGGCAAGCGCTCCCTGCACACCGAGCATGCCGGCCGTTACCGGCTGTCCGTCGACTGTGTAGGCGACGATCATCGAAGCCAGGCGCTTTTTTAAATCGGCCAAGTCTCTGGCCAGGCATAAAACGGCCATGATTTCCGAAGCGACAGTAATGTCAAAGCCGTCTTCCCTGGGAAATCCGTTCGCTTTTCCGCCCAGGCCGACAACGGTTTCACGCAGCGCCCTGTCATTGAGATCAAGCGCCCTTTTCCAGACGATTTTTCTGATATCGATGTTTAATTCGTTTCCCTGATGAATATGATTGTCTATGAAAGCCGCCAAAGCGTTGTTTGCAGCTGTGATCGCATGCATATCTCCCGTAAAGTGAAGGTTGATGTCCTCCATCGGAAGAACCTGGGAATACCCTCCTCCGGCAGCCCCGCCTTTCAAGCCCATTGTCGGACCGAGTGAAGGCTCCCTCATCGCCACGATCGATTTTTTGCCAATCTGCCAGAGCGCCTGGCTCAATCCGACGGTGACAGTCGACTTCCCTTCGCCGGCCGGTGTCGGGTTGATGGAGGTTACCAAAATCACCTGGCCATCGGGTTTTTCTTTCAAACGCTCAAAAATTTTCAAAGAAATTTTCGCTTTTGTGCAACCAAAACACTCTATTTCTTCGTCATTTATATTGAGTTTCCGTGCAATTTCGGTAATCGGTTTTAATTCCGTTCTTTGTGCGATTTCTATGTCTGATAAATGGGATTTCATTTGCAAGAGGAGCCTCCTTTTGGTTCATCACACGATGATTTTCCATATTTTTCACACACTTCTTTTATTGTAACACAATTCACACATTGAAATATCGCCAAAAAGTTCCTATAATGAAGAAAAATCAGCGGAGAAAACCGGAGGTGGCGTGTTGCCTATCAACATACCTATCAATTTGCCAGCAAAGCAGATTCTTGAAAGTGAAAATATTTTTGTCATGGATGAAAAACGGGCTTTTCATCAGGACATCAGACCTTTAAATATTGTGATTCTTAATCTGATGCCGCAGAAAATCAAGACCGAGACACAGCTGCTCAGGATGCTCGGGAATTCTCCTTTACAGGTATATTTCACTTTTTTAATACCGTCTACACACACGCCAAAACATACACCAAGGCAGCATTTGGAACAGTTTTATACAACTTTTTCTTCAATCAGGGACCGAAAATTCGACGGCATGATTATTACCGGTGCGCCGATCGAGCATTTGGAGTACGAAGAGGTATCCTATTGGGAAGAACTCCGGGAGATTTTAGACTGGAGCAAAACGCATGTCACGTCAACGCTTCACATCTGCTGGGGAGCGCAGGCGGGACTGTATCATCACTACGGCATTCGCAAAGTCAAACTGCCGAAAAAGACATTTGGCGTTTTTGAACACAGAATAATGGAGAAAAATGAAAGACTGGTCAGAGGCTTTGAAGAGTTCTACTATGTCCCGCACTCCAGGCATACAGATATCAATATGGATGACCTTAAAGCCGTTTCCCATTTAAAAGTGCTCAGCATATCCGATGAAGCGGGCGTCTGTTTAATTGCTTCAAAGGATGAAAAACAAGTTTTTTTAACTGGACATCCTGAGTATGATACAGATACTCTTAAAGAAGAGTATGAAAGGGATTTAGCCAGGAACATGGAGATTGATCCGCCGGTGAATTATTTTAAAGAAGGGCCGGATGGCGCGGTACCTGTAAACCGCTGGAAAGCCCATGCGACTCTTTTGTTCATGAATTGGCTGAACTACTACGTTTACCAGGAAACGCCGTATGAGTGGAAATGAAATTCTCATGCCCTGGTCTGATGCAAGACATTCAAAATGTGTTAAAATACAGTTGGGTTAGTCTTCCACAATGGGGATTCGGCTTTGCCGCGAAAGCGGGAATAATAAGGAACCCAGCGCTTTCCTGCCGATCCATACTTTAAAAATACCTTAATTTTTGTTCTTCATTTATAATTAAAATAATATTTATGGTATGGTATGAGTGGACTTTGACTCCTGTTTTTTTACCATTTTAGCTCTTGCTGTTTGAATTAATTGAGGTGAATATGCTTGAATACCAATAAAAATATATTAATTTTGACTGCAAATTACGGAAATGGCCATGTTCAAGTAGCCAAAACGCTCTACCAAGAGTGCGAAAGGCTCGGTTTTAAGAATGTAACTGTTTCGAATTTGTATCAAGAATCAAATCCGATTGTGTCAGAGATTACGCAGTATCTCTACTTGAAAAGCTTCTCAATCGGCAAACAGTTTTATCGCCTTTTCTACTATGGAGTCGATAAAATTTACAATAAAAGGAAGTTTAATATTTATTTCAAAATGGGAAATAAACGGCTGGACCAACTGGTTAAAAAACATCAGCCAGACATTATCATCAATACGTTTCCAATGATTGTCGTGCCCGAATACAGACGGAGAATGGGAAAAGTCATTCCGACTTTTAACGTCATGACGGATTTCTGTCTTCATAAAATTTGGGTCCACGAACATATTGATAAATATTACGTAGCAACTGATTACGTGAAGGAAAAGCTGCTCGAGATCGGCACTCACCCTAGCAACGTCAAGATCACGGGCATTCCGATCCGCAGGCAGTTTGAAGAAGAAATGGACAAAGATAAAATCTACGAGAAGTATCAGCTGTCTCCCGACAAGAAGATATTGCTGATCATGGCAGGCGCCCACGGGGTTCTTAAAAACGTAAAAGAACTGTGTGAATCTCTGGTGACGAAAGAGGATGTTCAAGTCGTTGTCGTGTGCGGAAAAAATACGATGCTGAAATCTTCATTGGAAGACATTGAAGCCCTTTATCCAAACAAGCTGAGAACGCTCGGTTACATCGAAAGAATTGACGAGCTGTTCAGGGTGGCAGACTGCATGATCACAAAGCCGGGCGGAATCACCCTGACGGAGGCCACGGCAATCGGCGTTCCCGTCATCCTTTACAAGCCTGTTCCCGGACAGGAAAAGGAAAATGCCCTGTTCTTCGAAGACAGAGGGGCTGCCATCGTCGTCAACAGGCATGAGGAGATTCTTGAGTCAGTCTCTTCCCTTTTGGCTGATGAGAAAAAATTAAACGAAATGAAGAAAAACATTAAAAGCCTGCATTTATCCAATTCATCAGAAGTCATCCTGACGGACATTATCGAGCAGTCTGAAATCATCATGAACAAAAAACAGACTGTCCGGGCGCTGTCCTAAAAAACGCCCGATTCAAAAAAACACTTGCTCTGCAAGTGTTTTTTTGATGCTAAGATTCCGAGTAATAAACTTCTTCAAATGGCTGTACAACGACAAACCCATTCCCTGAAAACTTCATTTGGATGGATTCCCCGCTTCCCCTGCCGATGAACGTCTTAAAAGAAACATCTGTCACAAATTCAGGCTGAAGGCTTCCAGACCAGGCAACCGTTGCGTTTGGATCGGTATAGACGGGGCTTTCCGGGGTTACGATCAAAGTGAGCGGCTCGTAGTGGCTTGTAATGGCAGCCATTCCAGTTCCCTCAAGCTTAATGTTAAACAGTCCGCCGGCCAGCATGCCGGAAATTCTTTTCATCAGTTTAATGTCCCAATGGATCGACGGTTCAAATGCGAGCAGATCATGTCCATTTACAAATATGGAGTCATCTTTCAAGTTTAAGATGGATATCTTCTTTCCCTGATCCGCTAGATACACCTTTCCGTTTCCTTCCGCTTTCATCAGGGCAGCCCCTTCGCCGCTGAACACTTTTTTCACCATCCGTCCAATTCCGTGTTCAAATACCCCTTCTCGCTTAAATTTGACTCTTCCTCTATAGGAAACCATTGAACCGGCCTTTGCCCACACTTTTCCGTCGAGATTGACTTCCAAGAGACGGGGCGTTTCCATTTCAAACAGCCCCTCCCCTTTGTCTTCCTGCTGGGTTTTGGATACAAACTCATCAACTGAATAACGGTTCATCTCTAAACACTCCTGTTCGCATTCCTGATATTGGTTTTATTATATACGGACCGACGCTTAAAATGTTTCACCCGCTTGATGATGAATAACCATAAATTGAAAACGATTTCAAAGAAATTCCTAAAAAAAGCATTAAAGTTCATTTTTTTCTCTTGACAGCTTGACGAAGCATCCATGGATAGTGTATAGTGAAACCATCATTTAGCAGAACACCGTTAGATGATGAAAATTTTTTTTAGCACATTGTGCTACAGTACTAGGAGGATTAAGCAATATGCAAAACGGTAAAGTAAAATGGTTTAACAATGAAAAAGGCTTCGGCTTCATCGAAGTTGAAGGCGGAGACGATGTATTCGTTCATTTCACTGCAATCGAAGGTGAAGGATACAAATCTCTAGAAGAAGGACAAGAAGTTTCTTTCGAAATTGTTGAAGGTAATCGTGGACCTCAAGCATCTAACGTTGTGAAGCTTTAACAAAATCAAGACAAAATGAGACTTCAAATAAGAGGAGAGGCAATTTCTGCCTCTCCTATTTAATTTTCAGCTGAATTTCGATCGCCAGTATATTTTGCTTCAGCCTTTGCTCGATTTCCTCAATGTTCTTCTCGAGAGATGGACGCCCCTTTTTAGCGATATCAACGAGCTGTTCAAGATCTTTATATACCTCCACAAATGTCTTGTGAAGAACGGTTTGCAGTTCATTGCTTTCCACTGTTCCTCAGACTCCTTTTTTTATGATTACCTAAATTAGTAATAAAGACTTATATTTTTTAGGTTCAATAGTTATATCGGATTAATTTTACTTTATTTTTTCTATTTTACACATAAAAATGCCTTTTTAGAAAAAATACTTGTCGGAGGTGTATGATCATGAAATCAGACCATCGCGATGATCTCGAAACCGGATTTAATCAGCGCAAGCAGCTTGAAATTGCCGTAGAAACTGCTCAAAAAACGACGGGAATGGCAACGAGGCAAAAGAGCTCCACTTTGCTGAAATCGGCGTATCAATCCATTGAAGATGCCAGACAGCTGTCACAGGCTGAGGAATTAGCCGCACTGGATGAAGATTTTTTAAACGAACAGCTCAACATACTAAATGATTGCCAGCATCAGCTTGATGAATCACAGCATTAAAAAAACCGCTGAACGCGGTTTTTTAGCGTGGCCCGAAAACCCCAGATTGCATGGATTATGGCCTATAGGGGAATTTTCGGGGATCAATTTTTGTTTGTCAGCACGTCTCCATAGGTGCGGAGCTTTTCTCCGACCGTACATTTTGAAATGCAAAATGCGTGGGCATACGTTTTTCCGTATTCTTTTCTGAAGTGTTTTTTGATGAAGCACCCTTCACAGTAGGTGTCCTGCAAATGTGTCAGTTCCTTAAAGATCTCTTTCTTATCCAAAACGTTCATCTCCGTTATTCATCTAGTTTGATTGTGCTTTCCACAATGGTATGCTCAAGCATTTTTTTTGCGAGCTGGTCCGCTTCCTTATTGTCTTTACGGCTGATTTGAATATAGGTGGGCGTGAGCTTTAATTTTTGAAGCTGGCTTTCGATTCTGTCCAGCCATTTCGAATGAACGGGATCATAGCATGGCCAGCTGCCTTCAAGCTGATTCAGAACGACGAGCGAATCCCCTTTAATGACGACGGAGTTCCTGCTTGCCCCGAGGTCTCTAAGCTCTTTAACGGCTTCGTAGAGAGCCGCATATTCCGCTTCGTTATTCGTTGTCAGCCGAAAGCTCTTATTCTTTCTCAATCGATACCTTTCCCCGCCGAGGGAGTAATAAATCACAATGCCTAAACCGGCGAGCTGACTTTCTTTATCATAGCTGCCGTCAAAATACACGGTGATCTCATCCGGTTCAGCCGCAAGTTCTTCTTTCAGCTTTTCCAGTTCTTTCAGGGTCCAAAAGCTGCCCTTCTCATCTTCGAATTCAAGTTCAGTGACATACGGGCTTTGAGAAAGCTGACGCCCCGCCGCCACTGCCTCTTTCACTTCGATCCATTCATCGGCTGTAAATTGAATGGGTGAAGACCCTTTAATCTTGATTTTCATTCCTGCTCTCAGTTTCACAAAATCACCTTTATTCAAATTATGGCTTGTTATGCTATAATCAAAACAGTTTATTCAGAAAGGAAGTACCCGTTCTTGTTTAACGAAATATTATGGATTAGTTTTGCGATCATTAATTTTATCATTGTTCTCTTCTTTTTTAAACGATTTGGCAAGACCGGTTTATTTGTCTGGATCGGTTTTGCGACAGCCGCCGCCAATATCGAGGTAGTCAAAACGGTCGAGCTGTTCGGTTTGACTGCGACGCTCGGCAACATCCTGTACGGAAGCGTGTTTTTTGCGACCGACGTCATCAATGAAAGATACGGAAAGGAAGAAGCGAAAAAAGCCGTTTCAATCGGTTTTTTCATTCTGATTACCTTGACGCTCGTCATGCAGGGAGCGCTCCTATTCAAGCCGCATCCCGAAGACATCGCACAGCCTGCGCTGGAGACGATATTCGGCTTCTTGCCCCGCGTGGCCCTCGGCAGCCTGCTCGCCTATATCATCAGCCAAACGCTTGATGTTTATGTATATTCGGGAATCAGAAGGTTATTTCCTTCCGACCGGGCACTGTGGCTTCGCAACAGCGGCAGTACAGCCTTAAGCCAGCTGCTTGATACGTTGATTTTTACGAGCGTCGCGTTTATGGGCGCTTATCCGCTGGATGTATGGATTCAGATTTTTATCACGACATACGTCTTGAAATTCGTTGTAGCCGTATTCGCAGCGCCGTACGCTTATGCCGCTAAAAGGATCACCCCTTTGGATGAAAGGAGCGAAAACAATGCCGGTTGAGGTGTATATTGACGGAGCAAGCGCCGGGGATCCCGGACCGTCCGGACTTGGCATTTTTATCAAAGACGGCCAGAAGACCGAGTCCTTCTCCCTTCCCGCCGGCTCACTGAGCAACCATGAAGCAGAATTCATGGCGCTGATCGAAGGAATGAAGCTGTGCGCCGAACGAAACTACCGGATCGTTTCGTTTCGGACCGATTCGCAGATCGTCGAGCGCACGGCGGATTCGGAGTTTGTCAAAAATCAGGCTTTCAAGCCTTATCTGGATGCTATCATCCGCTTAAAAAAGGATTTTGATTTATTTTTTATCAAGTGGATTCCTTCGAAGTCAAATCAAGCGGCTGACAAGCTTGCGAAAAAAGCGATATTGCTGAACCAACCCGAGTAAATTCCATTCCCGCTGCACATCATAACGAGTGAGGTGGTTCATGTGGAAAAACAGCATTCAGCAGGAAGAGGCCGTCTGACAGGCGGTGTCACGCCCCAGGGTGATATTGTATTGAACCGGGATAACCGTCATACAGACCCAAAAACCGAGCTTGAAAACCGGGCGAAAAAAAGCAATACAAAACATTAGAGAGATCGGTTTATCCGATCTCTCTTTTTTCGAATTTCATCAGCAGCGGCTCGATTCCCCGTATTTGATGAAGTCTCAGCATCTCCTTTGCCCTGTCATGCATCAAGGTGAAGTCCGCATCGTCCAATGAGCAGGAAAGCGGTACATCGCATTTAATTTCTGCAAGAATTCTGGACATCTTCAGATCTTCTAGACATTCGGTTATTTTCGTCTGCTGGCCCTTCGTCAGCTGACCGATGTTTTCCAGCAGCCGGTCAACAGTCGAATATTCCTTGATCAGCTTGTAGGCCGTTTTTTCGCCGATGCCTTTTACACCCGGATAATTATCGCTTGTATCGCCCATCAGCGCTTTAATGTCAATCAAAGCTTTCGGTTCGATACCTGTCTCTTCACTGAATGATTCTTCTGTGTATACCTTATAATTGCCGATTCCTTTTTGAAGCAGGGCAACTTTAACATTGACTGTTAAAAGCTGAAGTAAATCTTTATCACCGGTGACGATCGTGATGTCCGCTTCTTCGCTGAACATCGCTGTCAGGGTGCCGATGCAGTCATCGGCTTCATAGCCCGCAAGGCCGATATTTAAAATCCCGAGCTCTTCCGCCGCTTCCTTCGCCATGTCAAATTGCGGAATCAATTCTAGAGGCGGCTCGCTCCGGTTCGCTTTATAGTCCTTAAATAAATCGTTTCGGTACGTTTTGCTTCCCATGTCCCAGCAGCAGATGACATGGCTCGGTTCAAACGCAGACGCAGCGGTTAACAGATGCTTTAAAAAACCGTGAACCCCGTTTGTCGGCACGCCTTTGTCATTCAGCATAAAATTGCGGTGCACCGCAGTCGCAAAAAAAGACCGGAATAATAAAGCCATCCCGTCTACAAGCAGCAGCTTCTTGTTCATTATGGAAACTTTCTTTCATCATACAATGCACTTATTGTACCACAGGAGCAAAAATGATGAAAACAGCGTCTAGCGACGCTGTTTCTATTTTTGGTGCTGTTTTTTGCTTGAGATTAATTTTGCGGCTTCCATTTGCGAATAGGATTCAGTCGCAAATTCAGTGTTAAAGCCGTTCTTCTTTTTAGCGTTGTTGTTTCGCTGTGCATTCGCGTTGCCAAGCTTTGTTCTTCCCATTACACTTCACCTCCAGCGGGCGGGTCATGGTTTATGTTTTGCAAAAACACATGACGCCACACGCGGAAGGATCCACCAGCTAGGCCTGCGGATATTTTCGGCTGACGTATTCGGCAACCATTTCCTTCGAGACGAGCCGTCTTGTGGGAACGATGCCTTTTTTGGCCAATTCGTTCATCTGCACTGTAATTTGGTTGATGAGGTCGGTTGAAAATGCTTCGTTACGCCGGCACTTATCGACCACATCATCGATTGCTTTTTCCCTCTCCTGTTCGAGACGCACGAACTGCTTGATGTGCTGGTGCTGTTTTTTTGAATGTGCTGTAATCGCTTCATGAACGTTTGTCATCGTCTAATTCCCTTCTTTTTTTATTCAGTCTATCATGCCTGCCAGCCAGATATCCATACCAATATCAATCTGATTCAACATGAGCGGAGCCATTCGCCTGCCAAGGCATGCGCTTTTTCAATGTTTTCGCGCTCTGCGCTCTCCAGCGCCTCATGAAAATATGCTTCTTTTTGTTCTTCGAGTTGAGCTTTTGCGGATAGAACAGCCGCTTTCTGTAATTGACCGGCGCTCGTTTTGCAGCGGTTTAAAAATGTCTGCTTTTCACGTTGAATCCAATTGTCCGTGATCGCCGAAAGCTTTGCAGTAAACGCCTCGACAAGCCGGGCTTTGCCATTTTGCTGAAAAAACGTTTTAGGTGTTTTGAACATTTTCAGTTCATCTGTAAACTCCCCTTCATCCGCTGACGCTTCAGTCGTTTCCCAGCTTTCGGTCTCAGGCCGGTCAGCCTGGATATGAACCGAAAAATAAGGATTGCCGGCAAGCCGCTCTTTTACGGCATTTGCCCATTGTTCGCCCGCAAATTTCAGCATCAAATTTTCCATTCTGATATCAAGCGCTTTTAGTTCCTGCAAAAATTCGAATTCATACTCCTTTAAGCAGCTTTTCAAAGCGGTTTGCAGATTGGCGCGCCAATCTCCGTTCTGAAGCCCGGGGTGTATCGCAGCTTTAAATAAATCGTGTGCAAAAAAGGCCAGACGCTGCTTCATGTGGTAAAATTGCTCTTCCACATCCTTTTCCGTCATTTGAAGGATTGATGACCCCTTCTCTGCTTCTTCAATCGCAGCCAAAGCCTCTTGATAAGCTTTTGCGACGCGCTTTTGCTCCGCTTCCTTTTCTTCAGCGGAACGGTGCAGTGAACCGCGGAGCTGAAAGACGGTTTCACACAGTTTTTTGCCTTCATCAAGCAGCTCTTCGACAGCTGTTCTGGCCAAACCGTTTTCGATAAAATCGTCGAGCTCCCGCTTTAGCCTGCTGAAGTCGTTGTACGGCGAAGTTTTTTTGTTGAGCTCCTGCTTGCTCGATACATGGTACAGGTGCGGATTTTGGATGCCTTCTTTCAAGAGCTCTCCCCTTACATAGTCTTCAACCGTCTGTAATTCGACCGGGCTTTTCGCGAGGTCAGCCGCATTTAAAATAAAAAACATTTTATCCATGCTGAAAGCGTCTTTAATGAGCCCCAGCCTGCGCAAAAACGACCGGTCCGCTTTGGAAAATGAATGCTGGTAGTATGTTAAGTAAAGCAGGGCATCAGCATCTTTCATGTATTGAAACGCAAGTTCAGTATGCCGTTTATTCATGCTGCTGGCTCCCGGTGTATCGACGATTGTTATTCCTTTCTCCGTGACCGGTGTGCTCAAATAAACGGTGACTTCGCGGACGGCACAGGCCGTTTGTTCTTCAGCGACATACGGATGCAGATCGTCAGCGGAAATCGTCAGGATTTCCTGATCATTGATATATGAACCATAACGCTTATAAGCCTTGAGGAAGTTCTTGATCAGCAGCCGTTCATCATCGTGCAGTTCCTCTTTTTTCAAGAGGTTTTTAAGTTTTTCGCCAAAAGCGGAGCCTTTTGCTGAAGCCATTTTTCCATCTAAAAGCTGATCCAGTTCAGCTGTGATTTCCCCTTCCGTTTTAAAAGCGACTTCGGCTGTCCCGTCCCTTTTGGTTCCCGACGGTTTTGTTATTTTATTAATCGTTGCCGTTGTCGGCGTCGGAGATGACGGCAGCACTTTCCGCCCGCAAAGCGCATTTGCAAAAGACGATTTGCCGGAACTGAATGCGCCGAAGAGCGCCAGGGTAAACTGCCTTGTATGAAGGCGCTCCGTTTTGTGCAGGAATGCTTTTCTCTGCTTTTCTAAAGCCGGGATATCCGCCAAAATCCGGGCAAGTTCGAAAAAGTGCTCAATGGACTCAGAAACGCCCTTTTTCGGATGAAGAGCCTCGTCTTTACGGCTGCTGTTTTCCCCTTGTGCACGGACCGGTTCCGCTCGCTTCGCATCAAGCGTTTTTTCAAGGGGCTTTCTTTCGGCGGCATACCAATTCGCCGGCAGATCGCTCTGATTGCCGTGTTCCCATTGATCCCAGAGACGGTTTGCTTTTTCATATGACTTCTGCTGCTCAATCAACCGTCTTTCGCGCTCGGCGAGCTTCGCTTGTTCCGCATCATATTCAGCTTTTATCGCTTCCGCCTGCAGGACGCTTCTTTCTTTAATAAAGGTTTTGAGCTGGTCGATGAGCGGCTGCGCTTGTCTCTTCGCCTTTCTTCTGATGTTTTCAGCCAGTTCTTTCGTGTAGTTCAGCACGTATTCCGGTGTAAGCTCAGCCCCTTTTTTCCGGGAACGAAGCAGGTCGTTTTCATCTATCACGGTCCGAAATTGAAGAACTTCCCGAAGCATTTCATCATTCTGGACGTTAAAGCATTTCATGAATGCCTTGATTGCTTCAATGACATGCCAATCGATTTCGGCTTGAACCCTTTTTTGGACGTCGGCAAGAAAAGCTTCTTTTCGTTTTTGTTTTTCTTCAAGCGTTTTGGCCTTACTGAAAAGAATTCCTTTTTTAAAGCCCTTTTCGATTGATTCCAAATACGATTTGGCCAGCTCTCTCATCTCAAACGGCGTTATATTTGCGTTTTGGGCAATCGTTTGGATGTCTTTTTTGATTTGTTCCTCCGCCCGTTTTTCCTGTTCTGTCAAATCGGCAAGCTGTGATTTTAAAGTCTCGACGGTTTCTCTTAAGGAAGCGGTTTCTTCAGACAGAGCCGTATCTTCGTCACTGATCAGCATTTTGATATGTTCATGAATCAAGCTGCTGATTTTTTGCTCCGTATATGCCTGCAGCTGCTGTTCGGATTGATGCTGCAGTCTTTCCAGCTCAGCACGGAGCCGGTTGAATTCGTTGAGCGGATGATCGGCTGCGGTGACCGATGTAAAAAAGAGGTGTTCTTCACTGATCCCTTCTTTCAGCAGCATATCTAGAACTTGCTTTTTATAGGCGTGGAAGTCTGTTTCAGCTTCGTCATGGCGGTCAATCTGGTTCACGATGAAAAAAATATTGGGTATCTTATCTTTTATTGATCGAAGAAATTTCACATTTTCTTCGGAATGGACATGATTGTAGTGCACGACATAAAACAAGGCATCCGCCTGGTGAAGAATCGAAGACGCCGATAGAAAATGAGCATCGTCTGTAGAATCAATTCCAGGCGTGTCGATTAAGACGGCCTGAGGCGCTATTCCTGAAAAAGGCCCCCCGATTTCCACCATTTCAATCTGGCTGCCGTCCCTGCAGTACGCCTGCACTTTTTCTTTATCATAAGAGCCGTCCATCTGAGCGTATCTTCCATCGACCGTATGGAGTGTTGTTTTCATTTCTCCCCGGCGGACCAGCACGAGATTGGCGCTCGTCGGAATCGGACTTGTCGGCAGGACTTCTTCCTGAAGCAGCGCGTTCAAAAGCGATGATTTCCCTGCTGAATAGTGTCCGGTTAACGCGATGTACACTTCTTTTCTCAGCCATTTTCGGATGATGCCCGCAAGCTGCGCCGACCGCTTGTCATCCCCGTTTTTTGTGAGCTCCCCGAAAACCGCTCCGGCTCTTTTCATCAGATCGTCTTTCGTGTTTATTTGTGCCATGTTTCCTACCCCTTTTATGCGTTGTTGTTTGCCATCTTAGCCCTTTCTCCCATTTTACACAACCTTGCTGTATTTTTCTTCACAATCGGAAAGAAAAACGAGAAAAAGCTGCCGGTTTCGGCAGCTTCAGCACGTGTATCTATTTATTTTTGCGGATTCGCTCCTGCGATTCCTTTTAAGACATATCCAATCAATAAACTGTATGTACTGACGGCCGCCAGTAGAAAAAACATCGTCATACGCGACTCACCATCCTATAATGAGAATGTTTATCATCATTATAAATGAAATGATAATCATTTTCAATGGTGTAATTTTTCTAATGCCTGTTCTTCCGTACGAATGCGGATGTACATGACAGCAGCGTTGAGCACCGTAAATAAAAGTGCGGTGGCGTATGCCTGAAAAAGCAGGGGCAAAAGCAGAAATTCAAGAGCGACCGCCAAATAGTTCGGATGTTTAATCCATTGATAGGGCCCCTTTCGGACAAGATTCGTTCCAGGGATGACAAGGATTTTCGTGTTCCAGCATTTCCCCAGTGAAAAGAGCGCCCAATACCGGAGAACCTGCGTGAAGATGAGGCCTGTCAATACGACAAGCGCCATCGGAAGGGTTCCGCGTTGAAAAGCGGTCGTTTCCCAAATCAAAGATACGAAAAACGAAACATGCATCGCGACGATGTAAGGGTAATGACGTTTCCCGTATTCGACCGCTCCCTCTTTCAGAGCGTTTTTTTCGTTGAACTTCGCGACTGCCAGCTCAAGCAGGCGCTGGGCGGCAAAAATGCTTAAAATCGTCCAAAACATGTGTCAGTCACTCTCTTTTTGTCCATCTCAAGAGCAGCAGCTCCGATGAAAAGCCCGGTCCGAGCGCCCCTAAGAGACCGTATTTTCCCGGCACGGGGCCGCCATGCAAGCAATATTCCTTTAAAACATGCATCACAGTGGCCGATGACATATTGCCGTGCCTGGCCAAAATTTTTCGTGAACAGTCGATGTGCGCTTCGGAAAATCCAAGGATTTCCATATAAGCGTCGAGAACTTTTTTTCCGCCAGGGTGGGCCAGAAATACTTGAATGTTCTCCAAAGCGATATGTTCTTTATTCAGAAATGCTTCGATATCGTTCTTTAAGTGTGTTTTGATCAATGTCGGAATGTCCCTGGAAAAAACGACGCGAAAACCGTTGTCATTGATTTCCCATCCCATGACCTCTTCCGAATCTTCCAAGGTGCTGGATTGTGAGCCCAATACTTCCGGAAGAACCTCAAATCTGGCTTCTGAGAAATCCGCTTCCTTGCCGCACATTAAAAGCGCGGCGATTCCATCGCCAAATAAAGATGTGCCGATAAGATTGCTTTTCGATTGATCATCCTTTTGAAACGTTAAACTGCACAGCTCCGCCGCAATCACAAGGACATGGGCTTTTGGAAACGCTTTGCAGTATTCGAATGCCCGCGCTATACCTGAAGCCCCTCCTGCACAGCCTAGCCCCCAGATCGGGATCCGCTTCGCCCGTTTTGAAAAAGGCAGAATGTTCATAAGCTTCGCTTCAATGCTGGGAGTCGAGATGCCTGTAGAGGAAATAAAAAAAATCGCGTCAATTTTTCCGCAAGGGATTTCTTTTTTCAAAAAACGGTCGTCCGACAGACAATTCGAAACGGCTTCAGCACTGTGTCTGACAGCCATATCAATGTACGTTTGATTTTTCTCCTTGAAGCTCTTGGCCTCTTTGTACCAATCCAAAGGCATGACAAATTGCCGTGAAGCGATTTCGCCATTTTGAAAAGCTGACAGCAGACGATCAATGTCTTTAAATGAATCTTTGAACATCTCCCTCGCAAAAACGGCTGCTTCCTTCTGGTCGACATGGCAGCGCGGAATGCTTGTCCCCGCCGAAATGACATAGGCCATAACACCACCTCTGTTTACAGCTTCTCCCGAATTTGGCGGCCTTATGTGGACCCGTTGAAAAAATAGGCCATCAGCACTTCATCTTCATATTTCCCGTCCGACAAAACCTGTTCCTTTTGAACCCCTTCAACGATAAAGCCGCTTTTCTTATAGAGCGACAGCGCTGCTTCATTTTCGGAAAAAACGGTCAAGCAGAGCTTATGCAGGCGATGCAGCCTGCACCATTTCAGGGTGTAGGACATGATTTCCCTGCCGATCCCAAGCCCCTGCGCCTTGCTGTGGAGCCAAGTTCTGAACAGACCCGTGTGCCGCTTCATTTTGAGTTCGCCGCGTATGACCCGGGCAATTCCGTACACCGTACCATCGATTTCAACCGCCGCATACATGTTGTCTTTTTTCATCATATCGCTGATAAATGCACGCTCTTCCTCAAGTGTGCGCGGCCGTTCTTTTTGGATGTAAACGCCCGTTTGAATCACATCTTTCACCGCCTCGATGATGTCAGGGGCATCCGCCATTTTGACGGGACGGATGACAGCTTCACCGCCGTCTTTCGTCCTGATTCGTTCGACAAGCTCATTCACAGTTTCCATTCGTTACGCCTCCTCTTCATACCGGTAGTATGGCTTATCCGCAATGAGAAAACACAACAAAAAAACCTCACAATCCGTGAGGTTTTAAACGGCAGATTTCTCAGCAGAAACTGCTTCAGGCTGTTCAGCATGACGAGAAAACGGATGAATGTGAAAGATCGCATTCAAGAGAATGGCGGTAAAGCTTCCCGCAACAATTCCGTTCTCTGTCAAAAGCTTGACGGCGTCAGGAAGGTTTTGAAACATTTGCGGTACAACCGTCACGCCGAGGCCGATTCCGATTGAACACGCTACGATCAACAAGTTCTCCTGCTTGCCGAAATCAACCCTGCTCAGCATTTTGATCCCGTAGGCGATCACCATGCCGAACATCGCTACCATAGCGCCGCCGAGCACAGGTTTAGGAATGATCGTCGTTAAAGCAGCGGCTTTCGGAAACAGCCCCAACAAAATGAGAAAAGCTCCGGCAAGCGCGATCACGCTGTTTTTCTTAACTCCTGTCAGCTGAACGAGACCGACGTTTTGCGAATACGCCGTATAAGGAAAGGCGTTGAAAACCCCGCCCAACAGCACGGCAATCCCTTCGGCGCGATATCCTTTTCCTAAATCCTTTTCTGTCAGGCGGCGGTCCGTCAAATCGCCCAATGCAAAGTAGACGCCTGTGGACTCGACAAGGCTGACGATCAGCACGAGGGACATCGTCAAGATCGGGGTAACTTCAAAAACAGGGGCGCCGAAGTAAAACGGATGAATCATCTGCACCCAGCCAGCGTTTGCGACTTCTGTAAAATCAACTTTTCCCATTAGAGCGGCGCCGGCTGTTCCTGCGATCAAGCCGATTAAAATGGAAATTGACTTGATAAATCCTGATGTAAAACGATATAAAAGGACGATGACTAGTAAAACGGAAAAAGCTAAAGCAAGATTGGACAGCTCGCCGAAATCGCTGCTGCCTTCACCGCCGGCCATGTTGTTCATCGCAACGGGAATCAAGGTGATACCGATCACCGTGACGACAGATCCTGTGACCACGGGAGGGAAAAACTTAACAAGCTTTCCGAAGAAAAAAGAAATGATGACGACAATCACACCACCTGCTATGATGCTTCCATAGATCGCTGGAATACCATATGTCGAGGCGATCGAAATCATCGGAGAAACGGCTGTGAACGTACACCCCAATACAACAGGCAAACCGATACCGAAAAAGCGGTTTTTCCAAACTTGCAGCAGCGTCGCCACACCGCACATCAAAATGTCGGCAGATACAAGGTATGTCAGCTGAGCCGGCGTCAGACCGAGAGCGCCGCCGACGATCAGCGGTACGACAACGGCTCCTGCATACATGGCAAGGACGTGCTGAATGCTTAATGAAACAGTTTTACCGGCTGTAAGTTTCATGACCCAACCTCCTGTAAAAAGGTAACTTTTCCACCGGCAAGAGAGGCAATACGCGCAAGGGATTCGACTCTGATTCCAAGATTTTCAAGTTCCTCCCTGCCCGTCTGGAATGATTTCTCGATGACGATTCCGATTCCGCACACCTTAGCGCCGGCCTGTTCAATGATGGAAACGAGCCCTTTAGCTGCTTGTCCGTTTGCCAAAAAATCGTCGATGATCAGAACTTTGTCATCCTTTGAAAGGTGGCTGGCTGATACGGCAACCGTACTTTCCGTTTTCTTTGTAAATGAATAGACAGAAGCCGTCAACAGATTTTCCGTCAAGGTAAGCGATTGACGCTTTCTTGCAAATACTACCGGCACGCCCAGCTTCAAGCCGGCCATCACGGCAGGTGCGATGCCTGAGGATTCAATCGTCACAATCTTTGTGACGCCTTCCTCCCGGAAAAGCGAAGCAAACTCTTCACCCACAGCAAGCATTAATTCCGGATCGATTTGATGATTTAAAAATGAATCAACTTTCAGCACTTCGTCAGACAACACCGTGCCCTGCTCTGCAATTTTTCGTTTTAGCTTTTCCATTAAACCCCTCCGTTCATCAATTGCCCTTCATAAAAAAAAGCATTGTCCGCTCGGATTTGAAATGCGAGCGGGCAATGCTTAAAAAGACGAATTCCGTCAGTTTGACTAAAAGACGTTCGTTTTCTTATCGCCCACTCATAGTCGGACATTTACGGTGCCCGGTAGAAACTTGCGTGCCATATCCACGCGATTATATGAGTGATATAATGTATCAAATTATATCAACTTTCGTTCCGAATGAAAAGGGATAAAACAAAAAAAGACGAACCTGCACACATTTTTTCATTTGAACGTTCGTATTTAACAGAAAATTCTGACCCGAAAACCCCTCCCATACAGACGGGAGGGGTTTTCTTTTACAAATAGAGTGTTGTATATTTTTCTTCCAGATAGCGGATTAAATGACGGACGTTTAATTCTTCGCCTGTCGCAGATTTAATGATTTCCAGCGGTTTTTTTCTTTTGCCGTGGATGTGTACATGCTCTGTCAGCCACTTTCTGATCGGTTGAAAATCGCCGTTTTCAATCAGACGGTCAAACTCCGGAAGATCTTTCAGCATGCTTGACTTCAGTTGAGCCGCATACATATATCCAAGCGCATATGAAGGAAAATAACCGAAATCTCCGCCGGACCAATGGACATCCTGCAGGATTCCTTTAGCATCGTCGGGAGGCGTAATGCCCAGGTATGCTTCATATTTGTCATTCCATAGTTTTGGAAGGTCTCCGACCGATACTTCGCCGCTGAAAATCGCTTTTTCAATTTCATAGCGGATCATAATATGCAGCGGATATGTCAGTTCATCAGCCTCGATCCGAATCAGCGACGGCTTTGATTCATTAACGGCTCTGTAGAACCCTTCGGCAGTAACGCCTGCAAACTGGTCAGGGCTTGCTTCCTTTATTTTATCAAAATACCGCGTCCAAAAGCTTTGATGCCTGCCGATAAAGTTCTCATAGAAAAGGGATTGAGATTCATGAATGCCCATTGATGCGCCGTCTGATAAATTGGTTCCGCCCAGCGCTTCATCAATGTTCTGTTCATAAATGGCATGGCCGCATTCATGAATTGTTCCGAAAACAGCCGACCGAAAATCGTTTTCATTGTATGCTGTGGTCACCCGGGCATCCCCTTGGCTGATCGTCACCTGGAAAGGATGAACCGTCTCATCCAGGCGCCCCGCCTCAAAATCATAGCCCAGCTCCTGTAAGAAGAAGTGGCAAACATCGCGCTGCCGCTCTTTCGGGAAATGATCGTGAACAAAGCCCGTATCAGGCTTTTTATCACTGGCGGCAATCTTTTGCACAAGCGGAACGATAGCCTCCCGCAATTCAGAAAAAAGGGCGTCGAGCTTTTCGACTGTAACGCCTGGTTCGTATTGGTCCAGAAGCGTGTTATAAGGATGGCCTTCATATCCCCAGTATGAGATAAACCGTTTTTTAAAGTCGATGATTTTTTCTAAATACGGAGCAAAGAGAGAAAAATCGGACGCCTTTTTCGCTTTTTCCCAGACGGATTCCGCTTTGGAAGTCAGTGTCGTATATTCTTTGAACTCCTCTTCCGGAATCTTGCTGTTTAAATCGTACTCTTTTTTCGCTTCTTCAACCGCTTTCTGTGTATCAAAAGGCAGATCTTGTTTTTGCCCGGCTAAGGTATCCAAAAGCTCTTTCATCCGCGGGGACGTTCTCATCTGAAAGACGTCTGCCGACAATTGGCCGATAGCTTCAGCGCGGCTTTCCTCCCCTTTTCTCGGCGCGCCCGTTCTCATATCCCAGTACATGACATTAATCGCCTGCTCATACCGGCTGATTTTCTTTAATGTTTCTAAAAACTCTTTTTCATATGTATTGATCGACATCATTCATCCTCCTCTTCCCGTATATGATGCGAATTGTAATCAGACTAATGGAAATATTTACGAAAGTCAACTTTTATGCAGCCAAAAAAAGAAAAGCGGGATGTCCGCTTTTCTTATACATAGACTGGCTGAACAGGAAGAACAGATTCGACTTCTTTTATCACATTCCATTCTTTTTCATCGCCCGCAAAAATGCTGATCGTGCCGCTGTCGCTGTTTGATCTGATCAGACGTCCGATCCCTTGGCGAAGTCTTAGCAGCATGTAAGGAAGGTCTACTTCGCGAAAGGCGTTTTCCACGCCGCTCCGCTTCGCTTCAAACACGGGATCATGCGGCGGAAATGGGAGCGACCAGATGATGACATTTTGAAGCGGGTCTCCGGGAATATCGAGCCCTTCCCATAGATGGACAGAGCACAAGACGGATTCTTCTACCGTTTGAAACTTTTCAACGATTGTACTGATTTCTTCATCCCCTTCAAAGTAAACGGGAAACGAAAATGATTCCTGTGCAGTCCGGCGCTTGAAGGACAGAAGCTCTTCAAAAGACGGAAACAGGATCAGCGTCTTCCCTCCAGATTCTTTGATTGCACGGATTGCCGCTTCTTCTTTCGCTTCTTTTTCCTCGATTTGATGGATGTACACTTTCATCTGCTCTTCATAATCGTACGGCGAATCGACGGTAAATGATAAGTAATCGCGGATCCCGAGGCTGGTCGCCAAATAATCGAACGATCCGTTTTCCGATAATGTCGCCGATGAGAAAATAAACGGAATCTGCTTGGAGAACACCTTTTCTCCGAGAACTTCAGAGACGGTTCTCGGCATGACGACGAATGTCGACTCAAGCTCTTTTTGTTCAAGCCAGCTGATCGCATTTTTCCTGTAGAGCGAAAGGGAGTAAGCCATCTGTTCTAAATACTCTTCGACAACAGTTAAAGCGTACTGGTCGATCGTGTACAGCTCGCCCTCAAAAACGAGCGCCTCTCCGATTTTTTCAAGCAAATCATACAGCTCGGCGGCCGCTTTTTTCACATCGGTATCGTCTTTGATGCGCATGCGCTCAGAGCCTTCTGCTTTTTCGGCATTTTCCGTAAGCAAACCGAAAAATTCGTCGTTGGCGCGAAGCGCTTCTTCGACAAGCTCTGCAAATTCTTCTCTGATGTCATTGCCGAGCAGGCGCTCAAGGAACATTTCGAGCGTGGATTGTTTCACCCTGTATGTCAGCGCTTTTTGGGCCGCAAACTCGAGCAGATGCCCTTCATCAAAAACCACTGCGCTGTGCTCCGGCAAAAGCGGAAGCTGGCCTTCCCGCTTTCTCGCCTCTTCCGTCCAAACGTGCTCCATATAGAAATCATGGGAACAGATGATGAAATCGGTTGATTTTCGATAATGGTCTCTTGACAGTGTGAGCCCGCAGCGGTGCCTCATATCACATGTAAGACAGTCCTGAAAAGAGTCGTAACCGATTTCAGACCACTCATCGTTTGATAAAGACGAATTCTCTTTTCGGTCGCCGTACGGATAAAAAGCCTGCATGCCCTGCGATTCGTGAACGAAAGACGGCAGACTTTCGTAAAGGTCAAGCCATTTTTCATCATCAGAGCGCTGCATCGTTTTCTCCAGTTTTTTCAAACATAAATATTGATCATGCGACTTGCTGAGCCTTGCGTCGATCGTCAGGCCTAAATGCTCGGAAATTTTATAAATGTCGCCTTCTTTTTTGACGAGCTGTTCGATCAGCGTCTCATCCGCGCAGGCGATGACCGCCGGCTTGCCCGTATACCTGGCATAGCTCAAGGCAAACAGAAGATAGACGAGCGTTTTTCCGGTGCCGACGCCGGCTTCCGCAAACATGACCTTCTTTTCCTTAAATGCCCGCTCTAATTGAAAAGCCATGAATATTTGCTCATCGCGCAAATCAAAGCCTTTTTCAGGAAGAATATCGTAAAATACATCACCGATCCAATTGTTCAGTTCTTCATAAAAGTTTTTTGTTTTTGTTAATGAAAAAGGCAGACGAGATGCTGTCACCCTGCTCCAACCCCCAACTATCGAGTTTTCAGAACTTCTATCCTATCACTATGATTCAAGAAATTCAACAAGAAAGATTTGAAAAAAGGAGCAGGAAGCCTCTCTCAACTATTTCCGGTAAATCGAATGCGTCAAAAACGGATGATCTGTCGATTCCATATGGCTGATCGCGTTTTTCAATTCTTCCTTTGCATATGTAAGGCGCTCTTCGCCAATGTCCTCGAGCTGGCTTTCTGACGTCTCCAGCGCTTTTTGAATCATTTGAATATGATCGCTGTTCAACATGAAATCACCTCTTTTCAAATCGAATAATCCCGAGTATATGCAGGATGAATCGTTTTTATACAGGCTGATTTTATGTTTTTTCTTTCTATACTCTTAGGGCGGACCGTTTTCGCAGCGGTCAAACACCCTTTTTTCAGTCAAACAAAAAGCTTAACACCAGATAACAAGGACTGTGTTAGACAATGTGCTCTTTATCCATCATAAAAACCCAGTCTATTCCATTTTTCTATCATATCCTGTAGGGACTTAAAATTTATAGACTAAAGGTGGAGAGTACATGTATTATTATGAACCGGCAAAGAAAGATTATTGGGATTATGATTATGATCCTTACAAGAAGGATCACGACTATTGCAAAAAGGACTTTTACTATCATGAGCCTTGCAAGAAGAATTACTACTATCACGAGCCTTGCAAAAAAGACTTCTATTACCATGAACCTTGCAAGAAGGATTACGATTATTGCAAAAAGGATTATGACTACCATGAGGATTACAAAAAAGACTACGATTACCACAAGCCTTGCAAAAAGGATTACGATTACTGCAAAAAGGACTTCTACTACCATGAGCCTTGTAAAAAAGACTATGATTACCACAAGCCTTGCAAAAAAGACTGCTATTATGAGCCGCGCAAAAAATGCTATGATTCGTCTTATAAAAAGAAAAATGATTCATGGATTTATTAGTGAGTCGATGTTTTGCCATGCGCTTTTAAGGGGCTAACTCCGAGCGGGCGCGAATTCAATACGCCGTTCAGCGGTTCCGGCTATGGAAAGAAAAAAGGCTGCCGTTTTACATGGCAGCCTTTAAACTTCACTTTTCTTTGTTCGGTTTTGGCGGCCTTTTCCCCCAATACTGGTAATAGTCCGTCTTAATAAAACCGTTAAAGAGCTTCCGTTTTTTCGTTGCTTTTTTCCCGTAGCACTCTTCAAAACGCTCGTTTGATGTCAGCATGTAGACAGACCATGTATCAAGCTCGGCAAATGCTTTGCCCATATCCTTATACATGGCTTCGACTGCTTTCTTTTCACCGAGGCGTTCCCCGTACGGCGGATTTCCGACAATTACGCCGTATTCCTCTTTCGTCCGAAAATCCTTTACCTGCATTTGCTTAAATTCGATGAAATCGGCGAGTCCAGCTTCCTCGGCGTTTGCCTTGGCGATTTCGATCATGCGATGATCCAGGTCATACCCCGAGATTGAAAGCGGCTGATCATAATTCGCTTTTTCTTCGACTTCCAGCCTCGCTTGATCCCACACTTCTTTACCGATCCATTCCCATCTTTCAGATGCAAAATCCCTGTTGAAACCCGGGGCGATATTTTGGCCGATCAAAGCGGCTTCGATCGGTATCGTACCCGAACCGCAAAACGGATCGACGAAAGGCCTGTCAGGCGTCCAATTTGTCAATAGAATCAAAGCTGCAGCAAGGGTTTCTTTCAGCGGCGCTTCCCCTTGGCCGGTTCGATATCCCCGTTTATGAAGCCCGGCTCCGGATGAATCAAGCGTTATGACCGCTTTGTCTTTTAAAAGAGAGACTTCAATTTTGTATTCCGGCCCTGTTTCCTCAAGCCACTCGCCCTGTGTCTGATATTCTGATTTCAGCTTCTCGGCGATCGCTTTTTTGACGATGCGCTGGCAGTCCGGCACGCTTGCGAGCACTGATTTAACAGACTTTCCCGTCACGGGGAATGACGCGTGTTCAGGAAGATAGGCGCTCCAGTCGATCGCTTTTGTCTTCTCAAATAGCTCGTCAAAGGTCTTGGCTATAAATTCGGCAGCCTGCACTTTCACCCTGTCAGCGGTTCTCAGCCACAGATTGGCTCTGCAGATGGCGAGGGCATCGCCTTCAAACACGACTTTACCGTTGTCAACTGTACAATCATATCCAAGGTCGCGCACCTCTTTGGCGACGATCGCTTCAATTCCCATCGGCGCTGTTGCGATTAATGTATAGGTTTTCATTATATCACCTGTTTTTATGTATGTTTTTTACATGATAAAAGCTCTCCTACCTGCGGAGAGCTTATACATTGTCATCATCATAATAGTGTGTAACGTTCTGTAAGCCATGTTTTGTTCCGTCGTACTGCCGTCGGCTGCTAAGCCTCGTACTCGGGTGGTAATCATCTATCTACAGAGTCAACTCTGTCCTTCCTTCCGTTCATTTCCGTCCAGAAGGTTCCCCTACCAAAATTTGGGTTTCTCGCTCGAGGGGTTTACCGCGTTCCACTCTCACCATTTCTAGTGAGACTTCGTCACTGTGGCACTTTCAAGGATACTCAGCCATATCCATAAAGGACGTAGGCTTTTTTCCTGCCGTCAGCCTTCTGCAAGGCTGCCCTAGCTTATGACTTCGCTAGGCACGAACACTACGGGCATCTCAGCACCGTGCGAGCATGGACTTTCCTCTACAGATGTAAAATCTGCAGCGATTACCCGAACGTTAAGACATCCACTATTATAGCTTAGTTTGTTCTAAAGGGCAAGCGGTTTTCATCAATCGTATAATTTGCTTCCAAATACATGTTTTTCCAAATTGGAAAGTCGTTTTAGAATATCAAAATTGGTCGTATTTGATTGAGCCGGCTGTCGCTTGTTGGCTTCTTCAAGCTGTTTTTTCAACTGCAGGTTTTCCTGCTGCAATTCTTCGATTTCCTGATGGAAGGCTTCATAGTCCTTAATAACCATGTCCAAGAATTTGTCAACGTCTTCCTGCTTGTAGCCTCTGACTCCTGTTTTGAATTCTTTTTCCAAAATTTCTTTAGCAGAAAGCTTCACTTTATCAGCAAGCATCTTTTTCACCTCATATCGTGAATCATCATCTTATATTTTTTCAGAAAACGTGTGCAATGTCAAATTTTCTCTTGCACTTTTTACTCTTCGTAAAAGCTGCATTCTTCAACAGTGACTCTCAAGTCATCCATCGTAATCGTGTAGATCGGAAAATCGCGTTTTTCCTGAGCCTTTTTTGCTTCATTCAGCATATACACAGGCGAGCCTTCGATTTCTTCATCGTACAGAATCAATAAGCCATCCGCCTTTTCGATGAAGAACCGGTTTTTTTGTTTGAATTGCACCGGGCTTTCGTACGGCCTGTGTGTCAAGCTTTCAGTGAAATCGCTGGCTGCGAGCACGGCTTCATACTGCTCTTGATTTTTCTCGCTCCACTTCTTTTCCTGTTCCAAAAACGGAGTGATGACCGCCACTTTCAAGTCGGGAAATTCTTCCTGCAGCGAAAACGCGACTTCCGCCGCCCATAGTTCAGTCCCGAGCTGGCCCGAGATAAGGACCCATTCCAGGCCTTCCTCAAGGAGAGCGATCATCCGGTTTTCAAGCGCTTTTTTTATGTAGAACAGGGCCTTGTCATCGTGTTTGAAAATCCCGAGTTCAAACGGCTTGTACCCTGTAACGGCCAATACTTTCATTATGATCACCTGCTAAAAAATGGGGCCGTATTCCGCCCCATTTTTTTAAAAATATTCTGTTAGTCACGTTCAATCCGGCGCTCGTTCATCCTGACAAAACTTCCGAAAAACCTTTTTAGTAAGGCCCCATGCCCATTCCAGGTCCCGGCATCCCTCCAGGCCCAGGCATCATTCCTGCTCCAGGGCTCACGAAGTGCTGATGTGACGCCTTGTTGACAGCTGATTGAGTTTGCGGGTAGTAATGAACATGCTGAAAATGCTGATGGTTGACATTCGTTGTGTGCTGCGGGTGAATGTGCGGTACGACGGTTTTGCTGTGCGTATGGTTGTAGCAGCATTGAGTAGGATGAACAATCGGCGCCATTACATGCGGTTTACAGTGCATGAAAATTCCCCTTTCTTTAAGCTTCTATATACACTATTAAACTATGAAGCAGGGGGTAAACATGTACTAATATAAAAACCTATTTTAAAAGTAAGCCATAAAGCTTTCCTTGAAATTCGTCATGATCAATACGATAAACAATACGACGACAAAAAACAGATAAAACAGCCCCTTATACATATCGACGCTCCCTTCAAACGATTCTAACGCTATTTTACAAGAAGCGATCGGTTTCTACAATTCATAACGTGCTTGAAATGTTTGGCTTTCGAAGATCGTCGTTTTCTGCGCTTGCCCGGGGAATATTTCGTCCGTATTTCCTTTCCAGCCGCTCGCGCCTTCTCAAGAGGCCGGCCATTTCTTTTTCGGTCAGCTCAAACTTTTGTGAACCGTGCTGCTCCAGCAGGTTTTCCGCTACCTCAAGAGCGGCCCGAATATCCCGCTTTCGATGTTCAAAGTATTTGGCAAGTTCGATGCCTGCGCGCCAGGCGGTTTTTCCGTCTTCTCCATTTTGGAGCTTCAGCCAAAGGGCTGCGGCTTCTTTTAGCATGCCTTGTTTTTTATACTGCATGGATAAATCGAATGATGCGCGTTCAGAATGTTCAAAAGGTTTTTTTTCAAGCTCTTGCAATTGCGCTGTCGCAAGCTCTGTCTCCCGGTTGGCGAGGAGCCATTTTGCCATCGCGTACTTTTCGTTTGCTTCCGCTGTCTGCTCCGGAGTGAGGATTTTCTTCGATAAATGGATGTAAAGAGTGATTAAAGAAAGCACGTCAAGCTCATTATGGCGCAAAACGCCTTCAATGATTTCCGGCCGTTCCTCCTTTAAAAAATGAAAATACATCATCGGCGCCAGATAGCCCGGCGTATCTTCAGTTCTTACAACGCCCAGCTCTTCCTTTTCCACCGTCCCTAAGGAAACGCGGTCAAATTTATGCTTCCAAAGGCGGCGGGATCCGTGCAGCAGGTCAAAGTGGCCGAAATCCGGAAGCTTTGGGACCCTGTCGCGGATCAGCGTGTGCCTCGTTTTCACCTGGGGCCAGTCGAACGCTTTGCCGTTATAGGTGACAAGAGACTGAATATCGACTTCACTCAGAAAGCTGTGATAGAGGGCGGCTTCGTACCCCGGCTTTGGCAGCAGATGCTGTTTGACGACTACGCGGTCGTCATACACCCTTGCATGGCCGAGCAAAAAGATCGCATTGCCGGCCCCGCCTCCGAGACCGGTCGTTTCCGTATCAAAGAAGAAGAGCTGGCTCGGTGTGTACCCTTTGCTTGAAAGCGAATGGGAAACGGCGCTGTTGTTCCATCGCCTAACCGTCTCATGCAGCTCAGAAAACGCGTAATGACCATGAACATGAGTCAACGGGTAAACGACTTCCCTGATCAGGCAATAGCATTCCTCAAACACATATGGTTTAACACCGAGTTCGGCCCATTCTTTTTCAAAACTGACGGACAAGGAAGTCAGCTTATCTGCGGGAGGTTCCGTTTTTTCTTCTTTCGCTTGATTTCCCAGGTGATGCTTATAGCGATTAAGTTTTCGTTTTAAAGACATTCCGCTCAACCTTTCCAGCCTTTTAAAAGGCGCAGAGCATTGTTTTTTGTCTGATCGCCGCCGCTCACTCCTATGCAGGAAGGGCATCCTGACTCACACGGACATCTTGAAATCAGCCGATGCGCTTCACTGATGATCTCGGGCATTTGTTCATACACTTTTTGTGAAAGACCCACTCCGCCGGGATAGCGATCATACAAAAAGATCGTCGGCTTTTCGTTATGAACGGCTTTGATTTGCGGAAAAACATGCAGATCAGATGGATCGCACATCACTTTTAAGGCGGCTACATGCCCAAGAACGTTTGCAGTCCCAAGCAAAGCCTCTTCCAATTTGATGTCATTCCAATTTTGCCGCTCACTATCGTTCACCTGCACCCAAGCCGCATTGGTATGCAGCTCCTCTTCAGGCAGATGAATCGGTCCTGAACCGATATTTTCATGCGTCTCAAATTTTATTTTCTTAAAAATCGTCGCTTTTGCCTGAACGGTCACATCCCCAAAACCGAACGCTGCGGTTTCCGTCTTTTTCTCCTTGTCAACCTCGAGAACTCTCAGCAAGACGGCAAGATTGGCATCGGTATAGTAATCAACTTGAACCTCGCGGACAAACGCCTTTTTCTCCTCCCAGTCAAGCTTTTCCACCTGGTATTGGATGCCTTGATGCAAATAAATGGCTTCATCGTGAAGAAGCGTCATGGCGCTGAACCTGTCCATTTCCCCGATTACTTTCGCCTTCTCGCGTCTTGACTGATCAATAATCACAACATTTTCCTGAGAAGCCGATCTTAAGCTGATGCCGTGCGCGGGAAAAGCGTCATTCATCCAGTGGTACGTATTCCCGGTTAAGTGGAGGACCCTTTCTTCTGCCAAGTAGTCAAGAATATCCTCAATTTCGATACCGCCGAATGTGTCCGTTCTTTTGAATGGCAGTTCAAAGGCCGCGCATTTGATATGATCGACGAGAATGACCAGGTTGTCCGGGTTAATGACGGCAGTCTCGGGATTTTGTTTAAAGAAATAGTCCGGATTCTGTACGATGTACTGATCGAGCGGGGCGGAACTTGCCACCATGACAATCAGCGCTTCGTTGTGCCTTCTTCCGGCGCGGCCGGCCTGCTGCCAGGCGCTTGAGATCGTTCCAGGATAACCGGTCATGATGCATGTCTGCAGCTGTCCGATGTCAACGCCCAGTTCGAGTGCATTCGTGCTGACAACGCCTTTGATGTCCCCGCTGCGAAGGCCTTTTTCAATGACGCGCCGCTCGTTCGGCAGATAGCCGCCCCTGTACCCCTGAATCGAATGCGGGCCGACAATCGGCTTCATCACTTCCTGCAAGTATGTCAATATAATTTCCACCCGAACTCTGCTTCTTGCAAACACAATCGTCTGAATGCCGTTTTTTAGAAATTCGGATGCGAGCTTTCTCACTTCAAGGGTCGCGCTTTTTCTGATGTTAAGGGAACGGTTGACCATCGGCGGGTTGTAAAATAAGAAGTGCTTTCTTCCCGACGGGGCGCCGTTGTTTGAAATCAGGTGCATCGGCTGCCCCGTGAGCGTCTCAGCGAGCTCCAATGGATTGGCGATCGTCGCGGATGTACAGATAAACTGCGGCTTGCTTCCATAAAATTCAGCAATCCGCATCAGCCGTCTGATGACATTGGCTACATGGCTGCCAAAGACTCCCCTGTATACGTGAAGCTCATCGATGACGATGTATTTCAGATTTTCAAACAATGACACCCATTTTGTATGGTGAGGCAAGATCGCCGAATGCAGCATATCTGGATTTGTAATCACGATATGGCCCGCTTTTCTGACTTTCTGCCTGATCGAAGGCGACGTATCTCCGTCATATGTATAACAGTTGATCGACGCACCGATTTCATCGATTAATTCATTCAGTTCGCTTTTTTGGTCCTGCGACAATGCTTTAGTAGGAAAAAGGTATAAGCTGCGCGCATCTTGGTCTTCTGTGATCCTCTGAATGACGGGCAGATTGTAGCAAAGCGTCTTCCCAGATGCCGTCGGCGTCACAAGCGTCACGTTTTTGCCGGCGGCGCTGTGCAGAAATGCGTCGGCCTGATGGGAATACAGCTTTTCTATCCCTCTTTGCTGTAAAGCATGCACGATTCTCTTATCTAAACCTTCAGGAAAATCGCGGTAATCCGCTTCTTTTCCCTCGATTGTATGCCAATGAACAATTTGCCTGCTGAAAGCTTGGTCTTCTTTCAGAAGCTGAATCATATCTGTCAAATTTCGTTTTTGAAACAACGCTGTCACCTCTCCCTTCTATTTTAGCGAATGTCCGTTCGTTCTGAAAGAGGTGATTTCCTGACAAAATGAAAAAGCAGAGAAGCGCTCTCTGCTTTTTTCTTTTACTTTACTTTACTTTAAGCTCCATGAGCTTTGTCTCGCTTTTTTTCGCTGCTGCCTCTTCATGTTTTGTGACGCGTTCCAACACATCGCCGTTCATAATGACGATCGGCGTAATTGTGCTGCTCGCTTTTTCCTTGATCAGTTCCAAATCGCATGTTATTAAAGGATCGCCGACTTTTACTTTGTCTCCTTCTTTGACATGGGCTGTGAAACCTTCGCCTTCCATTGCTACGGTTTCCAGACCGATGTGAATCAAGAGCTCCACGCCGGACAATGAACGAATGCCTATGGCGTGTTTTGTGTGGAACAGCTGGATCACTTCCCCGTCGACAGGCGATACGATCTCGCCCGCGGAAGGCTCGACAGCCATTCCGTCACCCATCATCTTTTGAGAGAAAACGGGGTCAGGAACTTTTGAAAGTTCCAAAACTTGTCCGTCAACCGGTGAAAAAACGGTTTCTTCTTTCACTTCATCTTGTTTTTGACCAATACCGAATAATTTTTTCAGCAATACAGTGGGCTCCTTTCAAAACGCCTCTTTATGATGGCTATTAAAAGAGGAACAGGTTAAATACCAAATCGTTGGATTCCCCACTATTTAACCACACTTTCAAATTCCCATCAATGAATAACCATATGAAGAGCCCCTGCATAAGCTGAAAATAAAAAATCGAGGGTGATGAAGAATGGATTTTAAGGAAAACGACAATCACTCGCTCAGCAAAAAGGACGAAATTCAAGAAGCTGTTGAACAGTTGTTTTACAACTCGCCTTTCCACGATATTTTAAATTCATTCCAAAAACTCATATCAGACCAGCTTCAGAATTCCACGATTTCCATGAATATCAGAGAGGATGATGGGGCGCTTTACGTCGATATCGCCGTTCCTGAATCGTTTCAAAATGGAGATATTATGATTGAAGCGAAATCACGGTATCTTCATATCGCCTTGAAGGAGAAACAAGAAAGCGGCGGTTCTTCATCATTTACAAGCCTGTCCAGAACCGTTCTGCTCCCATACCCTGTCCGTGAAGAAACAATGAAGACGTCGTGGAACCGAAATGTCCTCACGGTCTCATTTTCGGAGCAAAAAAAGCATGAATGACCTTCATCCATGCTTTTTTTATTTGAAGAATCCCATAAACCCTTTGGCAAGCGCTCCGACCTGATTGACCGTGCTCACCATCTGGCCTGCGGTGTCCATCATTTTGCTGAAATCAATCTGCCCGTTCTTTTTTTTGAATTGCGACAGAAAGCTTTGAAACTGTGACGGCTGATGGAGATTAGGCCGCGGCGAAGGGTATGGATGCTGATAAGGAAATCCCTGAAACGGCGGAAGCGGCTGCATTTGCTGCTGAACAGGCTGATGATAGACTGAAAACGGGTCCAAATTCTGCTCAATCGGCTGCTGATATGGCTGCGGCCGCTGTGCAGGATGGGCGTACGGAACGGTTTCCTGGCTGAAGTACAGCTGAACGGGATGATAGGCCTGATGGTTTTGCTGATAGGCTTGAATATGCGCACCAGGGCCGGAATAAGGATATACGGCGGATCTCCTCTCTTCCATCTTTCCTCTCCTCCTATAGCCCTTTTTTATAAGTGTATGATATAGAGGCATTTCTCGTTCCAAAGGTTCTGTCACAAGTTTGTCAAAAAGTGTCGAAAATTTTAATATTTGAAAAACAGAAAAAAGTCGAATTGTTATGGTACTATATTATTAATATAAAAGGAGAGGGGATGCACCATATGAACGTATCATACTTAAGAAATTGTTTTGCCGAGATGAAACAGTATGAGACAGACTGCATGAACAAACTGATGGATTTCGCTAAGTTTTTGTATATCCAGGGACATCTGACATTAAACGAATTTCGCACAAGTATGAAAGTTCTTGAAGCGAATGGCGCACAGCACCCTGCTTATGATATGAATACGGACGCCAGCTAAATAACAGCCCTCATAAAAAGAGAAGACCGGGATTAGGCCCGGTCTTCTTTTAATATATCGTCTTCTACGTTTTTGAGCGTGTAGAGGACGGATTCCGTCAGATCTTTAAAGCGTTTTTTATGAATTTTGCAGAAATAGGACTGCATGAAAATTTCATTCGCATTTTCCTCAACCGAGTTGAGCTGTTCTTCGTAAATGTATTTTGGCCGATTGGCCTTGATATAAGACAGGCTTTCCGCCAGCCAGCTTTTCACTGTTTGTTCGAACCTCTCGACAGAAGGTTTGACAACCTCGAAAAAATCGTATTCCGTCCCTTCCTCTTTTCCCTTTCTATATCGTTCTTCCGCTTCTTTTACAAGGCGGATTAAATCCTGTGTCTGTATAAGAAGAGATTGTGTATCCAATTTTTTCACCTCGGGTTTATCGTACCAAAGGAAGACGGCCGTTACAACGAATCCGGCTTAAGCCGTCTCTACCCCGGGCTCCACTCCCATTAACGTGCTGTTTAAACATGAGCTGAGTTCTGCCAGCTCTTTTTCAATCAGATCGAGCCGTTCGTTCCAGGCAGACTGCTTTTCCTGCTCCGTCCGGCGTACGGCTTCTGTCAAAGCCTTCTCCGCAGACGACATGTCTGATTCCGTTTCCAAAAGCATTTGAAGGACCGAGTCTTTGCTTGCAAATCCGTTCATTTGCTTCCCTCCTTTTTGATGGCCTTCTATGCATTCTCCCTTATGCGCACTCTCTCCTCCACAGCTGACAAAACTAGAAGCAAACCGCCAAAGAAACTCATTTTCCAGCCAAACGCGCCGCTTTCGACAAGTGATCTTGCGAAAAATGGTATGATCAGCGCTTTTTTGCAAAATCTAAAAAGGTAAGGAGGTGCCCGCTGTGGAAAACAATAAAAAGAAATCACCTGCGAAAACAAAACCAGATGCTAAACAAACAGACACACTGGATAAGAAATTAGGCGGACCTAACCGCCCGTCTACTTAAAAAGCAAGGAGAACCCTTGCTTTTTTCTGTTTTCACCTCTTATTCAGCCAATGCTCCAGCGAAAACAATGCCTGCAGCTGCCTTCTTTTTTGAAAATACCAATCGGTGATTTCGATCGTTTTCGGCAGTTTTTCATCTTTGAACATCGCCTCCCTCTTTCCTCCGCGAAACCAATCGCATTTTAATCCGTCTAATGAATGGGCAACAACGGGATAACACGTTCTCAAAAACGGCGAGGTTCTGATTTTAACCCCTGCCCAGCGCTCCATATCAAAGCGCGACCCGGTATGCGGAACACATGATGTAAAATGAAAAAAACCGGGGAAAAGCTCAGGCGAAAACAGCAGCTCGCTTAATTGCTTGCCGAGCTTGATCCTTTCCTTTAAACTGGTGAAGCGTTTGACAGACACACCGTAAAAAACGCCTTCAACCGTCGGGAAAATGACCGTGTTGAAGTGAAACCATTCACACAGCTGAAAAGGAATCGTCTGAAAAACATTCTTTTTAAACAAAGGATTTTGTATAATAGGAGTTTGGATAGTGTTTTGTTCATTTATAATGAGAGCGTACATGAGCCGCTTTTGATCGCGCTCATGCCAGAACCGCTCCCACTCCGTTTTCATAAATGAAGACACGCCAAATGAGGAGAGCAAATGAAACAGCGGCTGGCCAAGCTGCTTGGACCAATGGTATAGCAGGAGCTGCGGATAGGCGTCTGAAAAGATCAGCCAGTTCGCTCTCTCATACGCTAAAAACAGCCATTTCTGCTGAAAAGCCGTAAGTCCGAGCTCGAATAAGCGCCCTTTTAAATCGGTCATCGACCAGCCGGCATTCCGGGAAACAAATGAAGCCAAAAGCGACCACTTGATTTCAGGATGGCGGTCAAAGTAGCGTTTGTAGGCATTTGTCCGTGAGATATTGTCCTTGTTCAGTTTTGCGGTCAGCTCTTGAATGCGGCTCGTCAGCTCCGCCGCGGAAAAAGTGTTGTGCAAGATCAGCCACTTCCGTTAGTATCCAGATTTTTTGTAAAAGGAGGATGAAGAAAGTGATTCGTTACCCGAACGGCAAATCCTATCAGCCGAAAACAGCTGCCTCATCCTTGCAAAAGAAGCCGTCGTATTCCAATCGCGGCATGACCCTCGAAGATGACCTGAATGAAACGAATATGTATTATCAATCTCATTCGATTGCGGTCATCCATAAAAAACCGACACCTGTACAGATTGTCCAGGTCGATTATCCGAAGCGAAGCGCTGCGGTTATCAAAGAAGCATATTTCAAGCAGTCGTCAACTACTGATTATAATGGGGTTTATAAAGGCCGCTACATCGATTTTGAAGCGAAAGAAACAAAGAGCCGAACCTCGTTCCCGCTTCAGAATTTCCACGATCATCAGATCGAGCATATGAAGCAGGTTGTGGCGCAAGACGGCATTTGTTTTGTTATCATATCCGCTTTTGAAGAAATTTATTTTTTGGAAGCAGAAAAATTATTTTATTTCTGGGAGCGGAAAAAGCAAAACGGCAGAAAATCGATCCGAAAAGACGAGCTTCAGGAAGCCGCTCACCCCATTTCACTTGGATACTCGCCAAGAATTGATTATATTAAGATTATTGATCAGTTGTATTTTTCGCCATCATAAATTATGATTTTAAAGTCATGTGAGCGGAAAGGTTTAACTACGAAAGGTTGAGATGTTATGTCAGATCAATTTAACAGCCGCCAGGAACGGCGAAAAGCCCAGCAGGGCAAAAGCAGGTCTAATACTCATTCTAAACCCAAGAAAAAGAAAAAAGCAGGATTGTTTAAGAAAATTCTTTTATCCATTTTAATCATCGGTGTTATCGGCTTGATTGCCGGGGGCGTCACTTTTGCGGTGATGGTAGCGGACTCGCCGTCCCTTGATGAAGCAAAACTGAAGACACCGTACTCTTCTACCATCTATGACAAAAACGGAAAAGAAATCGCCGAAATCGGTTCGGAAAAACGGACGTACGTGTCGATTAAAGACATCCCGGATTCCGTCAAAAACGCATTTCTTGCAACGGAAGACGCCCGTTTCTATGACCACCACGGCGTCGACCCGATCCGGATCGGAGGAGCGCTTCTGGCAAACTTCGAAGGCGGATTTGGTTCTGAAGGCGGAAGTACGATCACACAGCAGGTCGTCAAAAACTCCCTTCTGTCACATGAAAAAACGCTGAAACGGAAAGTCCAGGAAGTCTGGCTGTCTTTCCAGCTGGAAAGAAAATACTCAAAAGACGAAATTCTTGAAATGTATTTAAATCGGATTTACTTCTCGCCGCAGGCCTACGGTGTCGGAAAAGCGGCTGAGCAGTTCTACGGGGTTACAGATCTAAACGACTTAACGGTCGAGCAGGCCGCAACGCTTGCCGGCATGCCGCAAAGCCCGAATAACTACAACCCGATCAAACATCCGGAAAAAGCCGAGAAACGGCGCAATGTCGTGCTGAGCCTGATGAATAAACACGGCTTTATCTCTGACGCAGAGTACAACAAAGCGAAAAAAGTAGCCGTCACAAAAGGCCTTGTATCTCCGAAAGAGTACGCAAAAACAACGTCCAACAAATACAGCGCGTTTATCGAGCAGGCCGTCGCCGAAGTGAAAGAAAAAGCGAACGTCACTCCGGGAACGGACGGACTGAAGATTTACACGACGATTGATACAGACGCACAGGATTATGTGGATGAGCTGATGGACGGCGATTCTATTCAGTATACCGAAAAAATGCAGGCCGGCCTCACCCTGCTCGATACGAAAACCGGAGAGATCCGCGCGCTCGGCGGCGGACGCGACCGGAAAGCAGGCGACTTTAACTATGCAGTAGATACTAAACGTCAACCCGGTTCAACGATTAAGCCAATCCTTGACTACGGCCCTGTCATTGAGAACAAGAAATGGTCGACGTATGAACAGATTAAAGATGAAGCATACACGTATTCAACTGGAGATCCGATTAACAACTATGACAGAAGCTACAGAGGCTGGATATCGATGAGAGAGGCGCTGGTCGATTCTCGAAACATCCCGGCTTTAAAAGCGTTCCAGGCAGCCGGCAAAGACAATATTGTAAAATTTGCAGGCAACCTTGGCCTTAACATAAATTCAGATGACTTAGTGGAAGCTTATGCAATCGGCGGCTTCGGAAATGGTGTGTCGCCTCTGCAAATGGCCGGAGCGTACAGCGCCTTCGGCAACAACGGCTACTACAATGAGCCGCATACTGTTACCGCGGTGGAATTCAATGACGGCACTAAGCTTGATTTGACGCCTGAATCAAAGGCTGCCATGAGCGATTATACCGCATTTATGATAACGGATATGCTGAAAAGCGCTGTTCAGCGAGGAACAGGAACAGCGGCTCAAGTCCCCGGCGTCACTGTAGCAGGTAAAACGGGTACGACGAACTTTACCGAGGACGACATTAGAAAACACGGCATAAATCGAAACGGAGCGAGAGATTCATGGTTCGTCGGCTATACGCCGCAATATACCGCAGCGGTCTGGACCGGTAAAGAAGGCTTTAATTCGCTGAGCCAGAGCGAACAGCAAGTCGCCAAGCTCCTATTCAAAAAACTGATTGCCAAGGTGGACAACGGCAGCGGCTCATTTGAAAAGCCTGACAGCGTCGTTGAAGCGACCGTTCTAAAAGGCTCGAACCCGCCGGTGCTCGCCAGCAGCAACACGCCTAGCGATAAAAAAGTCACTGAGTACTTTGTAAAAGGCACACAGCCGACGACCGTTTCGAAAAAATATGAAGAAAAAGAAAATGCCGACAAGCCGTCAGGTTTGAGCGCAGAGTATGATGAAGCATCAAAGAGCATTAAGCTTTCATGGTCATATTCCGGAGACGGTGATGTATCCTTTAAAGTCAAACAGTCTGTTGACGGAGGCGGATACAGCGAAATTCAAAACAGCAGTGCGAAAGAAGCCGTCATACCGAATGCAAAAGAAGGATCCGTTTACAGATTCCAAGTCACTGCCGTTACCGAAGATGGTGAAAGCGACCCTGCTTCTGTAACGCTTAAAGTCAACGCGGCTGATGAGGATGAGTCAAAAACGGACGATGAAAAGAAAGACGATGACGAGAAGAAGCAGGATGCTGATGATGATCAGGACAAAGACAAACAAAATAACGGCAATTCAAATCAGCCGAATGATCAAAATCCAGGAAATTCCGATCAAAACAATCAAAATCCGGGAAATTCAGACCAAAACAACGGCAGAAAAGATGATGACGCCGATGATCAAGACAACGATCAAAATAAAGATAAAGATAAAGACAAAAACAAAAACCCGGATCAAGGCGCCAACACAGGTGATCAACAAACAAATTCCAACGGTCAATCAACCGGCACCAATTGATCAAAAAAGCCACTCACAATTTAGTGAGTGGCTTTTTTATGATTCATGGCAACATATTTATAAAATTGCTTTTTCATTTCCGTAAACAATTCGTCAAGCTGGATAAAACAATGGTACTGCGTCGGTTTCAGCAGGATGAACTCGAGCCGTTCCGTCCAGTTCATCGGCTTTGCTCCAAAATCCTTCCGGGTGATGATCTCCCAGTTGAGACTTTTGACAGGCTCCCCCATCGTCCAGTGAAGGCTTGCGATCAAGCAGCACACCCCGTTGAGCATGTCATCCTGGCTGCACCTTGATTTTCTCGTTTTAAAGACGGGCAGAAGCTTTTCTTTTGTGCGTTCCCATTCTGCAAACAGAAGCGGGACCCATTCTTCCGCATGCTCCCAAGGCTTGTCCTCTCCTGCGTCTTGAAAAAAATCATAGCAGAGCGGATTTTCAGAAAGTACCGCAAGCCTTTCGCCGGATTCCGGCCTTTTCTTCCGCAGCGTTTTTTCGTATTCGTCCAACAGTGAAACGCTTGTCACAGCAGCTTCACCAGCCCTTTTTTATATCGTTTTTGCCCTTCCCTGCACAGAGAAAACAACGGGCATTCTTCGCATTTCGGTCTTTGCGCCTTACAGTGATAGCGGCCGAAAAAAATCAAGCGGTGATGAGTGACGGACCACTCTGATTCAGGCACTTTTTTCATCAGCGTCTTTTCAACTTCCATGACCGAATCCTTCCATCTACAAATGCCGAGCCTTTTTGAAACTCTTTCCACATGGGTGTCGACGGCAATGGCAGGAACGCCGAATGCCACGGAAACGACGACATTAGCGGTCTTTCTTCCGACACCCGGAAGTTTCACCAGCTCATCGCGGTCTCTCGGCACTTCACCTCCGTAGTCTTCCAGCAGCATTTTGCACAGCTTTTGAATATTTTTAGCTTTGTTGCGGTATAAGCCGATCGATTTGATGTCCTGCTGCAGCTCTTCAAGCGGAACTGCAAGATAATCTTCAGGTTTTTTGTATTTTTGGAAAAGCGTTTTCGTCACTTTATTGACAAGCGCGTCTGTGCACTGGGCCGATAAAGCGACAGCGATGACAAGTTCAAACGGATTGTCATGGACTAATTCGCACTCTGCATCCGGAAACATTTCACCGATTGTGTCTAAACAAAACTCGATCTGTTTTTTTGTTAGCATGTCTTCACCTTTCACTTTATTGTTCAAGCCAATTGTAAAAAGGAACCTGTCTTGTATACTCCTTTTGCTCATTTTGCCGCGGAGCAGTCTTCCGCCTGAATCTTTGGCTGTAGTTTACGGCTTGTTCGACTGTTGAAACGCCGTTTTTCTTCCACTCAAACAGAATCCGGTCAATGTAGCGGAAATTTAATTTTCCTGATATGACGGCTTCTTTGAGAGCTTGTTTGATCAGCTGTGCATCGTGATGATCCTGGTCAAGCCAGATGCTGAGCGTCTCGCATTCCAGCGGAGAAAGCGGTCGTGCAAACTCTTCTTCAAAGATTGTATAAAGGCTCTTCTGTTCGCCTTCATTCTGTTCGGCGAGTTTTTTCTGCTCGGCCATTTCTAAAAGCTCAAACAGCTTGCCCCAGAGAGGTTCGAGCGAATATTTTTCAAATTTAATGCCGTTCTGGTCTTCGCATTCTTCTATATAGATGAAGCCTTTTTGAATGAACATTCTCAGCATATTCATGCATTCTTCGGTTTCAATCGACATCGTCTTGCTTAATTCCTCCGGCGTCGGAAAAAAAGAACCTCTTTCAACATGCATTTTAATGTTTAAGAGCAGCATGAATTCTGTCTCGTTTAAGCCAAGCTCCCGATAGTTCATAAAGAGCAGATTCGGAATGGTGACAGCTCCCATATCCTGCATCTTAATAAAGTGCTGTTTTTTCATTCGATACACCTCTTACCTTCCAGTATATCATGGATGACTGTGAAAAAGTCTCCTGCAATCAGGAGACTTTTTTCTTAAGGATATAAGCGATTTAACAGTCTTGGGAACGGAATCGTTTCGCGGACGTGCGGAGAGCCGCAGATCCAGGCAACCGTCCGTTCAAGTCCGAGTCCGAACCCTGAATGCGGAACTGAGCCGTATTTTCTCAGCTCTGCATACCATTGATAAGCGTCCGATTCTAAACCGTGCTCTTTCAGGCGCGCTTCGAGAAGCTCGAGATCATGAATCCGTTCAGATCCGCCGATAATCTCGCCGTAGCCTTCAGGCGCAATCAAGTCAGCGCACAATACGACATCTTCCCTGTCAGGTGCAGGCTGCATATAAAACGGCTTTAATGATGTCGGATAGTGTGTAATAAATACCGGCTTGTCATAGCTTTCAGCAATCGCCGTTTCGTGAGGAGCGCCGAAGTCATCGCCCCATTCAATATCGTCAAAGCCTTTCTCTTTTAAGAACTGAATTGCTTCATCATACGTGATTCTTGGGAAAGGCGCTTTGATAAGCTCCAGCTTGGAAGTGTCTCTGCCGAGCGTATTCAGTTCTATTTTGCAGTTTTCAAGCACGCTTTGGACGATAAAAGAGACATAGTTCTCTTGAACTTCAAGGTTTTCGTTGAATTCGACAAAAGCCATTTCCGGCTCGATCATCCAGAATTCGATCAGATGGCGCTTCGTTTTTGATTTCTCAGCTCTGAAAGTCGGTCCGAATGAAAAGACTTTTCCTAAAGCCATTGCAGCAGCTTCCATGTAAAGCTGGCCGCTTTGCGAAAGGTAGGCATCTTCGTCAAAATACTTTGTCGCAAAAAGCTCTGTCGTTCCTTCGGGTGCGCTTCCCGTCAAAATCGGAGGATCGACTTTAACAAAGCCTTCCTTATTGAAAAATTCGTATGTAGCGCGAATAATCTCGTTGCGGATTTTCATCGTTGCATGCTGCCGTTTTGAACGGAGCCACAAATGTCTGTGATCCATCAAAAATTCTGTTCCGTGTTCTTTAGGTGTAATCGGATAATCTGTCGCTTCATGGATGACTTCAAGCGACGTCACAGCAAGCTCGTAGCCGAGAGGCGAACGCTCGTCTTCTTTGACGACGCCTTTTACATATAATGATGTTTCCTGTGTTACAGACTTAGCGGTTTGAAATGTTTCTTCGTCCACTTCCGCTTTGACGACGACTCCTTGGATAAAGCCTGTCCCGTCTCTAAGCTGCAAAAACGCAATTTTGCCGCTTGAACGTTTGTTGGCGATCCAAGCGCCGATTGTTACTTCTTCACCAACATGCTTGTACACTTGGTTTATTGTTGTTTTCACTATCGTTTCCCTCCAAAACACGAAAGAATTCGGTCAAGCCATCATTCTTTCTGACGTCCATAACGTATATTATACCTTTTTTAAATCGATCAGGTCAATGCAGGTTGTGTGCATGAAAAAAGCGTCCGCCTGCGGACGCTTTTTAATTTCTAGCGGCTGCGATTCACGACAAAGCGGCGGATGCGTTCAACCGCTTCTTCCAAAAGTGACAGGGATGTCGCATACGACAGACGGATGTTGTCCGGTGCGCCGAACCCTGAACCAGGAACGATCGCAACCTTTTCTTCTTCCAAAAGCGCTTCGGCGAATTCATCAACGCTTGAAAAGCCGCACGATTCTGCCGCTTTTTTTGCATTCGGGAACAAGTAGAAGGCTCCTTCAGGCTTCAGGCATGTTAATCCCGGAATGTCAACAAGCAGTTCATACACCTTGTTCAGCCGTTCTTCAAAAGCTTTTCTCATCTCCTCAACAGGCTCGTTTGGCCCATTGTAAGCGGCAATGGCTCCATATTGAGCGACAGATGTCGGATTTGACGTGCTGTGGCTGGCTAGGTTCGTCATCGCTTTAATGATCGGTTCGCTGCCTGCTGCATAACCGATTCTCCAGCCGGTCATGCTGTGTGACTTGGAAACCCCGTTGATGATCACGGTTTGGTTTTTAAGTTCTGGAGAAAGCTGTGCAATGGATACATGTTTTTTTCCGCCGTAAATCAGCTTTTCATATATTTCATCAGATACGATTAAAACGTTGCGTCGAAGGCATACTTCACCGAGAGCTTTGAGCTCTTCTTCCGTATACATCATCCCTGTCGGATTGCTTGGGGAATTGATGATCACAGCCTTCGTTTTTTCTGTGACGGCTTTTTCGAGCTGCTCCGGAGAAATCTTGAAGCTGTTTTCCTCAAGGCCTTCCACAAACACAGGTTTGCCGCCTGCAAGCTTGACTTGTTCAGGATAGCTGACCCAGTACGGAGTCGGAATAATCACTTCGTCCCCTTCGTCGAGGAGCACTTGAAATAGGGTGTAAAGAGCATGCTTTGCACCTGTGCACACAATAACTTCCGATTGGCTGTATTCAATTCCCTGATCGCGCTTGAATTTATCGCGGATGCTGTCTTTCAGCGCCGCAAGACCGCCGGAAGGCGTGTATTTGGTATGTCCTTCGTTCATCGAACGGACAGCCGCTTCAATGATGTGCTCAGGCGTATTAAAATCCGGCTCACCTGCCCCAAGACCGATGACGTCGTGCCCTGCCGCTTTTAATTCTTTTGCTTTTGCAGTGATTGCCAATGTTGCAGATGGTGTTAACGCTGATACTCTTTTAGCTAGATTCAACTCGATTTCCCCCTGTTTCGTCTAAGGCGTAATATTTTTGTGAATTTTTCCGTTTATAAAGTCCACATAGCTTAAACTGTACTGCCCATCTTTATTTAAGTATGTAACTTCCCACAATAGAACATTGCCTTCCCTTGCAAGGTGCACCTCTTTAAGCTCAGACATCAGGCCCTCATCCTGAACAGCTTTTGCAGCCTGGCGGCCGGTAATGCCGGCTGATGCTTTTTTGTAAAGCGTTTTCTGCTTTTTGTCAGCAGGCACCCAAACATACATTTTGTCGCCTTTTTTGTCTGCCCCTGTAACAATGTACTGCTTTTCTTTACCGACAAACGTCTCCACGCTGTCAACTTGTTTTAAGCCGGCTTCCTGCCTGGCTGTTTCGGCAGCCTGCTCGTGGCCGTTTTCTTTCTGATCCATTGCCGTACGGTAGACATTCGCTCCCGCAAGAAGTGCTGTTAAAAAGATAATACCAAATATCAGTATGAAAATTAATGTTTTTTTGCCCATTTTCTGCTCCTAAGTACGATAAATCGTAAAAATGGCCTGTTTTTGGTCTTCTTCATCGAGAGCGAGGCCGAACATGAGATCATCGCGTTTGAGCGTACGGTTCAAAAGATCAACGATTTTATACAGGTCTTCTGAGTGCTCGACGCTTACAGTAGATAGAATTTCGATTTTGTTTTCCATTTTTCAAATACCTCCGAACGAAACAATAATTGTAATTCATACTCTTTGTAGCAAAAGCCATACTAGTTGTTACAACGGGATATCCGTTTAAATAAACAGCCTAAAAAATAAAACCTTAATCCACACCATTTAAGAGCCGCTTTATGCGGCTTTTAGCCGTTTTTCCCGGCTATGTAGGCTTCAAGCTCAAGGAAAGTAGGCTCCATGACTTTTGCAGGGGGCAGAGCCTTCATAAACACCGTGCCGTAGGAAGAGGTTCGGATGCGGCGGTCAAGAATAACGACCGTTCCGCTGTCTTTCTCTGAGCGGAGCAGCCTGCCGATTCCCTGCCTGAAGGCCAGGACAGCTTCCGGCAGAGATACCGCTTGAAACGGACTTTCTCCCCTTCTCTTTGCCCGGTCGCACTTTGCTGATTCAACCGGATGGTCAGGCGGTCTGAACGGAAGCCTTGCGATGATCAGCGTCGTCAGCTCATCACCCGGAAAGTCAACGCCCTCCCAAAAATGGTTCGTTCCGAGAAGAACCGCATGAGGATACGATTTAAACAACTTCATGACCTTAACGGGACTTCCGCCGGAAATCCCCTGTGCAAGGAGCTGACAAGGAAAGTCTTCCTCATTTTTCAATGTATGGTAGACGTCTCGCAGCATATCATGAGACGTAAACAGGACGAGCACTTTGGCATCTTTCTGTTTTGCAAGCGCCTTGACGTAACGCGAGACATCCTGAATATAGTCTCCCGGATCGTTTTGAATCGGGCTGACATCCGTCGGAATCATGATATTCATATGTTTATCATAAGAAAAAGGCGACTCGATTTGCAAGGTCCTCGGATAGAAATCGCTTAAACCAAGCTTTTTGATCATATAGTCAAAAGAGTTCTCGACGACAAGCGTCCCCGATGTGAGGACAACGCTTTTTTTCTCGGTGAAAAACCGGTCGGCCAGAATTTCGCTTGTATCAAGCGGCTGAGCGTAAATAGCAGCGGCGTTTTTTGCGCCCTTCGCGTCAATTTCAATCCAGACGACCTCATCTTCAACAGGGTCAAACATCAAGCGGCCGAGCGTCTTTCGATATTCTTCAAGGTCGTTCATGCACGAATCGTATTCCTCTAACAAAAACGCCTGACGGCTTGTGAAAGAAGCCTGTTTTTCAGCGAGGCTTTTCTTTTGATCCATAAACAGCCGATGCATGTCATACAGCATGGAACACAGTCTTCGTGCGCCTTCTTCAAGCCTGCTCCATGCTCTGCTTTCACCGGTTTCGCCGATCTTATATAAGAGACGGTTTAGATCGTTTCTTGGTTTCCTCCTCTTGACAAAAGAATGAACAGCCGTAAAGAATAGATCGCTTTCTTCAAGAAGCTGAGCGAGCCATTCGTCCATTTGGAAAAAGGATTCTGATGAAATGCCTGCCGACCGGTAGAGCCGTTCGGCTTTTTTCAAAATACCCCTCTGCTTGAGGGTGCCGAGCCTCATCAATCTTTTGTGGAGAAAGACATAGTCTGCTCTAGCTCCATACTGCTCGCCCGCCGCGCGCTCAAAATGATGGGCTTCATCAATAATGAACATATCGGCATCTCCGGTATGGATTCGCTGATTGGTTTCGTCAGTCAACAGAAGCGCATGATTGGTAATGATCATATCAGCCTTCTGGGCCCTCGCTTTGGCTCTTTCATAAAAACACAATTTCCTCATGTTGCTGCTTTCTGCATATGAATGCGAATCATATGCCAGTCTGTCCCATAAAAGCTTTCCGCCTGACGGGAGATTAATTTCGGATAAATCGCCCGTTTCCGTGTCTGTCAGCCAGACGAGAATCTGCGCTTTTGCTAGGACGCTATCATAATTGTCATCATCTTCCTGTAAAATATGCTTGAACTTGCGAATGGATAAGTAATGGGAGCGGCCCTTTAAAACCGCGGCTTTTACCGGAAATGGAAAAATCTTTTCCAAAAGCGGGATATCGCGGTTTATCATTTGCTGCTGAAGCAATGTCGTATATGTGCTGATCACGACCGGTTTGCCTGTTTGCTTGGCGTGAATTGCAGCCGGCACGAGATATCCGAGCGATTTTCCGATTCCAGTAGCGGCTTCTATTAACGCATGCTCATGATTTTGAAAAGCGGTCCAGACCTCCCGCATCATTTTTGTCTGACCTTCTCTCTTGTCAAACCGGTCGTCCAATGAAGAAAGCCCGCCGTCTCTTTCCCAAATGAGCGGCTCTGTCTGCGGAACCCGGCTCTTATGGCCGGCCTCTTCATCCTCGACTTCAGGAGTCCTGATCACAAAAGAACCGACCTTCGTAAAGCCGGCCTCAAGTTCAGCATCGGCGCCTTTTTCAGCAATCAAGCCGTCAAAAAGCTCCTGCGCGTCGCTGATCAAATGCCAGGATAGACGTCTGATAGATTTCAAAACGGGAATCGGCAGCCTTTTCAGTCTGTCCATCATATGTAAAAAGATCAAAGCGGTCACTTCCGCATCGCTGTCAGCCCTGTGCGGGTTTTCATGGCGAATCTGAAGCTCTTCGCTCAGCTCTGTCAATTTATAGCCGTCAAAACCCGGAAAGACGATTCTCGAAAGCTCCACCGTATCGAGAACGCTGCATTCAATCTCACCAAAGCCGGCCAGCTGCAGCTCATGCTTGACAAAAGCAAGATCAAAATGAATGTTATGAGCGATAAAACAGCTGTCATGAAGCAGCTCAAAAATATCTTCGGCAATCGCCGAAAATGGTTCTTCATTTTCAACCATTTCATTCGAAATGCCCGTCAGCTGCTCAATAAAAGCGGGAATCGGCTGATTGGGATTCACATATTTGGAGAAACGTTCGGTTATCTGTCCATTTTCAATCACAACCGCTGCAATTTGAATGATTCTGTCGCCTTTTTTCGGAGAATTCCCTGTCGTTTCCACATCAATGACCACATATCGTTGATTGTTCATTCAATGGACACCTCAATTTCGATACCTTCGACAAAAGTGTAACACGTTTTAAAAAGGCGCGGGGGAAAAGCTTCAAAACCGGCTTCTTCTCTTTCGCTCTTTCCAAACGATATGAAAGCCCCCTAAAGGCAAGGGGGCTACAGAATGGTACGGGCTGGCTCCTGACCCAGCATTTCCTCGATTTCGTTTCTCTCGTTCAAAACGGCAACCTTCGGCTTATGGGTCTTTGCTTCCTCTTCAGACATCATCGCATAAGACACGATGATGACGACATCTCCAACCTGGACAAGGCGGGCGGCAGCTCCGTTTAAACAAACGACGCCGCTGCCCCTTTCACCGGGAATAATGTACGTTTCCAGCCGGGCCCCGTTATTATTATTCACAATTTGCACTTTTTCATTTGCCATCATTCCGACAGCATCCAGCAAATCTTCATCAATTGTCACGCTGCCGACGTAGTTCAAATTGGCTTCCGTCACTCTCGCTCTGTGAAGTTTTGCGCTCATTAACGTACGGTACATCACAAATCCTCCTTTTGATCTGCCGGGATATCGACGATGATATTGTCAATTAAGCGGGCTTTGGAAAACTGAACGGCAACCGCTATGATGACTTTTCCAGTCAATGGATCCCTGATCTCCAGATCGGGATATGAATAAATATCGGCATAATCAATAACACCACTCGTTTTTTCCAGAATGCTCCGAATCTCCCGCTTAACGGCCTCCGGGTCTCTCTCTCCATTGCGGATCAGCTCGGCGCCGCGCTGAAGAGCTCGGTAAAGAGCGGTTGCTTCCTGCCGTTCTTCAGCTCGCAGATTGACATTTCTTGAGCTTTTGGCAAGCCCGTCTTCTTCCCGTTTTGTTTCGACAGGGATCAGCTCGATATCCATGAAAAAGTCGTTGATCAGCCCGTCGACGACGGCAACCTGCTGGGCATCCTTCATGCCGAAATAAACCCTTGTCGGAGACGTGAGATTGAACAGCTTTGTGAGCACTGTTGCGACACCGTCGAAATGCCCTTCTCTTGAACGGCCGCAAAGGACATCCGTCCGCTTTTTCACGCTTGCGGTAACCGTCGGCTCCTGGCCGTACATTTCTTCAGGCTCAGGAGTGAACAAGACGTCCACTCCTGAGCCGGCCGCAAGCTGACGGTCTCTTTCAATATCTCTCGGATACGCTTCATAGTCTTCTCCCGGACCGAACTGCATAGGATTGACAAAAATGCTCATCACGACAATATCGTTGTCTTTTCGCGCTTTTTCTACTAGCGACATATGACCTTCATGAAGGAAGCCCATTGTCGGCACAAAACCGATGGTTTTGCCTTCCTTGCGGTAATTTTTCGTTAAGTTTTGTATATCTTTTGCTGTATAGATCTGAATCATGCCTATTTCCCTCCGTATAATCCTTCAAGAACTTGCTGATCTATACGGAACGAATGAGCATCTTCAGGAAACACGCGGCTTCTGACATCCTCAACATATCCCCGAAGCGCTTGTTCAAGCGGCTGGTCGATTTGTGCATACTGCTTGACAAATTTAGGCGTCCGGCTTACTCCGTGTCCGACAACATCGTGGTAAACGAGAACCTGTCCGTCCGTGCCAGCACCTGCTCCAATGCCGATGACAGGAATTGTGAGCTCCTTTGAAATCCGTTCAGCGAGCGCTGCCGGGACGCATTCCAGAACGAGCGCCATCGCGCCTGCTTCTTCACAGCGCCTGCTGTCTTCAATCAGCTTGCCGGCGCTTTCTTCATCTTTCCCTTGAACTTTATAGCCTCCCAAAACACCGACGGATTGAGGAGTCAAGCCTAAATGGCTGACAACAGGTATTCCGCCGCGTGTTAAAGCCGTGATCGTCTCAAACACACCGTCGCCGCCTTCAAGCTTCAAAGCATCTGCCCCGCTTTCTTGAACGATCGCCGCGGCATTTTTCAGAGCGCTTTCCAAAGAGCAGTGATATGACATAAAAGGCATATCCGTCACAACAAACGTATCTTTTGCCCCGCGTTTGACAGCTTTTGTATGGTGGATCATATCAGCAACCGTAACAGATACGGTCGAGTCAAGGCCGAGTACAACCATGCCGAGTGAATCGCCGACAAGGATCATATCGACGCCGGCCTGTTCGGCAAGCTTTGCCGCCGGATAATCGTAGGCAGTCAGCATGACGATCGGCTCTCCCTCTTGTTTCATTTTTAGAAAGTCAGTTTTTGTCTTCATGTTTTCTCCTCCTCTTTTTCAGAGGAGATGAGCTGCCGTGCTTGCATCTGCATCTTTTCGGACAGCAAAAAAACCTTCCGGCAAGGAGAAGGATTTCGTATCGTCCGTGTTCGGCAAGAATCATCCCTCTGTCCCAGTCCTTTTTGGATCAAGGCAGACTGTTTTTTTATAAGTTGCATGCTTTCCAGGTGCAGTTCCCAGAGGATACTGCCCATCCGAAGTATACCAAAAACGCATGGATCGTTCCAACTATGACGGATTAATATCGATATCAGCGGAGTATATTTTTTTGATGCCGTCACTCGTTTCCAGGATCAATACGCCTTCTTCGTCGATTCCGAGCGCTTTGCCGTGAAACGTTCCGTTCAGCGTCCGGGCCGTCAATTCGCGGTTCAGGGTCAAAGCATAGCTTTCCCACAAAAGCTTGATCGGTTCAAAACCGTAGGCGAGATAGTCTTCATACCTTTTTTCAAACGTCGACATTATTGTTTGGACCAAAGCCGCTCTGTCGATTTTTTCACCGCTTGCGAGACGAAGGCTTGTCGCTGTTTCTTGTAATTCCTCCGGAAAGTCGGCTGCAAGCTGATTGACGTTGATCCCCGTTCCGACAATAACGGAATGGACCTGATCAGCTTCCGCCTGCAGTTCCGTTAAGATCCCGACCACTTTTTTGCCGTTGATCAAAATATCGTTCGGCCATTTAATTTCGGCTGCGATGCCGGTTTGCTCTTCGATTGCCTGAACGATCGCTACAGCGGCTAAAAGCGTCAGCTGCGGCGTTTTTTGCACGGGAATTTCAGGCCTTAAAATGATGCTCATCCAAATGCCGTTTCCTTCCGGGGAATGCCATGCTCTCGCCATTCTTCCTCTTCCTTCAGTCTGCTTGTCGGCAACGATGATCGTTCCTTCGGGCGCACCGTTGTTTGCAAGTTCGTGGGCGATTTTTTGAGTTGATGAAACGACATCCTGAAAATGGATCGTCTGTCCCATTTTTTTCGTTTTTAACCCGAGCCTGATTTCATCTTCAGTGATCTTGTCGGGTTTTTTTATCATTTTATAGCCGAGCTTTCGGACCGCTTCAAGTTCATATCCCGATTTTCTCAGATCTTCGATATGCTTCCAAACGGCGGTTCTTGAGCATCCGAGCTCTTCGCTGATTTTCTGGCCAGAAATGAATTCGCCGTCTGCCTCGGTAAACAATTGAATGAGTTTCTTTCTTAAATTTGACTGCATGAATCCAGCCACTCCTCTATGGCTTTTTTTTGATTGGCAAGCTCCCCGTTTAACACGGCCCGCTCAATCCGTTTCAAATCATCGGACACCCATTTTCCGGCCGGCTTCTTTCTGAAATTCAGCAGATCGCTTCCAGATACCGCCAGGTCTTTCAGGCTTTTAATCGGAAGCGCCTGGTACGACTGTCTGATTTCAGCCAGCTGCTCTTCATCGATTGCCTGCTTGTCCCTCAAGCTGCGAATGGCAGATGCGGCCAGCAGCGTCTCTTCCCCCGCCTCATACATCGAGACGGCATCCCATTTTTGATCGATCCGTTCAGCCGTATGGAGCGCCTGTCTGATGACTTTCCCCGGAAGCTTCCACCCTTTTAAAAACCGGTGCGCTTCAGCGGGATTGATCGATATCATGTGAATGAAAGCCGCCCATATATCGGCACTTTTTTGAAGTTGATAAAAAGGAAAAGCTCGGGCAGCCAGAACGCGCTCCTTTTTGCCGTCCAGCCCCGGAAGCTCCTTGTAAAGCCCTGTTTCAGCCGCTGCTTCCAGAGCCCGGCCTGCTGCTTTTCCTTTTAAAAGTTTTTCGAATTCAACCGTTTTCCGCTCTGTAGAAATATGGGCCAGGAGCGGACGGTTTTCGCAAATCGCTTTTTTTGTATTTGGAGAAAGCTCAAACTCGAGCTGACTCATAAAACGGAGCGCCCGCAGCATGCGAAGCGCATCTTCGTGAAAACGCTCCGCCGGGTCGCCGACCGTTTGAATCAATCTTTCCCGTATGTCGCGGAGCCCGCCGAAATAGTCGATCAGTCTGCCTTCTTCATCCATCGCCATCGCATTAATCGTCAGATCCCGCCTCTTCAGGTCTTCCTTCAGCGATTTGATAAACTGAACGCCGCTCGGCCTTCTGTAATCCTCATATTCAAGCTCTGCGCGAAAGGTCGTCACCTCGTAGGATTCTCCCTCAAAGAGGACGATGATGGTTCCGTGTTCCTTTCCGACATCAACGGTTTTCGGAAAAATGGCTTCGATTTCTTCCGGGGATGCATCTGTAGCGATATCAATATCGCCGACATCTCTGTTCATTTGGGCATCCCTGACGGCTCCGCCTACAAAGTAGGCCTGCCAGCCGTGTTTTTTCAGCTCACGAAGGAGAGGAAGAGCCTTCAAAAAGAGATCCTCCATTGTCACACTCCCAGTCTGTTAATTGTTGATAAATTTCTTCATATTGCGCGATGATTTTGTTGGAAGAAAAGCGTTCCTTGATGCTTTGCAGCGCCGCTTCCGCAAACTGGCGCTGCAGGCTTTCATCAGTCAGTAAATGAAGCGCCTTACTAGCTGCACCTTCAATATCTCCGACATCGACCAAGTAACCGGATACTCCGTTTTTGATCACCTCGGGAATCCCCCCGATATTTGTGCCGATGCACGGAACGCCGCAGGCCATCGCTTCAAGCAGCACTAAACCGAAGCTTTCCTTCTCGGACAAAAGCAGCTTTAAATCGCTGATGGCGTAAAGCTCTTCTACGCTGTCTTGTTTGCCAAGGAAAAGAACGTCGTCTTTTAATCCGAGCTGTCTGACAAGCTGGCAGATCACGGTCATTTCCGGCCCGTCGCCGACGAGAATCAGCTTCGATTTCATTTGTTTGACAATGCGGCTGAATACATGGATGACATCCTGTACGCGCTTCACCTGTCTGAAATTGGATACGTGGATGATCACTTTTTCATCAGGTGCAATGCCGTACTGCTCTTTCAGCGAATGATGCTCCTGTTTTTTTAAATACACGCGCTCATCCACAAAATTATAGATCGTTTCAATTTTTTTGTTCGGTTTGATCAAATCATACGTTTGCGCGGCAAGAGCCGAAGAAACCGCGGTAACGCGGTCAGACGATTCGATCGCAAACTTGATCAGGTCTTTTAAAGACGGATCATAGCCGAGCACGGTTATATCTGTGCCGTGCAGCGTTGTGACCGTTTTAATGTTTCCGTTCAGCATTTGCTTCGCTAAAAAAGCGGAAATCGCGTGAGGCACCGCGTAGTGGGCATGCAGAACATCAAGCTGTTCCCGCTTTGCCACCTCCGCCATTTTGCTGGCCAAAGCCAAATCATACGGCGGGTACTTAAAAACGGCATATTGATTGACTTCGACTTCGTGAAAATAGATGTTGGAATACACTTTATTGAGCCTGTACGGAACACTTGATGTAATAAAATGAATTTCATGTCCTTTTTCCGCAAGCAGCTTGCCGAGCTCGGTGGCGATAATTCCTGATCCGCCGACACTCGGATAACATGTGATTCCGATTTTTAACTGTTTCATCATCCGCCCCCAAATAAATCGTTGTTTAACAGAAGAGTCCGCTTTGAAAAAAACCCTTCCGCGTATGCGACGCCGACCTCTTTTCCCAAAAGCTTTTCCCTGGCTTCGACCGTTTCAATATATCCGTTTGTCAGCGGTGTTTCAACCGACTGCCGGGAACGGGTGAACTGGCTCTGATAAGCAGCAAGGCCATCCTTTTTTTGATTGATCGTTTCAGAAATGTCGATGACAAACTCAGGTTTGTGAAAACCGTTGATCATATAGTAGTACACGTTTTGGACTTTATGGGCCGGCTGTTTTTCTGCATCTTCGTATTTATGTATACCAGCGGAAAAGACCGCTTCTTCGACGATTTCCGCTGCGTGCCCGTGATCGGGATGCCGGTCCTTTGGATAAGGGACAAAGACAAGCTTCGGTTTATGTTTCCGAATGACGGCAACAACGTCCCTGATCGCCGCCTGGCTGGGAAACAGCCCCCTGTCCGGCAGCGTGAGGGAAATCCGCGGACTGGCGCCGAGAATTTCGGCCGCCAGCGCCGCTTCGCTTTTTCTCGTTTCGACTGTTCCGTTTGAAGACAGTTCAGCCTGGGTTAAATCGCAGATTCCAATTTGAAAGCCTTTTTTAGTATATTTGGCAATGGTTCCTCCCATGCCGATTTCTACATCATCGCTGTGTGCACCGAAAGCAAGTATATCAAGCATCGCGATCCCTGCCGTGGACAATGTTTCTGAACTCAAACGCGCCTTCCTCGACAGAACGGATCAAGATTTCCGCAGTTCCCATGTTGGTGGCGAGCGGAATGGCATAAACGTCAGACAAGCGGATAAGCGCTGACACGTCAGGTTCGTGCGGCTGGGCCGTCAGCGGGTCTCTCAGAAAAATCACAAGATCGATGTCATTTTTCGCGATCAAAGCGCCGATCTGCTGGTCACCGCCAAGCGGCCCCGATTGAAAGCGCACGACGGGCAGCCCTGTCGCTTCAGTGATTTTTAAACCGGTCGTTCCTGTCGCAAACAGCTCATGCTTTTTTAAAATGTCTTTATAAGCGGTCGTCAGCTGAATCATATCCTGTTTTTTTCGGTCATGGGCAATTAAGGCGATTTTCAAAGCGATTTCCCCCTTCTTGTTACTCTATGATATTTTCAAGGCCGTAGACAAGCTGATCGATTTTCATCACTTGTTCAACAGCCAGTTTCACACCAGACATAAAAGATGCGCGATTGTATGAATCGTGACGGATTTTCAGGGTTTGGCCGTCTCCGCCGAACATCACTTCCTGATGGGCAATCAATCCCGGCAGACGAACGCTGTGGAGACGGATTCCGTTTTGATCGGCGCCTCTTGCTCCCGGCAGAATTTCCTTTTCATCCGGGTGCCCCTGCGTTTTCGCTTCGCGAACAGCCGAAATCATTTCCGCCGTTTTCAAGGCCGTTCCGCTTGGCGCGTCAAGTTTTTGATCATGGTGCTGTTCAATGATTTCAACATCGGTAAAATAGTTGGCAGCCATTTGCGAAAACTTCATCATCAGCACGGCTCCGAGCGCGAAGTTTGGCGCGATGATAGCTCCGATTCCCTTCTCATCGGTCAGTTCCATAAGCTCGTTCAAGTCGCTCTCAGAAAATCCTGTCGTTCCCACAACAGGACGGACGCCGTGCTCCAACGCGATTTTTGTATGTAGCTTGCCGATTTCCGGCGTTGTCAAATCAATCAGAACATCCGGAGACGTTTCTGAAAAGCATTCCGTGATATCGGTGTAAATGACAGCATCTGAACTTGACGTCATCACATCTGACAGCTTTTCACGGTTATATGTACGGTCGATTGCACCGACAAGTTCAAAATGTGCGGTATCTTCAACAAGTTTGACCGCTTCGCTTCCCATTCTTCCGCGCGGTCCTGCTATTGCGATTTTAATGGTATCCTTTTGCATCTTGATTCTCCTCTACTTTCCTTCTTCTTTTCTTGTCCAGCGATCTTTATCACGGGTGTTGAACTTCTCCATGACCATATCATGCGCTTCATCCAATGATATATGAAGCGAATTCGCAAGACAAACTAAAACGAACAATACGTCGCCGATTTCTTCTTCGATCTTTTTTTCCGATTCGGTTTTTTTCTTTGGTTTTTCTCCGTAATGATGGTTGATTTCCCTCGCCAGTTCGCCAAGCTCTTCCGTCAGTCTGGCCATCATGGCAAGCGGACTGAAATAGCCTTCTTTAAACTGGCCGATATATTCGTCGACTTCACGCTGTATATCTTTCATCGTTTTTTCTTTCGTCATGCTGGCAAAACCTCCTGTCATCTCTTACATGTTAGCGAATTCAAACAAGTTTGACAAATGTTTAAGACGAGTTTGCTGTTTTAAAACGGATACACTATAATATTAACGCCAGCTTATGGAAGGAAAGGAGTTTTTTTATGTTCGGAGACATCAGAATGAAGAACGTCCTGTTTATTTTAGCAGGCGCCGCTGTTTTTTCCTTTGGACTCGTTCATTTTAATATGCAGAACAACTTGTCGGAAGGCGGTTTTACCGGCATTACCCTGCTGCTTTATTTCCTGTTTAATATCGATCCTTCCATATCCAATCTGGTGCTGAACATCCCGGTCTTCTTCATCGGCTGGAAACTCCTCGGCAGAACGGTCTTCTCATACACCATTCTCGGCACAGTCAGCCTGTCGGTGTTTTTATGGATTTTTCAGCGCTTCCAGATTCATATGCCGCTTCAAAACGATCTTGCGCTCGCGGCACTTTTTGCAGGCGTGTTTATCGGCACCGGATTGGGCATTATTTTCAGATACGGCGGAACAACGGGCGGCGTTGATATTATCGTGCGGCTGATCAACAAATATTTTCAAGTGCCGATGGGCAAAGCCATGTTTGTGTTTGACGCCTGCGTCATTACATTATCCCTTATTTTTTACCTTTCCTATAAGGAAGCAATGTACACGCTTGTTGCCGTATTTGTCGCCTCAAAGGTCATCGACTTTATGCAGGAAGGCGGTTATGCCGCAAAAGGCGCCACCATCATCTCTGAAAAGAACGACCAGATTCAGCGCAAAATCATTGAAGAAATGGAAAGAGGCGTCACAGTTTTAAAAGGTCAAGGGTCTTATACGAAGACGGAGCGGGACATTTTATACTGCGTCGTTCCGAAAAATGAGGTTTTCCAGCTGAAAAATGTGATTACTTCGGTCGACCCGCACGCTTTTGTAGCCGTAAGCGACGTACACGACGTGCTGGGAGAGGGTTTTACGCTTGATGAGAACAAAAATCCCATCACCCGCTGATTGAAGGTCAGCAAAAAAGAAGCTCGCGATCAGCGGAGCTTCTTATTTCGGCCAATCTTTTTCTCTTTTTCTGCGCCTGTCCTCTTCGGCTTTATACTTTCTGAAACCGACGTATGTCAGCGTCGAGAGGATAATGCTTCCCGTCGTCAGGATGACCCATAGCAGGGAAGGGTCTGCATCATCTTCTTCTACTTGATCAAACACATCTTCCAAATCTTTTTCCAAAAGCGTCAGCCTTTCCAGCTTGCTGCTTTCCGTCATTTGCTGGAAGCCTCCGTTTTCCACGACTGCAATATGGTTGGAGACGCTTTTTAACTGCTTTGGCGAAACATCGATCGTTAAGCTTGGATAAATCGTATCATACAAGGATAAAAAATGATTCCACTTTTCCCTGAATGTCAAGTTGTCTTCTTTCTGAATCCCGGCTTTCAAAGCGCTGAAAGAATCCATGATCGGCTTTTTCAAACTGCTCCACAGCGGATCATGATCTGATTCAATGGCGTCCATCAGCATTCTAAACTGGGCGGCGGCTTTAAATTTCTCCTGGTGTGCGACCTCTTCGCTTTCCAGACTTTTCAGCGTATCATGATAGGCCAGACTGACCTGGCGGATTTCCGAGCCTGTCATCATATCCTCTGTCCCGTCTTTCTCCGCAGCTTTCAGCCTTTTTTCAAAGTATTGAAGAATTTGTACCGCTTCCTCATATTGAGACTGCCTTGTTAGCTGGAATACCGTATCCGACAGTTCCGTCAATTCCTGCAAAGCCGATGATTCTTTCGCTTTCAAACCGGCCGCAGGAAAAACAAGCGCAAGCATCATGCAAAGGATCACCTTTCGTATCATTACGGTCCCTCCCACTCCTTCTATTAAAGCGTATGAAGAGAGGGACAAGGTTAGACCAAGATTGTGAAGCAGTGTTACAGCTTAAAAGCTTTTCGGGACAAGACAAGGTAGTAGGCCAAACCGATCGAAGCGATGCTGAGCCAAAATGTAAAATAGCCGATCTGCGGCATATATTGATCGAGCATAGAATAATTCGGCATCATTCCAAACAAGTAATCAATGGCATCGTTATGCATCGTCCAAACAGCCGCAAGCGCCAAATGCCACCCTTTGAACCGGAAATGCGGGGCGTACAGCACGCCTTGCACAGCCATTGCGAAGTGCGACGCGATCAGCATATACCCCGTCCAATGAAGGCTTCCGGTCACCACAAGCACGAGAACATTCATTACAACCGCCCACAGCCCGTATTTGACAAGCGTAACAAGCGCAAGCGCCTCAAAAAGCGGAGCATTCCTTCCCAATAAAAGTCCGATGAGAACGAATAAAAAGAACAAGGTCGCCGTCGGGCTGTCGGGAACGAAGATCAGAAACTTCGCTGGCGTATTCGTCAGCTGCGGAAGGTACCAATAATACCCGTAAACCGTACCGAAGAAATTAATGATCAAAAGCAGCAGAAGCATCGGCTTTTGAGCGAGCATGTAGGAAATCAGTTTCAAAGCAATCAACTCACAGTCTCTTTAAATAAAAAAAGCCGCCGCCGGGTCAGCTTCACAGATTGACCGCAGAACACCTGTCGAGAAGCGGCGGCCTTTCCAGCTTCCGTGCCGGTTCACTGTCAGCAGCGGTCAAAATTGAAAAGGCCATCGACATTGTCGACAGCCCGAGAGGCTGACTTGCCGTCAGCTTCAGCTCTATCAAGAGTATAGCCTGCCTTCATCAACTTGACAACCGTTTTATTTCGCCGTTGTTTCGGAGATGAATTTAGACAGTTCTTTAAGCTCTTTGTCAGATCCTTTAAAAACGCCGGCAGGCATTTCGCCTTTTCCTTCCTTGGCGATTTTCGCAATCTCTTCAGGAGACAAGCCGTTGTCAACGAGAGACGGGCCTGCCGCTCCTCCTTGCATGTTGTCTCCGTGGCACGAGATACAGCCCTGCTCCTGATAAATCTTATAGCCTTCCGCACTCGTATCAATATCGGCCTCTTCCTTGATTTTACCCTGCTCTTCAGCAGCGGCCCAGTCGTGAGTGACAACGGACTGCCACGTTAAGAAAACCGTCGCTGAAATCGCCAAAAGCATCAACCCTACGGCAACCGGGCGTTTAAACGGCCTTCTTTCAGGGCCTCTGTCAAGAAACGGCGCCAATAAAAGCGCTCCGAACGCAATTGTCGGGATAATAATCGCGCCGACAACCGTATACGGTCCGGCAGCATATTCGTATTTCAGCAATTGGTAAAGAAATAGAAAATACCAGTCTGGCAAAGGTATGTAGCCGGTATCGGTCGGATCTGCCATCCGCTCGAGCGGAGGCTCATGCACGATGGTCAGCACGAGAAAACCGACAAGGAAAACCGCTCCGACCATCCATTCTTTCAGCAGGAAATTCGGCCAGAACGCTTCCGTTTTCCCTGGAAATTCGGAATAATCTTTTGGAATATTCGGTTTTCTTTCCGCCGGGATCCGTGAATCACCGACAAACTTCATCCCTTTTCCCCTTTTCATGCCATCCCCTCCTTCTCAATTGAGTCGCTCGTTTACAGCGGCCCAGAAATTCCTTGTTTGCGAATCATGATAAAGTGTGCAGCCATCAGTCCGAACAGAGCGGCTGGCAGGAAAAAGACGTGTATGGCAAAAAAGCGCGTCAACGTCTGAGCGCCGACAATATCCGGATGACCGGCAAGCAATGTTTTAATTTCCGAGCCGATCAGCGGCGTCGCCTCAGCAATCTGCAAACCTACTTTTGTCGCAAACAGAGCTTTCATATCCCAAGGCAAAAGGTAGCCTGTAAAACCTAAACCAAGCATGACAAAGAAGATTAAAACGCCGACAATCCAGTTCAGCTCTCTCGGCTTCTTATAAGCCCCCTGGAAGAAAACCCTGAGCGTATGAAGAAACATCATCACGATGACCAAGCTTGCACCCCAGTGGTGCATTCCCCTTACAATCTGTCCGAACGCCACTTCATTTTGCAAATAATAAACAGATTCCCAGGCATTTTTAATATCCGGAACGTAGTACATCGTCAAAAACATGCCGGACAGCACCTGAATCACCGTCACGAAAAACGTCAATCCCCCGAAGCAGTACACGAAAGCTGAAAAATGGTGAGCCGGGTTTACGTGTTCAGGAACTTCATGGTCGGCGATGTCCCGCCAGAGCGGCGTAATATCAAGTCTTTCATCCACCCAGTCATAAATTTTGTTTAGCATGATCACCCATCCTTCCTCGGCTTGGCTTTCCCTAAGTAAAGGTAGCCGTCTTTAACCTCTTGCTCATAGCGGTCCAAAGGAGCAAGCGGCGGAGTTCCGGGCACGTTGGTACCATCCTTTTCATAAAGTCCGTAATGGCACGGACAAAAGAACTTATTCGGATTTTTAGGATCGCTGTTCCAGTTGACCGTACACCCCAAATGTTTACAAACCGGTGATAAAGCTACAATTTCGTCCCCACTTTTGAAAACCCACGCCGATCTCGATTCTTCCGATTCGTACCAGGCATCCACTTGTTTGATTTTAAAATCGAAGCGCTGCGGTTCATTTGTCAATTCATCAACGCTGACAACCTGAACCATGTCCTGATCTTCAGTCGGCCTTAAAACCGGATCGAGCGCGAAGCGAACCATAGGCATGAGCATCCCCGCCGCCATAAAGCCGCCGACTCCGGTCAGCGTATAGTTTAAAAACTGACGTCTGGATACCCGATGTCTTTTTTCGCTCATCTTCATATCCCCCCTCAAGTCCCCAGCTACAATATAACTGAAATAGAAAAAAATTCATGAAACTAGGACACCCTCATAATATATCAATATTTTAGGAAGGTCAACATTCCCAAAATCATTATACAAAGGAAATGTAAGTGTTTTTATCAAGAGTTCCAATATTGTAACAAAATGTTCAATATTTGCTCAATTTGATCTTCCAGCAGCTTCTGCTTTAACGAATCCTTCATATGTTCGAGAGGAATCGCCGGAACCCACAGCAGCTTTTGCTCGCTGTCGAGCATCTGCTTCCAGCGTTCATCCGTCGTTAAAAAAACGATGTGGCGAAAATGTTTTTCGGCCATTTCTTTTAAATCGGCGATATGCTGCGCCGATTTTTCATCCGCTTCTAAATATGTACAGGGCGGAAACAGGTAGATTCTGCCCTTCAGCTGCCTTTCGAGTTCTTCTGCAAGTATAGACGTAAATTCCCCTTTTGATACGGCCGATTTAAACTGATCTCCAAGATCAACCGATATTAAAGGGATGACAGCTGTATCGATGTATTCTTTCGCGTTCAAGTAAACATCCGCATCGTGCGTATTCCATTTCACGGCTTTCGTCCTCCCCGTTTTGACAGCGCTTTCTCAGAGCTGAACAAGCCTTGCTTTCGGCAAGGCTTGATTGGCAGCGGATTATCGCAGCTGGCTCAGTTGTTTAGCTAGTTTTTCGAAGCTTTCTTTATCCTGGCGGTCAAGCGCTTCGTCGATTTCCCGCAGCAGCTTTTGTCTCTGAAAAGTGGCAATGGAATGCTCCAAAATCTGTTCAGCGACAATTTTATCTTTTTCATTTTCATATAGGTCTTTCGGAATATGCGGATTGGCTTCGAGTACAGCCGCATATTCCGGAGAATTATAGGCTGAGCGGAAGTTCAGCTGGATAAAGAGATCCTGCTGCTTATTCAGCCTGATATCATGAAATGATTTTTCTGCATCGGTCGTCATGACATTTTCTTTATAAAAACGAAAAGGCACTTCCTCAACGCAGTGGGTAGACATGATAATGCCCCTCGGACAAAATTCGGCCTGCTCGACAAAATGCACTTTTTCCATCAGCGAGTCATGGCTCATTAAATAATTCAGAATCCATACACACTCTCTTCGTTTCAGCTGATAATGGTTGAGAAACCAGCGGATAAAATCTTTTTTTTCATTGACAGAAACAGGGGTCTGCATGTTATTCCCTCCTCTATCGCATCTTGTGTATTACTTTATAAATTCCACACAAACCGATCATATCCTGCTTATTCAAAGGAATTTTCATCTTCGATTCTGAAAATCGTCTCCTGGACTTCCTCGTTTGCCGGGTCGAGCTCTGCCAGTTTTTTCAGCAGAGGCAGCGCTTCTTTCCGCCGTCCTTCTTCAAGCAGAAACATGGAATATTCGTAAAGGAAATCGGCGTCATCCCGATAGTGCAAAAATGCGTTCTCATATTCCTCGCGGGCTTTGTCGTACGCTTCGGTCCGGGCGAACGCCGATGCCAGATGCCAGCTGAACTTCGGATCATCCTCTCCGTATTTGCGCACTTCCCGAACGAGTTCAATGATGCTCTCATCGTCTTCTTCTTCAAGAAACAGGGCAAGCAGTGTATGAACGGCTTCCAGATATCCGGGATCCAGCGCCAGCGCTTCACGAAGCAGCTCCTTCGCTTCCGAATGCCTTTTCGTTTTTAAGGCTGCTTTTGCAGCAGAAAGATAAAGCTCTTTGTTGAATTCATCGACACGGATTCCTTCTTTTGCCGTTTCGAATGCTTCCTCATAAAGCCCTTCTGTTTCAAAGCTGTTGGCCAGAGGCTTGTAAAGCGAAGAATAAGCGGGATCCATTTCCTTCAGCTCTGTCAGCTGTTTAATCGCAGTTTTAGGATACCCCGCTTTCAGTGCCGTAAAACCAAAGCCGAACAGTGTGTTGGGCTCGGGGTTCTCCTTGACGGCTTTTTCATACCATTCAAGCGCTTCTTCAAACGCTCCGGATGAACTTAATGATTCCGCCAGCCTTTGGTACACATTGACGCCGCCGATGACGGCTTCTTCTTCGGCCGCTTTTTTGAATTGACGGACCGCTTTGCCGTAAGCTCCCTGAGTAAAATACAGCTCTCCCAAAGCAAAATCGATAACCGGCTCATCCGGCAAAATGGCTTGCGCCTTTAACAGCTTTTGCTCGCTGACTTCAAACAGACCCTGCATCTGATAGAGATCAGCCATTAAAAGCAGGCACTGCGGGTACGCCTCGTCTGTTTCCGGAATCGTTTCGAGCACGCTGAGCGCTTTTTCTTCCTGATCGGTTTCGATGAGGAGTTCGGCATAAAAGCATGTCAGTTCTGTTTCATCCGGATACAGTTCATGGAGGTCAGTCACGATGGCGATAGCCTTATCGACAATTCCCCATTCGTAATACAGCTGGGCTACTATGGCTTTGTCTTCATCATGAAGGTCAGACTCGATATCAGCAAGTTTTTTCAATCCGCTTTCCGGGTGGCCTGCTTCAACTAATTTTATGGCTTCTTGAATAGAAGTATTCAAATCTAAACGTCCCTTTCTTTCGTCAATTCATCACCGGCCGTATCAGCCGGCATATCGCGGTGAGTTACTTACTATCATAATTCACGCGGCGGTTTCCGGCAAATATGTTGCCCGCACAGCTGTATGGAAGCAGATTGATTCTGTTAAGACAAGCTATGCCGAAAACATTCGTTTTATGAGCAAATGCCCGGCTTTCATGATTTTCCGGGCAGAAAAAGCCTGAGCACAATGCTTCAGGCTTTTTCTGCAAGCTTTTCGATATGTTCAAAAAATGAAGGATATGAGACGCTCACAGCTTCGGGCTGTAATATGTCGATCGGCTGCTCGCAGATGCAGGCGGCGATCCCCAGCATCATTCCGATCCGGTGGTCCCCATGGCTTGAGACCTTCGCGCCGCCTGTAAGAGGCGTCTTGCCGTGAATCTTCATCCCGTCTTCCGTCGGTTCGATGTTCGCACCGATTTTTTTCAGCTCTGAGGCGACGGTATCGATCCGGTTCGTTTCTTTTACTTTGAGTTCAGCCGCATCTTTAATGACCGTCGTCCCTTCAGCCTGTGTTGCTAGAAGCGCGATGATCGGTATTTCATCGATGAGGCGCGGGATCAAATCGCCCGAAATTTCGGCTGCCTTCAAAGAGGACGTTTTGATTCTCAGATCGCCGTACGGCTCGGTATTTCCTGTGTCCTTTTCTTCGATTTCAAGATCGGCTCCCATTTCTTTCAAGACATCGATGATTCCCGTCCTGGTCGGATTGAGTCCGACATTGCGAAGCACGACTTCACTGCCAGGAACAAGCGATGCTGCTGCCAGGAAAAACGCAGCTGATGAAATATCACCCGGCACAAAGACTTCTGCTGCTTTCAGCTGCTGCCCGCCCTCAATGGACACGCTCGTTTCATCTTCCCGAAGGCTGACGCCGAACATAGACAGCATCCGTTCCGTATGGTCTCTTGATTTATGAGGCTCCGTCACCGTTGTGGTGCCTTCGGCCTGCAGACCCGCAAGCAGAACGGCCGATTTGATCTGCGCACTTGCAACAGGCGACTGAAAATCGATCGCCTTCAGATGTCCGCCGCGGACAGAAAGCGGTGTGTATTCCCCTCCGGCGCGGCCGTCGATTTTCGCCCCCATTTTTCGAAGCGGTTCTGTAACACGCTTCATCGGCCTTTTGGCGATGCTCTCATCGCCGGCAACCGTACTGTGAAACGGACGCCCCGCCAAAATGCCGAGCATCAGCCTGATCGTCGTTCCGGAATTCCCCACATCGAGGAGCTCGGCAGGCTCAGCGAGCTGATCGAGCCCTTTGCCGCGGACGGTGACATCACTGCCATTCTGTTCGATTTCGACACCCATTTTCCGAAAGCAGGCGATCGTGCTCAAGCAGTCGGCTCCTGGCAAAAAGTTTTTGATGACCGTTTTCCCTTCTGCCATGGCTCCGAACATAACAGAACGATGGGAGATGGATTTATCTCCCGGAATATGAAGCTCTCCCTTTAGTGAACTGATTTTTCCTCTTTTCATGTGTTCCACCTCAATCAGCATAAAATGTTTCGTATTTTGCGCGGGTTTGGATGCATTTTTCGGCGCGTTTTCGATCTTCATCGGATTGAAAGCTGATTCTGAGAACACCGTTTATGTCTTCCCTTGTTTCGATAATCCGGATGTTCGTAATGCTGATTTGCTCGTCGGCGAGGATCGCCGTAATTTCCGAAATAACCCCCGGATGGTCCGGGACATCGACATAAAGATCGTAAAAGGAAGGAATCGCGCCTTTTTGCCGCAAAGGCAGACCGTCGCGGTATTCCTTGGCTTGCCGAAAAAATTCAAACAGCCCGTCTGCATCTTCATTTTCGACAAAAGACTGGATTCTGTCCAGCTCTTGTTTCCATTCGTCAAACCGCTCCAATATTTTATCTTTATTGTGCAAGAGAATATCGCGCCACATCGCCGGGCTGCTTGAGGCAATCCTCGTGATATCGCGGAAGCCTCCTGCGGCAAAACGCTTGACGAGCGGGTACTGATCTTCGAATTTGACGGTCTGGTGGACGAGACTCGCCGCCACGATATGCGGAAAATGGCTGATCACGCTTGTAACAGCGTCATGTTCAGCAGGAGACATTTCCACAAACTTTGCATTTGTTCCTTTGAGCAGATCTTTTAAAGAAGCAACCGCTTCTTTGCCGGCGGAGCCGGATGGCGTCAAAATATAAAACGCGTTCTCGAAAAGGAAGTCTTTGGCGGCAGCGACGCCCGATTTATGCGAGCCTGCCATCGGATGGCCTCCGATAAACCTGTAGTCATCCGGCAGCACTTTTTCGGCATGGCTGACGACCTTTTGTTTCGTGCTGCCGACATCTGTAATGAGCAGCTTTTTCTTGATGCCTGAAGCGGCAAGCTCATCAAGCATGTGAAGCGTCTGTTCGACCGGCGCCGCTAAGAAAACAGTCGACGCTTCTTTCACCCCTTCTAAAAAAGAAGCGGCCGGAGCATCAATTACGCCAAGCTTTTGTGCAGCCCTTGCCTGCTCTTCTGACACGTCAAACCCGATAATCCGTTTGCCCGGGTGTTCCTTTTTGATGGCCAGGGCGATCGAACCGCCGATTAAGCCCAAACCGGCCAACAAAATCGTTTCATTCGGTTGAGTCATTTTTTATCACCTAGTTCATCAATAGACTAAAGAGGTGACTGAATCATCACCTCTTACAACATGCCGGCTAACGTTTTCAAAAAGCCTTCGTTCTGTTCCTTCGTACCGACCGATATTCTAAGGAACGTCGGAAAGCCGAGCGCATTCCCGGATCTGACGATATAGCCTTTTTTCAGCAGCTCTGAGAAAAGTTCGTCTGCATCCCGTTTAAAATCAATCAGCACAAAGTTCGTTTGTGAAGGATAGTAATTTAGCCCGTGCTCATCACAGAAATCGTAGTACTGTTTGAGCCCTTCATTGTTTTTTCTCACACAGTCGTGGATAAATGCCTGATCGCCGAGGGCGGCAAGCGCGGCCGCCTGGCCGAGCCGGTTTGTATTAAACGGCTGTCTCGCCGGCTCAATCGCCTGAATCAGCTGTTCAGAAGCAATCCCGTAGCCCACCCTTAAAGACGCCAAACCGTAGGCTTTTGAGAACGTCCTGAGAATCATCAGGTTCGGAAAGCGCTCCAGAAGCGGGATGGTCTCGGGGTAGTCTTCAGCCGTTACGTATTCGTAATAAGCTTCATCAACGACAGCAAGGACATGTTCCGGCACTTTTTCAAGGAAACGGATCAAGTTGCGGCCGGATTCATACGTTCCGGTCGGATTGTTCGGGCTGCAAACCCAGACAACCTTCGTCTGTTCATCGATCGCCTTCAGCATTGCATCAAGGTCGTGGCAGCCGTTTTCGAGCAGGCCGACTTCTCTGACTTCCGCTCCTTCGATGACAGCGTTGTGCTTGTATTGTGAAAATGTCGGATTCGCCATTACAGTGTTTGAGGCAGGGTCCAACAAAGAACGGGAAATAATTTGAATGACTTCGTCCGTTCCGTTTCCCAGGATGATGTTCGTTTCATTTACGCCGAGATGGGAGGCAAGCTTTGTTCTCAATGCCGCACTATAGCCGTCAGGATAGAGAGCCATTTGCTGCACCTCAATCTGGAGGGCTTCCTTTGCCGCTTCTGAACAGCCGTAAGGATTCTCATTTGAAGCGAGCTTGACGACCCGGTCGAGGTTGAACTCTTTTTTGACCTCTTCAATCGGTTTGCCCGGCTGGTAAGGCGTTAATTGTTTTAACTGTTCTTTAATTTGCAACATTCTGTCACCTCATTTTACCATGTACGATCCGCTAAATGTCTTAGCGTATGCCTCAAACGCCTTTAAGGCTTGTTCCCTTGTCTCAGGGGCGACGAGTTCGTCTTTCAGCTCCTCGATCTTTCTGACAAGGGCGCTTCCCACGACAACGCCGTCCGCCAGTTCATTCATCATCTCCACTTGTTTGGAGCTGGAAATCCCAAACCCGACGGCAACCGGGACGGAGCTCATTCCTTTAACAGACCTGATAAATGAAGAAACAGAATCTTCGAATTCATTGCGCACACCTGTGACACCGAGCGAAGAAACGCAATACACAAAACCTTCCGCCTGCTGCGTTATTTTTTGAATGCGCGATTCGCTTGTCGGCGCGACCAGCGAAATATAGGTAATCCCGTGTTTTTTACACTGCTGCTGCAAATATACGCTTTCCTCAAAAGGAAGGTCCGGTACAAGGAGTCCGTCTAGCTGATTTTGTCGCAGTAAAGCGAAAAAGTGATCTGTATCTAATTGTAACACAGGATTATAATACGTAAAGAGAATAATCGGAATATGGACGCCGTTTTTTTTCATTTCACCGCCAAGCCTGATCGCTTTTACGATGTTCATATCGTTGTCAAGCGCCCTTTTTGATGCGCGCTGAATCACCGGGCCGTCAGCGAGCGGATCAGAATACGGAACCCCGAGTTCAAGGGCGGACGCTCCCGCCTCTTGAAGAGATTTTGCCAGCTCGATCGAGATTTCTGGCAGCGGGTCTCCCGCTGTAATAAACGGAACAAATAGCTTATCGGACGGCTGTTTTTTCAGATTGAACATCTTGATTCACCTCTTCTTCCAACACCTTCATCAAGGTATGGACGTCTTTGTCTCCCCTGCCTGAAAGGCAGACGAGAACGCTTTTCTCTCTCGGCAGTTCTTTAGCGATTTCAAATGCTTTTGCCAATGCATGGGCGGATTCAATAGCCGGCAAAATGCCCTCAGTCTCTGTCAGCAGCCTTAATGCCGAGACCGCTTCATCATCTGTGACAGATTCATACGTGACGCGCCCTGTTTGATGAAGATGGGCGTGCTCGGGGCCGACTCCCGGATAATCAAGTCCGGCTGAGATGGAATAAGGCTCGATGATCTGTCCGTACTCGTCTTGAATCAAGTAGGTCAAAGAACCGTGGATGACGCCTTTTGTACCCTTTGTGATCGTGGCCGCATGAAGAGGTGTGTCAACACCTTTTCCCGCAGCTTCGACTCCGATCAGTTCAACAGTTTCTTCAATGAACGCGCTGAACATCCCGATCGCATTGCTTCCGCCTCCGACACAGGCGACAACTTTATCGGGGAGGCTTTGCTCCAATTGATAAAACTGCGCTTTCGCCTCTTCGCCGATCATCCGTTGAAATTCGCGGACGATATAAGGATACGGATGCGGCCCGACGACGGAACCGATCATGTAAAAATGGTCCTGGCAATGCTGAACCCAGTAGCGGATCGCTTCGTTTGTAGCATCTTTTAATGTCCCGTTTCCGCTTGACACCGGGACGACCTCCGCTCCCAAGAGCTTCATCCGGAACACGTTCAGCGATTGTCTGGCAACATCTTCCTCCCCCATGAAGACGATGCATGATAAGCCGAACTTCGCGGCGACAGTCGCCGCCGCCACACCGTGCTGGCCTGCACCGGTTTCAGCAATGAGCTTTGTTTTTCCCATTTTCTTGGCCAGGAGCGCCTGGCCGAGGGCATTGTTGATTTTGTGGGCGCCTGTATGGTTTAAATCTTCTCTTTTTAAGTAAATCTTCGCTCCGCCCAGCTGCTTAGTGAGCTGGTCTGCGAACGTCAAAGCCGTCGGCCTGCCTGAGTAGTCATTTAAAAGCTTTTGATAATCCTTTTGAAATGAAGGGTCGTCTTTCAGTTCAAGAAACGCTTTTTCGATTTCTTCCAAAGGCTGCATGAGTGTTTCCGGGACGAATTTCCCGCCAAAATCACCAAACCTGCCTTGTTCATTCGGATATGAATACATGTTCGAACATCCTTTCTTCTAAAAGGCTGATCAGCTTTTCGCTTTTTCTGCCTCTTTCTTCGATTCCGCTTGCCAAGTCGATTCCCGGCGGACGCCGCTTTAAAAGATCTGCGATTGTGTCCGGGTTCACGCCTCCGGCGATAAACAGGCGCTTGCCTTCTCTTTGGGCTGCATCTATATACAGCGGGACGCTGTCCCACGAAAACGAAACTCCCGTTCCCCCTCTCATCCCTTTGACAGACGAGTCGATGACATACCCGTCGATGTAAGGTGCGAAAGAAGCCATGCTCTGTACGGTATCATTCCCGTGAGGGAGCGCCTTCCATATCTCGCAGTCTGTCATGCTTTTAAGCCGCTTGATGTCTGCCGCCGTTTCATCTCCGTGAAGCTGGATCACGTCCAAGCCTGCATCTTTTACGATTTCAGCCATTCGGCTCATGTTTTCATTAACAAAAACGCCGACAAGCTTTTTACCTGGCGTATCCGTTTCGCCGCACCACCGTTTCACATCCGCCGGGTCTACCGACCGTTTGCTTTCGGCGAAAATAAATCCGAGATAATCGGCTTTCGAGCGGGCTGTCACCTTTAAATCTTCCAATGAATGAATCCCGCAATATTTTAGACTCGGTTTCTTCATCAGCCGTCCTCTCCGAATAACGCATAGACAGCCTTCAGCTGTGACGTCTCTCTCATCAGCGATTCGCCGACAAGCACGGCTTGGGCTCCGCACGTTTTTACAAAAGTCAGGTCTTCCGATTTTCCGATGCCGCTTTCGCTGATGAGAACGGTCCCCGGCGGAACGAGTTTCGCCATTCGCTCCGTTTGTCCGACGGTCGTTTCAAAGTTTTTTAGATTTCGATTGTTTACGCCGATGATTTCGGGTGTAAAGACATTTAAAATGCCCTCAAGCGTCTCTTCGCCATGTACTTCGACGAGCACATCCATGCCTTTTTCAACGGCTTGCTGATAGAGTTCAAACAGCTTTTGCGGTTCAAGCGCTTCACCGATCAGCAGGATCGCATCCGCTCCGATGCGGTCCGCTTCTTCAACCTGAATGGAATCAATGATAAAATCCTTGCGCAGCACAGGCAGGGAAACCGAGCGTTTCACATCTGACAAATAACTGTTCTTCCCTTGAAAAAAAGGTGTATCTGTCAGAACAGACAAACAATCGGCTTTAGCCTGTTCGTATTGTTTTGCGATCTTGACGGGCTCAAAACCCTCCTGAATCACGCCTTTTGACGGAGAAGCTTTTTTCACCTCCGCAATTAAAGCGACAAACCGGTTCGGAGAAAGGAGCGCTTTTTTAAATGACCGCTTTGGCAGTTTTAAATCTTCCGACAGCTTGATCTTTAGGATGTCTTCTCGTTTTCTATCAATAATTTGATTAAGCATACAACTCTTCCTCTTTCTGTTTTAATCGCTCCAGCTGATTGAGCGCTTCACCGCCAGCAACAGCTTCTAAAGCGAGCGCAACGCCCTCTTTTAAATCCGCTGCCTGTTCTGCGACGTATAAAGCGGCTCCGGCATTAAACGCTGCGATATGAACAGCCGAGTCCGGACCGCGGTTTTTCAAAATATCGACGATCAGACGGCCGCTTTCTTCAGGCGTCGCCACCTGAATGTCTCTCAGCCTTCCGAGAGGCAGTCCAACATCGCCCGGCTCGACGGTGTATTCGTATGTTTTGCCGCCTTTCAGTTCAATTACATCTGTCGGCGATGTGATCGACAGTTCATCAAGACCGTCCCGGCTCGAAACAAACAATACGTGCTCCGGTTCAAACGCTTCAAGAGCGCGGGCCATAAGCTTTGCTTTTTCGATCGAGTAGACGCCGATCACCTGGCGTTTGGCCTTCATCGGGTTGCTGAGCGGGCCGAGCAGATTGAATACGGTTCTAAAAGCCAGATCCTTCCTCGCGCCTGCCACGTGCTTCATGGAAGAGTGATAGCTTGGCGCATACAGGAATCCCATATTTCGGCGTTCAATGCTCTTAATCGTTTCTTCAGGCGACGTCTGAATAGAAACGCCGAGATATTCGAGAACGTCAGCGCTCCCGCTTTTTGAAGAAACGGATCGATTACCGTGTTTTGCGATTTTTGCCCCGGCTGATGAAGCGATGATCGCAGCCGCTGTGGAAATGTTGAAGGTGGAGCTTCCGTCTCCTCCGGTTCCGCACGTATCAACAACATGTTCCGGTCCGTCTATTGTATGCGCCTGCTCCCGCATGGCTCTGACAAATCCCGTAATCTCTTCAGCCGTTTCTCCCCTGTAGGCGAGAACGGACAGGAGGCCTCCGATTTCCGCAGCGCTCAGCGAGCCGGTCATCATGTCGCGCATGATGCTGTGTGCCTCGATTTCATTCAGTGTCCGTCCGTTAACGCATGATTTCAGCAGTTCGTTCATTGCCGTCCTCCCCCTTTTCGAGAAACGTTTCTTCTGCGATTTGAATCGTTTTTAACAGAGCCCCTGCTTTATTGCAGGTCTCTTCCCATTCTTTTTCAGGCACGGAGTCGGCTACGATGCCCGCCCCGGCCTGAATGGACGCCACTCCGTTTTTCACGCTCATCGTCCGGATCGTGATGCACGAATCGATATTTCCGTCAAATCCGATGTAAGCAATGCATCCTCCGTATGTTTCCCTCGGTTCGGGCTCAAGCTCATTTAAAAGCTGAATCGCGCGGATTTTCGGAGCGCCGGTCAAAGTTCCGGCCGGAAATGCGCTCATTAAAGCGTCAACCGGGTGGACACCCGCTTTTAAAGTGCCGGTTACGATCGAAATGATGTGCATGACGTGCGAAAAGGAAACGATTTTCGTAAACTCGGGCACTTGGACAGACCCGTACTCAGCTACTCTGCCGATATCATTTCTCGCCAAATCGACAAGCATGTAATGCTCCGCTTTTTCTTTCTCATCAGCCAATAGTTCTTTTTCAAGCCGCTTATCCTCAGCCTGATCACCGCCCCTTTTCCTTGTGCCGGCGATCGGATGGATTTCAAGATGGCCGTTTTGAACATGGATCAGACGTTCGGGCGAGCTTCCGACGAGATCGCGGTCAGGAAGCCTCATGTAGTACATGTACGGGGACGGGTTGATCATTCTCAGCACTCTGTATAACTCAAAAGAACCGACCTTCACCGGAATGTCGAACCTTTGCGAAAGGACGCCTTGAAAAATGTCTCCCGCTTTAATGTATTCTTTCAAGCGATCGACATCGGCCAAAAACCGGGATTTCTCATATGTTGATTGAATCCCTTCAAAGCTGGGGGCCGTGTGCCGTCCTTGCGGAAGAAACAGCTCTTTCGGCGTTTTCCGGTCTGACAGCCTGTGTGTAAGCTGCTTGAGCTCTTCTTTCCCCTTTTTGAAAATGCGGCGCTTTTCCTCCCTATTTTCACTGCCTTCAAGCCTTGTATAGTGGATGAAATGCAGCTTTTTCAGTTCGTGATCATAAGCGATCATCGTCCGGCAGACAAACAGGAGGCATTTTGCCATTTCCGTTTCTTTGCTGTGCCCTTTGATGGACGGTTCAATGAGCGGCATTAAATCGTAGCTTAAATAGCCGACCGCTCCTCCTGTAAACGGGATGTCGAGCTCAGGCGCTTTGATCGAATACGTCTCCGACATCCATTCGAGAACGTCTTTTAACTGTGAAGCCGAATAAAGCTTCTTCTGCTTTTGATCGCAGGCGTGAAACCGGCCGCGTTCTTCTTTGATCGTCAAAAAGGGGTCAAGGCCGATGAAAGAATATCTTGACCATGCAGAGGTTTCATCCTGGCTTTCCAGCAAATAGACGATGTCTTCCTGCAGCTTCTCGACCAATTGAACGGGCGTCAGCGTATCGACGGAAAAACTCTCAATAATCGGTATCGTTTTAAAGTGTGAAGAATCCTCTGAAAAAGAGGCAAAATCGGTTTGCAGACTCAACTATCTCTCACTCCCTTTCAGGCGGAGAGAATGAGAAGAAGGCCTTTAGAGGACAAATGATTGAATTGACGAGGGGAAAACGAAACAAACCCAAAAGAACAGCGTCTTTTGGGTAGAATGAATAAACGTTTTGTCTCAACTCAGCTCATCTCAACTCATTCTCAATCTACCCTAGTCTCATACTCAGCTTTTCTAAACTAAAACCCATACACACTCCTGTGTATTTCAAGGTTTCTACAATCGTATTACAATTCAGTATTTTTTGTCAATGATAAATCAGGTCTGAGCGTTACTGCATTTTCCAAATAAACATGGCGGACTTCATCCTGCCGCATATCCGTCTGTACCGTCATCATCACTCTGATGCATTTTTTAAGGCCGTGTTCAACATCCATTTCCTGCATGCACATGACGGGCACATGCTGCCAGCCGTCAAACGTTCTGACGACCTTCGCGGGAAAAGCAGCGTGTATATCGGAAGTAGCAGAAATTAAGATCTGTACGACTTGTTCAGGTTTGAGTCGATTTTCATCGATCATTTTTCCGATCAGCTGCTTCGTCCGCTCCGTAATGTCTTTTTCTGTATCCCGGTCAATGGTCGTCGCTCCCCGAATACCGCGCATCATCATTTGTCTCCCTCCAATCTCCACATATTCAGCCATCGTTCGATTTCTTCGGCTTTAAAGGAGTGCAGCCGCACACTGCCGATCTTATCCAGAAGGACAAACTGAATGATGCCTCCGCGTGTTTTTTTATCGTTCATCATTCGATAGATAAGGGCTTCTGTTGAAACTTCGCGTTTCACGCTTTCCGGATAGCCGAGATTTTTCAGCCAGGCGGCGATTTTCGTACGGTCAACAGGACAATTCAGCACCTTCTCGCTGACAAACAAAGCAAATTGCATGCCTAAAGCGACGGCATCGCCATGGGTGATCTCTCCGTAGCCGTATTCGGCTTCAACGGCGTGGCCAAGCGTATGCCCGAAGTTCAAATAGGCCCTGATTCCCTGTTCGCGTTCGTCTTGTGAGACAACTTCCGCTTTAATCGAAATGCCTTTGTAAACCATTTCACTGAGCTGGCCGGTCGTAATCGCTTCTATTGAATCAAGTTTAAGCAATTCGTTCAAGAAAGATTCATCACGGATAAATGCGTGCTTAATGACTTCCGCAAGACCTGAACGCATTTCTTTTTCCGGAAGCGTGCTCAGGCATTCGGTGTCATATACCACCGCCTTCGGCTGATGAAAAGCGCCGATTAAGTTTTTTCCGAGCGGGTGATTAATGGCCACTTTCCCTCCGACTGCGCTGTCATGAGACAGCAGAGTCGTTGGGAATTGCACATAATCGATGCCCCTCATAAAAGTTGAAGCGACGAATCCTGCAAGATCGCCGACAACACCGCCGCCCAGCGCCACAATGCATGACGAGCGGTCAAGGTGAAATTGAATGGCTTCCGTCTGGAGCTTCATAAACATATCGATGGATTTGGCCTGCTCGCCGCTTGGCACCGCAACCTTTTTGACGGGCCATTTGCTGCGGAGAAGACTGAACAGCTCTTCTCCATAGCGTTTATCAACTTCTTCGTCGGTGATCAAAAGCAGTTTCGTCATCGGAAGGTTCAAGGATGACAAAAGCTCTGCCGCGTTTTTTCTAATGCCTCCCCCGATGAATACCGGGTAGGACAAAGAAGCGGTTTCGATTTGAAGTGATTTCATTAAAACTCCCTCGCAAGCTTTCTCATTTTCTCAACATTTTCAGCGATCCGGTCCATTTGGTCAACGCCAAACTGCTCGACGATCGCATTTGCGATTTCCCATGCAACAACCGCTTCAGCCACCACGCTTGCGGCAGGGACAGCGCAGGAGTCGGAACGCTCGATGCTCGCTGTAAACGGCTCTTTTGTCTCGATATCAACGCTTTTAAGCGGTTTGTATAACGTTGGAATCGGCTTCATCACACCTCTGACGACAATCGGCATTCCCGTTGTCATTCCGCCTTCAAGACCGCCGAGACGGTTTGTTGCCCGCGTATAGCCTTTTTCTTCGTCCCAGATGATTTCGTCATGGACTTCACTGCCGTTTTTGCGTGCGGCTTCAAAGCCGATGCCGAATTCAACCCCTTTAAAAGCATTGATGCTCAGTACGGCGGCTGCAAGCTTGCTGTCGAGTTTTCGGTCGTAATGGACATAGCTGCCGACTCCTACCGGCACCCCTTCAACTATCACCTCGACGATTCCGCCGATCGAATCCCCATTTGCTTTTGCTTCATCGATCGCGTCCATCATTTTCCTGCCCGCTTCTTCGTCATAGCATCTGACAGGGGACTCTTCGGTTACTTTTTTCAAGTTTTCGATAGATTCGTAATTTGTTTTTTCAGCTTTTACTCCGCCGATCTCCAGCACGTGGCCGGCCACTTGAATGCCGAGCTGGGAAAGGATCTTTTTGGCGACGGCTCCTGCCGCTACACGGACGGTCGTTTCTCTGGCAGATGAACGTTCAAGCACGTTGCGCATGTCTCTGTGCCCGTATTTGATCGCGCCGTTCAAATCGGCGTGCCCCGGTCTCGGCCTTGAAATCTGTCGTTTCATTTCGCTTTCTTCTTCAGCCGTGATCGGCTCTGAACCCATGATTTTCGTCCAGTGTTTCCAGTCATTGTTTTCGACGACGAGAGCGATCGGCGATCCAAGAGAACGCCCGTGTCTTACACCGCTTGTGATCCGCGCCTGGTCTTTTTCGATTTGCATCCGGCGTCCGCGGCCGTGGCCTTTTTGACGTCTTTGAAGCTCGTAATCGATGTCTTCTTTTGTGATATAAAGCCCCGCTGGGACTCCTTCGATAATTGTCGTAAGCTGCGGACCGTGAGATTCACCGGCTGTTAAATACCTCATGCTTTCGTTCTCCCTTCATCACATTAACGCTTTTAAGTAAAACTATAACATAACCCTTTATAAAAAGTCAGCTAACTTTTTTGATAGAAAAACGTATCTGTCGATTGAAAACCGTATTTTTCCGGATTGAAGATCTGTTCCGTGCTTCCGACAAACAAAATCCCCTTATTCTTCAGGCTGCCGCTGAACTTATGATAGATCTTCTCTTTTGCTTCCTCCGTAAAATAAATGAGCACATTGCGGCATACGATGATATCAAAATCTTTCTCATACGGATCAGCCAGTAAATTGTGCTTTTGAAAGCGGATGTTTTTCCTGATCTCGTCTTTGACTTTAAAGCGGTTTCCGTCTTGCGTAAAATAAAGTTCTTTCATCTCTTTCGGCACTTCCTGCAGGGACCTTTCCTGATATACGCCTTCTTTCGCTTTCTGAAGGACTTTGTCATCGATATCTGTTGCGATAATCTGATAGTCTGTGAGGCCTTTCTGTCTGCTTAAAATCATTGATAATGTATAAGGCTCTTCCCCGGTTGAACAAGCCGCGCTCCAAACTTTCAGCGTTTTCGCAGGCTTTAAAAGCGGCAGGATCGTTTTTTCGAGAACCTCCCACCTCTTATAGTTTCTGTAAAATTCTGAAACATTGATTGTCATTCTGTCCAATGTTTCCTGCAGAAGAGCTTCATTCTTTTCTAAAGCGAGCGCAAACTCGCGGAAATCGCCGTATCCTTTTTTCTCATATAGAGACGTCAGTCTTCTTTTCATTTGCGCCTCTTTGTACAATGCCAAATCCACACCAGTCATTTTTTTCCATTTATCAACAAAGAAACTGTAATTGTCCATGTTTTCTCTCCTAATCGTCGTGCTGATATGAGTACAATTATAGCTTGTTTTCTTTTAAATTTGTATCTTTAAAAGAAAAAAGCCCGCCCGCCGGCAGCCATTCTATTCCATATAAAAAAATCAGCTTTTCAGCTGATTTTTAGTAAATCCATTGATTCATTAATTTCTCGTCTTCAACAAGTTCGTCCTCTTTAAAAAACAAGTTGATTTCGCGTGCTGCACTTTCAGGAGAATCTGAACCGTGAATGATATTTTTTCCGACAAACATGCCGAAGTCTCCGCGGATTGTACCTGGAAGCGCTTCCTTAGGGTTCGTCTTCCCGATCAGCTGTCTGGCGACCGCGATTGCGTCCTCGCCTTCCCATACCATGGCGAATACCGGGCCTGAAGTAATAAAGTCGACAAGTTCGCCGAAAAACGGTTTCCCGTTATGTTCTTTATAATGCTCGCCTGCCGTCTCTTCTGAGACCTTCATCAGCTTGGCTCCGATTAATTGTAAGCCCTTACGTTCGAATCTTAACAAAATTTCGCCGATCAGCTGACGCTGAACGCCGTCAGGTTTTACCATCACAAAGGTTTTTTCCATAGTCGATTCTCCACCCCGCTAATATGTATAGGCTTTCAACACTACAACAGAAATATAGCATTTTTCAAACAATTAATCAATAAAGGGTGGAGAATATTCATACTTTCGACTCATTTGACGTTTTTTAGAACTTTCGCTTGCCGATGTATTTCGCAATTTGGCCCAGTGCCGTCCGCGCCCGGTTTTTCGGGAGCGTTTCAAGCAGTTCGAAAGCCTTGTTTAAATACATTTCACTGACCCTGAACGATTGTTCAATGGCATCCGTTTTCTTCAGCTCTTCGATCACTGGCTTGATCTGTTCTGGAGTGGTTTCACTGTTGACCAGCATCAGGCGCGCTTTTAGCTCAGGCGATTTCCGTGCATATAATACGGGAAGCGTGACATTCCCCTGAAGCAGATCGCTGCCCACAGGCTTGCCAAGCTCTTTTTCGCTTGAGGTGAAATCGAGGATGTCATCAATAATTTGATAGGACATGCCGACATAATAGCCAAACCAGTACAACGTTTTATGAATGTTTTCACCCGCACCAGCAGCAATGGCTCCAAGCTGGCAGCTCGACGCGATTAGAAGTGCTGTCTTGCGCCTGATTCTTCTCAAATAGGTTCTGAGATTTTGCTCCATATTATATTTATCTTTAATTTGTTCAATTTCTCCAAGACAGACTTCGACAATCGCCTTGGACAAGATTTCATGGGCTTTCGGTTCGTTTATTTTTGTCATCGCTTCAAGTGAGCGAGCGAACAAATAATCACCTGTATACATTGCAATCCGGTTATCCCACTTCGCTTTGATTGTCGGCTGTCCTCTTCTCAGCTCCGCATCATCGATGACATCGTCGTGTACGAGCGAAGCCATATGTATCAATTCCAACGAAACGGCAACATTTTTAATTTTGCTGATGTCGTATTCGCCGAACATGCCGGAAAGCAGGACAAACACGGGACGAATCCTCTTGCCTCCGGCCTGCAGCAAATGCAGGCTCGCTTCACTGAGCAATGGATAGTCGGAGTGCACGGTCTTTTCAAGCTCTTTTTCTATTAATTCAATATCGTCATTCAAAAAAGAATAAAACGTTGTCAATTTCATATCGATTCACCCGAGTATTTCTGTAGTCATCATCGCTTCCAGCCGACATGTGTTGCCGCTACGCCGCCTGTGAACGGATGATATTGAACATTTTTTAATCCAGCCTCTTCAAACAACGCGGCAAGCTCTTTCATACCAGGAAATTCCCTGGCCGATTCCTGAAGCCATGAATACTCCTTGAAGCTTTTGGCAAAGAGCTTTCCAAACATAGGCATAATGAAGCGGAAGTACAGGAAGTATAGCTGTTTGAACCCGAACATTTCAGGCTGGGACGTCTCAAGGCATACAACCTGGCCGCCGGGTTTTACCACGCGCGCCATCTCTTTTAATACGGTTAAATAGTCGGGAACATTGCGAAGCCCGAAGCCGATGGTGACATAGTCGAATGTATTATCCGGGAAGGGCAGTTCCATCGCATTGCCGTGGATCAATTCGATCTGGCTGTAGCTTTCCGTTTTTTGTTCGGCGATGCTCAGCATGTTTTTGCTGAAATCAAGGCCCTTGATTTCCCCTGTCTCTCCTGCCGCATCAGCGAGCGCGATCGTCCAGTCTCCCGTCCCGCAGCAGACGTCAAGCGCTGTGGCTCCTTTTGGAACGTTCATGAGCTGCATCGTTTTGTCGCGCCATTTTTTATGCTGTTTAAAGCTGATGACGGAGTTCATCTGGTCATAATTTTTATAAATCTTTTCAAACACGCCATGTACGCGCTGTTCTTTTGACTGCACCATGATTACCCTTCTTCCACTTTCTGATGATAAGTTCGTTTTTCAGGCCGAATTTCCTGCAGGCGTTTCAGAAGCCATTTTTGGACGGCGGGCTTTTTGGCAAGCGACTGGTTGATCGCAAGCTTGGCTTCTTTATAAGCCGCAGCAGCCAGCTGTCCGCATGAAGCCTGTCCTTCCGGAAACTCTTTCTGTATGATCGTCTCCAGCAGCCGGGAATCTGAAGCTTTTTCTTCGGCCGCAAACCTTTTAAAGACAAGAAAGTCATTGGCGGCTGTTTTCCAGTGAGGCAGGTAAAAGTGGTCGGCGAGATGGTGAAAAAGTGCAGCTTCCACTATGCTGACGCTTTTTTTCAGGCTGTCTGCATCTTTTGCGGAATGGTCGTAAAGCCTGATTTTGTGTTCGTTTATTTCTTTGATGGCCGCAGCGAGCGTCCGAATCATATAAATATCCTTCATACCCGATAACAGCGAGTAGTACATGCCGCTGAAGTAATCACCGGCCAATACGGTCAGCTGGCGGTTTTTATAATCGTCCTGTTTAATTGAAGCTGCGGTCGTGACTTCATCATGGGTATCAAGGGCTGTTTGAACAAGCATCGCCGTTAAGATGTAACTTTCCTTGTCAGCTTCTTTTAAATCCGTTTCCTCAAACAGAGCGTAGAAAAGAAACAGCTTATCCTCATCAACTTTCGGCGCAGTCAGATGCTTCGCCAAATATGGATGTGAAAGCTTTTGATTCAGCTTGATTTTCAAATAAGATAATTGTCCGTAGATGTCTTGCAAAGATATCACCCTTGTCCCAAAATTCGCAGTTTTTCTTTTGATTGATTATGTATCTTTTTTGAGCGGAGAAAGTTTAATTATACCATAATATGTTGAAAGATATTGTCTTATGCCACGCGGACGGGCATAAAAAGCCAGCCTGCTATTTTTTCGATTCGCTCTTCATCTCGCCGTTTGCCGTCTGAATAAGGGCCTCGCCCCGGACCTTGATCGCGGAGGTATGCTCGGTAAACTGGCAGATCATCACTTCTCCTTTATCAAGCTTTTCTGAATGATGAAATCTCGTGTCCGTCCCCCTTGTCAGTCCGATCACATTGACGCCGTCTTCAACGGCTTTGATAACGACAAAATCATTCGATTGATTATTGGTCATGTTCATCGCACACCTTCTCATTTTTAATCATGATGTTTTGATAAGCTCCAACACCTCAGAGCGAGCAGCCACATCCTGTCTAAACGTTCCCCTTACAGCTGAAGTGACAGTTTTTGAACCCGGCTTTTTCACGCCGCGCATCGTCATGCACATATGCTCGGCTTCAACAACCACCATTACACCGTGCGGAGTCAGCGTTTCAACAATGCTGTCGGCAATTGTTGACGTAATCCGCTCCTGAAGCTGCGGACGTTTTGCCACCGCTTCAACGGCTCTCGCCAACTTGCTGAGTCCTGTCACTTTTCCGCCTTTAGGGATATAGGCTACATGGGCTTTCCCGTAGAAAGGAACTAAATGGTGCTCACACATTGAATAAAAAGGAATATCTTTAACAAGAACAAGCTCTTCGTGATCCTCGCCGAAAATCGTTTTGAAATGCTCTTTCGGATCTTCGTTTAAACCCGCAAATACTTCAGCGTACATCTTTGCGACTCTTTTCGGTGTATCAAGAAGGCCCTCGCGGTTCGGATCTTCTCCGATCGCCTCCAATATTTGCCGGACGGCTTGTTCAATTTGGTCTTTGTTGATTTCTCTCATTGTTTTATATCCTCCAGAAACGCATACATTTAATTCAGATTCTAGCACACTTCAGCTTATAAAAGCAAAATGAAAGGTTTTTTGCCGGCAAAATGTTATCCGTCTAAAAAAGGCCTTTAAATTATGAAAAGCCCCTTTGAAAAGGGGCTTTCCTGTGAAGAAACAACATGGTATGTATTACGCGCGAAAACGGCATATACATACAATTATTTTCCTGCTACAGCGTCTTTAAGCGCTTTACCTGGTTTGAAAGCAGGTACTTTGCTTGCAGGGATTTCGATTTCTTCACCTGTTTGAGGATTGCGTCCTTTACGAGCTGAGCGCTCACGAACCTCAAAGTTACCAAAACCGATCAATTGAATTTTTTCACCGTTTTTAAGTGCATCTAAAATTGTATCAAAAACAGAATCAACTGCTTTAGTAGCGTCTTTTTTAGATAGTTCGCTTGCTTCTGCAACCGCATTGATTAGTTCTGTCTTGTTCATGCCTTTCACCTCCTCCCAAAAGGTATCAATCAATAGATTATCATCATTTCTTCACAGTTCAACCTGTTTCTATACCTGTTTGAACAGAAATTTCAAATAAATATAGAAAAGGCATTTCACGGCTTCCAGCGAAAATTTCACTTTGAGAGGAACGTTTGTCCAGTAAAGTGAAGATTTTCTGTTTGTAGATTAACACATCTGAATAGCCATATCAAGCATTTTAAAGCGATGATCCCTTATTCGTCAAGGTTTAAGCAGAATAAAACGAACAAATATTCCTGTTTTTTCTTTTTTAATCATAATCTTTCCTATATTTCCAGCCGCAAGCCCTTGCCGTCCAACCCCCTTTCACCGCGCCCGTTCAGCCTGTTTTCAGGCATAAAAAAAGACCTCCCGTATGATAAGAGGCCTTCCCTTTTATAAGATGATCGCAATCAAGCCGCCTGAGCCTTCATTGATAATGCGCTCCAGCGTCTCCTTCAGCTTATATCTCGCATTTTCAGGCATGAGTGACAGCTTCGCCTGAATCCCTTCTCTGACGATCGAGCTCAAGCTTCTTCCGAATATGTCGGAATTCCAGATTGACAGCGGATCGTCCTCAAAGTCCTGCATTAAATAGCGGACAAGCTCTTCGCTCTGCTTCTCTGTTCCGATGATCGGCGCAAACTCGCTTTCCACATCGACTTTGATCATATGAATCGACGGCGCCACCGCCTTCAGCCGGACTCCGAATCTTGAACCCTGCCTGATGATTTCCGGTTCATCCAGGCTCATATCGGTTAATGCGGGAGCTGCGATTCCATAGCCGGTTTGTTTCACCATTTTCAATGCATCTGAGACTTGATCATATTCGGTCTTGGCATGGGCAAAATCCTGCATGAGCTGAAGGAGGTGATCTTTTCCTCTGATTTCAACGCCGACGACTTCCCTCAAAATTTCATCGTACAGGTAATCCGGCGCGTATAAATCGATTTCCGCGATCCCCTGGCCCATTTCAATTCCGGCGAGGCTTGCGCGCTCGATGAAATCAAATTCGCTGAAGTGTCCGACGACGCGGTCGACATCTCTCAGTCTTTTAATATCTTTGACGGTTTCTTTAACGGAATCTTGATAGTTTTCCCTGAGCCAATGATTCTCTTTTAATACCATCACCCAGCTTGGAAGATTGACGTTGACTTCGAGCACAGGGAATTCGTAAAGCGCTTCTCTGAGAACGCTCAGAACGTCCGCTTCCCTCATGCTTTCAACGCTCATCGCCAGCACCGGAATGTCGTACTTTTCCATCAATTCTTGCCTGAGCGCTTCTGTTTCCGGATGATACGGCCTTACGGAATTGATGACCATGATAAACGGTTTTCCAACCTCTTTCAACTCGTCGATCACCCGTTCTTCAGCCTCGACATAATCCTGTCTGGCGATTTCTCCAATCGTGCCGTCAGTCGTAATCACAACACCGATTGTGGAGTGCTCTTGGATGACTTTTCTCGTGCCGATTTCGGCAGCTTCGTGAAACGGAATCGGCTCTTCATACCAAGGAGTATTGATCATTCTCGGCCCGTTTTCATCCTCGTATCCCTTTGCCCCGGGTACAGTATAGCCGACGCAGTCGACAAGCCTTATATTCACATCGAGTCCGTCACTGACATGAACTGACATTGCCTGATTCGGAACAAACTTCGGTTCAGTTGTCATAATGGTTTTGCCAGCGGCACTTTGGGGGAGCTCATCTTGTGCGCGCGCCCGGTCTGCTTCATTGTTGATATTCGGGAGCACCACTAGCTCCATAAATTTTTTGATAAACGTAGATTTTCCTGTACGTACAGCTCCTACGACACCTAAGTATATATCGCCTCCTGTTCGTTCAGCGATATCCTTGAAAATATCGACCTTTTCCAAGTGATCCCCTCCCGGACTTCCAATCCTTTTCAATTTTTTACTTCTTCATCAATCAAAAACAGGACACTATAGTGTATGACGTTGTCCTATTTCAATATGACAGCTTAGGGAAATTTTTTCGGCATACATGAAAAAACCTTTCTCCTCATTGTATGCCGAGGAGAAAGGTTCATGACTGATACTTGCATTTTGACCGATATTCTATTCGAGAAAAACAGGTTCCTGTTTGTCATTCACTGTGTACTTTACCGAAAACGCCGGAACGAAAGGCGTCTCTTCCCACATCAAATCTTGGACTTCCTCGCCCGGCTTTACCGTTTTTTTCGACTTCTTCATCAGCTTGGCCAAATCCATCCGGTAATCCACTTTAATGTCGCCTTTTTCATCGACGAGAAGCGGCAGCGAGGTGCCCGAAAGCGGACTCGTGACAGAAGGCGCCTCTTTCAGTCCGAGCTTTTCATGGTCAAGCATGAATAAGTTCTTGGATACGACTTTTTTATACGGCGGATACTTGTGCTGATCTTTATACATTTCGACCCGAAGCTTTAACTCCCTGATCATTTCCGACATTTTTACATCAATGAGCTTGACCGTCGGCTTTTTTTCCACATCGACAAGAACGTACAAGTACTCTCCGCCGTTTTCATAGGATGTGCCCGGCGGCTCAGCCATATACCGGGGGGACAGCCTGTTAAAATCGATAGGGTATTTTTGATAGATTGGCACGCCCATATCCCTTGTCTTAATCGGCAGAAGCCCTCCCGTCGCCTCCCTGAATTCATCAACGGCCGCCTGCACTTCTTTGAGCTGGTGCTGATGCGGTGCGCTGTTTTTCGCCTTTCTTTCTTCAGGGTACAAACAACCGCTTAACATGATTGCGGTCAATAAAATAGCGAGCAGAACGTTTACGATTTTCATATGAATCTTCCTTTTTTATGCATTATTCGTTGACGGGGCCGCTGAAGACGACAAAAAAGACGATCACGCCGGAGATGAGCATACATGTGTAGGCGACAAACGACGTGATAATTTTTAAAAAACGGTTTTTAAATTTATATCTGCTTATGTATATGGCAATCACCGCTAAGAACATCAGGCCCATTGATCCCAAGGCAAACCACATTTTTAACAGACCGACATTCACATTGAAGCCCTCCTTCTACCTTTTCTTGTGATGTAAGCGTTATATTTCATTTTATATAAGAAAAACCAGAAGTTCAACAGCTTTTCCAATATTTCGAAACGGAAAAAGCCGCAAAAAAAAGCCTGAAGCAAAGAGGGGGGCTTTGCTTCAGGCATAATGATTGTGACTATATAACCCAATTTGTAAGATACAGCTCTTCCAGACTTCGATTCTATTTTATGCAAGTCTTCGGACAAATGTATCCTCTCTTGCCTAAGTCTCCAAAATGTTTTGGTTTTTTTAAAACGAACTTAGAGGAGAGTATAAAAGCAGTTGATGATGGGGCGGTCATTTCATTTGATTTTCGAATGTGTTCACAAGATCTTCCATCTCGTGTGTTTTGACTCTTGCCATCAATGATTCGACTGCCGTCTCAACTTTTTCGCCGTCAAACAATACTTTGTGCAGTGCTTCGGTGATCGGCATTTTTACATCAAATTTCTTTGAAAGCTGATAAGCGGCTTTTGTCGTGCGGACCCCCTCGACGACCATCCCCATTTCTTCCAGAACTTCATCCAGCTTGAAGCCTTTACCCAGCATATTACCGGCTCGCCAATTTCGTGAATGGACGCTTGTGCAGGTGACGATCAAGTCCCCGATTCCAGTAAGACCCGAGAATGTCAGCGGATTTCCGCCCATTTTTGTGCCGAGCCGGGCGATTTCTGCCAAGCCCCTTGTAATCAGCGCGGCTTTCGCATTATCTCCGTATCCCAAACCGTCTGTAATGCCCGCGGCAAGCGCAATGACGTTTTTCAGCGCGCCGCCGATCTCTACGCCGATCATATCCGGATTCGTATACACGCGGAAATTCTGGTTCATAAACATATCCTGGATCGCCTGGGCCGATTCAATGCTGCTGTCGGCAGATACCGTTACTGTCGTCGGATGCCTTAAACCGACTTCTTCCGCATGGCTCGGTCCGGACAGAACGACGATGTCCTCCCTTAATTCAGCCGGAATTTCTTCTTTCATCATTTCAGAAATTCGAAGCAGTGTGTCAGGCTCAATTCCTTTTGAAACATGTACAAAAATCGCCTTTTGGTTGATGAAGGAAACAGCCTGTGCCAAAACTTCGCGGATCGCTTTTGTCGGAACGGCGACAATGATCGTCTTGACATCAGCCACTGCAGCTTCAAGATCTGTTGTGGCACGCACGTTTTCAGAAAGTTTGACACCCGGCAGATAATCTTTGTTTTCATGATGTTCATTGATTTGCTGAATCAGTTCTTCACGATGGCCCCATATGCACACATCGTACTGGTTGTCCGCCAAAACGAGCGCCAAGGCTGTTCCCCAGCTTCCGGCTCCCAAAATCGATACTTTTGTCATTTTTACTACACCTCTTTATTTTCTTGCTCTTGCGAAAATCCTGATTGGTGTTCCTTCAAATCCGAAGGCGTCGCGTATCCGGTTTTCCAAAAAGCGTTCGTAAGAAAAATGCATCAGCTCAGGGTCATTGACAAATACGACAAATGTCGGCGGCTTCACAGCCACTTGTGTCGCATAATAAATTTTTAACCGGTTTCCATTATGCGTCGGCGTCGGGTTCATAGCCACCGCATCCATAATGATATCATTAAGAATATTGGTCTGCACCCTCATCGAATGGTTTTCGCTCGCCGTCATGACCGCAGGCATCAGCGTATGGATGCGCTTTTTAGTCAAAGCGGACATAAACAAAACAGGCGCGTAGTCCAAAAATTGAAAGTGGTCTCTAACCTTTTCTTCAAATTCTTTCATCGTCCGCTCGTCTTTTTCGACTGCATCCCATTTGTTTACGACGATGACAACAGCTTTTCCTGCTTCATGCGCATAGCCGGCAATCCGCTTGTCCTGCTCAATAATGCCTTCTTCGCCGTCCAAGACGACGCAGACGACTTCTGAACGGTCGATCGCCTTTAAAGCTCGGAGGACGCTGTATTTTTCAGTTGCCTCATACACTTTCCCCTTTTTTCTCATCCCGGCTGTATCCACGATGACAAAGTCTCTTTGATTGTATGTAAACCTCGTGTCAATGGCGTCGCGCGTCGTTCCCGCAATATTGCTGACGATAACGCGCTCTTCTCCAATCATGGCGTTTACAAGGGAGGATTTTCCGACGTTCGGCCGGCCGATGAGGCAAAATTGAACGACTTCATCCTCATACTTCGTCTCGGGTATGTTTTTAAAATGTTCGCTGACCGCGTCAAGCAGATCGCCGAGACCAAGGCCATGCGTCCCTGAAATCGGGAACGGCTCGCCAAAGCCGAGGGCATAAAAATCGTAAATGTTTGCTCTCATTTCAGGATTATCCACTTTATTAACCGCCAGAACGACGGGTTTTTTTGTACGGTATAAAATTTTTGCCACTTCTTCATCAGCGGCTGTGACGCCTTCGCGGCCGTTCGTCATGAAAATAATCACATCTGCTTCTTCCATGGCGATCTCGGCCTGATGGCGAATCTGCGCCAAAAACGGCTCATCGCCGACTTCGATTCCGCCTGTATCAATCAGGTTGAAGTCGTGATTCAGCCACTCGGCAGAGCTGTATATCCGATCCCGCGTCACGCCAGGTGTATCTTCCACAATCGAAATTCTTTCGCCCGCGATCCTGTTAAAGATCGTGGACTTCCCCACATTGGGTCTTCCAACTATGGCTACGACAGGTTTTCCCATAGTACCCTTCCTTTCAATTCAGTAAAGCTTTTCCATCTTTAAATGAATGATCATTTGTTTCTCTTTTCAAAAAATCAGTTTGAAGAAAGAAACCCTTCTTATTCCATACAGAAGGGCTTAACTCATATATTATATCAATTTCTAAAGAGATCACAACTGTAATTAAAAATGTTTCACAATCAAATAAAGGTCATCTCCTATTCCGTGGGCGATTCCGTCGAGAATGGCTTCAAGGTTTTTGGCGTACGTGTTCATTTCCTCGGGGGTGTCGCAGAAAAATGCAGCCGTCCCGCCGATCACTCTGTCTCGCCTCGTTGTGACGACGGCGAGAATGAATTTTTCGATTGATTCGCTCATTTTATCACCTTGCTGTGCTTTTCTTTAATGAATTCCATCGGTACGCGGATGGCGTTTTCCAGCGTCGGAACATCGCCGATGACCCTGATCGCCGTCTCTTTGTCCTTGATGACCGGAAGGACAAAAACCGCGACCCGCCCGTCATTCAAATCCCTTTTCGCAAGCGGCGAAAGAGAGGGTTCTCCAGAATCTCGATACACGCCGAGCACATTTGAAACGTCAAATAAAATCGCTTGTCTTTGCCCGAGATTGGCAATCGTTACTGCGGAATTAAAATTTTTCGGCTTCAAAATAAACCCCATGCCGTGTTCCAAAATCAGCTTCCGCTTTTCGGGAAGCCCGATATTCATAATGTAAATATTGTCGACATAAAGTCCGGCCCCTTCAAAATGAGGCTTTTTATACTCTATATCGGCGATATCCTTAATAAAGCTTCCGGACATTAAGATTCTGCCCGCGATAAAACAGATCAAAGCAGCAGCAAGGCCTGCCCATACCGATGAAAACAGAATGTATGCGAGGGTCGTCAGGAGCGATGTAAAAATGACAATGTAATTCCTGCTTTCAAAGGCGATCGCGATTCCTTCGATATACGTGCTGCCTCTTGAAACGAGTTCATAGCCGTCAAGCTGCGTCAATGTTTCCCGTTCCATGTTCCGGACATCCCTGAATTGGGTTGCAGCCAGCGTTAAAAACGTAATCGCTGTATAATCCGATTTCAAGATTGACGGAATAATGATCGCGCCAATGCTGGCAGCGATCAAAGCCAGCGCAATATGTATCGTTTTCCCATGAAGATAAGTGGGGTACTGGCGGTAGTCGGTTCGGAGCATATATACTCTGACAACAATACCTGCGACAATTCCCAAGATGATCGGATAAGTATATTGGCTCATGACATTTTTGCTGCTCCTTTATTCAATCGCTTCAATTTATGATAGACTTGATGCATCAGCTGTTCATACTGGGATATTCCGTAAACGAGAACGATCCCCGCAGCGCACATTGACAGCCATGAATAACCGCCCGCTGCAATGTCTCCATAGAGCTTTCTGATGACGAATGTATACAAGAGCTCCCCCTGGCACATCCCGAGCACAAACACCCCGAGACGGACGGCGAAGCTTCTTTCAAAAGCTGCTGTCATGATGACAAACAAGATGATGATCAGCCATTCAGGCTTTAGGATAAACCAAACAGGGTCATATAATGCAAACAGAAACAAAAAACCGTAGGCGGACACCATCGAGAGATGAAGCAGCAGCCGCTTGACACTTTTATGAAGCCTCAAAAAACCGCACAGCATGAAGGCTCCGATATAAAACGACAAATAGGCGGCATTAAAATACATAAAGAGCCTGACCTGATACATACTTAAAATGATGTTGAGCAAAATAAATGCTGACGCATAAAAGCGAAACCTGTTTTTCTCGAGGATAAAAGTCGTCAGCACCCATAAAAACCACATTGACCAATAATAATAGAATTCTTCCATATGTTTTCGTCCTCCATTTTCAGTATGGAGCGACTTAAGATTTTTTAAACGTGCGATAAGGAGGGAACAGCGTTGGGAAAAGACAGACAGGAAAAGAAGCTGAAACAGCAGAAGCGAACCGAATCGGACCGTGACCAGTCGATCAGCTACAATGGCGCCGCCTCTCTCGAAAGTGCGGAGGACGCGCGCAAGCGAAACCCGTAAAAAAACCGGCTCAAGAGAAGCCGGTTTTTTTAACGCATGCTGTAAACAAAGGGGTCAACACCCCTCGCTTTCAGCCAATGATATGTATCGCCCTTGATGACGAGCGGCGCTTTTTTCAACTGTTCAATCGTCCTGCAACCCAAGACGGTCATAATTCTTTTGAAATCTTCTATCAGGCTCTCGATTTCGGCGGCTAACGCCTCTTCTCCCGAAGCTGTCAGCACCTTGAGAAAATAGCCTGCCATCCCAGCCGCAGACGCGCCCAGCGCTATCGATTTGGCCAAATCAAGGGCATCTTGTATGCCGCCGGATGCGATAATCGGCCGATCGCCGGATATCGAACTGACTTCGGCCAGGCTGGCTGCTGTCGATATGCCCCATTGATCGAAAAACTCAACTGCTTTATCCCTGCGCAAATTTTCGATTTTCGAAAAATTCGTTCCCCCGAAACCGCCGACATCGATCGCCTGAACGCCGACGTTAAAAAGCCGGGCCGCGGTATCCCTGCTCATCCCAAAGCCAACCTCTTTTACGGCGACTGGTACGCTGACACTCCGGCAGATGTCTTCAATCCGGCGCAGGCGTCCTGTAAAATTGCGGTCGCCTTCAGGCATGACGATTTCCTGAATCACATTGAGGTGAATTTGAAGCATATCGGCTTCAATCATGTCGACCGCCCGCTTGGCCTGTTCCACTGTCGCTTCGCTCCCCAAATTGGCGAATACAAGCCCCTTCATATTTTCTTTTCTGACGATCTCGTATGAAGGTCGCTCATCGGGATCTTTCAAAGCGGACATTTGCGAGCCGACAGCGACCGGTATGCCTGTTTGTGCAGCCGCCCTCGCCAAAGCCCTGTTGATCTCAAACGTCGCCTTCCCGCCTCCGCCTGTCATCGCATTGATAAAAATAGGCGAACTTAAAAACAGTTCGCCTATTTTGGTTGAAGTATCAACTTGTGACAATTCCGTTTCCGGAAGGCTGACGTGAACAAATGTGATATCATCAAGCCCGGTCTGACGTTTCTGTCCGGTGGACAGGGCATGATCAATGTGTTCTTTTTTTCTTTTTGCTCGCGTCACCATCATCACCAAATTTTACTTTAATTTATTCAGTTTGTCTCCGATCATTTCACCGAGCTGGAACCCTGAAGACTCTTCCTTCGCCTGGTACTGACGGTAATCTTCCTGCTCTGCTTTATCGGTGTTTTCTTCAAGCTCTTTCATGCTTAAAGAAATGCGCTCTTCCTCTTCATTGACATCAAGCACTTTCACTTTTACGTCCTGGCCTTCCTCAAGCACTTCATGAGGCGTTCCGATGTGTTTGTTGGAGATTTGCGAAATGTGGACGAGGCCTTCAACTCCAGGAAGCACTTCGACAAATGCACCGAAGCTCACCAAGCGCTGAACTTTTCCGTCCAATACGTCTCCAGGCTTCACCTTTTCACCGATGTTGGACCAAGGTCCAGGAAGCGTTTCTTTGATCGATAGCGAAATTCGTTCATTGTCGCGGTCGACGGACAGCACTTTGACTTTGACATCCTGGCCTTCTTCGACGACGTCCGACGGTTTTTCAACGTGTGAATGCGAGAGCTGGGAGATGTGAACAAGACCGTCAATGCCGCCGATGTCAACGAAAGCACCGAAGTCTGTCAGGCGCTGTACTTTTCCTTCAAGCACCTGTCCGGCTTCCAGCGTTTGAAGAAATTCTTGTTTTCTTTCTGACTGCTCTTTTTCTACAACCGCACGGTGTGATAAAATCACGCGGTTTTTATCTCTGTCAAGTTCAACGACGATTAAAGTAAGCGTCTTTCCTTTATAATCTGTAAAATCTTCGACAAAATGCGCCTCTACAAGCGATGCGGGAATGAATCCGCGCACGCCGATATCGACGACCAGACCGCCTTTAACGACGTCTTTTACTTCGGCTTCAAACACTTCTTTTGACTCAAACTTTTTCTCTAGGTCTTCCCAAGCGCGGTCTGCATCAACAGCACGTTTTGATAAAATCAATGCATCGTCTTCCACTTTTGTCACTTTTAATTCAAGCTCATCGTCAACATTGACGACATCTGATGCTTTTTCAACATGAAGACTTGATAATTCACTGATTGGGATAATTCCGGTTTGCTTGCAGTTGGGGATGTCAACATCGACATGCTTGTCCTCAACTTTCGTTACAATACCTTTCACCACATCTCCAACCTCTGGTACTTGAACATCAATTTGATTCATTTCCTCTGTCATTTCAATAACCTCCTTGGTCCAAACCTACACAGCTTTTGTAAAAACGGTTATTCCGGACGAAATGATATCCGCTCCGGACAGCCGATATGTATTAAAGAACCATTCAAAAATGGATATTTGAATGTTCTAAAACATGATTTATTATTACTAACTTCTAATAAAAGCCTGTGTTTGTCAAGTCAAAACATGCAGACAATAAGTAATTTGCCCGGATTTTTTATTTTTGAGCCTTTTTGTCTACAATCTGCAGAATTTTTTCGGCCACTTCATCGATCGTCAATGAAGTCGTGTCGATTTCAAGCGCATCGTCCGCTTTTTTCAACGGGGAAATCTCGCGCTCTGAATCGAGTTTGTCACGGCGCCTGATTTCTTCTGCAAGCGTTTCATAATTTACATTGTACCCTTTTTTGACGTTTTCTTCAAAGCGGCGTTTTGCCCGCTCCTCGACGGACGCCAAGAGAAATATTTTCACTTCCGCATTCGGGAGAACGTGGGTTCCGATGTCGCGGCCGTCCATGACGACTCCGCCTTTTTCAGCCAGCTGCTGCTGCCTTTTCGTCATTTCTTCGCGGATCCCGGCGTATTTGGCGACGATGGAGACTTGGTTGCTCACGCTATCCGTGCGGATCGCCTCTGTTACATCTTCGCCTGCGATATAAACCTTCTGCTCTCCTTCAGGCGAAACCGTGAGATCGATGGCAGATTCTTTTAACAAGGCCGTCAGCGCCGCTTCGTCGTTTAAATCAACGCCCTTTTCCAGCGCTAGATACGTAATCGCCCTGTACATGGCACCCGTATCAATATAAATATACGACTTTTTTCTGGCCACGATTTTCGCCACGGTGCTTTTTCCGGCTGCCGCAGGGCCGTCTATTGCAATGCATAATTTCTTTTCCATAATTCCTCTCCTTGCTATCTGGTACTCCTTATAGGATTGTATCATGTATTAGGCGAAAAAGGGGAGATTTTAGCGTGAATTACGGCTTAAATGTCTCGATCCATTCGCCGATTTTCATGTTGTTCACGCCTTCATACTGCACGACCTTTGACAGATAAGGCTCAGCCTTGGAGAAATGAAAAAGAAGCTGCACGCTGATTAAAATGACCGTCTGTACGACGAGTATCTTAAATAATAACCGTTCGATTGTTTTCATATTATTCCTCCGCTGCCCGGAAAATTTATGGCCCCGGGCATTTTCAATTTACCGGCGGACGTTCCGCCCATATGTTCAGTATGGAAATGTTTAGGGCGAATTATTCCGAATGCTAAAAAGGAAAAGGCATGTTATCGCCTTTTCCCTTTGATCTATCGTTTTTACAAGTCGTTGTATATCGGTTCTGCGCTTTTCATTTTCTGAACCTTCTCTTCCGTGCCGTCATTGGCATTGATGAACATGCGGAATGTATCGTTTTCAATCGTGCCGAGAATTTCGTAGCAGAGCACTTCTTGCGAAAGCTCGTTCGTGACTAAAGCAAGGCGCGTCTCCTGAACTTTTACGTTGGGATTCAGGCTTGCTTTCGCTTTTTCAGGCGTTAGTTTGGGCTTCGGCAAGTCTCTTTTTTTATGGGAGATTAAGAAATCCTTTGCATTAAACCCGGTAATCTCGCCGTCGTCAAGCGCGACCTTGATGCGGATGCTGTCCGGATAGAGCCAGACATCGTCCTGGACCGGAACAAATGAAAACACCCCGACGCCGTCGTATTGCGAGCTTTCATCCATCTTCAGGTCTTCCGTTTTATAGCCGTTTTTTTTCAAAAATTGAAGGGCTTTGTTTGACGCATCGTTTAAGCTGATTTTTTCATCTTTAATTTTTTTGTTTTGAATCAGATAAACCGGATATCCGCCTTTTTCGGTAATGTCCATATAAATATCCGCTTTTTGATCAGGGTCCTGCATACTGATGCTGTATACATCCCTGTTCGTTTTCTTGCCGCTTTTCGATACTTTGATATTGTAATTTTTGTCCTGGGCGAATTTTTGGGCAATCTTGCGCGCTTCTTTTTCGGTTATTCTTTTGCCTTGTAAATGGTCGTACCCTTGCTGCTCTTTTTTCGTGTTCGTCATCTCTGTCGCGCCTAAATCCGTATCCGAAAATGCACTTGCGCTTTTTTCAACGGTTTTAAAGCCATTAATAATCTTATTGTCGCTTTGTTTTTGGCCGGACGCGAGCGCAAGTTCTACATCCATCCATCTCAAATTTTTGTCAATAATCAAATGCTGGACATTACGCAGTTCATTTTGTATATCCTTTGAATTTTCATATAGCTGATTTAAAGAAGCGTACTCTTTTTTATTGAGCGGCTCTTTGTCAAGATCGCGCACGGCTGCTTTGTAGCTGAAATCTCCGACCTTTGCCAAAAACTCTTCGGTCTTGTTAAACGGCATTAAGGTCAGCGGCAGCTGGCTGACATTGTTATGCGCTTCAGAAGTCGTTTTCCAGACTTCCGCCAAAGCGGGAGACAGCGTTTTTTTGCTGTTCATCGCAAGCGTGCTCCCGATTTTATCATGCAGCTGATCCACCTGATAAGTTAAGTCGTGAAATGCCCTTTGATAGTTGTTTTCGGCATGAAGCAAAACGGCGTCTTTCTCCTGATGTTCTTTATAGCCCCAATAGCTTGTTCCGACGATGGCGACACCTAAAAGGGCGATTAAAATTCCTCTGATCATTTATAGCACCTCGCTTTTATTCACAGAAAATGTGTTTACCGATCCTTTTAATTTGAGGTCTGCCCCAAATCCATGAGCTAGTGGCCGTGTCAGGGTTAAAATAGTAAGTGGCATTTTCTGATGGATCCCAGCCGTTGATGGCGTCAAGAACGGCTTTTTTCGCCGTTTCATCCGGCGTCATATAAATCTGTCCGTCCGCGACAGCTGTAAATGCAAGCGGTTCAAAGATAACGCCCGCCACCGTATTCGGGAACGTAGGGCTATCGAGCCTGTTTAATATAACAGCTGCAACGGCAACCTGGCCGTCATACGGTTCTCCGCGCGCTTCACCGTAAACCGCTTGGGCCAACAGATTAATGTCGTTGTTCGAGAATCCGCCCGGCATATTGGCTGCAACGGCATCCTGTTTTTTAGGCGCGGCTTGTTTAGGTGCAGCCTTTGGCTGTGCTTGTTTTTTCGGCTGTGCAGGAGCGGCCTGCTGCTTTTGCTGCGGCTGTTTTTGGGCGGTACCCTGCTGTTGTGCGCCCTGCCGCTGTCTTGCTTCCGCCTTTTTTCTCGCCTGCTGCTGCACTTCTTTTGAAGGCTTCGTCTGATACTTCAGCGGCAGCCCGCCGTAATGTGTAAATTGGTTTCCTTTTCGAAGCTGTCTGTGCACGTAGTCGCTGTAATATTTAGTATGATTGATTAATAATCGTTTTGTTTTCGGCCCGACCAGGCCGTCTGTATCCCTTAAGCCGAACTGATTTTGGAAATTGCGGACGGCCCAGTATGTCGCCCACCCGTATACTCCGTCAATTCTGCCATTGTAATAGCCATTGTATTGAAGTCTTGCCTGCAGTTCAATCACATCATCCCCTGTCGCCCCCCGCTGTATTACCTGTTCAGAAAAGGCAGCGCTTTTTTGACTGAATGGAAGTGAAAGACTGGTTGCCATAATGGTACATAAAATGACATTCAAACAAAAAGAACCTTTCGACTTCATGTTTTAAGCCTCCTCCAGCATTTTTGTAACCATATCTTTTGTAGCGAGGCAGATTTTATACACGCTTTCCTTTCTGTTTCATCTTTAGGCAAATATGCCTGACAAGAAAAATAAAAAAACCGCCCTTTTACAAGGCGGCTATTGCTGAAGAGGCTGCCCGCCGGTTTTGACGGAACGGGCTTTTTTTGCTTTGCGCAAGCCGAACCACCAAAGAAACGCCATAAAGGGCAGCATAAAATAGATCCAGTTTTTTAAGGCGAGCAGAATATAATCGTATAGACCGTGAAGCAAAGCCGGAATAAAAAGCGAGCATAGCAGCCATTTCATCTTTGTTTTGCTATCCGAAAAACGGGCTTTGCCGATGTAAAAGCCCATGATCACTCCGAATAAAGCATGGCTGGAAACCGGAAGCAAAGCGCGCATAAAGGCGTACTCCACCCCGTTTCCGATGAGGTACAATATATTTTCAAGCGTCGCAAACCCCAATGAAAGGCTTGTCCCGTATACGATTCCGTCATAGTGTTCATCAAAGTCGATATGCTGAAAGGTGCTGACCATCAGCAAAAACCATTTTAAAAATTCTTCCAAAAAGCCGGAAGTTAAAAACGAAACGACAAAACTGCCCTCAGAAATGTGTTCTTTTTCCAATACATACTGGATGAACATCGTCGGAAAAACGAGCAAAACCCCCAGTATAAAGAGGCGGATGACCATATGAATGGGCTCGGATTCATATTTTTCCTTTAAGTAAAAATACATTAACAGTGCGATTCCGGGAGCTAGGCCTGCTGAGATAATTCCGAACATGAGGAAACCTCTTTCCTTTTCATCTCATTCTATCCTACCATGATTCGGATTGTTTTGAAATTGAAAAAGAACAGGCCGCCTAATAGCAGAATTTGTCTTTTATGCCTTCTTTATAGCTTGCAAGAAGGACGGCGAGTTTCATTCTCGCTTTTTTGCTGTCATAATCCTTGCCTAAAATGACCCCTTTTTTCGCGAGGTCATAGCTGCTGCCTGCATAGTCATAGGTCGTATAAACTTCGCCTTCCTCTGCGCTCGTCGTGATGACGATATAAACGCCCTGATTTAAAGCTTGTTCGATATCAGCCATCATATTCGGCGGCACCTGCCCCCTTCCGACTCCCTCAAGGACGATCCCTTCGACACCCTCGCGGACGGCGGCTCTGATAAACTTGCCGTCTCCATCAAGATAGCATTTGACGATGTCCACTGCAGGAAGCGGCCTTTGCAGCTGGTGAACATCCCGCTTTAACGGCTTTTGATAAACGTATACTTTGTCGTTATCAATGATCCCTAAGTAGCCGAAACCGAATACGTCAAAACCCTGCAGATTCGAAGCGTGCACTTTTTTAACGTAGCGCGCGTTAAAGATCCTTTCGTTAAAAACAACAACCGTGCCGGCTCCTTTTATATCCGGACTGCAAGCTGTATATACGGCATGCCTGATATTTGTATATGCATCTGTGCCTTGCTGTTCCGGTGCTCGCTGTGAACCTGTGACAACGACCGGCCTCTCATCCTCTATTGTTAAATCCAAAAAATAGGCGGTTTCTTCAAGCGTGTCCGTACCATGCGTTACAACCGCGCCGTCATAGCCGCCGTCCTGAAACACGCGTTCGATGGTTTGCTTGAGCTCTAATAAATGCTGAAATGTTATATGCATACTTGGAAGCTGAAACGCCGGGTAGACATCGATCTGTACATCTTCCGGCAGGCTGCACATTTCGGCTAATTCAGGGCCGCTGATCGCCCCTGCCGCAAGCCGGCCGCTTTCGGTTTTCCGGCTGGCGATCGTTCCTCCCGTTGTAATGAGAGCTACTTTTTTATTCATGTCAAGATGCCCCTTTTCGCGTTGATCTGTGTGCCGATAAAAAAGAGAGCACATCTATATATAGAATATGCTCTCTTTTGCCTGATACAAATCATAAAACATCCGGTTTTTATATCCGTTTAGCAATTTCAGCTGCGATTAAGCCGCCGTGAAAACGGCCGTTTTCAATAAAGATTTCATTTGCGTTGTTCCCGGCCGCAATAACGCCGGCGATAAAGATGCCTTCTTCGTTCGTCTCCATCGTTTCTTCATTAAAGAAAGGACGGCCCGACTCTGCGTCGATTTTGACTCCCATTTTTTGAAGAAAGCTATGATCTGGATGATAGCCGGTCATGGCAAATACAAAATCATTTTTGATCCTGGTTTCTTTTCCGTCGACAGAAAAAATCAGCTCGTCTTCCGTAATTTCTTTGACGACCGCCCGGAATTCCATTCTGATTTTTCCGTGCTTGACAAGCGAAAGGAATTCCGGAAGGATCCACGGTTTGATGCTGGAGGAATATTCGTTCCCTCTGTACAATACGGTCACTCTTGCGCCCGCCTTAACGAGCTCCATTGCCGCGTCGACGCTTGAGTTTTTGCCCCCGATAACTGCAACATCTTTATCAAAGTACGGATGAGCCTCTTTAAAATAATGAAATACTTTTGGAAGGTCTTCTCCCGGTACATTCATATAGTTCGGATTGTCATAATATCCCGTTGCGACAATGCAAAAAGAAGACAAATACGTGTCCTTTGATGTTTCCACGATAAATTGGTTATTCTCTGTTTTTGTTACGGATTGAACTTTCTCAAACGCGTTGATCCGTAGATTTTTTCGTTTGGCGACTTCCCTGTAATAAGAAAGCGCCTGATTTCTGACCGGCTTGTGATTTTCAGTAATAAAAGCCACATCGCCAATCTCCAGTTTTTCGCTTGAGCTGAAAAAGGTTTGGTGAGTAGGATATTGATAAATGCTGTTGACGATGTTTCCTTTCTCAATGACGAGTGCATCTATTCCGATCTCTTGCATGTGAATAGCTGCTGAAAGCCCGCAGGGGCCGCCGCCGATAATGATCACTTTTTCTTCTTTCATGTTCCGTTCATCTCCTGTCATATCCGGCAAATCAAAAAATCTCCTATTTTATGATAGGAGATTTTTTGGGTTGTTGCAAATGTTTGAGCCTATATCCAGCCTCTGAAGCGGGATGCTTCCGCCATCTTGCGGACGCCCACCATATAGGCTGCAAGCCTCATGTCAATTCTGCGGTTGTGCGCCATTTCATAAATGTTGTTGAACGATTTGACCATCATTTTTTCCAAACGTTCTTCAACTTCTTCTTCAGTCCAGTAGAATCCCTGGTTGTTTTGCACCCACTCAAAATAGGATACCGTTACACCGCCGGCGCTTGCCAGCACGTCCGGTACAAGAAGAATGTCGCGGTCGGAAAGAATTTTCGTCGCTTCGAGCGTCGTCGGGCCGTTGGCAGCTTCGACAACGATTTTCGCCTTGATGTTATGGGCGTTTTCCGCGGTAATTTGATTTTCTATGGCAGCCGGCACAAGAATGTCGCACTCCAGCTCCAGCAGTTCTTTGTTTGTAATGGTGTCATTAAACAGCTTTGTGACCGTTCCGAAGCTGTCTCGGCGGTCAAGCAGGTAATCGATGTCAAGCCCTTCAGGATCGTACAGGCCGCCGTATGCATCAGAAATGCCGACAACCTTTGCACCTGCGTCATACATGAATTTCGCAAGGTAGCTTCCCGCATTTCCGAACCCCTGCACGACGACAGAAGCTCCCTCAATGTCGATGTTTTTCTTTTTCGCCGCCTCTTTAATGCAGATTGTAACCCCTTTTGCTGTCGCAGATTCTCTGCCGTGAGAACCACCTAAAACGAGCGGTTTGCCGGTAATGAAGCCCGGCGAGTTGAATTCGTCGATTCTTGAATATTCGTCCATCATCCATGCCATGATTTGAGAATTGGTAAATACATCGGGAGCCGGTACGTCTTTTGTCGGTCCGACAATTTGGCTGATCGCCCGAACGTACCCTCTGCTTAAACGTTCCAGTTCAGGAAAGGACATATCCCGCGGATCACAGATGATCCCGCCCTTTCCGCCTCCATATGGAAGGTCGATGATGCCGCATTTCAGACTCATCCAAATAGAAAGCGCTTTAACTTCTTTTTCTGTAACTCCCGGATGAAAACGGATGCCGCCTTTTGTCGGCCCTACTGCATCATTGTGCTGGGCTCGGTAGCCCGTGAAAATCTTAACAGATCCATCGTCCATGCGAACCGGAATTTTCACCGTTAAAAAACGAATCGGTTCTTTTAGTAATTCATACACCTCTTCAGGATATCCCAATTTTTCAAGCGCCTTATGTATCACCGTTTGCGTTGATTTCAAAACGTCATGTGTGTTTTCTTCAGTATGACCGGTGTTTTGATCGGCTACCATTATAAGTTAACCTCCTAAAGTCTTTCTGGCATGTTGTCCTTTCAGAGAATAGTATACACCCTTGCACTAATCATGCAAAGAACAATCAACCATTTTTCGTGAAAATATTCAAGAAAAATCATTTTTGTTATATTCTTATTTTCGGCAGAAAAAAACTGCTGTTTAACACAGCAGAATATCTTTTTTGAATGCGGGCTATTTAAAGTATGTCTGAATGGTCTGAACGGCATTGTTCTCCATGATTTTCTTTCCGTATTCCTGAAGCCTGTAAATCGTTAAAGTCGTCGGATTCCCATATTCGGCTAAAATCGAAATCACGCCGTCAACCTCAAGGGAGTCAAAATCGTCGAGACTTAAGAAATACCTGCCCTCATAGTGGTAGACTGTCCCGCCTTGAATACCGATGCGGTCCAGATTTTTGGAAAGTTCAATCAGATGCTCAAACGTTTGAAATTCATATATAATGTCAACACTTTCGCCAAGTTTGACTTGCATTTCAATATAGTCCTCATCATACTCATTATCGTCTTCATCTGTTTCCTGATTTTTTGTGACAATGATGACCATTCCTTGTGCTTGAAGAGAATACACTTCAACAGCGATTGGGCCATTCGCTTCGAACCCGAGCTCTGTATTCGCTTCGTTCATCATGTCCTTAAACAGCTGCTGAACTTTAAATGAGTCTTTCCAAAGGTCTTCTTTCGTCAGCCCCCGGTCTGTCAGATCGTCAAGTGTCAGAAAGATTTTGATCTTATTATAATTTAGACGCTCAAGCCGCATAACGTTCCCTCCTGCCTCTTCTTGCACACATCATATATCTTATTATATGGAGATGATGAGTCATAGGTTCTTAATTTTGATACCAGTTTACACTGTGTTTGAGAGGAAGACAAGCACAATGCCGCCTTTTCGTTTTTTTTCAGTGAAAAAGCATCAGTTTCCTTCCATACGGGGGCCCGGAACCAGATTGATCAGATGGGTTTCCGGCCTCGCTCCGAGCCGCAGAGGAAGCTTCGACGTTCCATAGCCGTTGCTGATCAAGTACGGAGCCTTGAAAACAGTGCCGGTTCCTCCGATTTCACAGAGCCCGAATCTGCCGAAGCGAATCTGTCCTCCGTGGGTATGACCGCTCAATATCAGGTCAATACCGTCCGCCTCCTGTATTTGATGATGAATCTCCGGATTATGTGACACAAGGACAGTCGGAAAACCCGGCTGCACGCCGCCGAGAGCTGCCGGGTAATCATCCAATTCGAGTCTGATGTCATCCACTCCGCAAATATTGACAGTTTGTCCTTGATGGTCATGCAATACCGAAGCATTGCGCAAAGGCGTTACACCGTATGTCTTGAATATTTCCAGCAGCCTTTCCTGATCAACTTCATAATCGTTATTTCCCCATACAAAATACGTTTTTCCCAAACTTGAAAGCCTTTTGATATTTTCTTCAATTCTCGTATAAGGGACGCCGCCCTCTGCTAAGTCGCCGCCGATGATGACGAGCTGAACCCCGCGTTCTTTCACTTCACAAATAATGTCTTCGCTGACTGTCCGCCTATGAATATCTGAAATAAAAAAGACATTCAATTCCTTTTTCAGGCGCCCGAGTGAAAATTCAGCCTTCAACACCCGGTTTTCGCGCGCGATGGCTGACATTTTCCACACTAAAGCAGCAAGGCCGATGAAAGCGGCCGAAGCCAGACTGAGCCAATAGATCATGTGCATTCTCCAATCTGTTTTGTTTATGATAAGACGGCTTGATGCAAAAAGACGTTTCTTTTAACAAGAAAACGTCTTTTATTTGCTTTCGAAATAAAGATTAATGTCATACTGCTGTTTCATGATCTTAAAAACCGTTTCCCTTGATTTCCACTCTTCAGGCTGGGGCCATAGATCCGTGCTTTTCTGAATAATCTCGCATCTCAGCTTATGATATTCCCCTTCTGCTTTTTCTTCCTTCTTTTTAAAATAGTAAGCGGTGCTGTATGCAAAAGCGGCCGACAAGATCCACAGCAGATAGACGGAGTCATTCAGCAAGCCGGAAAGGAAGCCGTTTTGCCCAATCCCCTTTGACGCTGCAAACACACAAAACGAAACCGCGCATATCGCCGCCACCGCCTGCCACCTGAATGTCTGTCTGGCATAGTTTTCGTACTTTTTCTTCCTTTTAATTAAGGCGCGGAGCATTTGTTTCGTCGGTTCGTCCGTAAAACGGTCCAGCTCTTCAAGCTCGCTTCCCACAGTCCTCACACCTTGTCCTATTTGTTAGTACAATGTATATGTATTCGCGGGCAAAATCATGCCACTGTTAATAAATCGGGATATCCAGGACCTGGCCGGCGTAGACATTGTTGCCTGATAATTGATTGTAGTTGCGGATTTTTTCCTCTCCTGACCGGTTCTTATAATATTTCATCGAAATCCGGAAAAGCGTCTCTTTTTCGCCAACCGTGTGCTTCAGCACCTTTTTGGGCTGCGGTGCTTGCTGAACTGGCGGCGTTTGAGGCGCGTTTGCCGTTTTCTTCTCTTGTTCCGCAGGCTGCTTCGATGCGGCGGGCTTCTTTGCAGCGACAGGCTGCTCATCTGCTTTTTTTGCCTCTTTAGGCCGCTCTTTTTGCTTTTGCTCGTCTTTTTTGGACGGTTCATCCTCTTTATTTTCCGGCTGTTTGCTCTCTTTCAGCTTTTCTTCTTGAAGGGCGGCGGCTGTATGCTGCGAAGCCGCCTTTTGATCCGCTTCTTGTTCACCGTTTTGATTTTCATTCGTCATTCCCGTTTCACCTTTGTTTTCATAAAACACATTATCATATTGATCAGGGTCGGTATCGCCTCCTTGATTCAGCATGTACATGAACACCACGAAGACGATGATCGGAATGAAAACAAACATGACTGCAAGAGACGTGAATAGTGGATTTCTGTCTTTATTCTTTTTTTTGCTGGACTTCTTTTTTTTATGATAAGTCCGTCTGGAAGGAATCTCCTCATCAAGTGTCTCCAGTTCAACAGCCGCGGCCGCCTCCCGGTTCATTTCAGCGCTGGCCTTCTCCTGTTCCCTCTTCTTCCTCTCTATTCTTGACATCTCCGTCATGTGAACTCCTCCTTACGTGTTGAAAACGAATCTGGCACGCAAATACAACATCGATCAAAAAATGTGCCGTGACAGGAACAAATAAATTCCCTGTCCGTTCAAAGCTCAATCCGAGCAAAAAGCTGATGGACACCACCATTACAAACAGCAGCCATTTTTTTAAATAACGAAAATGCAATATCGCGAAAATAATGCTCGCCGCCCAGAGACCGAAATGCGTCTGGATAACGCCCCTGAACAATATTTCCTCTGCAAATGCAATGAAAAGGGTAAGAATCACGATATGCGGATACGAGCGTTCACGAAAGAGCTTTTCATTTATCCCTTCATCGTCATACATATGCTTGGGAGCCCATTTCATCACCATCAGGTCGGCGATGATCACGAGAGCCGCGAGCGGCGCCCCGTACTTCAGGATGCTCAAGTCCGATGGATTCCAAAGCGATAGAAAAGCGTCTGCATCATCAAATAAAAAGATGCCCATCAATAATGCGGTAAAAAGCATCAGCGTCTGGGAAAAATAGAGCTGTTTCAGCATTTCCCCGTCTGACAGGCGACGTATGATTTCCGACTGTTTTTTCAGCATACACGATCACAGCTGGCGGCAAATATGGTATCCAATTCTTCTTCCCACGCTGTCAATTTGTTCATAGACGGACGGTCTCCTTTGACTTCGTATGCTTCAAGACTTAAACCGCAGGATGTGCAGCACGCTGTTTCATCCGTTTTCGGCGGCTTTTTTTGTTCATTAAAATAAGCGAGCAAGCTTTCCCTGAAACACCCTTCTGTTTCGGTGACGGCGGCGAATCCCGCCGCTTTTTTCAATTTGAGCTGCCTGCGGCTGTCCATCTCCCTCTGAATGACCGCCCGGCCATCGCCGCCCAGATGATGCACCTTCTCATAAAGATGGAGAAAATGGCGGGCTTGCGTTTCCGATAAACCGGCCAGCTGCAGAGCTTCCCGCCGGCAGCGTTCATCTTTCACTCCTGCAAGCTTTTCGTATAAAAAGCCGATATCGCTTTGGGAGAGGGCTTCCATTTGAATCAGCTGCTCCTGGATTTCCTCGTCTCCCGGAGCCTTCAGCAAAATGCTGACGCTCCGCTTTCCATCCCTGCCGGCACGTCCGATTTCCTGCAGATACGCCTCAATCGTCTGCGGGAGGCTAAAGTGGATCACATATCTGATATCCGGCTTGTCCACTCCCATACCGAAGGCGTTTGTACAGCAGACCACATCAAGCTGATTGCGGATAAACTGCTGCTGGATCAGCATCCTGTCGCTTGCCTCCATCCCGCCATGATAAAATCCCGTTCTCAAGTTTGCTTCTTTACGGAGCTTGTCAGCCAGTTCTTCAGCCCATTTTCTCGTCGGGCAATAAACAAGGCCAGGACCTTGCAGCTTTTGAACCAGCCCTGTCAGCCGCTCCGTCTTCTCAGCAGTATCCCTCAGCTTTTCAATATGAAGCGCAATGTTCGGACGGTCGACCGAATGAATCAAATAATTGGCGGCTTTAAGCCCCAGGATTTCCGAAATGTCCTTTAATGTCGCTTCGGTTGCCGTTGCTGTAAGCGCCAGAGTGACGGGATGACCGAGGAGCGCCTTGATGTCTCCAAGCTTCGAATAATCAGGCCTGAAATCATGCCCCCATTGTGAGATGCAGTGGGCTTCATCAACGACAAAAAGGCTGACATTGAGCAATTGAAGCTTTTTCAGCATTTGGCCGGACTGAAGCGCTTCTGGTGAAATGTACAGATATTTGAGGCGGTGAAGCCGGTTTAATACGTCATTTTTTTCTTGGTGTGTCAAAGCGCTGTTCAAGGCGGCAGCTCTCTTCTCTCCGCGCATCTTCAATTGCTGCACCTGGTCTTCCATTAAAGACAAAAGCGGCGAGACGATCAGGACGGTGCCGTCTAACAAAAGCCCTGGGAGCTGATAGCACAGCGATTTCCCGCCTCCTGTCGGAAGCATCGCCACCGTGTCCCGTCCCTCCAGCACGCTTTTGATGATCGTTTCCTGGCCTTTTTTAAAAGCATGATAACCAAAATACCTGCGGAGCGCCTGATGAAGTTTATCCATTCCTGATCACCGTTTTCGACAGGGCCAGGCGGATTTTAAAATAACTGTATCGGCCGCCGAGTCCCTCTTTAATTTGTCTGATTTTATTGGTTTGGTTCGCTATCGCATAATCGGCAATAATTTTCTGTTCCTCTTTCGACACGTACTGATCGATGGAAAAAGACGGATCATGAATGGCGATTTCCACAATGTGATCCTCGATCGTCGCCAATTTCAGCTTTCTAATTTTTGCGATCCGGTCTATTGTATACCCTTCTTTTATAAGAAAGAGCGTTTTTCTCGTCGATTGTGTCAGACCATCATTCAAAGGAATGTCATGAATGAGCGTTTGAAAAAGCGGACTTTCACCATTTTGGGCGGATTGAATAAAATGGTGCAGAACATCCCAAAACAGTGCATATATGTACCACTCATCAAGGTTCATTTTTTCGGAAAGCTGTCTGAATGTATAGCCCGCTTTTGTTCTGGATGTCAGGGAGTGAACAAAAATAGCGGCCTGTTCATCATGATTTAAAACAGACAGCTTCTCTTTCAGCTCTTGGTGAAACTGGGCCGCTGTTTCAGCAGCATTCCGGTTTCTTAAATACTGTTTAACCCAGTTCTGAATCTGATAATCTTTTACGATCGGCAAATACACGCGTTCGCGGTAAAGCTTGTTGGAGAGCACTTGGATCAAAAGCGACATCCTTGCCCACATCACTTTGGCTGCCGCCTGATAATAGCCGCCGTGAAAATGGCGGGGCCACGGATAAAGGGCAAAAAAGCCGGCAAGTTCCGCTTCTCCTTTTTCGGTGACGGTGTAAGCGCCGCTTTCCGCTTTTTCTCTGACCAAAGACTCCTGCTTCAATCGTTGAACGCTGGCTGCCACCTGCTCTCTCGACAGAGCCGAACAAAAGCCGAAGTATTTTGAAACGGCAAATAAACCGGCGTCCTGTATCGTCTGTGACGACCTTTTTCCTTTTAATAAATGATAGACCGCGCTTGGAGAACGCTCACCCTTCATGGATGACAGAATGTCAAGCACAATCGCGTCAAAAAAATGAACCGGCATATCATCACCTGCAATCTTCCGGCAACATTCGATCATTTCTTCCTTTTATTTTAACAGATTTTGCGGAGAAATCGACGTTTAAACTCATATAAAAGGGGTATGTTAGCAGTAGAACCCTTGTGTGATAAGCATTCTCAATATTTTTGAGTTGAAATGTAAGATTAACACCATTACAATAAGGAATGGGAATAGGTTTCATATCGGATAGATAGAGGGTTAAACCATTTGTTCCAACGAAGAACAATCTGGGAGGTTTTTTATTCATGCCAAAATATACAATTGTAGACAAAGATACGTGCATCGCATGCGGAGCTTGTGGTGCTGCGGCTCCTGATATTTATGATTACGACGATGAGGGAATCGCATTTGTCACCCTTGACGACAATCAGGGTGTCGTCGAAGTCCCTGACGTCTTAGAAGAAGACATGATGGACGCGTTTGAAGGCTGTCCTACAGATTCGATCAAAGTTGCGGATGAGCCGTTCGAAGGCGACCCGCTTAAACACGAATAAAGCCAAAAAACATCCGGTGCACAAAGTGCCGGATGTTTTTTTATGAGATAAGCACGGCTTTACCAACAAGCAAAAAGAAGCCGGCTAAAGACATCCGGCTTCTTCTGCAGCTGACAATATCCGGGAACATGCACCCGATATTGTCATGTTTATTTATTTGGCCATGCGGACGTTTTCCTTCAGCCGCGGTTTCAGCGAAAGGAAAATCGGCGTGGACACGAGGGCCACAGCGATGCCTTTAATGAAATTAAAAGGCAGGATTCCGGCCAGAACTGTTGTCTTGAGCGCCTCTCCAGTCAGCGCTGGAGCATTTAAAAACCAAGTGTAGGCAGGCAGAAACAGCAGATAATTTAAAATGCTCATCGAAACGGCCATCACAAGCGTCCCTGCGAAAAGAGCTGTGACAAACCCTTTGGCAGAACTTGATTTTTTCAGCAGTACAGCTGCCGGCAGGATAAACAATGTTCCGGCAATGAAGTTAGCCGCCTGATCAATCGGAACGCCCGAGGCGCTTCCTGCAATAAAGTAATTCAGCACGTTTTTGATCGCTTCAACGGCAATCCCGGCTCCCGGACCGTACAAAATAACAGCGAGCAATGCCGGGATATCACTGAAATCGATTTTTAAATACGGGAATGCCCCCAGGATCGGAAAGCTCAGCATCATTAAAATAAATGCGATGCTGCTCAGCATGCTGATAGAGACGAGACGTCTCACCTTGTTGTGTTTCATTTTGTCACTCTCTCCTTTTCGATCACATCTCACGAAAAGAGGAATGGTTCTTTCCCCTGTCCTAAACAAAAAACCCGCTTTATTGAAAAAGCGGGGCTGTTTTACAGACAGGTCAAATAAACGTTTGAAAATGTTCATTTCAAAACGCGCGGAACCTCCATCTTCTCCCATCCAGACTATACTGTCGGCTTCGGAATCGCACCGAATCCTGCCCATAAAAAGGCTCGCGGGCTTAGAGCGCTTGCTCATCACCGCCGGTAGGGAATTTCACCCTGCCCCGAAGATTGATCTTATTTATTTTTAATACTGATATTATTATAAATTAATTGTGAAAAAATGTACAGGTGCAAAGCTTATTGCGCTGTTTTGGGACATCCTGCACGATATTTCGGTAAACTCACTTTTTCCGCATACTAAAAACCGCACATTCACAGTTATTTCATTTTTAATTTTCGTCTTTCCGCGTGAAACTCATTGACACTCTTTATGGAATATGGTAAATTATCAGATATTTATGACGCTTATTTAGGAGGAAATCTTACATGTTTCGAGTATTGGTCTCAGATAAAATGTCCAGCGACGGCCTCAAACCATTAATGGAAGCAGATTTTATTGAAATTGTAGAAAAGAATGTTGCGGAAGCGGAAGACGAGCTTCATACGTTTGACGCGCTCTTGGTGCGGAGCGCCACGAAGGTAACCGAAGAGCTGTTTAAAAAGATGACTTCGCTGAAAATCGTCGCCAGAGCAGGTGTCGGCGTCGACAATATCGATATTGACGAGGCGACAAAACACGGTGTTATCGTCGTAAACGCGCCAAACGGGAATACAATTTCAACCGCTGAACATACCTTTGCAATGTTTTCAGCGTTAATGAGACATATTCCGCAGGCAAACATCTCCGTGAAATCAAGGGAGTGGAATCGTTCGGCTTACGTCGGTTCAGAGCTTTACGGAAAAACGCTCGGCATCATCGGAATGGGCCGCATCGGAAGCGAAATCGCGAGCCGCGCAAAAGCATTCGGTATGACCGTTCATGTATTTGACCCGTTCCTGACCCAAGAAAGGGCAAGCAAGCTCGGCGTTAACGCGAACAGCTTTGAAGAAGTTCTGGCATGCGCCGACATCATTACGGTTCATACCCCGCTCACGAAAGAAACGAAGGGACTTTTGAACAAAGAAACCATCGCAAAAACGAAAAAAGGCGTTCGTCTCGTTAACTGTGCAAGAGGCGGCATCATCGATGAAGCAGCGCTTTTGGAAGCTCTGGAAAGCGGACATGTCGCTGGCGCTGCCTTGGATGTATTCGAAGTCGAGCCTCCGGTCGATTCAAAACTGATCGATCATCCGCTTGTAGTCGCGACTCCTCACTTGGGCGCCTCAACAAAAGAAGCCCAGCTGAATGTCGCTGCACAAGTGTCCGAAGAAGTCCTTCAGTATGCGCAAGGAAACCCTGTGATGTCCGCGATCAACCTTCCGGCCATGACAAAGGATTCATTCGAAAAAATCCAGCCTTATCATCAGTTTGCCAATACGATCGGAAACCTTGTGTCTCAGTGCATGAATGAGCCTGTTCAAGATGTAGCCATCCAATATGAAGGCTCCATCGCCAAACTTGAAACGTCATTTATTACGAAAAGCCTTTTGGCCGGATTTCTGAAGCCGAGGGTCGCGGCTACCGTTAACGAAGTGAATGCCGGCACCGTTGCGAAAGAGCGCGGCATCAGCTTCAGCGAAAAAATTTCTTCCAATGAGTCAGGCTATGAAAACTGCATCTCTGTGACTGTCACGGGAGATGTAACAACATTCTCTTTAAGAGCGACGTACATTCCGCACTTCGGCGGACGCATCGTTGCCTTAAACGGCTTTGATATTGATTTTTATCCGGCTGGACACCTTGTCTACATTCACCACCAGGATAAACCAGGGGCTATCGGCCATGTCGGACGAATTTTAGGAGACCATGACATCAATATCGCCACTATGCAGGTAGGCCGAAAAGAAAAAGGCGGAGAAGCGATCATGATGCTTTCCTTTGACCGCCACCTTGAGGACGATATTTTAGCTGAGCTGAAAAACATCCCGGATATCGTGTCTGTTAAAGCCATCGACCTTCCTTAAACAGAAGCTGCGGAACCTGAAAAGAATTCCTTTCAGGTTCCGTTTTTTTTTAGGAATTCTCCCTGATCTCAAGCATCTGGCGGGGATAAATCCGCTCTCCTTTCAAATCGTTCCATTCTTTGAGGCGCTGTACAGTTACGCCCATTTTTTCGGCGATATGATGAAGCGTATCCCCTTTCCGCACTACATATGTACCGGTCTTCGATTCATCGTCATGAAGGCGGAGTGTTTGGCCGGCCTTGAGATTTGAATGTTTCAACCCGTTTATTCTCATGATCTCCTCGATGGATATACCGCTATCCTTGCTGATTCTCCAGAGCGTGTCCCCTTTTTGAACGGTCACCGCACCGCTCATTGTCCCGGCGTTTTGATGAACGTGGATAGAATTTTGCCGGAACGCCTCCTCACGAAGCACCGTCAGCGGATTGATTGCATATCTTTTATCTTCAGTCCATGAACCGTGATGCATTTCAAAATGCAGGTGGGTTCCGGTCGATATTCCCGTAATGCCGATGATTCCGATTTGCTCGCCTTTTTTCACCCGCTCCTTTTCCTTTTTCAGGCGTTTGCTTAAGTGGGCATAAACGGTTTCATATCCGTTGTCATGTTTAATAAATATCACTTGGCCGTAGGAGTCGGATTGATACGATTTGCTTATCGTTCCGTCTGCGGCTGCCGCTACTGCTTCCCCTTCGGGAGCAGCGATGTCAAGCCCCTTATGCTTTCCGCCTCTCGTACCGAATTGATCTGTGATCTCTCCTTTAATCGGTTCAATCCACTCTGAGGCTTCCGACCCCGGGGCATTGACGAAAAGCGCCAATCCCGAAAGCCATGCGATCGCGAACAGGAAGTTTTGATGTCTGAGTTTCTTCAAGGTTTTCCATATCCTCCTATTACATGCATCTTCGGTAAAATTGCCCCCTATTCGGAGACAGCTTAGTATACTTCCAAATCAATACAATTTATACATTAAAAAAAGACTCCGCACAGGGAGTCTTTTAGTTTTCTATCGTCATCGGATTCGGTGCGTACGGAACCTGTACAGATTTCGACAGGTCATAGGCGCCGACCTTGGTTATGGATGCGTTTTTAAATTTCACTTTTGTGAAGCCGAAATCTTTCGCGGTCAATAGAAGGCCTTCCACCATCAAGACATCTTCGGGTTTATTTTCAATATTCGCGGAGGAAGAAAATTGAATGATCAGTTCTTTTCCATTCTTTTGAATATCTTCAATCGGCGTATCATCGGATAAAATGGGTTTTAAATGAGTGCCGCTTTCTTCGTTTTTCATCATCTTAATCGCTTCCTGCACCGATTCGTAAGATTCGCTTGAAGGTGCAAGGAACCGGCGCCCGTCTGAGCTTTCATATAAATAGTAGCATTTTTGCGTCTGGTGCATAATCGCCATATCGGCGAGCATTCCGAATGTTTCAAATTCAACACCCGATTTATCATTGGAAATAAACAGAACAGAATCATACGATCCCCATTTAAAGGTTTCGTTGATCACATTTTTCAGCCGTTCGAAATCTTCGACTGATAGCTCCGGTATTTTCTCATCAACTTGAATCTTCAGTTTTTTATTGTTTTTCTGCTCTTTGAACTTCACCTTATCAAGGTAAGCTGTGTCAAATGATGTAAACTGGTCCACTCCAAGCCGGCTGTAAGCGTGAAGCGCATCTTCAAGATTTGTCATGCCAGTGCTTTTCTCGAGGCTTACCGGGACAACGACAGACTTGGACTCGTCAAGGAAAGCGAAGGTGATATAGTCGTCTTTTTGATTCTGTGAGACGACAAACGTATTTGCAGGTTCAGACTTGGCAGCATCAGCCTCCGTCTGCACCAATTTTCCGTCAGAAGAAATGTTGGCGTCGGCGCTGTTTTGAGATCTGATCTGTTCGATTAACTGGGGAGTGATCAGCATCAGAAGAAAGAGAACCAAAACTGTAGCAGCAAATGCGCCGACCCGTTTTTTCGGTGATTTACGCTTTGGTGCGAGAATCAGCTTTTGATAGATCTGATTTGCCGAACGATTATCCTTAACCGTTGGAAGTTGGCTTAGTAACGCCTTCAGCCGTTCTTCGTTCCATTCTGACTTCTTCATTCTTTGGATCCTCCTTCAAAAGCTCCATCTGTTTACGAAGCACTTTCAGACCGCGGTGCTGAGTGGTTTTTACCTTGCTTTCGGAAAAATTCAAGGCTTTTGCTGTTTCACTGATCGAATATCCTTGAATAAAACGCAAGACGATAACTGATCTTTGGTCAAGCGTACACTTGTCTAGGGCCTCGAAAATTTCCTTTAGGTTTTCATTTTGCATCACGATGTCCTCAGGCAGAGGCTTGCGGTCTTTTACATCTTGTTTCTCCCAGTCAAACGTCCCCAAAATCCGCTGGCGGATCGTCTGCTGCTTTCTGAACCAGTCGATCGCAACGTGCCGCGCAATCGAAAGAAGCCAGGTTTTTTCGCTGCTCCTGCCTTCAAATGTTTCGTAAGAATGCAGGACGCGGATGTATACTTCCTGAACTAAGTCTTCCGCCTGATTTTTGTCTTTTACCATATAAAATAAAAACTGAAATAAATCCTGATGATACTGATCATATATTTTCTGAAAGGTTTCTTCCACCTGAAACCCCTCCGTTCAATTTATTGTCGTTTGTCAATCTTAAAAGGTTACATTACAACTATTACAACTATATTACGAACATATGAAAATGGAAAGGGGGTTTTGCGAAAGTTAAGCTTAATTTTAACTTAACAAGCACAAAAGCACCCGTTCTAAATGAACAGGTGCCAAGGTTATAGGAGCCCACATTTTCACTAAGCTGTGCCCTTACAAGGCTTTCGTTCTCCTGACCGGAGCGTTGCGGATCCGCTGAAATGAACTGATTTCAATCCGTTTATGACTTTAAGTCCAATTGTTGGCGAAGCTTTTTGGAAATCTCCATTCTCTTTTCGTCAGTCACTAGGTGATACCATAAGCTGTCAACTTTTTTGTCTTCACCTTCAATTTCTACCTGCTTAATATCTTTAGCAGCTTCTTTATAAGAACTTTGAATATCGATCATCTTGTCCAGTGTTAAGTTTGTTTTGATGTTTTTTTCTAATGCTGCCAAAATCTCCTGATAGTTTGTTAATGATTTTAATTGTGCACCTTCATGAATAATTTCGTTGATAATCTCACGCTGACGCTCTTGACGCCCAAAATCACCGCGGGGATCGTCTTTTCTCATCCGGGCATATGTCAATGCTGTTTTGCCGTCAAGATGCTGCTTCCCTTTTGACAGATGCACGCCTTCAAGGGTGAAATCAATCCGATTA